>DATCDN010000001.1:0-75854 GCA_036510675.1 Allostellaceae bacterium
GATCGACCAGGTCCCGCCGCAACAGCCCTGCCGCGAGCCGGCCCCCGCCCTCGACCAGGATGCGCGTCAGCCCGCGACCGCCCAGCGCCGCGAGGGCCGCCGCCAGGTCGATGCCTTCGTCACTGCCGGGCAACTCGATCAGCTCGGCCCCGGCCGCGCGGAACCCCTGTTGGCGCGCCGCGTCGCCGCCGCGCCGGGTCACGATCCAGGTCGGGACCCGCGCCGCAGCGGCCACCAATTTCGAGGTCAGCGGCACCCGCAATCCCGGATCGATCACGATGCGCACCGGATGCCGATCCGCCATGCCGGGCAGACGGCACGTCAGTTCGGGATCATCGGCGCGCGCGGTGCCGGCGCCGATCATCACCGCATCGTGGCTCGCGCGGAGAAGATGCGTGCGCCGCCGCGCGATCTCGCCGGTGATCCAGCGGCTCTCGCCCGACGCCATGGCGATCCGGCCGTCGAGCGAGGTCGCCAGCTTCAGCGTCACCAGCGGCCGGCCGCCGGCGACCCGCAGAAAAAAGCCGGCATTGAGGTCGGCGGCCTCGGCGGCGCCCAGCCCGATCTCAACCGCGATGCCGCCAGCGCGCAGCCGCGCGAAACCCGCGCCCTTGACCCTTGGGTCCGTGTCTTCCATGGCTGCCACCACGCGCGCGATGCCGGCCGCGATCACCGCATCGGCGCAGGGCGGCGTCCGGCCGTGATGGCTGCACGGCTCCAGCGTTACATAGAGCGTCGCGCCCTGGGCCATCGTGCCGGCGCGCGCCAGTGCCTCGGTCTCGGCATGGGGCCGGCCGCCGGGCTGGGTCCAGCCGCGACCGACGACACGCCCCGCGTTGACGATGACGCAGCCCACCGCCGGATTGGGCCAGGTGCGCCCCAACCCACGCCGCGCCAACCCCAGCGCCGCGCTCATATGTTGAGTGTCAGAGTCCGGCATCAAGTCGCCTTCTTAACCATCATCGCCTTGCGCGCGCGTGGCCCGCGCATCCACGAAGGCGTTCTGCAGCACCCGCGAAAAATTCATGGGTGGCCGGGCCAAGCCCGGCCACAGCGAAGTTAGGTCAGCGCCGCGCGCTCAATCGTCCCCATCGGCGGCGATGCGGCCGACGAACTCGCCGAAATCCTTGGCCTCGCGAAAATTGCGATAGACCGAGGCGAAGCGGACATAGGCGACCTGGTCGAGCTGCGCCAGCGCCTCCATCACATAGGCGCCGACCTGCTCGCTCGGGATATCGCTCTCGCCCGAGCTTTCGAGCTGGCGCACGATGGAATTGATGACGCGCTCGATCCGCTCGCCCTCGACCGGGCGCTTGCGCAGCGCGATATAGAGCGAGCGGGCGAGTTTGTCGCGATCGAAGGGCTGGCGCTCGCCATCCTTTTTCACCACCGTCAATTCACGGAGCTGAACCCGCTCGAACGTGGTGAAGCGCGCCGCGCAATTGGGACAGAGACGCCGCCGCCGGATCGACGCGCGATCGTCGGTCGGACGCGAATCCTTGACCTGGGTATCCTCGAAACCGCAGAACGGACAACGCATCGGCCCCCTCCTCCTCGCCTCTTATCCTTGGGGATAGACCGGAAAGCGCGCGCACAGGCCCGCCACCTTGTGCCGGATCGCGCTCTCGATCATCTCGTTTCCGTCGGCGCCATGCGCCGCGAGACCGTCCAGCACCTCCGCGATCATCTCGCCGGTCTGGCGAAACTCCGCCTGGCCGAAGCCGCGGGTGGTCGCCGCCGGGCTGCCGAGGCGCACGCCCGAGGTGATGGTCGGCTTCTCCGGGTCGAATGGGATGCCGTTCTTGTTGCAGGTGATGCCGGCGCGTTCCAGCGCGACCTCGGCGACCCGCCCGGTCAGCTTCTTCGGCCGCAGATCGACCAGCATGACATGGCTGTCGGTGCCGCCGGAGACGATGGCACAGCCACGCTCGATCAGCGTGTCGGCCAGCATTCGGGCGTTATCGATCACCGCCCTTCCATAGGCGGCGAATTCGGGCCGCAACGCCTCGCCCAGCGCCACCGCCTTGGCGGCGATGACATGCATCAGCGGCCCGCCCTGCAGGCCCGGGAAGACCGCCGAGTTGATCTTCTTGCCGATATTCTCATCGGCGCAGACGATTAGTCCGCCGCGCGGGCCGCGCAGCGTCTTGTGCGTGGTGGTCGTGACCACATGGGCATGCGGCAGCGGGCTGGGATAATGGCCGCCCGCCACCAAGCCGGCGAAATGCGCCATATCGACCATAAGATAGGCGCCGACCGCATCCGCGATCTTGCGAAAGCGGGCGAAATCGATGATGCGGCTATAGGCCGAGCCGCCGCAAATGATCAGCTTCGGCTTTTCCGCCAGCGCGATACGTTCGACCTCGTCATAGTCGATCCGGCCGGTCTCGCGCGACACACCGTAGTGGAACGCCGTAAACCAGCGGCCGGAGAGGTTGAAGGGCGCGCCATGGGTCAGATGGCCGCCCGCCGACAAATCCATGCCCAGCACCCGGTCGCCAGGCGACAGCAGCGCGAAGAACACCGCGGCATTGGCCTGGGCGCCAGAATGCGGCTGGACATTGGCGAAGGCGCAATCGAACAGCTTTTTCGCGCGCGCGATCGCCAGCGTCTCGACCTCATCGACGAACTCGCAGCCGCCGTAATAGCGCCGGCCCGGATAGCCCTCGGCATATTTGTTGGTCAGCACCGAGCCTTGCGCCTCCAGCACGGCGCGCGACACGATATTCTCGGACGCGATCAGCTCGATCTGATGCTGCTGGCGGCCCAATTCGCGGCCGATCGACGCCGCGATCTCGGGATCGCGCTCGGCCAGCGTTTCGGTGAAGAACCGATCGGCCAGATCGGCGGGGGCGGTGATGACGGACGAGGACATCGCGGGTAATCCGATTGGTTGCGGAAAATGAAGCGCGCGCTAAGCCTACCAGATTTGGCGTGGGCCTGTCAGCTATCCACAATTGATCGGGTGAGTGGGGCGGCGGCTAGACCAGCTCGGCCTGGAGGCGCGACGGGTTCTTGACGATACGGCGATGGTCTTGCGGGAGATTGTTGGGATAGGCACCGCGGACACTTTGCCATATCACGACGGTATCTTCGCGGTCTGGTCCGAAGCCGATTTCGGTCGGATCGTAGGGCAAGGTCCCCGCGTACCAGCGCCGCAACGCCGGCGAGGCATCGAGCAGGCCGCCCCAAACCGGATTGTAATAGATCACGAAGAGATGCTCGACCGGTCCCGCCAGGCTGTTCACCGCGCGGTTGATCAGTTCGACCATCAATTCGGCGTCGAAAGAATGATAGAAAAACAGCACCACCTTACCGTCCGGCAGGCGAAAATGGGCGGCGTTGCCCTCGATCAGCTCGATCGGCGGACGCGCCGGAAACCGGCGCCGCATCTTGGCGGCGTTGGCGGTCGCGACCGCGACCAGGTCGGCGGACAGCTCGACGCCAAGGATGCGGCGGAACGCGAATTCCGACGCCACCAGCAGCGGCCGCCCCTTGCCGCAGCCCAGATCGACGAAGCAGTAATCCTCCGGGTTCGGCAAGAGGGCGATGGCGCGCCGCACGATGCTGGGCTGCGAGCCGGCATAGGGCATCATGTGGCGCGCGGTCGCGGCGTCGAGCCCCATCTGGGTCACCGGCATCATGCCGCTGGTGTCGATGCCGTGGCGCCGGTCGAAGGGATGCGTGCGCTCCCAGCCATGGTAAAGATTGCGCGGCCCCGGCACGCGCTCCAGCACCTTGCGCGTGCGTCGATCGTGGAAAATGCGCGACACGATGGCTCGCAGCTGACTTTTGCTCGGCATGACCGCCCCCTTGCCAATGGCGGCGACCACTATCATTCCAGGGCGCTTGACCAAAGCGGCGAGAGGTAAAATTAACACTTCCGTTAGGGTCGGCGTGCTGGGTGGGGAGGGTCATCCAAAAATGACAAACCGACAACAACACCACGGCGGCCCTAGTCCAGTTCAAGTAATCTCAAAATCGGATTCAATAAGCGGTAAAATTATTCAGCCGGCTCATGCTTAAGATTGACACAATAGAACGCATCCTGTAACCATCCGGCCGCAAAATCACATAAATACCCGGGAGGCCGCGATGGCCGAACCAGCCCCCAATAATGCGACCGAGGACGAGCTGCTTCGGATGACCACGGTGATCGTCGCGGCTTATGTGCGCAAGAATCTGGTCGCCACCAGCCAGCTCGGCGGCGTGATCGACGCGGTCTATGGCTCGCTGCGCGCGCTCGAGACAACGATCGAGACGCCGGAGGCGCCACGGGCGCCGGCGGTGCCGGTGCGGAAATCGATTACGCCCGACTATCTTGTCTGTCTCGATGACGGCAAGAAGCTGAAAATGCTGAAGCGCCATCTGCGCACGACCTATAGTCTGACGCCCGACGCCTATCGCCAGAAATGGGGCTTGCCGCCGGACTATCCGATGGTAGCGCCGAATTACGCGCAGGCGCGCTCAATGTTCGCCAAGCGGATCGGCCTTGGCCGCGGCGGCCGCCCGCCCGCCGGCAAGCGCGGCCGCAAGAAGGCCACCGCCGAATAATTCCCGACGTCTCCCGGCCGACGGCGCGCTTGCTTCCGTCGCGGCGCGCGTTCTACCATCCGCGCGACAAGGAATAAGCACGAACGGAGCCGTTATGCTTTCAAAAGATGACAATAATCTGCTGACGCGCGTTGGACCCGGCACGCCGATGGGCGAGATGCTGCGCGAGTTCTGGACGCCGGCGCTGCGCTCCGATGCGATCGAGGCGGATGGCGCGCCGAAGCGGGTGCGGCTGCTGGGCGAGAATTTCGTGGCCTATCGCGCGACCGATGGCCGCGTCGGCTTCCTGGTCGAGGCCTGCCCCCATCGCGGCGTGTCGCTGGCGCTGGGCCGCAACGAGGAAAACGGCCTGCGCTGCATCTTCCACGGCTGGAAGTTCGGCATCGACGGAAAATGTGTCGACACGCCGACCGAGCCCGAGGATCGCCGCGAGGCATTCTGTGCCCGGGTGCCGGTGAAGCAATATCCCGCTCGCGAGGCCGGCGGCATCGTGTGGGTCTATCTGGGCCGCCGCGCGACCCCGCCCAAATTCTACGATTTCGAATTTCATCAGCCGCCCGCCGACGCGCTGGTGCGCTGTGCCATCGTGCACGGCAACTGGCTGCAAGGGTTCGAGGGTCAGCTCGACTCCGCCCATATCGGCATGCTGCATGCCAGCTCGACCGCCAATACCGGGCGTAGCAATGGCGCGCTGAACACCTATGCGCGCACCAACACCAGCCCGCGCTTCGATATCGTCGAAAAGCCCTATGGCTTTCGCGAGGCGGCGCTGCGCGAGCTGGGCGACGGCACGGTCTATGCCCGCATCCGCGAGGTCGTGTTTCCCTACTTCTCCTTCATTCCCGGCGATCACGGCCAGCCGCGCCTCGTCGTGGTGGTGGTGCCGATCGACGATGAGTGGAGCGCGCACTGGTACTACTACATGAACCCGTTCGGCCCGGTGCCCGACTGGTATCGCGATTGGGCGGTGGTCGGCACCACGCCGAACAGCGACAATTACAGCGAGAATATGGGCGGCGTCGTCAATATGTGGAACCAGAGCCGCGACGCCATGAAGAACGGGCATTGGAGCGGCGTGCTCGGCAATTTCACCTATGAGGATTTCATCGTCGAGGAATCGATGGGGCCGATCGTCGATCGCAGCACGGAATTTCTCGGCACCAGCGACGCCGTGATTGTGCGCGCGCGCCGCATGCTGCTCGAGGCGCTGCGGCGGCATGGCCAAGGCAAGCTGCCGTTCGGGCTCGACGGCGATGTCGATTACGGCCGCATCCGCGCGCTGGCGATCCGCATGCCGGCGACGCAAGATTGGCGCGAGATCGACCCGCTGTCGCCGCCGCAACCGGCGGTCCCGGTGGCGGAGAAAGTTTAGAGTTAGTGCCCCGGCGAAGGCGAAGCCGGGGGCGCCACGTCACCAAGAAAAAAATCACCGTCCCGGCGTGATCCCCCGGTCAAGCCGGGTCAAGCCGGGGGAGGGACCCATGGTGCAACGGCACGATGGATACCGGCGTTCGCCGGTAAGGGAAAACTTGTTTCAATTTGGGTGTATCAAACTCTCTAGGGCGCGGCGCCTTCCAGCATCCGACGGGCGCGCAGGAACCGCTGAACGGCGGTGAGGTGTGTGCCGATGGCCAGCACGCATAGCATCAGGAACAGGAACTGGCCGCCGAGGTAACTCGGCAGCGGCAGCGTGCCGTCGAAGACCAGGCCCAGAACCAGCAGCCCCACGCGCTGGGGCCGCTCCAACAAATCCGGCCACGCTTTATTGGCGATCGGCATTTCGATGGCGACCCGCGCCTTGTTGTAGCTGGTCAGCAGCGCGCCGGTGACGGCAAGAAAACACACCGGCCACCAGCCAGTCACCCAGCCGATGACCAGAAACGCGGCGGTCTCCTGATAGCGATCGACCACGGCATCGAGATAGCCGCCGAACTTGCTGACGCTGCCTTGCGCCCGCGCCAGCGCGCCGTCGAGCGCATCGAAACTGAAGGCGATCGCCAGCCCGACGCCGAGCCACGGGCTGCTTTTATGGAAGAGGTAGAGCGCGCAGAAAATCACCACCAGGCCCAGGCCGAGCCAAGTCAGTTGATTAGGTCGGATGCCCAATCGGGTGAGGTACGCGACGAGGTGTCGGGTCATGCGGCGTTCTTGTATCATCGCCGCCCGTCCCCATCCACTGGATCGCCCCGGTATCATGTCCCCGCCGCCTTCGGATTCCTCAGGGTGGCCGGCCCTCGCCGGTGCCGAGGCGCGGCGGCGCTGGCTGTGGTCCGGGCTGATCGTGCTGGTCGTGATCGGCGTCGCGGTCGCCGCGCGGGGCCTGCCGTGGCGTCAGGCATGGCTGGCGCTGATTGGCGCGCGGCCGGGATGGGCGATCGCCGCCCTCGCCGCCAATCTGGCGATGTTTCCGCTGTGGGCGTCGCAATGGCGCTGGCTGACGCCGCCGACGCAGCGGCCCGGTTGGGGCAGGATGCTGGATATCGTGGCGCTGACCTCGCTGACCCAGAATTTGCTGCCGGCGCTGGGCGGCCAAGCGGCGGCGATCGGCCTCTTGGTCCTGCGCGGCGGCGTCGCGCGGGGCGCCGCGGTATCGGTGGTGGCGCTGGACCAGATGCTGACCGGCATCGCGAAGCTCGCGGCGCTCGGCGCGGCGGCGGCGTTGGCGCCGATGCCCGGCTGGATGCGCGGCGGCGCCTGGTCGCTGCTGGGGCTGGTCGCGGCCTTGCTGATTCTGCTGGTGGCGCTGGCCTATGGAACCGAGCGGCTGCATTGGTTCGCGCGGCGACGCTCGGGACTAATCGCGCGCGCGCTGGCCGGCGTCGCCGGCGTGACCCAGCATCTCTCGGGGTTGCGGCGGGGCGGCGGGCCGGTATGGCTGGCGCTGGGCTATGCGCTGGTCAAGAAGGGTTGCGAGGTCGCGGCGGCGCTCGCCGTGCAATATGCCTGCGGCATCGATCTTGGCGCGGTTGGCGCGGTGCTGGTGGTGGCGGCGCTCGGCCTTTCGACGCTGATCCGCACCCCCGGCAATCTCGGCGTCTATGAGGCGACCGTGCTGCTGATCTACAGCTCGCTGGGCGTGCCCCCGGCCCTCGCCCTCGCCGCCGCGGTGCTACAGCATTTCGCGACGCTGGTGCCGCGCCTGGGCCTGGCACCGCTTCTGCTGCTGGCGCGGCGGGTGGGGTTAGCCTCGCGCTAGCGCAATCGCTTGCTCAAAGCATTCGAGATGGGCTTGCGCCACATTCGGCCACTCGAAGCGCGCGAGATCGGGGTCGGCCCGCGCCAGCCGCAGCCGCAGCACCACGTCGCTGGCGAGCCGTTCGAGATAGCGCGCGAATTCAGCATCGTCGGCGGCCAGCATCGCCGTCTCGCCATCGCGCAGAAACTCGCCGATGCCGGCGCGCTTCATGCCCAGCACGGGCAGGCCGGCGCTGCGCGCCTCCAGCGCGGCGATGCCGAACGATTCATGGATCGACGGCAGCACGAAGAAATCGGCACGGCGATAGAGGTCCGCCAGGGTTTGGCGCGGCACCGCGCCGAGAAACGTGACGTGATCGCGCAGGCCCTCGGCGGCGACGAATTTCTCCAGCCGCCCCCGCAGCGGTCCCGCGCCGGCGATGGTGAGATGGAACGGCCGCCCCCGCGGGGCGGGCGCCATGCGCGCCCGCGCGAAGGCATGCAGCAACGCCGCTGGCCGTTTCTTGCGCGTGAGGCGCATCGCGCTGACCGCGAGGATGCCGTCGCCCGGCGGCTTCGGCGCGGACGCCGCCGCGCGCCAGAAGGCGCCATCGACCCCGTTCGGCAGGACCGTGACTTCTATGCTCGGCGCCACCGCGCGCAATTGCTCCGCGATGATACCGCTGACCGCGGTGACGATGATCGGCCAGCGCGACCAGCCGAGCATGCGATCGGCCAGGCGCAGGAACTGGGCGGAGCGCAGCAGCACCCCAGCGAAGGTCACTACCGTCGGCAGGTTCAGCGCATGCGCCGCCAGCACCGCGCCAAAGCCCACTGGCGAGATCACGCTGATATGCGCATGGACGACGTCATAGCCGCCGGCAACGAATTCGCGTTTCAGCAAATCGACCAGCCGGGGCGAAATCGCGAGATCGACCATGGGCAGGCGCAGCGGTTGCAGCCGGCGCACCGCCAGTCCGTCGGAGAAATCGGGACCCGGTGTCGTCGTAAGGATGCCAACCTCGACCCCGCGCGCGATCAGCGCCCGCGCCAGATCGGCGAGATGCAGTTCGATCCCGCCCAGCCGTGGCAGAAACCAGTCGGTCGCCAGCGCCACCTTCACGGCGCGGCAACCCGCGCTTCGCGCAACCGCATGATCCCGCCGACGATCGCGACCGCGACCGCCGCCATCAACCATCCGACCAGCCCGTCGATGATCCAGTGATGGCCGAGATAAATGCTCGCGACGAACATCGAGAAGAAATAAAGCAGATGCAGCGGCCAGGTAACCCAGGTGGCGGCGCGCCAGGCGGTGAACAGGCCGATTGCCGGAAAGGCGCAATGCAGCGACGGCATGGCGCCGAACACGTCGGGCGCGCGGCCGTAAAAATCGCGAAAATAGTGGATGCCGAAATACTGATCGACGCGCAACAGTCCCGCGGCGCTGGGCGCAATGCCGGCCAGGATGGTGCAGCCATGGGCGCGGATATACCACGGCGGTGCCACCGGCAGCGCCACCCACACCACGAAGGCCATGGCATGGACCAACGCGAACGCCCATAGATAATGGTCGAGCCGCCGCCGATCGCGGAAAAAGAGGTAGACGCAATAGACGATCGTGACGACGAAAAAGATGCTGTAGGGAATCGCGAAATAGAGGTCGAGCGCCAGCGTGTGGTGGGCGGCGAAATAATCGGACAGCGTGATGTTGGGCCCGACCCCGAACAGCGACAAATCGATCTGGCGCACCGCGCACCCGACGACCCGCGACGGCACCACGAAAAACGGCCGGATATAGCGCATGAGGTCATAGCCGAGGACCACCAGTAGGCCCGGCCCCGCCGCCACCAGCAACGATTTCGACCAGCGCGTCGCGAACGCCATCACCGGCGCGACGATGGCGATGACGATATGCTCGACCCGCAGATCGCCGATGGCGAACATGATGACGGCATAGATCGCGGGCCCGACCGGCAGGAAAATATCGGTCCACAGCCGGCGAATGATGGTCGCGAGAGACATGGCGCGAGGATGTGTTCCCGAGCAGCGCGCCGATGTCAAACGGCAATCGGATGCACCCCGGTATATTCGCGCGAATTGCCGGCCCCGCCTTGCGCGCCGCCGTCCGACAGAGGATGATCGCGCCGCATTTTTGGGCCGCGAGCGAGGGCGATGAACAATCCGACTTCCGTGCTGATTACCGGCGCCAGCGGCGGCATCGGCGCGGCGCTGGCGCGGGTTTACGCGCGGCCCGGCGTGCAGCTCGCCGTGACCGGCCGGAACCAGGACCGGCTTGGCAAGACCGCCGAAGCCGCGACGGCGGCCGGCGCCACGGTGATGCAACGCGCGCTCGATCTGCGCGACGAACCGGCGGTCGGCGCCTGGATCGCCGAGGTCGAGGCGGCCCGCCCGCTCGATCTCGTGATCGCCAATGCCGGGATCACCGGCGGCCACCGTCCGTCCGGCGTCGAAGAGGATCTCGCCCAACTTCGCGAAATCATGGACATCAATTTCATGGGCGCCTGTACTGCCGTCCATGCCGCGATGGCGCCGATGCGCCGGCGCCGGCGCGGCCAGATCGCGATCGTGAGCTCGATCGCCGGCCTGCGCGGCCTGCCCTATTCGCCCGGCTATTGCGCCAGCAAGGCGGCGCTGATCACCTATACCGAGGCGCTGCGCGCGCTGCTCCGCGCCGACGGCGTCGCGGTGTCGCTGATCCTGCCGGGCTTCGTCGACACCGCGATGGCGGCGCGGGTCAGCGGCCCGAAGCCGATGATGATGACCGCCGACCGCGCGGCGGCGATCATCAGCCGCGGCCTGGCGCGGGGTCAGGCGCGCATCGCCTTTCCGCGGACACTCTATTGGTTGCAGCGCGCGGTCGGATTGATGCCGGCCGCGCCAGTGGACCTGTTCTTGAATCGCATCCGTGTCAGTATAACCGGCGACGAATAAACGAACCGAACGAGGGGACTTTCCCGTGGCAAACGCCGAACCGATAAGAGTTGCGCCCGTCGAGAGCGCGGGCGACCTGCGCCAGTTCATCGCCCTGCCGCATCGCCTCTATGCCAGCGATCCCCATTGGGTAGCGCCCCTCAACGGCGAGGTACACAAGCTTCTCGACCGCAAGAAGAACCCGTTCTTCACCCATGGCGAGGCGGCCTATTGGCTGGCGTGGCGCGGCTCGGAGCCGGTGGGCCGGATTTCGGCGCAGATCAATCGCCTCCATCTCGACACTTATCATGACGCGACCGGGAATTTCGGCTTCATCGAAGCGATCGATGATCCGGCGGTGTGGGAAGCGCTGCTTGCCACCAGCGAGAGATGGCTGCGCGCGCGCGGCATGAAGCGCAGCGTCGGACCCTATAGCCTGACCGTCAACGACGAGATCGGCGTGATGATTTCCGGTTTCGACACGCCGCCCAGCGCGCTGATGGGGCATGCCCTGCCCTATTACGGGCCGCGCCTCGAAGAGGCCGGTTATGACAAGGCGCGGGATGTCATGGCCTATCGTCTCGACCGCGCGGATTTCAATCCCAGCATGCTCGACCGGCTCAATCGCGTGATCGCCCGGATGAGCGCCGGCAGCACGATCACGTCGCGGAACATCGATCTGAAGCGTTTCAACGAGGAAATGCATCTGCTGCTCGACATCTATAACGAGGCATGGACCGAGAATTGGGGGTTCCTGCCGGTGACCGACGCCGAGGCCCAGGCACTGATCGCCTCCATCAAGCCGATCATCCGGAAGGAGCAGGTGATCTTCGCCGCGATCGACGGCAAGACCGTCGGCGTCCTGGCGGCGATTCCGAACATCAACGAGATTCTGGCCGACCTCCATGGCAGCCTCTTACCCTTCGGCTGGGCGAAGCTGCTGTGGCGCCTGAAATTCGCGCCGCCGAAATCGGTGCGCGTCATCCTGGCCGGCGTGCGGTCGGAGTATCGAAATTCGGCGCTGAGCGGCGCCATCTTGAGTGCGATGGTGGCCGAATTGGTCAAATATCTGATGCCGTCGCCGGTACAGATGCTGGAATTGTCCTGGATCCTCGAGGATAACAAGGCGTCGATCGGCGTCGCCAAGCTGTTCGCCTCGCTCGCCAAGACCTATCGCATCTATGAAAAGGATTTGGACGCGGCGTAGCGCCGATCAGCCGTTGCCGAGCCGGCGCCACGCCGCGGCGGCAACCTCCAGCGTCTCGTCGATTTGCGCCTCGGTGTGCTCGGAGCTGACGAAGAACCGCAGGCGTCCCGCCCCCTCCTCGACCGCCGGATACATGATCGGCTGAACATTGATGCCCTGCTCGAACAGGGCCGCGGTCATGGCGAGGCATTTCGCCGTCTCGCCGATCATCAGCGGAATGATGGCGTAGCCGCTGGCATTGCCGACCGAAAGCTCGTGCGCGCGGGCGCGCTCGACAAAGAACCGCCCCCGCGCCTGGAGGCGCCGCACCCGCTCCGGCTCGGCCTTCATGATGGTGATCGCCGCCAGCGCCGCCGCCGTATTCGCGGGGGTCAGCCCGGCGCTGAAAATAAAGCCGGGCGCGCCATAGCGCAGCGACAGCACCAGCGAGCGGCGGCCCGCGATATAGCCGCCGCAACTGGCGAACGACTTGCTGAGCGTGCCCATCCAGATATCGACGTCGGTGCCGGCGAGGCCGAAATGCTCGCGAATGCCGAAGCCGCGCGCGCCCATCACCCCCATCGAATGGGCCTCGTCGACCATCAGAAAGGTCTTGTAGCGATTGCGGATTTCGATGAAGCGCGGCAGGTCGGGAAAATCGCCATCCATGCTGTAGAGGCCCTCGACCACGATCACCACGCGCTCATAGTCGCGGCGATGGCGGGCCAGCAGATCATCGACCGATTGCCAATCATTGTGGCGAAAGGCGATGCGCCGCGCGCCCGACTGGGTGGCGCCGACCATCACGCTGCTATGGATCAGCGCGTCGTGGAGAATGAGATCCTTGGGGCCGAAGAGATAGCTCAGCGTCACCGTGTTGGTGGCATAGCCGCTGACGAAGGACAGGCAATCCTCGGCATCGAGGATGTCGGCGATCGCGGTTT
Organism: Allostellaceae bacterium; assembly: GCA_036510675.1. Classification (GTDB taxonomy): domain Bacteria; phylum Pseudomonadota; class Alphaproteobacteria; order ATCC43930; family CGMCC-115725; genus JAATGI01. The sequence continues at coordinate 12,790 of DATCDN010000001.1, forward strand.
CCAGCGCGCGGTGCAGCGGCCGCTCGCCGCCGACCATGCGGCTCGCCGAAACCGAGGTGCCATAGCGCGCCACCGCCTCGGATACCGCCGCCGCGACCCGCGGATCGCCGGCGAGGCCGAGATAATTGTAATTGGTGAAATTGAGATATTCGCGGCCGTCGATGATGGTGGTCTGGGCGGCCAGCCCCTCATGCACGCGGTAATAAGTATGCTCGGTGCCCTGCGAGCGCGCCCATAGGCCGAGCATCAGCGGGTGATAGTCGAAATCGTAATAGGCAGAGGGCAGATCGGCATAGTCGCTAGGCGCGGCACCGGGCGCCGGCGGACTGGCGCCATTGAGCCGCCGGGCCTCCCGCTCACGCAGGAGGCGCCGAGCCAGTTCGCGTTTCTCTTCGGTTTGCAGCGCGCTGGGCGGTCGCGATTCCACGCCTAGAGAACCCTTCGGTCGGCACCGATATCGAGTTCCTCCTTGAGGAGCTCGCCCAGGATTTCGTCGAGCCGATCCTCGGGCACGCTGTCAACATCGATCTCGAGCAGTTCCGCGTGATCGTGGCCGTTGGTCGTCGATTTGCGCCGCAGCTCATCGACCAGCCGGCGCGCGATGCCGCTGACCGTGGCGCGATCCATCAGGTCGAGCACCGGCAGCCGCAGGCCGAATTGGCGCTCCATCATCATCTGCATCTCGACCATCATCATCGAATCCATGCCGACTTCGATCAGCGACCGGTCGGCATCGAGCTTGGCCGCCGGAATGCGCATCACCTCTGAAATCTGCTTCAGGATCGCGGGCGCGACAAGCTGTGCCGCCGCCTCCGGCGTCAGCGTCGCGACCCGCTCGACAAGCTGCGACAGGCTCAGCACACCATCGGGAAAATCATCGCCGCCGAGCCGCTGGCCCAACTCGGCGTATTTCGGCGCCAAGGCGATGCGCGGCAGGCGCGACAGCTTGGTCCAATCGAGTTCCGCCACCGCCGCCTCGGTGACGCTCGCGAGCAGCGCCTGCTCCATGCCGTCGAGCGCGCGGGCCGGATCGATCGGCGTGACGCCCAGCCGTTCCTCCATGTTCTTCGCGACATCGGCACGCTGCGACAGATGGCCGACCTTCGCAATCGCGCCCCATTGCATCGCCAGCGCCGGCAACCCCAGCGCCCGCCGGTGCCGCGCCAACGCTTCGAGATAAAGATTGGCCGCGACATAATTGGCTTGGCCCGGATTGCCGATCAGGGTCACGGCGGACGAATAGACGACGAAAAGATCGAGCTGACGCGCCCGCGTCAGCCGGTGCAGATTGATGGCGCCGAGCACTTTCGGGCGCACCACGTCACCGAACCGCTCGCGTGTCAGCTTCGCCAGCAGCGCGTCCTCGATGACCGCCGCGCAATGAATGACGCCGCGCAGCGGCGGCATGTCGCGATCGACCGTGTCGAGGAATTGGCCGAGCGCATCGGCGTCCGTCACGTCACACGCGCCCTCGATGATGGTGACGCCCTCGCCGCGCAGCCGGCTCAACACCGCGACGGTTTCGCGGTCGGCGCGGGCACGCCGGCCGATCAGCGCCAGGTGCCGGGCGCCCCGGCTGACCAGCCACGCCGCCGTCGCCAGCCCAAAGCCGCCGCGCCCGCCGGTCACGAGATAGGTGGCGTCGGGGTTCAGTGCGAGGCGCGTCGCGGCCCGCGGCTCGACCAGCGGCGCCTCATCCGGCATCGCCAGCACGATCTTGCCGATCTGCCGCGACTGCTGCATGTAGCGGAAAGCCTCGCTCGCGCGCGCCAGCGGAAACACGCGGCGGACAGGCGGCGTGAAACCGCCGCCGCCCATCAGCGCCAGCATGCGCGCGAAGAGCTGGGCCGAGACCGCGCGCCGCTCCACGATCAGCGTGTTGATATCGACGCCGAAGAACTGAATGTTGCGGCGGAAGGGTTCAAGGCCGAGCTTGCTGTTGGCATAGAAATCGCGCTTGCCCAGCTCGATGAAGCGGCCATAGGCGCGCAGGATGCCGACGCCCCGCGCGATCGCCTCGCCGGCGATGGAATTGAGCACGATATCGACGCCCTCGCCATTGGTGACGCGGCGAATTTCCTGATCGAAATCGAGGGCGCGCGAATCGAATACATGCACAACGCCGAGCCGGCGCAGAAAGTCGCGCTTTTCCGGCGTGCCGGCGGTGGCAAAAATCGCCGCCCCGGCGGCTTGGGCGATTTGCAGCGCGGCAAGACCGACGCCCCCCGCCGCGCCGTGAATCAGGACGCGCTCGCCCGGCTGGATGCGCGCCAGATATTCCAGCGAGAAGATCGCCGTGATGATCGCGACCGGCGTCGCGGCGGCGGCATCGAAGCTCCAGCCTTCCGGGATGGGGAAGACCGAGAAATCATCGGTGACGACGTGCGAGCTCAACGCCGCCGGCGCGAGGCCGAACACCCGATCGCCGACGCGGAACTTGGTGATGGCGGCGCCGATCTCGACGATCTCGCCGGCGAATTCCATGCCGAGCGTCGCACCGGCGAAGCCGCCCTCGAACGCCTCCTCCGGCAGGATCGTGCCGCGTTGCAGGACGTCGCGGAAATTGAGGCCGGCCGCGCGCACCCGCACACGCATGCGGTCCGGCGCGAGCGGCACGAGCACCATTGCCCGCACGCTCAGCTCGTCGCGCCCGTCGCGCCGCGCATTGACCAGGACATAGCCCGGCTCGGCCCGCGCCATGCTTCGCGGCAAGCCGCGTCGCAGACGGTGCAGATAGCGCCCGCCGCCGGCGAGGACGATCTCGTCCTCGGCATCCTCGGCGCCGCGCGAAAATTCATCGAGCAGCCGCGACGCCGCCCGATCGGCATCATAGGCCGGGTCGAGATCGACGAGGCGGCAGGTGAGATCCGACCGCTCGTTCATCATGGTGCGGCCGACGCCCCAGATCATCGCCTGCGCCGGATCGACCGGTGCCGCTCGCCCCACCCCCGGCATGGCGCCGGCCGTCACCAGCCACAGCGTGAGCCGCGACAGGAGGCCCAATTCCTCCGCCGCCTGAAGCAGTGCGACGATCCCGAACGCGCCGGCGGGGTCGGGGTTCGCGGCGGACGGCTCGACCGTGCCGCCCTTTGCCAGCCATGCGATATTGATCGGCGCCACGGTATCCGCGCCGACGACGGCATCGAGCAGCGATTTATAGGCCCGCCGGTCCCCGAGCGGCGTCGCGAAGCGATCGGGACCGAGCCACCGGAACTCGGCGCCGAATTCGAGCGTGACGATTCGATGACCCTGCGCGTCGAGCGCCTCGCCCAGCGCGCCCGCCAGCGACACGTCATGCGACAGCGCCCGGTCATGCGGCGCGGCGACCAGCCAGGTTGCCGACTCCCCATCGCCGATGCCGATGAAGCGCGTCGCCGCCGGCTTGCGCGCCAGCAGCGCCCAGTCATCCCGACAATCATCCCGATCGCCGCCGCGCTGCTCGATGTCGGCGAGCCCGGATTCCTTGAACAAGCTCCGCCAGGTCGCGGCCGTGACCAGCGGCGAGTCGGCGCGCAGATCGATATCGGTGAAATCCCACCAGTGCGGCGACATGCCGAAGAGGAAGGTCGCGATCTCCGCCGGCGCGCCGCCGACCATCGCCACCAGGCCATTGGGCCGCGCCAGCGCCACGATTCGCGCCAACGCCCGCCGCAATTCTGGCGCACCGAACAGCGCATTGCCGATCAGCACCAGATCGAACGTACCGGTCTCGCCCACCGCTATAGGTGCATCGGGATCGAACAGCCGCGCGCGGAAGCCCGGCCGGTCGGCGAATTGCGCCGCCGCGCGCGTTACCGCATCCTCGCTCAGTAGGCCCAGTTCATAGGTCCCGCGATCCGCCGGCAACAGCGGCAACAGCGTCGCCGCCAGCCCGCCGGGGCCGTCGCCGATTTCCAGAATGCGCAACGGATCGGATGCCGGCATCTGATCGAGAAGCCGCGTCACCAGCGCCGCCGCGCGCGCGTTGCGGCGGTGGAACAAGGGATCGGATTCGACCAATTGTTCGACCAGATCGGCATCGCGCGTCAGCGGCGAAAACGCGTCGCTCTCGCCCGACGAGGCCAGGAATTGCGGCATACGCTCACCGCAGCGCGCCGCCAGCTCAAGGCTGGCGATGGCGTCGGGATGCGCCGCCAGCGCGTCGCGCCACAATCCATCGGGCGGCGGCAGCGCGACCGAGCCGCGGCGCCAGCCCACCGGAATGCGGTCGAGCACGCCGCGCCGCTCCAGCATGCCCAGCATGGCGCGCAGATATGGCAGATTGCGCCGGGACACCGTGCCCTTGCCGACGAGATCGTCGAGCACGATGGTCGCGATGCCGTTGCCCATCGGCACGATGGCGCGCGCGGCATAGGCGGCGGCGATCCGCTCCAGCAGCCGCGCGAGACTGTCGTCCGCCGGCGCCGACATACCCCATGCCGCATCCGCCAACGGCGCGGTGGCGATCGCCGGCGCGGCAGCGAGCGGCGCGCTGGTGTCGACATCGTATTGCCAATGATAGGTCGGCACCGAAGCCGGCAGCGCCGCGTCCAGCCGACGCAGCATCAGTCCATCAATCTCGCCGATGACACTGCCCGCCTCGTCGAACAGCACGAAATCGGCGACGGCCGAGCGCCTTTTGTGCTCGCGCAGGCGCGCATGGCACCAGGCAATGCGCGCGCCCTTCTGGTACAGCCGCAAACGTTCGATGCCGACGGGCAGATAGGCGGCGCGCTGCTCGCCATTCTCCGACCAGGCGAAGGTGGCAAAAATCGCCTGAATGCCGGCATCGAGCATCGCCGGATGCAGATTGTAGCGCGCGGTATCCGCCGCGATCGACGCCGGCACGACAATCCGGCCGAGCGCCTCGTCACCCGAGTACCAGATCTCGGCGAGGCCCTGGAACGCGGCGCCATAGCTCAACCCATGCTCGGCGCAACGGCGATAATGCTCGCCGCCGCTGATATGGCACGGCAGGCCGGCGCGAATGGCATCGACATGCGTGGGATCGTCCGCCTGGCGCTTCGCCGCCAGCGGCCCGGCCCGGCCGGTGACGACCAGCGCCGGCTTGGTATCGCTGACCACGCCGGCGACGATGCGGAAGCCGTTATCGTCGCCCGACAGCGCCAGCTCCAGCCGTGGCGGGTCGCCCTCGGCGATGACGATGGGCTTTTGAATCTCCAGCCCTTCGATGATCGACGGCCCGTCGCCATGGCGCAGGGTCGCGGCGGCAAGCGCCATCTCGACATAGCCCGCGGCCGGGAAAACGGTACTGCCTTGGACGACGTGGTCGCGCAGATAGGTCAGCAGCCACGGCTCGACGACATTCTCCCAGGTCGGCGCGCTGGTCGGCATGCGATAGCCGAGCAGCGGATGCTGGCTCGCGCCATAGGCGGTGGACCAGGGCCGGGCACGCCGCGGGAATTCGTACCGCTCGCGCTGCCACGGATAGCCCGGCACCTCGACCCGCGGCCCTTCGCCGGGGAACATCGCGCGGAAATCGATCGCCGCGCCGGCGGTGTAGCACGCGCCGACCGCCGCGCGCAGCGCCTCGGCCTCGGGTTCGTGGCGGCGCAGCGTCGGCAGCGCCAGCCCGGTCACCCCGGCCTCGCGCAAGCAATCGCGGACATAGAAGGAGAGAACCGGGTGCGGGCCGATTTCCAGGAACAGCTGCACGCCGCCCTTCGCCAACCCCTCGATCGCTTCGGAAAAGCGCACCGGCTCGCGGATATTCTCCCCCCAATATTGCGCGCCCAGCTCGTCACCGATCAGGGCGCCGCCGGTCACGGTCGAGACGAAGCGCAGGCGGCTCGGCCCTGGCACCAGCCCGGACAGGCGCTCCAGCAGCTCTCCCTTGACGCCGTCCATCACCCGGCTGTGGAACGCATAGTCGAGCGCGAGATGGCGGTAGAACACATTGTCCTGTTTCAGCCGTTCGCCGATCTGGCGCAACGAATCCTCGTCGCCCGCCAGCGTGATCGAACCTGGGCTGTTGAACGCGGCGATCGTCACGTCATTGCCATAGGGCGCGATCAGCGGCGCCACCTGCGCCGCCGGCAGCCCGACCGCCATCATCCGGCCGAGCCCAGCCGTCTTGCCCTGCACCGCGCTGCGATGCGCGATGACGCGGCATGCCTGATCGAGCGTCAGACTGCCCGCCGCATAGGCGGCGGCAACCTCGCCGACACTGTGACCGACGCACGCCTCGGCGGCGATGCCGTTGGCGCGCAGCCATTCCACCATCGCGACCTGAAGCACGAACAGCGCCGGCTGGGCGATTTCGGTGCGATCATAGCTGTCTTCCGCCGCGTCCTCGCGCGTCAGCACGGCCAGCACCGACCAGCCGACGAGGGGCGCCAGGACCGCGTCGATCGTCGCGATCCAGCGGGCGATCAGCGGCTCGCGCGCGATCAGATCGCGCCCCATGCCGACCCATTGCGACCCGTTGCCGGAAAATACGAAGGCGAGCCGCGCCGGCGTCGCCAGCGCCTCGCCTGCCACCACGGCGGTGTGCGCGTCGTCGGCGAGAAACGCGCCGAGACCCGTCGCGAGTTCGTCGGCGCCGCTGCCCGCGACCGCCAGCCGATGCGCGAAATGGCTGCGCGTGCGCGCGGCGGCGCGGCGGATCGCGACATGGTCCGCGCCCGGCTGCCGTAGCGTCTCCCGATAGCGCGCGGCGAGCTCCTTCAACGCCGCCGGACCGCGCGCCGATATCAGCAGCGGGCCGCCCGTGTCGCTCGTCGGCGGCGTTGGCGCCGGCGCGCGATATTCCCGCACCACGACGTGGGCGTTGGTGCCGCCGAACCCGAACGAGTTGACGCCCATCACCAGCGGCGCGTCGCTGGCGGGCAGCGGCGTATGCCGATCGACCACCGCAAGGCGCAGATCGCGGAACGGAATATTCGGATTGGCGGTGACGAAATTCAGCGTCGCCGGAATCTCGCGATGCTGGAGCGACAGCACCACCTTGATGAGGCCGGCGACCCCGGCCGCGGATTCGAGATGGCCGATATTGGTCTTCCCCGATCCGACCAGACAGGGCCGGCCGTCGGGCCGGGCGGCGCCCATCACGGTGCCGAGCGCCGTGCACTCGACCGGATCGCCGACATTGGTGCCGGTGCCGTGCGCCTCGACATAATCGACAGCGCCCGGATCGACTGCCGCGCGCGCATAGACGCGGCGCAACAGCGCCTCCTGCGCCGCGACGTTGGGCATCGAGACGCCGTTGGTGCGGCCGTCGGAATTGACCCCGGTGGCGAGGATCACCGCCTTGATCGGATCGCCAGCGGCCAGCGCCGCCGCCAGCGGCTTGAGGATGACGATTCCGCCACCCTCGGAGCGGACATAGCCGTCCGCGCGCTCATCGAAGGTGTGGCATTCGCCGGTCGGCGACAGCATGCGGGCGCGCGAGAAGCCGATGCCGCCCCAGGGCGACAGCAGCAGGTTGATGCCGCCGGCGATGGCGAACGGGGCGTCGTCGCGGCGCAGCGTCTCGCATGCCTCGTGAATCGCGACGAGCGCCGACGAGCATGCGGTGTCGAGCGAAAAGCTCGGCCCGTGCAGGTCCAGAATGTATGAAATGCGATTGGCCAAAAGGCTGAACGCGCTGCCCGACATGGTGTAGGGATCCGCGCCCTCGCCTTCCTCTCGCTGCAGCGCCGCGTAGTCATTGGACGAGACGCCCATCACCACGCTGGCTTCGCTGCCGGCGATGCTGGCGGGCACGATGCCGGCGCTCTCAAATGCCTCCCACGCCAGTTCGAGGGCCAGCCGCTGCTGCGGGTCCATCTGCGCCGCCTCGCGCGGCGAAATGCCGAAGAACTCGGCGTCGAACCGGTCGACATGCGGCAGGAAGCCGCCGGCGCGCGTGTACATCTTGCCGGCACGCGCCGGATCGGGATTGTAATAATAGTCGCTATCCCAACGATCGGCCGGAACGGTGCCGACCGCGCTGGTGCCCGATTTCAGCAGCGACCAATATTCCTTGGGATTATTCGCGCCGGGAAACCGGCACGCCAAGCCGACGATCGCAACCGGAAACGGCGCGTGCCGTGACGTCGGGTCAAAAACCATACGAATATGCCTCCGGCCGCGGCACTAGAAAGCGGCAAACCATATTGGCGCGTACACCATCGGCATTTTCCCCCGATTTTCGGCCCGACATTAAGGAAGGTGTCACAGGATTCAAGTCAATTCTCGTTACGATGGAAGAGCTTGGCGGCGGCTCGCGGGCCGGCGCGGGATAATCGACCGGACGTCGAAGCCGGCTCGCTCGGCCGAGCGGTCAATAGAGCGCCGCCGGGTCGGCGGCAACCACCCGTCGCATCGCCGCCAGTCCCGCCAGCACGCACATACCGACGGTCAGCGGAAAGATCAACGCGAGAGCGGTGCCATTCGCGCTGATCGGCAGCATCGTCTTGGCGGCGACATAGCGATCGGCCGCGACGGTCAGCGCGAGCCCGGCGGCGAACCCGACGATCGACAGAAGGAGCGCCTGGCCGATGACGATCATACAGAGAAATGCATTGGAAAAACCCATCGCCTTCAGGGTCGCGAACTGGCCGAGCCGATCGAGAACTTCGTTGAATAACAATTGGTAACAAGTCACGGTACCGATCACGAGGCCAGCGATCATGCCGACCGTGAAGAGAATGCCGATCGGCGCCACCTGGAGCGTGAAGGCGTTTTCCCGCGCGCGCATCTCGGCCGGCGTCATCACCGTGATGTCGTTATAGGGCAGCCGCGTCAGAATTTCATGGCGCACCGCTTCCGGGTCGGCCCCTGGTTTCAGCCGGATGGCGCCCATGATCGGCCGCGCATCGGGCGACCGCGTCAGCCAGTCGCCGATACTCATCACCGCTGCGCCGTCGACCACGAGATCGGGGCCGATCCGGACATAGCCCAGCATGTTCTGTTCGGTCTTGTCGAGCTTCACCGCCTTGCCCGGCGCCATCGGGCCGAAGATCGGCCGCGACAGGCGGTCGAACAGGAAGCCGCGCGGAATCCTGAGCCAATTCTTCAGCGTCTCGATATCGCCCATGGCCAGCGGAATCTCGTCAGGCGGAATCGCGAACACCATGATGCGGCGAACCTTCTTGTCGACCGGGTTCTTCAAGCCCATCGCATGCTCATAGATCGGGACGACGCGCGCGACCTCCGGCATCGCGGCGATCTGATCGAGCCGCACCGGCGACATCGTATCCCAGCGGTGGAGATGCACCCGCGAGATATCCATCACCACCAGATCGGCCCGCATCAGATCGGCGATATTGGATTGGGCGTGCAGGACCCCCGTGAGAAAGCCGAACTCGACGAACATGATGACGGCGGCGACCGCGACCGCGGCGACCGCAATCACGAAGCGCCGCTTGTTGTGGAGGAAGAGGCGCACGCCGAGGCGCATTCCGGCCTGCATCTAATAGAGCTCCGCCGGGTCGGCGCGCTGAATGCGCCACAGCACCGAGAACGCGGCGACGAGCCCCGTCACCAGCGCCACCGCCACGGCCAGCGCCGCGAGATCGAGGCTGAGGCCGGTCCCGAGCTGGGTCTTGTGATGGATGAAGCCGAGCACCGCCGCCGAGATGATCAGCGCCGGAATCGCGCCCGCGATCGCCAGGATCGCCGACTGGGTGAGGCCGATGGCATAAATGAAGACCGGCCCGAACCCCATCGCTTTCAGCACCGCGTATTCGTTCATCCGGTTGCCAATTTCCGTCGATAAAACCTGGATCATGATGGTAATGGCGACCATGCATGCGATGATCATGCCGATATCCATCATGATGCCAATCGGCTTGGTTTCGATGAAATAGGCCTGTTCCTGAGCAATCAGCTCGGCGCGCGTCAGCACCTGAACGTCGTCCGGCAGCATCGCCCGCAGGTCCGCCTTGACGCGCGTTACGTCGGCCCCCGGCGCCACCCGTAAGAGGCCGACGGTGATTTGCCGCCGATCGCGCCCGGTCAGCCAGGCGAACTGGCTGCTCGAGACGATCGCGCTGCCGGGCGCGTAAAAGAACAGGCCCAGGCCGAACTGGCCGCGGATTTCGACCTCGTTGCCGCCAAGCATGCCGATGCCGCCGACAGCGAACGGGCGCAGATCGTCCTGCGACCGCGCGTCGAACAGGATCGAGCGGCCGTCGCCGAGCCGCCTCATGCCCGCGCGAATCGAGGGATCGGAGATGAAATTCGGCGCGTCGTCGAGCCCGATCAGCAGCACCGCGTTGCCGTTGTTCTTGTGAAGCTGCGACCAGGAAGTCAGGGCGACGCTGATGCCGAAGGCCTCGCGCACCGCCGGCTCGGTCTGGGCCTGGCTAAGGCGCACGCGATCGAAGGTGCCCGGCGAGATCAGGATTTGGTAGGAATCCGGCACCAGCGCAATGTCGAAATCGAAGAATTTATAGAGCGCCACCACCAGCACCCGGGTCGCGTGCAGCGAATCGTATTGCAGCACCAGCAGGAACAGCGCGACCGCGATTCCCGAGACCGCCGTGATCACCCGCGCCTTGTGCTGAAAGAGATTCGCGGTGCCGACCAGCAGGACATTGGCCGCCATCCCCAAGCGAGGCCAGCGGGCCTTCAACAAGCCAGCTCCCGCATGGTGTGGAAGGTGCCACCGCGCGCGCCCAGAAAGCCGATCGCATCCTCCAGCGTGTCGAGCGCCGGCTGGCCGGTGCGGAACCGGCAATCATAAGGGATCGGTTCCTGCGTCATATCGACGAATTCCCAAGCGTGAAAATACGTCGCGGCGATCCCGCGATCGCGAAACAATCGCAACAATAGCGGCGTGCCCGCGACAATGCCGCGATAGGTTTTTGGCGGCGAGCCACAATCATGCTCCACGTCGGTGGTGATACTGACCTGCATTCGGTTCTCCGCCGGACCCGGCCATCCTTATTGCAAATCCACCGTCCCGGCAATAATTTGCCCGCCGATGCCTCAAACTATCCCAACGATTCTCCACCAGACATGGCGAAACGACAGCCTGCCGGCCAAGTTCGCCCGCTGGCGTCGGGACTGGCACGATCTTCACCCGCATTGGGAGCATCGCTTTTACGACGATTCCGACATAAGGCGCGTGGTGGTGGACCGGGCGCCGCAATTCCTCGGTGTGTTCGAGGCACTGCCCCGTCCGATCCTGCGGGTCGATCTCTTCCGCTATCTGATTGTGTATCTCGACGGCGGCGTCTATGCCGATCTCGACATGCAGCCTTATCGGCCCAGCGATCCCTTGCTGGCGGGCGCGAGCTGCGTGCTCAGCGTCGAATCGCATGTCAGCCCAGCCTACCAGCAGGTAGTCGGTTATCGCCAGCCCTGGCAAATCGGCAATTGCATTTTCGCCGCGGCGCCCGGCCATCCCTTCCTGGCGGAATTGCTCGACCGCATCGCGCGCGGCGCCACCGCCACGGTGGTCACCGACGACGATGTCGAGGAGGTCACGGGTCCCCGCTTGCTGACCCGCCTCATTTACGAGCTCTCGGCCGAGCGGCGCGGCGCGGTCAAGGTGCTGCCGCAAATCCATTGGATGGCGCCATGGCAATATCCGCGCATCGGGCCGCTCGCCACCCTCATTCACGCGCGGCATGCCTCGACCGGCACTTGGCGGTTCGGCACGCGCTGGTCGCGGCAGACCATCCGCAACCGGCTGGTCGCCCGCGCGCGCTTCCCCAACCCCTTCATCGCCGAAGGGCCGGTCCTGCCATGAGGCGTCGCGAGCCGCGCCCCCGATGAGCGCGGCGGCGGCACGGCGGATATTCATCTGCGTCCAGGGGCTGATCGATGTCGGCGATTCGATCGGCTTCGACGCGATCCATCAGTGGCGGACGCTGACCGCCCAGTTTGGCGACCGGGCCGAGGTGCGGCTGTTCTGCGAGCGGTTCGACACCAAGCTGCATCCCGGCATTCCGGCCGAACCGATCCATCGCTTTCGCGAGGCCATCGCGGCCAATCCGGACGCCATGATCGTCTATCATTTTTGCGACGGCTGGGCCGCGTTTGAGGATCGGGTGATCGCGGGACGGTATCCCAATCTGGTGGTGCGCTGGCACAACAACACGCCGCCCTGGTTCCTGGCAAAATACTCGACCCGCCATTTCAAGGGCACGGTCAACGGCTATCATGCGATCTTGCGGCTGGCGCGCGAGACCGAATGCCGCTTCTGGTGCAACAGCGGCTTTACCGCCCGACAGCTCGCGGTGCTCGGGATCGAGCGGCAACGCGCCGACGTGGTTTTTCCGGCGTCGCGCTATCTCGATGCGCCGTTGCGCGCGCCGGCGCCCGCGGCAGCGTCCGCCGCGTCGCGCGCGCTGCCGCGCCGGATCGTCTTTGTCGGCCGGATCGTTCCGCACAAGGGGCACCGGCACATCATCCTGACCGCCGCCTATGCACGGAAATTCCTGGGCATGCCGCTGCGCGTCGCCTTCGCCGGCCGGTTCGATTGGCGGGTTCGGCTCTATCGCGAAGAGTTGATCGCCCTCGCCCGCGCGCTCGACGTCGACGTGGAATTCACCGACGAGGTGCAGGATGCGCGCCTCGATCAGCTCTATTTGAGCGCCGATGCGTTTCTCTGCCTCTCCGAACATGAGGGGTTTGGCTTGCCGATCTTCGAGGCGATGCGCGCCGGCATTCCCGCGCTGGCCTGGACGGCGACGGCGACCGCCGATCTGATGGCGGGCCATCCCTTGTCGAGCGACGCCTTGTCGCCGCGATGGTTCGCGGCGGCGCTCGCGGTCCTGCAATATCCCGAGCTGCGCGACTATGTGGTGCGCTGGCAGAACGACAATGCCCTGCCGCGCTATACGGCGTCGGTCGTCGCCGAACAATTGGCGGGCGCGGTGACCGGGATTGAGCGATCCGCCGACGCGGCGCCGGCGCCCTATCGCGATTCGCGCCTCGATCAAGCGATCCGCGACCGGATCGGCGCGTTCCTCGCGCAAATTGGCACCGGCACCATCGCGGAGGAGGCGGCGCTTCCCCGCGAGATTCCCGACAATTTCGTCACCCTCTACGATATCGAGGCGTATCGCAGCCTACGCCGGACCGGAAAATTCGGGCGCGCGCTGGCGCGATGGCGGAATTGACGCGGCGCGCCGATCGTCCTCTCGACGAGGGTTAGACGCCCCAATAGCGGCCGGTGGCGGCGACCGCCACCACGATCAGGCCGAGATAAAGGTTGAACACCACGATCATTCGGATCTGGTTCAGCGCGACCGCGCCGCCGAGGAAATCGCCCCGGTCGAGCGCCTGACGCAGGCGCCGCCAGGAGCCGAAGAACAGATGCCCGAAGGCCAGCATCATCACGATGCCGAGTCCCATCATGATGTTCACATATTCGGGCGCGGTGGCGAAGCCGCCGAAGCCGTAAAAGATCATGCCGAAGCCGGTAATCAGCAGCAGCAGCACGGTCACCCACACGACGGGAAAGAAGCGCGCGAACACGCGGCGGAACAGCGGCAGCCGAACTGGCGGCTCCAGCGCCAATGCCGCCGGCCGCAGCATGAAATGCGCGAACACCATGCCCCCGACCCAGATCACCGCGCAGATCACATGAACCAGCAACATGATTATCATCGGTGCGTTCATCGGATTCTCTTTTGTTCAGCGCGGGGTGCGGCGTTTCGGAGATTTCGTCTTGACGGCCGGCTTCGGCGTGGCCCGCAACGCGACGCGCAGCGTGCGCCGCACCGCCGTTGGTTGCGCGTCGATCGCGGCGTTCATCGCGCGCACGCGCCGCCGCATCGCATAGAGCTGATCGAGGAGGTTCAGGACCACCGGCACCGCGTCATTGCCGATGGCGAGATCGCGCCGCAGATCGTGGATCAGGCGCACCCGCGCGACATCGATTTCCTGGAAAATCAAGACGCCACGCTCGCTCTCGGGCCGCACCCAGCCTTCCTCGATCCAGGCGCGCAAATCGGTTTCGCGCATCCCCTCGATCACCGCGATGACGGATTCGAAGGTGATCATCGGGCACCGCCCCGTGGATCATACTGGTGCTTCGGCGCCCAATCGCGCAGGAACGCGACCAGCTCGGGATCGGCCTCGGCCGGCAGCATCACCTTCAGCGTGACATACTGGTCGCCGCGCTCGCCCTTGAGGCCGGGCTTGGGGGCGCCCTTGCCCTTGAGGCGCAGCACGCGGCCGGAATTGGAGTTCGCCGGGATCGACATGGTGACGCTGCCGTCGGCGGTCGGCACCGCGACCTTCGCGCCCAGCACCGCCTCGCCGATGGTGACCGGCAGTTCGAGATGGATGTCGTCGCCCTCGCGTCGAAACATGGGATGAGCCTCGATCCTGACTTCGATCAGCGCGTCGCCCGGCGGGCCGCCGCCGATGCCATCGCCGCCCTGTCCTTCCAGCCGCAATATCTGGCCATCGCGCAGCCCCGCCGGAATGCGGACATCGAGACTCTTGCCCTGCGGTAGATCGAGCCGTTTTTTGGCGCCGTTGATGGCGTCGAGAAAATCGACCCGGAGGATATATTGCCGGTCCTGGCCGCGCCCGCGGAAATCGCGCTGGCCGCCATTGCCGCCGCCGCGGCCCGTTCGGGTGCCGAAGTAGGAGAATAAATCCTCCAAATCCTCTTGCGACATGTTTTCGGCGCCGCGAAAGCCGGAACCCTGATAGCGGTCGCCGCCGGCGCCTTCGGCATAGTGCCGGTAATCGCCGTAGGGATTCTGTGGCCGCTCGGCGCCGCTGGCGTCGATCTCGCCCTTATCGAAGCGCGCGCGCTTTTGCTTGTCCCCGACGACCTCATAGGCGGAGCTGATGTCCTTGAACTGGGCTTCCGCCTTCTTGTTGCCGGGGTTGAGATCGGGATGAAATTTCTTGGCGAGCTTGCGATAGGTCGAGCGGATTTCGGCTTCCGCCGCGTCAGGCTTGACGCCGAGAACCTCGTAAGGATTGCGCGCCGCCATGCCTACACCGCCATGCCGGAAAGGCGCGCGCTCTCGGCCCAAAGACGCAGCGCGGATTCGGCCGACCGCGCCTGGGCGCTCGGCTGGGTCAATTGGCTCTTCTGGTAATAGCCGCCGCTGACGCCGGCGACCGCCGGCGACGAGGCGAGATAGACGATGGTCTCGGCGCCCTTCTCCACCCGGATCGCCCCCAGCATGGCGATCCGCACGCCGATCCGCGTCAGCAACCCGTTGCCGCTGCCGAAGCGGGTCGCGACGAAGCCGGGATGGAGACAATTCGCCGTCACCCCGGTGCCGGTGAGACGTCGCGCCAGCTCGCGGGTAAAGAGGATGTTGGCCAGTTTCGAGCGTCCATACACTTTCATGGCACCGTAGTTGCGGGAGGATTGGAGATCGGCGAAATCGAGGTCCTGGCCGCGATGGGCGATCGAGGCGGTGCACACGATGCGCGACGGCGCGGCGGCGCGCAGCCGGTCCAAGAGGATGTTGGTGATGATGAAATAGGCCATGTGGTTCAGCGCGAAGGTCAGCTCCAGCCCTTCCTCGGTGACATGGCGCGACGCGAACATCGCCCCGGCATTGTTGATCAGCACGTCGATGCGCGGCTCGGCGTCGCGAATCTCGGTGGCGACGCGCTTCATTTCGGACATCAGCGACAGATCGGCATAGTGGATGCGGACCGCGACGCCGGGCACCGCCTGTTGCAGGCGGCGCACCGCCGCGTCGCCCCGCGCGCGGTCGCGCCCAACGAGGACCAGCCGCGCGCCAAGCTTCGCCAGCCGCTCCGCCGCCTCCAGCCCGAGGCCCGAAGTCGCCCCGGTGATGACGCACACCTTGCCTTGCATGAGACTCTCCCCGATGACGCAGTAATATGTCCGCGCCGGTTGACGCGGCAAGGCCCTATGCTTAGCGTCCGCCGTCTTGCCGTGGATTTCACATCATGACCGATTCGTCCCCTCTCGATACCGCCTTGTTGCGGCGCGTCGCCGACGCGCTGGAGCGGCTGGCTCCGCCGGCGCCGCCCGCCAACGATTTGACCCAGGCCGACGCCTTCGTCTGGCACGCCGATCGCGGCTGGCTGGAGCCGGTGCCGCGCGTCAGCCGCGTCGATCTTCATCTGCTGCAAGGCATCGACCGGGTCCGCGACATCCTCCTCGACAACACCCGGCGCTTCGCCGAGGGCCTGCCCGCCAATAACGTGCTGCTGTGGGGCGCGCGCGGCATGGGCAAGAGTTCGCTGATCAAGGCCGCCCACGCCACCGTCAATGCGCAATATCCGCGCCGGCTGATTCTGGTGGAGATTCACCGCGAGGACATTCCCTCGCTACCCCATCTGCTGACGCTGTTGCGCGATACCGAGCGGCGCTGCGTGCTGTTCTGTGACGATCTGTCGTTCGATGCGCAGGACACCAGCTACAAATCGCTGAAGGCGGTGCTGGAAGGCGGCATCGAAGGCCGGCCGGAGAATGTCGTGCTCTATGCCACCTCCAACCGGCGCCATCTTCTGTCGCGCGACATGATCGAAAACGAACGCTCGACCGCGATCAATCCCGGCGAGGCGGTGGAGGAAAAGGTCTCGCTGTCCGACCGGTTCGGGTTGTGGCTGGGCTTTCACGCCTGCGATAACGAGACCTATCATGCCATGGTCCGCGGCTATGCCGCGCGCTATGGCCTCGATCTGCCGGCGGATCAGATGAAAGCCGAGGCCAGCGAATGGGCCATCACCCGGGGCGCGCGCTCGGGCCGGGTCGCGTGGCAGTACATTCAGGATTTGGCCGGCCGGCTGGGCAAGAAAATCGGCTAATCGTCCATCGCCACGGCGGTGGCTTGCTGGATCGGCGGCAGATATTGCGTCGGATCGACCGGGTTGCGGCCGGCGCGCACCTCAAAATGTAGTTGCGGCTGGCCGACCTCGCCGGTCGCGCCGACCCGGGCGATGGTCTGGCCGCGCGCGACATGCTCGCCCTTATGCACCAGCAGCGCCGAGTTGTGGGCATAGGCGGTGATGTAGCCGCCCTCGTGCTTGATCAGCACCAGATTGCCATAGCCGCGCAGCTCATTGCCGACATAGACCACCTCGCCGGCCTGCGCGGCATAGACGGGGGAGCCGGCACGGGCGGCGATGTTGATGCCGTCATTATGGGTGCCGTTGGCGGCGATGCCGTAACTCTCGACGATGCGGCCATGCACCGGCCAGATGAAGCCGCGCGCGCTTGCGACGCCGGATCGCCCGGTTTCCGCGGCGGGCGGGGGTGAGAACGTCGCCGCGGCCGGGCGCACGGCGGCGGGGGGCTGCGGGTGGACCGGGACTACTTCCGCGACCCGTGGCGTCGGCCGGTCGGAGGGCGGGCCCTCGCTGGACGCGATGCGCGGGCGCTCTTCCGCGGCGGCACTCGACGCGAGCGCGCGGTCCGACCGATGGGGCGCCGGCGGCGCTTCATAGGCCCGCGACGACACGCGCGGCCGCGCGGCGGCGGAGGCCATCACCACCCCTTGGCGGGGCATCGGCGCATCCTCGCCCGGCAGGGTCAGGATCGTGCCGACCTCTAGCCGATAAGGCGAAATCAGGCCGTTAGCGTCGATGACCAGCCGCACCGGCAGATTGTAGCGGCGCGCGATGCCAAACAGCGTATCGCCGCGCACGACCCGAACACGAATGGCGCTGGACTGGCCACCGCCCCAACGGGTAACCGGCGCGAGATCAGGCTGCTGCGCGCATCCGGCGACCAGGACCATGAGACCCAGAACTAGGCTGATACGGGACTTCATAGACGCAGTATAAACGATTGAGAAGCCTTCGTCATTCTCGATTTTCGAGAATCCCATCTCGGGGCAAGCCCCGGACCAGGGGCACGAACCGCACGCCGCCCAGTTCCTCGAGATAATGGCCGTCACCCATGCGATGGACCCGCACCAGGCTCTGATCGCGCCGCTCCGGCCCGACCGGCGCGATCATGATGCCGCCGTCGCGCAATTGCTCGACAAGGCGCAGCGGCAATTCCGGCGCCGCCGCCGTGACGATGATGCGATCGAACGGCGCCGCCTCGGGCCAGCCCTTGGTGCCATCGCCGAAGCGGCTGGTGATGTTGTGGAGGCGCAGCGCGGCGAACCGCTTGTCGGCCTCGCGCAACAGCGGCTGATGGCGCTCCAGCGTGAAGACGCGCCGGCACAGCCGCGCCAGCAGCGCCGCCTGATAGCCGGAGCCGGTGCCGATCTCCAGCACCCGATGCCGCTCCTCGAGCTGCAACTGCTCGGTCATCAGCGCGACGATGTAGGGCTGGCTGATGGTCTGGGCGCGGCCGATCGGCAGCGGGACATTTTCGTAGGCGCGATCCTGGAATGTCGGCGGCACAAACAATTCGCGCGGCACGCTCTCGACCGCTTTCAGCACCCGCTCGTCGGTGATGCCGGCGCGGCGCAATTCGGCCAGCAGGCTCAGTTTCTTGTTGGAAAAATCGAGCGGCATGCGCTCACTCTCCCGCGCCGATCGCCACGCGTCCGCCCATGTAGGGACGCAGCGCCTCGGGCACCGCGATGCTGCCGTCGGCGCGCTGATAATTTTCCAGCACCGCAACGAGGGTGCGGCCGATCGCCAGCGCCGAGCCATTCAGTGTCGCAAGAAGGCGCACGCCCTTGGCGCCTTGCGGCCGAAACCGGGCGTTCATGCGCCGCGCCTGGAACTCGCCGCAATCGGAACAGCTCGAGATTTCGCGATAGGCATTCTGGCCCGGCAGCCAGACTTCGATGTCGTAAGTCTTGCGCGCCGAGAAGCCCATATCGCCGGTACACAACAGCATCACGCGATAAGCAAGACCTAAACGTTTGAGTATCATTTCCGCGCAATCCGTCATCCGCGCATGTTCATTCGCCGCCAAATCGGGATGAACGATCGACACCAGCTCCACCTTCTCGAATTGATGTTGGCGGATCATGCCGCGGGTATCCTTGCCGGCGGCGCCCGCCTCGGAGCGGAAGCACGGCGTCCACGCGGTGAAGCGCAGCGGCAGGCGCGCCTCGTCGAGAATCTCGCCAGCCACGAGATTGGTCAGCGGCACCTCGGCGGTCGGGATCAGCCACAGGCCGGTGGTGGTCTTGAACAGATCCTCGCTGAATTTCGGCAGCTGGCCGGTGCCGAACGCGGTCTCGTCGCGCACCAGCAGCGGCGGATTTATTTCGGTATAGCCGGACTCGTTGGTGTGGAGATCGAGCATGAACTGGCCGAGCGCCCGATGGAGCCGCGCCAGTTCGCCCGACAGCACCACGAACCGCGCGCCCGACAATTTGCCGGCGCGGGCGAAATCCATCCCGCCCAGCCCCTCGCCCAGCGCGACATGATCCTTGGGTGCGAAATCGAACACCGGCGGCGTGCCGACAACGCGCTCCAATCGGTTCGCCGTCTCGTCGGCGCCGTCGGGCACATCGTCGGCGGGGAGATTGGGATAGGTCGCGAGCTGTCCGTCGATCTTAGACCGTCGTTCAGTCACTCCCGCCTCAAGCGCAGCTTGCGTCAATTTGGTTTGAGCCGCCCGGCGCAAGAGATCGCCAATGTCTTCGCCTCTTGCCTTAGATGCTCCAATCAATTTGGCTTCTGTGTTTACGGCGGCCCTGGCTTGTTCAGCCAACGTTTGAGCTGCCCGCCAGGCGCTGTCTTGCTCAAGAATAAAAGCCGACATTGGTGCCAACCCTCGCCGCGACAGGCCACGGTCGAAGGCGTCGGGATTGTCGCGCAGCCATTTGAGATCGTGCATCGGGCCGTCACACCATCAAGCGAGGGGCCGCGTTATAAGGCGATTCGCCCGCCCCCGTCCAATGCTAGTCGAGGGGCGCACCGCCCTCATGGGCCGTCGGCGCCGTTGCATGGGGGCGGCCTTGGCAAGCGCGCGCGGTCTGCATAGATTCATCTCAATACATCGAGGGGAACCATCATGTCGCACGACACATTGCTCGAACCGCAAACCGGCCGCGACCAAGTGGGCGGCTGGGTCGCCGCGAGCATGAACTATCTCGCCGATCTCTCGATCAAGCCGGTGACGCGCAACCCGCCGCAAGGTACCGGCCAGCCACTGCGCATCGGCAATTACCAGAATTTCCCGGTGCGGGTTCACGATGCCCGACCGATCGCGGGATCACTGTCGCTCGACCGGCACGGCTTCGCGCTGACGCGTCACGACACCAGGGTCGCCGATTTCTACAATGAGGACGAGGTCCGCCGCGTCTATTATCCCGAGATGGACGCGCTGGTGAAGCGCGAGACCGGCGCGTCGCGGGTCGTGGTGTTCGACCACACCCTGCGCCATGCCGACCAGCCGGTGGCGCGGGGCTTGCGCGCGCCGGTGCAGAATGTCCACAACGACTACACCGAAAAATCGGGGCCACAGCGCGTGCGCGAATTGCTGGGCGACGAGGCGGCGGCGCCGCTGCTGAAAAAACGCTTCGCCGAATACAATGTGTGGCGGCCGATCGCTGGCCCGGTGCGGATGTGGCCGCTGGCGCTGGTCGATTCGCAGACCATGGCGCCGCAGGACCTCGCGGTGTGCGAACTGATCTACACCGACCGCACCGGCGAGATTTACCTCGGCGTCTATAACCCGGCCCATGTCTGGCATTACATTCCCAACATGGCGCGCGAGGAAGCCATCCTGATCAAATGCTATGATTCGGCGCGGGATGGCCGCGCGCGGTTCTCGCTCCACTCCGCCTTCGCCGACCCGACCACGACGCCGGACGCGCCGCCGCGCGAGAGCATCGAGATTCGCGCCTTCGCGTTCTTCGACTGATCGTCGGGCGAAAAAAATATTATTCCGGCGAAAGGAACGCTAAACTCCAAAAAATATTTCTAAAAACATTGGAGGAAGCGATGGACGAGGAAATTCCGGTCCTGATCGCCGGCGGCGGACTGGTCGGCCTATCGACCGCGATGTTCCTGGCGCGGCACGGCATCTCGTCCCTGGCGATCGAGCGGTTGCGCAATGTCTCGCCACTGCCGCGCGCCGCGCATTTCCATATGCGCACGCTTGAGCTCTATCGTGCCTGCGGCATCGAGGACGAGGTCAAGGCGCAATCACTGGTTGAGTTCGAGCCGGAAGGCGCGGTCGCCGCGTTCGACACGCTGGCGGGCAAGCAAATCGCCGCCTTCGTGCCCAGCCTCAACGAAGGGGTCGAGGCGGTCAGCCCGTCGCGCCGCCTGTTCATCACCCAGCCGGGGCTGGAGCCGATCCTGCGCCGCCGCGCTGAAAAGGCCGGCGCGCGGGTGCAAGACGGCACCGAGATTATCGGCATCGACCAGGATGCCGACGGCGTCACGGCGACGGTCAAGGATGTCGATACCGGCAAGGAGCAGAAAATCCGCGCCAAATATCTGGTCGGCGCCGACGGCGCGCACAGCGCGGTGCGCGATCTTCTGCGGATTCCGTTCGACGGGCGCGGCGTCTTCTCCAACAGCATCACGATCTATTTCCAGGCCGATGTCGCGTCGCTGATGGCCGGCCGCAATGTCAGCGTGCAGTACATCCTCAATCCCCGGCTCAGCGGCTTCTTCCGCCTCGACAAGGACATGAAATCCGGTTTTCTCTGCGTCAATACCGTCGGCGATACATCGAAGCCCGAGGCGGCCAACGCCGCCGCCGATGTCAGCGAGCCGCGCCTGATCGAGCTGGTTCGCGACGGCGTCGGTGTCGCCGACATTCCGGTCAAGATCGTGGGCGTGTCGCGCTGGCGCTCGGTCTCGGATGTCGCCCGCCATTACCAGGTCGGCCGCGCCTTCATCGCCGGCGATGCCGCTCATCTGATGCCGCCCAATGGCGGCTTCGGCGGCAATACCGGCATTCATGACGCGCACAATCTCGCCTGGAAGCTGGCCTATGCGCTGAAAGGCTGGGCGCCCGATCTTCCCTCAACTTATGAGGCGGAGCGCCGGCCGGTCGGCAAGTTCACCGTCGAGCAAGCCTATTCACGCTATGTCACGCGGTCGGCCGCTTATCTTGGCGCCAAGGATTTCGAGCCGGTGGCCCATGATTTCAACATTGAGGTCGGCTATCTCTACCACTCGCCCGCGATCCTGTCGGAGCCGGGCGACGACAAGCTTCACGAATTGCCCAGCGAATCCTTCGGCCGCCCCGGCTCGCGCGCGCCGCATCTCTGGGTCGAGCGCGACGGCCAGCGCGTCTCGACGCTCGATCTCTTCGGCACCAATTTCACCCTGCTCGCGGCGCCGGACGGCGGCGCCTGGGCGGCGGCGGCATCGCGCCTGTCGAACCCGCCGGTCGATGCGTTCGTGGTCGGCCGCGACGTGACCGACCCGGGGCGCCAATTCGCGGAGGCCTATGGCCTGTCCTCGACCGGCCCGGTGCTGGTGCGGCCCGACGGGTTCGTCGCCTGGCGCGCCAAGGACGCGGCCGCCGATCCGGACCAGGCGCTGTCGGCGGCGATGCGGACCCTGTTGATGCGCTAGCATGCGCCGCCACCCGGCGTAGAATGGCGGCGATGAGCGAGAAAATCCTGGTCACCGGCGCGCTGGGCCAGATCGGCGCCGATCTGGTGCCGGCGCTGCGCCGGCATCACGGCCAGACGGCGGTCGTTGCTAGCGATATCCGCATTCCGCAGGCCCTTGGCGCCAGCGCGTTCGAGCCGTTCGAGCTGCTGGACTGCACCCGCCTCGACCAGTTGCAGGAGGTCGTGCGCCGCCACGAGATTCGCGCGATCTATCATCTGGTGGCAATGCTGTCGGCGACGGCCGAGGACAAGCCGCAGGCGGCGTGGGCGCTCAATATGGGCGGGCTCTACAATGTGCTGGAAACGGCGCGGCAGAATCATTGCGCCGTATTCTTCCCCAGCTCCATCGGCGCGTTCGGTCCCTCGACGCCGCGCATCGCGACGCCGCAAGACACGGTGCAGCGCCCGACGACGCTCTATGGCGTCAGCAAGGTCGCCGGCGAATTGCTGTGCGATTATTACGCCAGCCGGTTCGGCACCGACGTGCGCGGCCTGCGCTTTCCGGGCCTGATCTCCCACACCGCCGCGCCGGGCGGCGGCACCACCGATTATGCCGTCGAGATTTTCTATCAGGCGGTGCGCTATCGCCACTACACCTGCTTCCTGCGGCCCGACACCGCGCTCGACATGATGTATATGCCCGACGCGACCCGCGCGATCATCGCGCTGATGGCGGCCGACCCGACGCGGCTCGTGCATCGCAACGCCTTCAACCTCACTGCGATGAATTTCACGCCGGAGCGGCTGGCGGCGGAAATCCGCAAGCATGTCGCCGACTTCGTCATCGAATACGAGATCGATCCGGCGCGGCAGGCGATCGCCGATTCCTGGCCGCGCTCCATCGACGACAGCGCGGCGCGGCACGAATGGGATTGGGCGCCGCGCTACGATATCGCGGCGATGACCCAGGACATGCTGGAACAGATCGGCGCGCGCCTCAAACGCGCCCGCGTGACAGGCGGTGACGATGCCCCATGATCGGATCGACGCGCTGTTGCGCGCGGAATTGCGGACACTGCACACCGAGGGCCGCGCCAAGGGCGCCGAGACCGTGCTGGCCGGCATCGAGGCGGCGCAAGGCGACCGGGGCCCGCGCTATCGCATCGAGGGCGAGGGCGCGTTTCTGCGCATGAACGCCAATAATTATCTGGGCCTGTCGCTGCGCGACGAGATCGTGCGCGCCGAGCATGACGGCGTCGGCCGCTTCGGCGCCGGGCCGGGGGCGGTGCGCTTCATCAGCGGCACCTGGACGGCGCATGTCGCGCTGGAGCGGCGGCTTGCCGCCTTCCATGGACGCGAGGCGGCGATGGTGTTCAGCTCCGCCTATGCCGCGATGATCGGCTTGCTGCCGCAAATCCTGCCGGCGGACAGCGCCGCGATCAGCGACGCGCTCAACCATAATTGTATCATCAACGGCATGCGCCTAGCGCGGCCGCGCGAGCGCCACGTCTATCCGCATCTCGATCTCGTGGCGCTGGAGGCGCGCCTCGCCGAGGCCGCGAAACACTGCACGCGCGCGGTCGTCGTCACCGACGGGATTTTCAGCATGCGCGGCGACCACGCGCCGCTCGACGCGATCGCCACCATCATCCGCCGCCACGATGCCGATTTCGCCGAGAATATCCTGCTGGTGGTTGATGACAGCCACGGCGTCGGCGCATTCGGCGCGACGGGGCGCGGCACCGAGGAAGTGACGGGCGCCCAGGCCGATATTCTGGTCGGGACTCTGGGCAAGGCGTTCGGCGTCAATGGCGGCTATATCGCCGCGAGCCAGCCAGTAATCGACTATCTGCGCGAGACCGCGCCGACCTATGTCTATTCCAACCCGATCTCGCCCGGCGAGGCGGCGGCGGCGGCGCGCGCCGTCGATCTCGTCGACAGTGTGACGGGAGGGATGCTGCTCGATCATCTCCATCGCATGGCGGCGCGGTTTCGCGATGGCCTGCACCGGCTCAGCTTCGAGACGCTGCCCGGCGCCCATCCGATCGTGCCGCTGTTGGTGCGCGACACAGGGCGCACCAACGCGCTGGTCGCGCATCTGCGCCGCCACCAGGTGCTGGCGACCGGCCTCGCCTATCCGGTGGTGCCGCGCGGCGACGAGGAAATCCGCTTTCAAATTTGCGCCGACCACACCGAGGCCGATATCGACGAGACGCTGTCGGTGCTGGAAACATTTTTAGGGAGCGCGCCATGATCGTTCGCAACGAAGACGGCCAGACCATCCTGATCGCGCAGACCGACCATTCCCGGCTGGTCGGCCAGTTCGCGGCGCATTGGGGCAACGGCGACTTCGCGACGCCCCGCCCCTATGAGCCCGTCGCGCGCGCGGCGGCGTTTCACGATTACGGCTGGCTGCGCTATGAGACGGCGCCGCTCTACGATGCCGTCAGCGGCGAGACGCCCGAATTCCGCAAGGCGCCCAACGATGGGCGCCAGCTCGATGGCTATCAATGGTGCGTCGATTGGCTGCTGGCCGACGATCCCTATGCCGGGCTGATCGTCAACATGCATCGCACCGGCCTGTGGCGCGGCCGCTATGGCGCGATTGCGCATCCGGGGTTTGGCGCGGCGCGCGGTCTGCCGGCGCCGGTCGAGGAATTCATCGCCAAAAACGAGGCGCGGCAGGAACGCGAGCGCGCCACCGTCGATGCCGACGAGGTCTGGACCAATTATCGGCTGCTGCAGGTCTGGGACCTGCTCGGCCTCTATTTCTGCTGCCAGGAGCCGTATCGGGATTATATCGAGCCGGTGCCGACGAGTTACGGCGGCGGCAGAGGCGATGGCGTGCGCCTGACCCTTGACCCGGTCGGCCCCGGCACGGTTGCGTTCGATCCCTACCCGCTCGACATCCGGCCGCTGACCATCCAGTTCACGCGGCGGCGACTGACGCGCGGCCCGTTCGCCGACCAAGCGGCCTTCCGCCGCGCCTATTTCCAGGCGCGGCTGGAATTGGTCGAATTCGAACTGGTCTAACTATTCCGCGGCAACGCGCGGCGCCTCGATGAACTGCGCGATGTGGCTCTTGCGCTTGAGCAAGCCTTCGCGATAGAGCGCTTCGAACTCCGCCGGCGGAAACGAGTGGGTCGAGGGCCGCGCCGCCAACGCATCCCGCCACGCCTTGAGGCGCGGGAATTTGTCGATGGCACCGGTCGGCTTGATGCGCTCCAGCATCGAATAGCGCTGAAGGAACGGCGCGTAGGATGCATCCACCAGCGAAAACGCGGCGCCGTTGAAGTACGGCCCGGCGCCCTGCTTCTCCAATGCCTTCTCCAGCCGGTCGAACGCCACCGGCACTTCGGCGACGGCCTTATCGTAGCCGGCTTTATCCATGGCATAGCCCGAGGCTGTTACGCCCTGCGCGAAGGTCGGGACATAATCGGTCCACGCCCGGTTGATGGCGCGCGCCACCGGATCGGCCGGATGGAGGCGCGGCGCGATGGTCTCGTCGAGATATTCCGCGATGGCGCTCGATTCGAACAGCGAGACGCTGTCGTCGATGCGCAGCACCGGCACCTTCTTGTGCGGCGACATGGCGAGGAACCAATCCGGCCGATTGTCGGGCTCGATATGGCGGAACTCGAACGCGATCTTTTTCTCGCGCAGCACGATGGCGGCACGCTGTACCCAGGGGCACGTCTTGAAACTGACCAGCATGTACGTCGTCATGGCGCCCTCGCGTGAAATTCCGATGCCGCCATGGTGGCATGGCGCGCGCCGGGATTGAACCGCAAATTGCGATTTCCCACATGAGGGATTATGCTGTAACGCGTTACAGGAGGTAAATCATGGCGGTCCCAGCGGAACGGATGAAGGCGATGCGTGAAAGGCGGCGCTTACGGGGCCTGCGCGAATTGCGGCTGATCGTGCCCGATCCCCATTCCCCCGCGGTACGGCGGCGCATCGCGAAACAGGTGGCCGCGCTCAACCAGGCGAATGAGAAAGACGCGCTGGATTGGATCGAGGCGGTGGCCGAGTTCGATAATGAAACGTGGTGATGTGGTCACCGTCGCAATGGCCGGCGATTACGGCAAACCGCGTCCCGCGATCATTGTCCAAACCGACGCAATGCCGGAACGTCACGCTTCCGTTGTGATATGTCCGATGACCTCTAATATCGAGACGGTGGCCGATTTTCGGCTGACGATCGAGCCCACCTCGGAGAACGGTCTGCGGGTCCGGTCACACATCATGGCCGACAAGCCAACCACGGTCCGCCGGGAACGGATCGGCCGGCGGATCGGCTATCTGACATCGGAAGACATGTCGCGGGTCAACATCGCCCTCGCCTTCGTCATGGGCATCGCCGACTAATCGCCACCTAATCCAGGGTGAAATACACCGCCTCGGGATTGCGCGACGCCTTGATGTCGTCGGGCTTCACCGCATCGGTATAGGTGTTGCCGAAGCTGGTCCGGATATAGTTCACCACCGCCGCGACCTGCGCGTCGCTGAGAAAGCCGCCGAAGCCTGGCATCGCCTTTTGCCCATAGAGAATGAGAAAGACCGGATAGCCGGCCGCGGCGAGATTCTGGTCATGCGCCAGCGCGGGATAGGCGCCGGCGCCGATCGCGCCCTTGGCGTCCGGCATGTGGCAGCCCTGGCAGATCGCGGCGTATAGGCTCTTGCCGTCCTGTTGCGGAAAGGTATTCGCCCCGACGACGCCCGCCGAATCCGCGAATGCGGTGCCGGCCGTCATCGTCAGCATCGCGGCCCCGGCAAGGGTTCCAAGCAATTTCATCGCGTCTCTCCCCTGGGCCAGCATCAGCCGGCGACCACGCGTTTGTGCAGCCGATCGATGGCGTCGAGCGATGACAGGATCGCCCCTTCCTGCCACGCATTGACGTAGGAGCAATGCTCGCCGGCGAGCACCGTCCGGCCGTCGATGGCACAGAGATTCTTGTAGTGATCCTTGCGGGTGTCGTCTTTCCACATGCCATAGCATCCGAGCGTCCAGGGCACGCGATGCCACGCCACCGCGACGCCATTGTCGAACTCGCTGGTCATCTGCGGATGAATTTGAGCGCCATAGGCGAGCGCGCGCTTGACCCGTTCCGCCGGCGGCATCGCGGTGAACTCCACGGCCGACACGCCGAACATATAGGCGCCGAGCAGCACACCCTTTCCCGGCTTCAAATAATCCGTGCTGGGATAGGAGATCTGGCCGATCGGCAGATCGGTGAAGCTGATGCCGCCATAAATCGCCTCGTCATCTTCCCAGAAGCGGCGCTTGAACTGCAGCCCGACCTTGATCGCCGGGGCGTAGGGCACGGCGTTGATCGCATCCTGCATCTTGGAAGAGAAATTGCTTTTGACCTGGCTCAGCACCGACAGTGGGATGGTGCAGACACACCAATCGGCCTTGACCTGCTGGGGCGCGCCGCCCGCGACGGAATCGACATAGGTGACGGTGACGCCGCCCTGGTTCTGCGCGATCTCCGTGACCTTGCAATTGAATTTGATGAGGTCGGACGTTTCGCGCGCGAATGCCTTGGCGATCATGTCCATGCCGCCGATCGGCTGAAACAGCGTCTGCTCATATTCATAGCTCAGCGGAAAATTCACATATTTCCACAGGCCTGAGCGCAGAATGTCGTCGCGCGAGATCGGCGTCGATGGCACCGGCGCGCCGTCGGGGCCGCCGCCGACATCCTTGTCCCAGCCGCGCATCTCGGACGCCGTCTGCCCAGCATATTTATAATTCTTGTCGAGCGCGCCCCAATGGCGCATCGCCTCCAGCAGGATTTCGCGATCTTCCTTGGTCACCGCCTGGTCGAGCTTATGCTCATTGGTCGCCTTGGCGAGCAGTTCCGCGACGTAGCCGTTGAAGTCCGACATGATGTGGCGGAACCGCTGGGGCTTGCCGCCGAAGGCCTTGCTGTTGTGCAACAGGGAATTGCCGTTCAGCTCGACGAAGGGTTGCAGCGTGACACCCAGCCGCTTGCAGTAATCCAACAGCGCGCGGTGATGATAGGGAATGCGCCACGGACCGGGATTGATGTAGAGGCCGGGGTCGAAGTCGCAATGCTGGGTGGCGCCGCCAAGCTCGGTATAGGTATCGCCGCCCCGCAAGGTCCAGGACCGGCCGCCGGCGCGATTATTGTATTCGAGGACCTGAACCTTATAGCCGGCCTTGCGCAGCTCCATCGCCGCCGTCATGCCGGCGAGCCCGGCGCCCAGGATCACCACCGAGGCGCCTTTCGGACTGCCCTCCAGTTTGATCGGCCCGGTATAGTCGGACTCCGCCGCGTGACCGAGGCTGGTCATCGCCTGATACATCACCGCCGTGCTGGTCGCGGTGCCAATCATCGTCAGCAGCGCACGGCGGCTGAAATTATTACCGATTTCGGCGTCTGACATTGTTGCGGCCCCCCTGCCGAAATTTGCGCTCAACCCCTGAGGTGTGAATCTATCGGCATTCATCACGAGAAGCCACGACGAATTGCGGATGCGGCGGCACCACAAGCGATTGCATTGCCGTGGCCGGATCAGCCTGATCCAGAACGCTCGGCGGCCGGCGGCACCGGTTGACTTATTGACACCATATGGCACATGGGACCATATACATCTCCCGATGGACGCCGAACTCCTGTTCAGCCAGCGCATCGATTACGATGACGGTGCTATCGTGGAAATGGTGATTTGGCGGGTACCGTCGCCGGTTCCGCCATCCAAACACGATCTGAAATATTCGCTGTTTTACGGCAGTGCCGGCGGCAGAGAGGTCGGTTACGACAATGAGCGCGGCAAAGGAGACCATCGCCATTTCGGCGGGACTGAAACACTCTATCGGTTCACCACGGTTGAACAATTGTTGCTGGATTTCTGGTCGGATGTGCACGCGTTACGAGGTGGCAAATGAGCAAAGTTAGAATCTCCGTCGGCGGCGACCTCGAAAAGGAAGCGACGCGCAATTTCATTGGCGCTTGGCATCGCGCCAAACGAGGCCAGCAATTCCGCGAACATCATCTTTTCTTCGAAAGCTGGGACACGCTGGCCCGCGTACTGACGGGGAAGCGCATGGACCTGCTGCGGTACGTCCGTCGCCATAAAGTCTCCAGCGTCCGCGCGCTCGCCAAAGCGTTGGGCCGCGATTACAGCAACGTCCATGCTGATGTTCATGCCTTGATAAAGGCCGGGCTGCTCGACAACGGTGCCGACGGCCTGCGTGCCGATTACGACGCGATCGAAACCAAGATCGCAATCTAAAATGCATTGCGGCATGATCCGTCTCTGGGGGCGATGGTGGCGATACCAGATTACGCAACGCTGATGCTTCCGTTACTGAAGATCGCCGGCGACGGCCAGGAACACCGCGTAGGTGACGTGATTGGTCAACTGGTGAACACCTTTTCATTAACAGAGCCGAACGGAGCCAGTTACTACCCAGCGGGACGCAAGCGGCGTTCTCGAATCGAGTTCATTGGGCGAGAAGTTATCTAGTCCAAGCTGGATTATTGGAGGCCACGAGGCGCGCGCACTTTAGAATTACCGAAAGGGGTCGTAAGGCTCTCTCCGAACAGCTCAGTCGCATAGACAGCGATTATCTGTCCAGGTTCGACGAGTTCATGGAATTCCGAGAACGCAACCGGCCGTCGCGGAATACCACGCCCGTCCAAAGTCTCGTCGTAGCCGCGGCACCACCATCGACGCAAACGCCTGACGAAGTTCTCCGGGACACTGTCGGGCAAATCGAGACTGCGCTCAGCAGGGAACTCTTGGACAGAATTCTTGCGGCTCCTCCAGCATTCTTTGAAAAATTGGTCGTCGCGCTGCTGCTTTCGATGGGCTATGGCGGATCCCGCCAAGACGCAGGGCAGATTGTCGGAGGGTCCGGAGATGGCGGCATCGACGGAATCATCGATCAGGACGCCTTGGGACTTGACCGTGTTTACATACAAGCAAAGCGGTATGCTGCCGATAGTGGCGTCAGTGAACCTGAAATTCGAGCGTTCAGCGGAAGTCTGGGCGCGGCAAAGGCCAACAAAGGAATATTCGTTACGACATCATATTTTACCCAGCCGGCACAAGGCTTTGCCGAACGACATCCCTTTAGGATCGTGCTTATCGACGGCAAGCAACTAACAGCGTTGATGATCCGCCACAATGTAGGCGCAAGGATTGATGAAACACTCTATCTGAAGAAGATAGACGAAGATTTCTTCCCTGACGAATAGCACACTCCATATTCGTCCCCCCCCGACGCACCCACACGGCGGTATCGTGGAACACCGCGCCGCCATTGGTTCGGCCGGAGGGGATAATATCGAGCGGCACCGGGGTTAACCGCCGGCCCGATCGGGGCGCAGAATCCGCACCGCGCCATCGGAATCCCCGACCAGCACCTCGGCGGCGAGGCCGACGAACAGGCCGCTCTCGATTACCCCGACCGTGGCGTCGAGCCGCGCCTGCAGGTCCGCCGGATCGCGGATCGGCGCGAAGCCGACGCAATCATAGAGGATGTTGCCGCCATCGGTGATGAAGGCGGCGCCCGCCGCGTCGCGCCGCAGCACCGGCTTGCCGCCCAGCTCGCCAAGCCGTCGTGCCGTCACCTCGTGGCCATAGGACACTACTTCGACCGGCACCGGGGCGATTTGGCCGAGGCGCTCGACCTCTTTGCTGGTGTCGGCGATGATGACGAGACGTTGCGCCGCGCTCGCGACGATCTTTTCCCGCAGCAGCGCGCCGCCCAGCCCCTTGATCAGCGCCAGCGACCCACGCTCGATCTCGTCGGCGCCGTCGATGGCGAGGTCGATCCGCACCTCGGCGGTAAGATCGATCAGTGGGATGCCGAGCCGGACCGCATTGGCCGCCGTGCGGTGCGAGGTTGGCACGCCGGTTATCCGCAAGCCCTCGGCGCGAACCCGGCGCGCCAGCGCCTCGAGCCACAGGGCGGCGGTGGTACCGGTGCCGAGGCCCAGCACCATGCCGTCCCGCACCAGGGCCGCGGCGGCTTCGGCGGCGGCGCGCTTCGCGGCGTCCTGCGGCTGGTTCGACATCGGCCTGTCGTAGGCCAAGGAGGGCGGCTATTCAACCCTGGCCGGGCAAATCCCGCCACAGGGCAGCCCCGCCCTCGATGCCGGCATCGTTCGACACCAGCGTGATGCTGGCCGGCAACTCGCCGCTGACATGGGTGGAATTGCCGCCGCCGATGAACAGATGCTCATAGTGCAGCAGCGAGAACAGAATATCGATGGTCTTCTGTACCCGCCTGTTCCAACGCTCCGCGCCGATCTTCTTCAGGGCCTTGTCGCCGATATAGTCATTATAGGTCTTCTTCTTATGCAGTGGATGTTGCGCCAGTTCGAGATGCGGCATCAGATCGCCGTCGCGGAACAGGCCCGTGCCCGCCCCGGTGCCGAGCGTCAGCACCAGCTCCAGCCCCTGCCCCGCGATGACGAACAGCCCTTGCATCTCGGCATCGTTGATCAGCTTCGCCGGCGCGCCATGGAGCCGCCGCGACAATTCCGCCGCCAGCGGAAAATCGGCCCATTGCGGCGTGCCGTAATGCGGCGCCGTCAGCACGCGATTGTCGCGCACCACACCGGGAAAGCCGATCGAGATGCGATCATAGGGCGGCAGCGGCCGCGCCAGCGCCACCAGTGCGTCGATCATCACCGCCGGGGGACACGGGTACGGCGTATCGATGCGCTGCGTTTCGGCCAGCAGATGGCCGCCGCCATCCACCACGCCGGCCTTGAGGTGGGTCCCGCCGATATCGATACCGAGGATGCCGGGCGCGGCGTCGGCACCGCGGCTCACTTGTGATAGAGCGGACCGGCGGCGGCGCGATCGAGAAACCATAGCACCTTGCCCTCCGATTGGACGCGCGCCGCCGGCAGCGCCGTGCGGCCCGCCAGCGCATCCATCACCGCGCCGCTCTTATCGACGCCGGCGACCAGAAAGGCGACGATCCGGCTGCTGGCGATCGCCGGCAGGGTCAACGTGATCCGCGCCTGAGGCCGGCCGTTATCGACCGCGGCGACCCACCGTTCATGCTCGTCCAGCAACGGCGATTCGGGCAACAGCGACGCGGTGTGGCCGTCGGCGCCCATCCCCAATAGCACCACATCGAACAGCGGCCGCGTCTCATCCTGCGCCTTCACGGTCCGCAACAGCGCGTCGTAGCGCGCCGCCGCGTCTTCAGGCGTGCCGGTCACCGGCATCGGGTGAACATGCTCGACCGGCAGCGGCGCGTCGCGCAGCAGGGTCGCGAGGCTCATGCCGAAATTGCTGTCGCGGTCGGTATAGGGGACGAACCGCTCATCGCCCCAGAATAATTGCAGCCGCTGCCACGGCACGCGGGCGTTCAGCGGCGCCGACGCCAGCAGCTCATAGAGCAGGCGCGGCGTATTGCCGCCCGCCAGCGCCACGCGAAAATCGCCGGACGAGCCGTTCATTTCCGACAGGAGCCATTCCGCGACCGACTCGGCCTGGCGCTTCGGCGTGGCGAAAATCTCGATGCGTCCGGTCATGGCCCGGTCATGGTCCGATCTTGCGCCAAGCGCGGCCGTCGCGGCGGAGCATGGCGTCGGCCTCGTCCGGCCCGGAACTGCCGGACGCATAGTCTGGGAAGCCCGGCTTCTTGGTGACGTCCCAGGCATCGAGCACCGGCTGCACCACGCGCCACGCCGCCTCGACCTGGTCGGCGCGCTGAAACAGCGTGGCATCGCCGATCAGACAATCGTAGATCAGCGTCTCATACCCGACCGCCGGCGTCTGGCGGAACCAGTCGCCGTATTTGAAATCCATCGAGACGTTTTCCAGCACCACCCGCGGGCCAGGCACCTTGGTATTGAACCGCAGGCGGATGCCTTCATTGGGCTGAATTTGCAGGATCAGCCAGTTGTCGCCCAGCCGATCGACCGGGGTCTCGCGAAACAGCTCATAGGGCGCATCCTTGAAGCGGATCGCGATCTCGGTCCAGCGCCGCGCCAATCGCTTGCCAGTGCGCAGATAGAACGGCACCCCCGCCCAGCGCCAATTGTCGATGGTGAGGCGCAGCGCGGTGAAGGTCTCGGTATTGGAATCGCGCGCGACGCCCGACTCCTCGCGATAGGCGGGCACCGATTTGCCGTCCACCGTGCCGGCGCCATACTGGCCGCGCACCGCGTCGCTGCGCGACAGGGTGCGCACCGCGGCGAACAGCTCGGCGCGCTTATCGCGCACCGCGTTGGCATCGAACGAGATCGGCGGCTCCATTGCGGTCATGGCCAGCAGTTGAAAGAGATGGTTCGGCACCATGTCGCGCAACGCGCCGGTCGGCTCATAGAAGCGCGCGCGGGTCTCGACGCCGACGGTCTCGGCGACGGTGATCTGCACATGGTCGATGCGGTCGCGATTCCACACCGGCTCGAACAGACCATTGGCGAAGCGCAGCGCCATGATGTTCTGCACGGTCTCCTTCCCTAGGAAGTGATCGATGCGATAGATCTGATTCTCGTGCAGCGTCTTAAGCACCTGGGCGTTGAGCGCGACCGCCGACGCGAAATCATGGCCGAACGGCTTTTCGATGATGACGCGCCGCCACGCCTCGCCCTGTTCCTTCACCAGCCCGGCGGCGCCCAGCCGATCCACGATGGCGCCGAAGAACCGCTCCGCCACCGCGAGATAGAACAGCACCCGGCCGCCGAACGATTCCTTGCGGTCCAGTTCCTCGATGACGGTGCCGATGCGCTTATAGGTATCGGGCGACAGGAAATCGCCGGTGACATAGCTCATCGTTCCGGCAAGCCGATTCCAGGTCGGCTCGTCGATGGCGGCCGCTTCGAACTCGCCGCCCTTCTGCTTGGTCGCCGCTTCGACGAAATCATGCAGCCCGTCGCGCCATTCCTCGGACGTGCGCTCGTTGTGATCGACGCCGATCACCGCGAATTTTTCCGGCAGCAGGCCGCTCTTGGTCAGATTGTAGAGCGCCGGCACGATCAGGCGCTTGGTCAGGTCGCCGACAGCGCCGAAGATCACCAGCGCGAAGGACGGCGCTGGCGTCGCCGGGCGATGGGCGGCATCGTGATTTTCCGGCCCGCTCATTTGGTCGGCTCCGTCCCAGGCTCGACATGTCCGCCGAAGCCGTGGCGCATCGCCGACAGCAGCTTGTCCGCCATGCCATGCTCGACGCGAGAGCGGAAGCGCGCATAGAGCGACGCCGACAGCACGTTGGCCGGCACCGCCTCCTCGATCGCGGCTTCGATGGTCCAGCGCCCCTCGCCAGAATCCGAGACATCGCCGCGATATTCATCCAGCGTCGGGTTGGCGGCGAGCGCGCTGGCGGTAAGGTCGAGCAGCCACGAGGAAATCACGCTGCCGCGCCGCCACACTTCGGCGATGTCCGGCAGGTCGAGGGTGAAGCGCTGATCTTCCGGCAGGGCCTCCGACATCTTGTTGTGCAGGATGTCGAAGCCCTCGGCATAGGCCTGCATGATGCCGTACTCGATGCCGTTATGGATCATCTTGACGAAGTGGCCCGCCCCAGCCGGCCCGGCGTGGAGATAGCCGCGCTCGACCCGCGGATCGCGGCCCTCGCGCCCCGGCGTGCGCTCGATCGAGCCGACGCCCGGCGCCAGCGCGACGAAGATGGGATCGAGCCGCGTCACTACCTCCTTGTCGCCGCCGATCATCATGCAATAGCCACGCTCCAGCCCCCACACGCCGCCGGAGGTGCCGACATCGAGATAATGCAGACCCTGCGCCGCCAGCGCGTGGGCGCGGCGGATATCATCATGATAAAAACTATTGCCGCCATCGATGACGGTGTCGCCGCGCTGGAGCAGGCCGGCGAGCTCCGTGATTGTATCCTCGGTGATCTTGCCCGCCGGCAGCATGACCCAGACGGCGCGCGGCGGTTTCAGCTTCTTCACCAGATCGGCCAAGCCCGACGACGGCACCGCCTTTTCCTTGGCCAGCGTATCGATAGCCTTCGGGTTGGCGTCATAGACGACGATTTCGTGGCCGTGCTGAATGAGGCGCCGCGTGATGTTGCCGCCCATGCGTCCCAATCCGATAATGGCAAGCTGCATCGGCGTTACCTCGCAACAGCGGCGTGAATGGCACGGGTCAGCGTGTCGAGGCCGGTTTCGACATCGCTCAAATGAACGCGCAGCGCGCGGCGCTTGCGCTCGGTCAGCACGGCGAGATCGCCTTGCGCCTGTGCCGCCTCCACCACGGCAAAACTGTATTTCTTGCCGGGCACCGCCAGATCGCGCGGGGGATCGGCGGTGATCTGCAGGAACACGCCGCTGTTCGGCCCACCCTTATAGGCTTGGCCGGTCGAGTGCAAAAAGCGCGGGCCGAAGCCGACGCAGGTCGCGCACCGCGTCGCATGCCGCAGCGCGACGCGCAGCGCCGTCAGCCGCGCCGTGTGCGCGTCGTTGCGCTCGATATAAGCGAGCACCGCCAGATAGTCGCCGGCGGCGGCCCGGGCAAAATGCGCGCGCAGAATATCGACCAGCGTCGTGCCGCCGGCAAGCGCCGCCGCATTCTCGGGATCGGCGAAGAGAGCGACGCCGTCCGCCGCGACGAACGGCTTGTCCTCCGGCAGCTTGCCGCTTTTCTCATAGGCGTCAGTCAGCGCGCGAGTCTTGAGCTTGCTGGCTTCGACATCGGGCTGGTCGAACGGATCGATGCCGATCACCGCGCCGGCGACCGCAGTCGCGACCTCGGCGAGGAAGAACACCTGGCCGAGCTGCATCACATCGTCGAGCTGGAGGCGGATCACGGGGTGGCCAGCCAGCGCCAGCACCTCGATAGCATTCGCTTGGCTATCGTCATCGTCGCTCGACAGCGCGACATAGAGGAACACGCGATCATTGCCATAATCCGCCGGCGCCGCGACCGGCTCGCCGTCGACCGGGATCAGTCCCTTGCCCTCTTTGCCGGTGGATTCGGCGAAGAGTTGCTCGAGCCAGGAGCCGAGACTGGCCAAGCCCGGTGAGGCCAGGATCGTCACCTTGTCGCGCCGAAACTGGGTGGCGAGCACGCCCAGCGTCAGTCCCAAGCGCAGCGCTGGATTGCCCTCACCCGCGCCTTGGCAAAGCCGCGCCATGGTCTCGGTCGCATCCAGCACCGCCGCGACATCGACGCCCAGCGCGGCGGCCGGCACCAAGCCGAATTTCGACAGCACCGAATAGCGCCCGCCGATCGTGGCATCGCCGAAAAATACATGGGCGAAGCCGCGCTCCCGCGCCTTGCCTTCCATCGCGGAGCCGGGATCGGTGACCGCGACGAATTGCTTGCCGATCTTGCCCGCGCGCTCGAAGAAATAATCCTCGAGGATATTGGGCTCCAGCGTGGTGCCGGATTTCGACGACACGATGAACAGCGTGCGCGCCGGATCGATCGCGCCCTCGAGCGTCGCGATCTGCGCGGGGTCGGTCGAATCCAGCATGTGGAAGCGCGGATGTCCGGCGATCCGGCTGAAGCTTCGCGCGATCACGTCGGGGCCGAGACTCGATCCGCCCATGCCGATCAGCACGATATCGGCGTAGCGCGCGGCCTCGCTTTTGAGGTTGTCGAGCGTGGCGACATCGCGCCGCTCCCGCGTCACGATATCGAGCCAACCCAGCCATTTATTCTCGTCGGCGCCGGTCCACAGGCTCTTGTCACGCGCCCACAATTTGCCGATCTTGCCGGCCTGAGTCCAATCCGCCAGCGCCGCCGCCAGCGCCTTGGTTTCCGCCGCTCCCAGCGTTTCGGTGAAACGAAGATTCGTGTCATGCCTCATGCCTGCCATCGCGAGCGCGATCTCCCGTGTTGAGGGTGCGGCTACACCTCATCCTATGTAGCGAACAAATGGTCGGTGTTAAACGTTCCGGCCCCCGAGTCGGCTGCGAGGCGTATGACAAAGAGTTCAGAATGGAACCGCGCGCGCGTCCGGATCGCGCCAGAATCGCACGACACAGGCGGCCATCGCCGCCATCATCACCCAGACCAGCATCACACAGCCGAGCCAGCCGGCACGGTGCCAGGCGACGCCGCCGACAAGGGCGCCGACGCTGCCCCCCAGATAATAAAAGGTGACGTAGAGCCCGACTGCCGACGAGCGCGCCTGAGTCGCCGCGAACGCGACATAGCCGGTGGTGACGGTCTGGCAGATGAAGCCGCTGCACGCGCACACGACGAGGCCGATGAAGATCGGCGTGACGTGCGGCACCAGCGTTAGCAGCAACCCCGCCGCCCAGGTGCCGATCATGCACAGCACGATGCCGCGCCGCCCCAGCCGCGCCACCAGCGGACCCGCCAGCGGCGTGGTGAAGATGCCGAACGCATAGGAGACGAACAACGAGCCGAGCCACCCCGCCGACAGATTGAAGGGCGGCGCCGCGAGATGGAAATTGATATAGGTGAACAGCGTGACGAAGCTGAACAGCACGCCGAACCCGACCGCGAACATCGCGAGCAGCCGCGCGTCGCGAAAATGCCGCGCCATCATCGACAGCGAATGCAGCAGGCCCTCGGCGCGCACGAAGCGTCGGTCGCCCGGCAGGGTCCAGGCGACCACAATGGCGCAGACAAGGCTGATCCCCGCCAGGATGAAAAACGCCAGCCGCCAGCCGCCGAAATCGCCGATCCAGCCGGCGAGAAAGCGTCCGAGAAAGCCGCCGAGGACGCTGCCGGTGGTATAGGTGGCGGTGACGGCGGCGATCTCCTCGCGCGGAAATTCATCGCCGATATAGGCGATCGCCACGGCGAACACCGGCGGCAGCAACAGGCCCTGAACGAAGCGCAGCGCGATGATCTGATCGAGGCTTTGCGCCGCCCCGATCAGCGCCGTCGGAATCACCAGCAGGAACAGCGCCACCAGGATCATGCGATGACGGCCGATGACATCGGCGACGACGCCGATGAACGGCGCGATCACGGTCACCGCCAGCGTGGTGGCGCTGACCGTCAGGCTGACCTGCGCCTCGCTCGCCCGGAAATAGCCCGCGAGGGTGGGCAGCAGCGCCTGGATCGCCCACAATTGCAGAAAGGCGGCGAGGCCGATAACGAAGACGCCCAGGCGGCGTCTATCGGAAAACACCTCAGTTACCTTCCCGCTTGCGGGGAAGGGCGATCATGCAAGACCGGAAATATTGTCGTGCGTCCCTCGACTGCTCGCACCGCTAGCGCGGCGCTCCGCGCTCGGGATGAGGATTTTCTTTGTGCCACATGACATATTCCTCATCCTGAGCACGCAGCCCCGATGAAATCGGGGCGAGTAGTCGAAGGACGCACCCGTCTTTTGCGACGCTTACCGCAACGAGTTGTTGAAGCGGTCGAGGGCTTCCGATCCGGGAATGAGCTCCGCATCGCCGAGTGCGTTCAGCGGCATCTCGACGGTGTTGAGATGCTCGTGCAGGTCGATCGCGTCGGGATCGAGATAGAGCAGGCCGGTCACTATTTCGCCGGCCTTTTCCCGCTCCGCGACATAGCGCATCGCCGCCGCGCGATCGCCGAGATCGTATTCGCCGGCGAGCTTGCGCAGATTAATCACCGAGCCGTCATGCTGGGTGACCGGCGCGACCGTGCCCGGCTGGTAGTCGGCCTTGATCGGCGCGCGCGGCACCATGAAATCGAGACTGTTCACCGCCTCGTTATGCTCGCGGACATAATCATAGCTCTTGGTCGAGCCGGGATGATTGTTGAAGGCGACACAGGGGCTGATGATGTCGAGGAATGCCGCGCCGCGATGCTCGACCGCCGCCTTGATCAGCGGCACCAGTTGGGTCTTGTCGCCGGAGAAGCCGCGCGCGACGAAGCTCGCGCCCAAAAGGATCGCCATCGACGCGAGGTCGATCGGCTCGTCGCTGTTGGCCTGGCCCTTCTTGCTGCGCGAGCCTTTATCGGCGGTCGCCGAGAACTGGCCCTTGGTCAGGCCATAGACGCCGTTATTCTCGACGATATAGACCATGTTGACGCCGCGCCGGATGCTGTGCGCGAACTGGCCGAGGCCGATCGACGCGCTGTCGCCATCGCCGGAGACGCCGAAATAAATCAGCTCGCGATTAGCGAGATTGGCGCCGGTCAGCACCGATGGCATGCGGCCATGGACGCTGTTGAAGCCGTGGCTCTGGCCGAGAAAATAGGTCGGGGTCTTCGATGAGCAGCCGATGCCCGACAATTTTGCGACGCGGTGCGGCGCCAGATCGAGCTCGAAGCACGCCTCGATGATCGCGGCGCTGATGGAATCATGGCCGCAGCCGGCGCACAAGGTCGAGATCGCGCCTTCATAGTCGCGATGGGTAAAGCCGAGCTGGTTGGTCGCGAGCTTCGGGTGATGGAATTTCGGCTTGGCGATATAGGTCATGGCGCGGGCGCCTTTTTGCGGAACGGCTTGACGTTGGCGGCGACCAGCTTCTTCGAGATCGCATCGACGATGAAGCGTGCGGTGATCGGCGTGCCGTCGTAATTCAGCACCGAGATCAGCCGCGCGGGATCGACATCGCCCTCATTGACGATGAGGAAGCGAAGCTGGGCATCACGATTCTGTTCGACCACGAAAATTTGGTCGTGGCGCGCGATGAAATCGAACACCGTGTCGGCGAAGGGAAAGCCCTTGAGCCGCAAGGCGTCGAGCCGCACGCCCTGTTCGGCGAAGGTATCGAGCGCCTCGTCCATCGCCGGACTGGTGGAACCGAAATAAATCACGCCCGCCTTCGCCGGCTCGGCGCCCTCGCGCAGTTCCGGCGCCGGCACCAGCGACTTCGCGGTGTTAAATTTCTTCAGCAGACGGTCCATGTTGTCGACATAGACCGGACCCTCCTCGCTGTATTTGGCATAGCGGTCTTTGGTCGTGCCGCGGGTGAAGAACGCGCCGCGCTTCGGATGCGTACCGGGCAGCGTGCGATAGGGAATGCCGTCGCCATCGACATCGAGATAGCGACCGAAATCCTTGCCCGCCTCCAGCATGTCGGCGGTCATCACCTTGCCGCGATCCATGCGGTGCGCGTCATCCCATTTGAGCGGCGGGACCAGCGATTCATTCATGCCGATATCGAGATCGAGCATGACGAAGATCGGCGTCTGCAGCCGGTCGGCGAGATCGAAGGCCAGCGCACCCATCTCGAACGCTTCCTTCGGGTCGGCCGGAAACAGCATGACATGCTTGGTGTCGCCATGGCTGGCATAGGCGCAGGACAGAAGATCGGCCTGCTGGGTGCGCGTCGGCATGCCGGTCGACGGGCCGCCGCGCTGCACATCGAACAGCACCGCCGGAATCTCGGCG
This sequence comes from Allostellaceae bacterium, assembly GCA_036510675.1. GTDB lineage: Bacteria > Pseudomonadota > Alphaproteobacteria > ATCC43930 > CGMCC-115725 > JAATGI01. Next base: position 53,371 of record DATCDN010000001.1, read on the forward strand.
AAATAGGCGAGGCCGAGAAATTCCTGCATCAGCGAGATGCCCGGCCCCGAGGTGGTGGTGAAGGCACGGCTGCCGTTCCATGCCGCGCCGATCACCATGCCGATCGAGGCGAGCTCGTCCTCGGCCTGGACGATGGCGAAGCGGTTCTTGCCAGTGGCCTTGTCCACGCGAAAGCGCCGGCAATGACGCTCGAACGATTCGGCCAGCGACGAGGAGGGCGTGATCGGATACCAGGCGCAAAAGCTGGCGCCGCCATAGACCGCGCCCAGCGCCGCCGCGTTGTTGCCGTCGATGAAGATGTGATCGCCAACCGCATCCGCACGCTCGACCTTGAGGCCGAGCGGACATTGCAGATGTTGAAGCGCGTAATCGCGCCCCATGTGCAGGGCATCGAGGTTGGGCTTGATCAGCTTGTCCTTGCCCTTGAACTGCTCGCCGATCAGCGTCTCGATCACCGCCGGGTCCATGTCCAAGAGCGCGGACAGCGCGCCGACATAGATGATGTTCTTGAACAATTGGCGCTGGCGCGAATCGGTATAGGCGCCGTTGACGATCTCGGTCAGCGGCATGCCGATGATGTTGATGTCGGGACGGAATCTCGATTGCGGGATCGGCCGGGTGGAATCATAGAACACATAGCCGCCCGGCTCGATTTCGGCGATGTCGTGATCCCAGGTCTGGGGATTCATCGGCACCATCAGATCGACGCCGCCGCGCCGTCCGCGATAGCCCTTGCCCGAGACGCGAACCTCGTACCAGGTCGGCAGGCCCTGAATGTTGGACGGGAAGATGTTGCGTGTCGCGACTGGCACGCCCATCCGCATGATCGACTTCGCGAAGAGGAGGTTCGCGCTCGCCGAGCCCGAGCCGTTCACATTGGCGAACTTGACGACGAAATCGTTCGTCGCGGTTATCGGCTGTGGCATGCGTGCTCCGCCATCGCGGTCTCCAGATAGAATTTCTGCATATCCCAGGCGCCGGTCGGACAGCGTTCGGCACATAGGCCGCAATGCAGGCAGACATCCTCGTCCTTCACCATCACGCGCCCGGTCTTGAGCGTGGTGGAGACGTATAAATCCTGGCTGAGATTGAGCGCCGGCACATGCAGCCCATGGCGCAGCGTGTCCTCGTCCTCATTGTCGGTGAAGCTGATGCAATCCATCGGACAGATATCGACGCAGGCATCGCATTCGATGCACAGGGGTGTCGAGAACACCGTCTGCACGTCGCAATTCAGGCACCGTTCGGCTTCCTTCAGCGCGAGCTGCTGGTCATAGCCCAATTCGACTTCGAGCTTGATGTCCTTCAGCGCGACATTGAGCTCGCGCAGCGGCACGCGATAGCGCTTGTCCGGCGCGATGTCGTTGTCATAGCTCCACTCGTGAATGCCCATCTTCTGGCTGGACAGATTGACCATCGGCGGCAGGCGCTCGCCGACGGGTTCGCCGCGGCAGAATTTATCGATCGAGATCGCGGCCTCGTGGCCGTGGGCAACCGCCCAAATGATATTTTTCGGCCCGAAGGCAGAATCGCCGCCGAAGAACACGTTCGGGATCGAGGATTGCATGGTCGTGGGATCGAGCTTGGGCAGGCCCCAGCGATCGAACTCCAGGCCGACATCGCGCTCGATCCACGGAAAGGCGTTTTCCTGGCCGACCGCGACCAGCACGTCGTCGCACGGAATATCGACATCGGGCTCACCCGTGGGCAACAACTGGCGGCGGCCCTTGTCGTCGTACTTCGCCGCGACCTTCTCGAACCGCATCGCCGTGAGCTTGCCCTGGGTGTGGAGAAATTCCTTCGGCACCAGGAAGTTCATGATCGGGATGCCTTCGTGCGTGGCATCCTCTTTTTCCCACGGCGAGGCCTTCATTTCCTCATAGCCGCTGCGCACCACCACGGTAACGCTGTCGCCACCCAGCCGCTTCGACGAGCGGCAGCAATCCATCGCGGTGTTGCCGCCGCCCAGCACGATGACACGCTTTCCGATATGCGTGATATGGCCAAACGACACGCTTGATAGCCAGTCGATACCAATATGGATATTGGCTGATGCTTCCTTGCGGCCCGGCAGTTCGAGGTCGCGGCCGCGCGGCGCGCCGGACCCGACGAAGATCGCGTCATAGCCCTGCGCCAGCAATCCCTTCAAACTGTCGATATGCTGGCCCAGGCGCAATTCCAACCCGAGCGCGGTGATATAGCCGACCTCCTCGTCGATCACCGATTCGGGCAAGCGGAATTTCGGGATCTGGCTGCGGATCATGCCGCCGGCCTGGCGATCGGAATCGAACACCACGCATTCATACCCGAGCGGCGCCAGATCGCGCGCCACGGTCAGCGAGGCCGGGCCGGCGCCGATCAGCGCGATCCGCTTGCCGTTCGTTTTGGCGGCGGGCGGCGGCAGCAGCGCGCGGACATCGTCCTTATTGTCGGCGGCGACGCGCTTCAGGCGGCAGATCGCCACCGGCTCCTTTTCGACGCGGCCGCGCCGGCACGCCGGCTCGCACGGCCGGTCGCAGGTGCGTCCCAGGATTCCGGGGAAAACGTTGGAATGCCAATTGATCATATAGGCGTCGGTATAACGCCCGGCCGCGATCAGCCGGATATACTCCGGAACCGGCGTGTGGGCCGGACATGCCCACTGACAATCGACGACTTTATGGAAATAATCGGGATTAGCGATGTCGGTAGGCTGCAACCCAGTTCTCCTCGACAACACCCGCCTCACGGCGCGGGCGCCATCACAACCAAACGCGCCGGCGCCCCTACCGGTCGTACAAAAATTCTGGCGTTAACCACAATCCCCGAACCGGCGAATCCCCCCAATGCATCCGCACGAACATCCGGTCAAGGCCGCCTGGGATAATACGGTTCGAGTGGGAAATCCAGCCCCATGGTGTAGCCGTCTTGCGTAACGCGTGGGCGAGACACCATGATGGGAAGCTGCCCGAACGGTCAAGAATCAATTCCGGCATTGATCGTAGCGCGGACAGGGTTAGCTTGTCCCTGAATTAACTGTTATTTTTGCCCGGTCGTCCCGTGATCCTGACATCCGTTCCGCGTGATCGGCTCGCCGCCCTTTTGGCACGATTTGCCGGGAATCTTCATGATTGGCATGCACAATCCGCCTTCGCCCGGATCGCCCATGCGGGCTCCGACCGTGCCGCCGGCGCGGCGGCCGAGCGCCATCGGCTTGAAGCGGCGCGGGTGGCGCGGCGCCTCGGCATGCGCATCGCACCGGGATCGCCCACGCGCGGCTTCGGCTGGGATGGGCGCATCCTGCGCACCGGCACCGAGGCCTATGTGCTGTTGCACGAGATCGCGCATTGGCAGATGGCGGATGCGCGCCGCCGCCGCGCGGTTGAATTCGGCCTTGGACCTGGCCCGGAGACCGGCCACCGCGCCGCCGCGGAACGCGCCACCTTGCTCACCGGCCTGGCGCGCGAGCGCGAGGAAGCGATGGCCTCGCTTCTCGGCATTTTGTGGGAGGCCGCGCTGGGCCAGCCCGCCCTCGCCTCCTTCCTCGATCAGAACTGGCTCGAGGGCGCCGGCCGTCCCGGCACCGCCGCGCATTTCGAGGCGACGCTGACGCGGCTGATGCGGGCCGGACTCGTCAACCGAGCCGGACGCCCGCTATGGTCGCGTTCGATCACGGGAAGGACCGCGCTATGACCGAACGCATCGCTTTTCTCGGCATCGGGCTGATGGGGGCGCCGATGGCTGCCAATCTGCTGAAGGCCGGGTTCACCCTAACCGCCTGGAACCGTGGCCGCGCCAAGGCCGACGCACTGGCATCGGACGGCGCCGGCGTTGCCGCGACCGCCGCCGATGCGGTGCGCGGCGCCGACATCGTCATCACCATGCTACGGGACGGCCCCGCCGTCGAGGCGGTGCTGTTCGGTGCCGAGAATGCCGCCGCCGCGCTGCGCCAAGGCGCGCTGGTCATCGACATGAGTTCGATCCCGCCGGCCACCGCGCGCGACCATGCCGCGCGCCTCGGCCAGCGTGAGGTCGCGCATCTGGACGCGCCGGTCAGCGGCGGCACCGGTGGCGCGCGCGATGGCGCGCTCGTGATCATGGCCGGCGGCGGCGCGGCGGACTTCGCGCGGGCGCGGCCGGTCTTCGCGCCGCTGGGCAAGCCGACGCTAGTCGGCGGGTCGGGCAGCGGCCAGTTGGCGAAGCTCTGCAATCAGGCGATTGTCGGCATCACCATCGGCGCGGTGGCCGAGGCGCTGTTGCTGGCGGCGGCCGGGGGCGCCGATCCCGCGGCGGTGCGCGAGGCGCTGATGGGCGGGTTCGCCGACAGCCGTATTCTGCGGGAGCATGGCCAGCGCATGCTCAATCGCCGCTTCCTGCCGGGCGCGCGGGTCAGCATGCAGATCAAGGACCTCGACACCGTGCTCGACGCGGCGCGCCAGGCCAAGCTGGACCTGCCGCTGTCGCGGCGCGTCACGGAGCTCTTCAAGCATCTCGCCGCCGATGGCGGCGCGGGATACGATCATAGCGGCCTGCTGTTGGACTTGGAGAAGCGCAACGTCCCAGCCCGGGTCGGCAGCGGCCCGGATACCTTGCCCGAGTAGGGGAAAGCCGCGCATGGCGCGAACCAGCAAGAGATCGACCGACGCGACCCGCCTGACGGGCACGTCCCTGGTCGGGGACGCGGTACGCCATGGCGTCGCGGTGAGCAATGCGTCGCTGGCGCGATTACGGGGCGGCGCGGCGACGGCGGATGCCGACAGGGTCCATCATTTCCGCACCACGCTGCGGCGGCTGCGCTCGCTGCTCTCGTCCTTCAAAGCGGTCGCGCCGCCGGCCAAGCGCATGCATCTTTCCGATCGGCTGAAGGAATTGTCCCAGCGCTATGGAAAGTCGCGCCAATGGGACGTGCTGATCGAGGCGATCGACCAGGATTTCGATGGCGGCACCGATCGAAGCCGGATCGCCGATGCCGCCAAACGGCGCCGGCGAGCCCTGACGCGCGGCGACGGGCCGCGGCTGAGCCGGGACATTGCCGCGATCGACCGCGCCATCCTTGCCGCCGACTGGCTCCACGCGCCGTCGCCGGGCGAGGCGGAATTGTGGAACGCGGCCCTCGACGATTTCGTGCCCGACCTGCTTGACCGCCAATGGCGCCGGCTGCGCCAGCGGTCGCGCCATGTCGATCTGTCCGACGCCGCCGCCTTCCATGAATTCCGCATCGCCGCGAAGAAGCATCGCTATACCATCGAATTTCTGGCGTCGCGCTATCGCAAGAAAGCGGTAAAGCCCTATCTTCGGCGGCTCGTCGCGATTCAGGACGTGCTGGGCGCGTTGCGCGACGCGCAAGCCGATGCGGAATTGCTTGGCGAGCTGGCGTTGACGCCGGCGGCGCGGGCGGCGGCGGCGGCCTGGCTGGAACGCCGTGCCGCGGCATGCCGCGCGCGATTTCCGGCCGAGAGTAAGGCGTTCCGTCGCGAGAAACCGTTCTGGGAGCAGTGACCATGCAAGTCGATATTTTCGCCGATGTGGTGTGCCCCTGGTGCTTCATCGGCAAGCGGCGGTTCGAGCGCGCGATGGCAATGCGCCCCGAGACGCCAGTCGAACTGGCGTGGCGGCCGTTTCAGCTCAATCCCGAGATGCCGCGCGACGGCGTTCCCGCCGATGAATTCTTCGCCGCGAAATTCGGCGACCTGCAGAACATGAACGAGCGGCGCGGCATAGTGGCCGAGATCGGCGCCGCGCTGGGCATCGATTTCGCGTTCGACCGCATCGCACGCGAACCCAACACGCTCGACGCCCATCGCCTCATCCGCTTCGCCTTGCGGCGCGGCAAGGCCGATGCGGTGGTGGAGGCGCTGTTCACCGGCCACTTCGTCGCCGGCCGCGACATTGGTGACCGGGCCACGCTCGCGGCCATCGCGGCCGAATCCGGCTTGGATCGGGCCGAAGCCGAACAATTCCTCGCCGGCAACGAGGAAACCGACACGATCCTGGCTGAGGAGCAAGAGGCGCGCCGCATCGGCGTTACCGCCGTGCCGTGCTATGTCTTCGAGCAACAGTATGCGGTCGCCGGCGCGCAAGAGCCGGAATTTTTCCTGCCGATCTTTGACCTCGTCCAGCGCGGCGGCGCCCCCGCGGGGAAGTAAAAAATTTGAAACCGCCACGGCGCCAAGACGCCAAGGTCAAACGACACTCCTCCTTACCGGCGAAAGCCGGTATCCATGACAATGATGGACCCCGACCTTCGTCGGGGAGGCGCTGGCGTTTAATCCCGCCGTATTCAAAAATTGCTCCGTCGTCCCTGGCGTCTTGGCGGCGCAATTTCTTTAAGCCGATACCGTAACCTTCGCCGGCACATTCTCGGCGATTTCGGCAAGTTGCTTCAGCAGGGTCGCGGTGCCGCGCAGGCGGTCGCGCGGATCGTCCCAGCTTCGCGTGACGACGAGGCGCTGATCGGGCCGCAGCCGCGCGGTGTTCGACTGGGATTGCAGGAACCGCACCAGCCCCGCCGGGTTGGCGAAGCGCTCGTTGCGAAATTGTAGCACGACCCCCTTCGGCCCGGCATCGAGCTTCTGCACGCCGGCGCGGCGACAAAGCTGCTTGATCGCGATGGTCTCCAGCAGATTATCGACCTCGGGCGGCAACGTGCCGAAGCGATCGACCAGCTCGGCGGCAAAGGAATCGAGCTCGGCGCGATTGATCAATTGCGCGATGCGGCGATAAAGCCCGAGGCGCAAATTGAGATCGGCGACATAGGCCTCGGGGATCAGCACCGGCGTGCCGAGCGTGATCTGCGGCGTCCATTCATCGGCGACTGGCTCGCCGGAGCCGCCGCGCGCATTGGCCACCGCCTCCTCCAGCAGATGCTGATAGAGCTCGATGCCGACCTCGCGGATATGGCCCGATTGCTCCTGGCCCAAGAGATTGCCGGCGCCGCGAATATCGAGATCGTGGCTCGCCAGGATGAAGCCGGCGCCGAGTTGGTCCAGCGTCTGCATCACCTCGAGGCGTTTCTGGGCCGCCTCGGTCAGCATCTTCCCCGGCGGCAGCGTGAAATAGGCATAGGCGCGCTGCTTCGAGCGCCCGATGCGGCCGCGCAACTGATAGAGCTGGGCCAGGCCGAACATGTCGGCGCGGTGCACGATCATGGTATTCGCGGTCGGGATATCGAGACCGGATTCGATGATATCGGTCGAGAGCAGCAAATCGTAATCGTGACGGTCGAACGCCGCCATCACATCTTCGAGGGCGTTCGGTGCCAGCCTTCCATGCGCCATCGCCACCTTGAGATCGGGCGCCAACTCGGTCAGCGCGCGGCGGACATCGTCGAGGTCGGCGATGCGCGGCACCACATAAAAAATCTGCCCGCCGCGATGGCGCTCGCGCTGAATCGCCTCGCGCAGCACGACGGGATCGTAGGGCAGCACGAAGCTGCGCACCGCCAGCCGGTCGATCGGCGGCGTCGCGATCACGCTCATCTCGCGCACGCCCGCCAACGCCAGTTGCAGCGTCCGCGGAATCGGTGTCGCGGTCAGCGTCAGTACATGTACATCGGTCTTGAGCTTTTTCAGCTTTTCCTTCTGCGCCACGCCGAAATGCTGTTCCTCGTCGATCACGATCAGGGCGAGATGGCGAAAAGCCACGCCCTTGCCGAGCAGGGCGTGCGTGCCGATGACGATGTCGATGCGGCCCGCGGCCAGCTCCTTCTTGGTTTCGGCGGCATCCTTGGCATTGACCATGCGCGACAATTGCCCGATACGCACCGGCAGGCCGACGAAGCGTTCGGTGAAGCGATTGTAGTGCTGGCGCGCCAGCAGCGTCGTCGGCACCACGATCGCGACCTGCGTGCCCGCCATCACCGCGACGAACGCCGCGCGCAGCGCCACCTCGGTCTTGCCGAAGCCGACATCGCCGCAGATGAGCCGGTCCATCGGCTTGCCCGATACCAAATCCTCCAGCGTGTCGAGGATCGCCTTGTCCTGATCCTCGGTCTCGGGGAAGGGGAAGCGCGCGGCGAATTCCTCGTAGAGACCCTCGGGCGCGGCGATGACCTCGCCCTGGCGAATCTGGCGCTGCGCCGCGACCGCGATCAGTTCGGCGGCGATGTCCTGAATCCGCGCCTTGACCCGTGCCTTGCGCGACTGCCAGCCGACGCCGCCAAGCTTGTCGAGCGACGCCTCCGCCATCTCGCCGCCATAGCGCGACAGCATCTCGATATTTTCGACCGGGACATAGAGCTTGTCGTCGCCCGAATAGAGAATGCGCAGGCAATCATGCGGCGCGCCGGCAACGTCGAGCGTCTCCAGCCCGTCATAGCGCCCGACACCATGATCGATATGCACGACGAGATCGCCGGGTTGCAGCGCCGAAACCTCGGCGATGAATTGCTCGGACTTGGCGCGCCGGCGCGCCGGGCGCGCCAGCCGCTCGCCGAGAATGTCCTGTTCGGTCAGCAGCATGGTTTGCGCGGTCGTATAGCCATGCTCGATCGGCAAGACCGCCGAACCGATCGCACCGGTGGGAAGGCGCTCGAAGCCGGCCCAATCGGCGACCCGGGTCGGCGTCACCACGCCATGTTCGTGCAGCAGGTTTTCAAGCCGATCCGCCGAGCCGATGCTGTAGGCGACGATCAGCACGCGCCGTCCCGCCGCGCGCTCCTGCCCAAGCCGATCGCGCACCGCATCGAAGAGATTGGCCCTGGGGTCCTGACGGGTCGCGGCGAAGCCGGCCACCGGGCGCCCCCCGGCATCGAACGAGGCGGCCCCGTCCGGCGCGCCGAAGGCGCTCAATTCGGCGACGCGGCGGGTCCGCAGCATCGCCTGCCACTCGCGCTCATCAATGGTGAATTGCTCGGGCCGCACCGGCCGATAGACCGGCTGGCCGCGCCGGGTATCGAGCCGCGCCTGATAGAAATCGTCGATGGCGGCGAGACGGTCGTGCCGGGCCGCCTCGATCGTCGCGTCCATGGTCACGGCGGCGTCGGGTAGATAATCGAACAGCGTCTCGAGCTTGTCGTAATAGAGCGGCAGCCAATGCTCCATGCCGGCGAAGCGCTGGCCGGCGCTGACATTCTCATAAAGCGCGTCGTCGTTGGCCACGGTGCCGAATTGCTCGCGATAGCGGGTGCGGAATCGCTCGATCGCCGTCTCGTCGAACAGCACCTCGCTGACCGGCTGCAACCGCACCTGATCGAGATTGCCGGTGGTACGCTGGGTCAGGGGATCGAAGCTGCGCACGGCTTCCAGATTGTCGCCGAAGAAATCGAGACGCAGCGGCTCGGCCGTGCCCGAGGGGTAGAGATCGACAATGCCGCCGCGAATGGCGAACTCGCCCGGCTCGCGCACGGTCTCGGTGCGGCGGTAGCCGTTGCGCGCCAGGAACGCGGTGAGCGCCGTCAGCGCGACGGCATCGCCAAGCTTGAGCCGCATCACGCGGTCGAGAAACGCCGCGCGCGGCGGCACGCGCTGAAGCGCGGCGTTGATGGTGGTGAGGACGATGCGGCGCTGTCCCGGCTTCGCCTCGGCGATACGCGTCAGGGTGTCGATGCGGCGGCTGACGATCTCGGGGTTGGGCGAAATTCGATCGTAGGGCAGGCAATCCCAGGCCGGACACGTCAGCACCGCGACGCCGGGATGAAAAAACGCCAGCGCCGCCGCGAGCCGCGCCATGCGCGCATCGTCGGCGCAGATGTGCAGCACCGTCTCCGCCTCGCCCGCGGCCACGATGCCGCCGAGCAGAAACGCATCATGCCCCTCCGGCGCCCCCGCGATCAGGAGATGGCCGGACGCCTCGCGGCTCTTGGCGGTGAAGAATTTACCGAGATTCGTCATGCGGCCTGAACATGGTGGACCCTTCGACGCGCAATCGGAAATCGAGCAGCATCCGGGTGACGTCGTTGCGCTGGTCGGCGCTCGGCTCCGCGCGGCGGGCCACCCAATCGTAGAGCAGGCCGTCCTGTAGTTCGAGCAGCGCCTCGAAACGGTCGAGTTGACCCGCATCGAACGCGGCGAGGTGCCGTTCGGCGAAGCCGGTCAACAGCAATCCTTCCTCGCGCGTGCCGCGATGCTGGGCTCTGAACAATAGCTTTTTGCGGCGGACCGATTCCGGATCGCCCATGCCGTACTCTCCGATTTAGGCTACGATATAGAGACAGATTGCCGTTGTCTCAACCGCGAGAACCGCTTGCGTCCGGAAATATTGTTCCCGCTGTTCGCTCCCCTCACCTCTCTGGCCGGGGTTGGGCCGCGCTATGCCGCGTTGCTGGCGGAGCTGGCGGGGCCGCATCTCGTCGATCTGCTGTTTTACCTGCCCAGCAGCCTGATCGACCGCCGCTTTTCGCCCACGGTCCGCGACGCCCCCGAGGACCGCATCGCCACGCTGACCGTGACGGTGGAGGGGCACCAGCCATCACAGCACCCGCGCCGGCCCTATCGCGTGCGCTGTCGCGACGCGACCGGATTCCTGCATCTCGTGTTCTTTCATGTGAAGGGCGACTATCTGACGCGGCTGTTGCCGGTCGGCTCGACGCGCATCGTCAGCGGCCGGATCGAGCGGTTCAACAACGAAATCCAGATGAATCACCCCGACCACATCGTGGCGCCGGACGCGCGCGACACGCTGAAGCCGATCGAGCCGGTCTATCCGCTGACCGCGGGCCTGCCGCTGCGCACCGTGCAGAAGGGCGTGGCGCTGGCCTTGTCGCGCGCCAGCGACCTGCCGGAATGGATCGAGCCCAGCCTCAAGGCGCAACGCCACTGGCCCGATTGGAAGGCGGCGCTCGACAGCGCCCACGCACCGGAAAGCGAAGAGGATTTGGCGCCGACGACCCTGTCGCGCCAGCGCCTCGCCTATGACGAGCTGCTGGCGAACCAGCTTGCCATTCTGCTGCTGCGCGCCCACACGCGGCGCCTGCCTGGCCGCGCCATCAAGGTCGCCGGAACCCTGCGCGAGCGGGTGCTTGGCGCTCTGCCCTTCGCGCTGACCAACTCGCAGCGCCACGCGATCGCCGAGATCGCCGGCGACATGGCGGCGCCCAACCGCATGCTGCGGCTGCTCCAGGGCGATGTCGGCAGCGGCAAGACCCTGGTGGCGCTGATGGCGATGCTCGACGCGGTCGAGGCGGGAAGCCAGGCGGCGCTGATGGCGCCGACGGAAATCCTGGCGCGCCAGCATTACGCCACCCTGGTGGCGCTGGCGGAGCCGGCGGGGGTCGAGGTCGCCCTGCTCACGGGACGCGAAAAGGGCCGCGCGCGCGAGGCCATTCTGTTGCGTCTCGCCTCGGGCGATATCGGCATCGTGGTCGGCACGCACGCACTGTTTTCGCAAGATGTCGCGTTCAACAATCTGGCGCTCGCCGTCATCGACGAGCAGCATCGCTTCGGCGTCGAGCAGCGCATCGCGCTATCCAACAAGGGCAAGGGCATCGACATTCTGGTGATGACCGCGACGCCAATCCCGCGCACGCTGATGCTGACCGCCTATGGCGATCTTGATTCGTCGCGGCTGACCGAAAAGCCGGCGGGCCGGCGGCCGATCGCCACCCGGACCATTCCCCTGTCGCGGCTCGAGGAAGTAATCGGGGCGGCGCGGCGCGCGCTCGACACCGGCGCCAAAATCTATTGGATTTGCCCGCTGGTCGAGGAATCGGAGCAGATCGATCTCGCCGCCGCCGAGGAACGCTTCGCGCAGCTAAAGGAATTGTTCGGCGAACGCGTCGCCTTGGTTCATGGCCGGATCAAGGGCGCCGAGCGCGACCGCGTGATGGAGGGGTTCGCGCACGGTCCGATCGGGCTGCTGGTAGCGACCACCGTAATCGAGGTCGGGGTCGATGTGCCCGACGCCACCGTGATGGTGATCGAGCATGCCGAGCGGTTCGGCCTGGCGCAGCTTCATCAGTTGCGCGGCCGCGTCGGACGCGGCACCAAGCCGTCGAGCTGCCTGCTGCTCTACGCGGCGCCGTTGAGCGAGACCGCCAAGGCGCGGCTCGCCATTCTGCGCGAGACCGAGGATGGATTCCGCATCGCCGATGAGGATTTGCGGCTGCGCGGCGCCGGCGAGGTGCTGGGCACCCGGCAAAGCGGCATGCCGGCGATGCGGCTGGTCGATCTCGCCGCGCATGGCGCCCTCATTCCCGTCGCGCGCGATGATGCGCGCCTCGCGCTGGAACGCGATCCCGAATTAAAATCGGAGCGCGGGCTGGCGCTACGCATCCTGCTCTATCTGTTCGAGCGCGATCAGGCGGCCGGCTATCTGCGATCGGGCTAGCGCGGCGGGGCGGTGCCGAGCGCGAGGTCGGCGAATTCGCCTTCGAGATACATCAGGTGCTTATGCATGTCGCCGATGCGGATGTCCTGCACCTGGCCGATCAGGATCGAATGGCTGGCATAGACGATGGCCTGATCGAGTGTGCAGTCGAACGCAACGATGGCCTCGCTCAGCGCCGGCGCGCCGGTCGTGAGTTCGACCCATTTGTCGGAGGTGAAGCGGCGCGGACGATCCTCCGGCTTGCGAGACGCGAACAGCCGCGCCAGCTCGATCCGGTCGTGCGGCAGCACATTGATGCAAAACGCCTTCGATTCCAGCATGGCGCGATGCGCCGACGCCTCGCGATTGACGCAGGTCAGCAGCGAGGGCGGGTCCGCCGACAGCGACGTCACCGCGGTCGCGGTCAGGCCGAGATAGTTGCCGTCATGCTTGCAGGTGACCAGCGTCACCGCGGCGGGCAAGCGCCGCATGCCGAGCCTAAAATTCTCCGCCGTGATCATGCGCTCCCCTTTGCCGCGCGTCAGTCGGCGGCGGCGAATACCCGCTCGAAGAAATCCATCTCGGTCTTGCGCCATTGCGCCCCCTGACCGACGGTCGCGTCGAAGACGACGTAATTGTCCTTGGCCGGATCGTAGGCCGGCCAAGTCAGACCGCCGCCATTCGGGTCGCCGGTGGTCGCGAAGCGCACCCACGCCCCCATCATGGTCTCCGACAATGCCTGGTCGGTGGCATCGGTCGGCACGTCGGCGCCGAAGAAATGCTGGTCCAGCGTGCCGAACACATAAGGCACTTCCTCGACATGGCTAGGCGGCGTCGCCTTGCCGCCCCGGCGCCGCGTGAAGAGATAGCGATAGGTGTGCTTCTCGTCCTTGGCATTGAGGCGCGCGAGGCCGCGCACCCCCAAATTGAACAGCGAGTCCGCCAAGAACGCGGCGACCGCGTCCAGCCCCTCGGCGTCATTGCTGGCGGGATAGAGCTTGGCGGCCTCGTCGGCGAATTTGCCGAAGCCGCCCTTGAGAAAGCCCTGATAATCGGCGTGGGTTTTGACCGGCATGCGGCCGACGAAGAAGGTGCCTTCCTGCTCGACGCCGCCGATCAGCATCGGCACCTTGGCGAAGCGTCCGGCGAGCAGCGCCGCGCGCTCATCCTCGGGAAAGGCCCAGCCGTCGGTGATCATGCGCACCGGCTGCGGCGCGGTTAGCGCGCCGGGTGGGCCACCGATCTGGAACCCTTTGGGAAACAATTCCGCCGCCGGCGCCGCGCGCAGGGCGGCGATGTCGCCGCCGACCACCGCGACCGCCGCCTTTTCGGCATCGGCCAGCGTGTAGTTCCGACGCAGGATCGCCGGGCTTTGCAGGATGGCGCGGTGGAACAGGCCCTTGCTCAAGGGCGACAGCAGATGCTCGGCGACCGAGACGGCGCCGGCACTCTCGCCAAAGATGGTGACGTTGTTGGGATCGCCGCCGAAGCCGGCGATATTCTCGCGCACCCATTTCAGCGCCGCGACCTGGTCGAGAAATCCGTAATTGCCCGACGAGTGGTTCGGCGATTCCCGGGTCAGCGCCGGATGCGCCATGAAGCCGAAGATGCCGACGCGGTAATTGACGGTGACGACCACCGCGCCCTTGCGCGCCAGCGCCTCGCCTTCATAGATCGGGATCGAGCCCGAGCCGAGCTGGAACCCGCCGCCATAGAACCACACCATCACCGGCAGCTTTCCCGCCCCCGGCGCGGGGGTCCAGACATTGAGCGTCAGGCAATCCTCGCTGATCTTCGGCCCGCGCACTTCGATATTGGGCATCTGCACCGGATCGTCGCCAAAGGCGGTGCAGGCGCGCACACCCGACCACGATGCCGCCTTCTGGGGCGGCTTCCAGCGCAGATCGCCGACCGGCGGCGCGGCGAAGGGAATGCCCTTGAAGGCGATGACATCGGAGCCGGAGCCGGAAACCTGGCCGGATTCGGTGCGGACCGTGGCGGGCATATCTGCCTCCCTCGCTTTTGTTATTGCCAGTAGACGAAGGCCATCGCATTGCCGGTGCCGGCTTCGGAGCGATAGCAGGGAACGTAATCGACCAGATTCATCTTCATGCCGCGATTCATCATGATGCCCGCGACCGGAATCCAGTTCTTCATTTCCGACGAGCCGGAGCGGAACCGATCCGCCGGAATGTTGACCAGCGCGTTCTCGTCATTGTTCTTCATGCCCTCGATCAGGGCCATGTCCAGCTCTTCATCGACCACGAAATGCGACAGGCCGCCCGACGCGAACACCGCGACGCGCGCATCCGACGGCCAGCTTTCGATGGCCTGGGCCACGATCTTGCCCATCTCCAGGCAGCGATGCGTCGAGGGCTGGTTTGGTGGATAGAACGTATTCACGAACACCGGCACGTTGGGCACCACCTTGTCGCTCATGATCTTGCGATAGACGAAGCCGAAGGCGTGCGGAATGCCGGTATTGTTGCCGCCCTTCGGTAAATGCTTCGCGGTCGCGACATCGAACTCGTTTTCCATCAGCGTCTTGATGATGTGCTGGCCGAGTTCCGGCAGGCCCGGATAGGTCTGCGGCGTGTCGGGATGATGGCTCTTCTCGGCGATCTGGATGCCCGGCGGCATGCGATTGCGCTGTTCCTCGGTGAAGGGCGCGTTCTCGATGGTCTCGCCGTAATAGACCATGAAGGTCGGGATGTTCTGGTCGGTGAAGATTTCCATCTGGTCGTTGCCGACGATGACCGCGACATCGGGTTTGACCTCGTCCCATTTCTTCCGCAGCGTCGCCAGCGCGACCTGACAGGCGGCGTACCGCTTGGTCCGCTCCTCGAGGGAACTCTTATGGGCCAGATCCTCGGCCACGCGCATCTTGGCCAGCTCATCGAAACTATAGGTGCCGCCGCGAAAGGGATGCGTCGATTTGCGGTCGTCGGCGGCGCGCAGATGCCACATATCCGGCGGCGTTGACAGCAGCGGGCCGTGCGAGGTCGCGATACCCAGAACGATTTTCGCCATGTCGGTCTTGCCCATTCAGCCGTTAAAAGGGAAGTGATGTCTTATATCGGTCTTTCGCTTGGCGAAGCAACAGGCCCCATGTCAGCCCTGCCCCGCCCGCGGTGGGACTGGGACATTCACAGTACAGCCGCGAAAATGTGATCGGATGGCATCCCAACCGTGACTATGGTGGCCGGGTTAGTCGTCTAAGAGCCCTTTGTCGCGAGGCCCGCTTTGTCGCAACGTCATCCCCGCCTAGCCGCCATCGCCACCGCCGTGCCGCCTTATGCGCTGGGCCAGGAGGAGGTTACGCGGCGCGCGCGGATGCTGTATGCCCAGCTCGGCGCCGCCGATACCGACCGGTTGATGCCGGTATTCGCCAATTCCAATATCGAGCGCCGCTATTCCTGCGTGCCGATCGAGTGGTACGGCGAGCCGCGCGGCTGGACCGAGCGCAACGCGCTCTATCTCGATCATGCCCAATCGCTGTTGGAAAAGGCGGCGCGCGATTGCCTCGACCGCGCCGGCTTGACGCCGCGTGACGTCGACGCCGTGGTAACGGTGTCCACCACGGGCATCGCGACCCCCAGCCTCGGCGCCATGCTCAGCAACCGCATGGGCATGCGGCCCGACGTGAAGCGGCTGCCGATCTTCGGCCTCGGCTGTGCCGGCGGCGTGCTCGGCCTGGCGCGGGCGGCGGATTGGGCGCGGGCGATGCCGGGGTCGAACGTGCTCTATCTCGTGGTCGAGCTATGCGCGCTGTCGTTCCGGCGCAATGACACCAGCAAGAGCAATATCGTCGCCACCGCCTTGTTCGGCGACGGCGCCGCGGCCGCCCTCCTGTCGAGCGACGATGCCATCGACGGCATCGCCTTCGGTCCGAGCGGCGAACACTTATTTCCTGATACCCTCGGGATCATGGGATGGGATGTCGGTGATGATGGATTGAAGGCCGTATTCTCACGCGATATTCCGGCGCTGGTCCGGCGCGAGATGCGCGGCAGCACCACCGCCTTTCTCGAGCGGCACGGCTTGGCGCTCAGCGACATCGCGCGCTTCGTCTGCCATCCCGGCGGCACCAAGGTGGTGGCGGCGCTGGAAGAAGCCTTCGCGATTCCCGAGAATACGCTGTCGGTCGAGCGCGGGGTGCTGCGCGACTATGGCAACATGTCGGCGGCGACGCTGCTGTTCGTGCTGGAGCGGGTGATCCGCGAGCAGCCGACGGGCCGGCTGCTGCTGACCGCCATGGGTCCTGGCTTCACCGCCGGCTTCCAATTGATGGAAGCGCCGTCGGCGTGAGCGCGCTCGGTATTGTCCTGATCCTCGTTGCGCTTCAGCGGCTCGGCGAGCTGGCCTATGCCGCCCGCAATACCCGCGCCCTTCTGGCGCGAGGGGCCGTCGAGCATGGCCGCCGCCATTATCCGCTGATCGTGGCGCTGCACGCCGCCTGGCTGGTGTCGCTGGTGGTGTTCGTGCCGTGGCACACGCCGCCGGATTGGGGATGGCTCGTTATATTCATCGCCTTGCAGGCGGCGCGCCTGTGGGTGGTCGTCAGCCTCGGCCCGCATTGGACCACGCGCATCATCGTCCTGCCCGGCGCCAATCGGGCACGGCGCGGCCCCTATCGCTGGATTCGCCATCCCAACTATTGCGTGGTGGCGGCCGAGATCGCGGTACTGCCGCTGGTCTTCGGCGCGTGGCAAATCGCCCTGATTTTCACGCTGCTGAACGCCGCCATGCTAGCGTGGCGCATTCATGTCGAAAGCGGCGCGCTCGGCGGGGCCGCGCCGCCTAACGCAAAATTTCGGCCTCGGTGACGATGACATCCAGTCGCTGATCGAAGGGCTGCGGATGGATGGTCTCTAGGCGCGAGAATTCGAACCCGATGCCGATGGCATAGGCGCGCGGCGAGAATGTCACCAGCGTGCGGTCGTAATAGCCACCGCCATAGCCGAGGCGATAGCATTCGGCATCGAAGCCGACCACCGGCGCCAGGACGATTTGCGGCGCCACGACCGCGCCATCGCGCGGCACCGGAATGTTCCAGATACCGTCGACCATCGCCGCGTCCGGGGTCCATAGGCGAAACTCCAGCGGCGATTTTTTCTGCACCACGACGGGCAGCGCCGCCTGCCAGCCCTGGTCAAGCAGGTCGCGTATCAAATGCCGCGGATCGAACTCGCCGCGAAACGGCCAATAGAAGCTGATGATCGACGGCGCATGCGGCGCCAGTACCGCGCGCAGATTGGCGTCGATCGCGGCACTCCAGGCGCGCCGATTGTCGGACGCGATCGCCTGGCGCCGGGCGATGAGGTCGGCGCGGCGCTCCTTGCGCCACGCCGGGACATTTTCCATTAAAACAGACCCGAGATGCGGCCATCCGCCCCGACCGTGATGTTGGTGGCCGACGGCACCCGCGGCAGGCCGGGCATGGTCATGACCTCGCCACAGATCACCACGATGAATTCCGCGCCCGCCGATAGGCGCACCTCGCGGATCGGCAGTTGAAATCCGCTGGCCGCGCCCTTGGCATTCACGTCGGTCGAGAAGCTGTACTGGGTCTTGGCCATGCACACCGGCAGATTGCCGAAACCCGCCGCCTCGAATTCCTTGAGCCGGGCCGCGACGCCTGCTTCCGGCACCACGCCGGCGGCGCCATAGAGCTGGGTCGCGATGGTCTTCACCTTTTCCAGCAACGGCATTTCGTCGGGATAGAGCACCTTGAAATTCGCAGGCGTGGTTTCGAGCGTCTTCAGCACTACCCGGCCCAATTCCTCCGAACCTTCGCTGCCGGTCGCCCAATGGTCCGCGATCACCGCCTCGACGCCATGCGCGGCGCAGAGTTGCTTCACCAGATCGTGCTCGGCCTTGGTATCGGTGGAAAAGCGATTGACCGACACCACCGCCGGCACGCCGAACTTCTTCACGTTCTGCAAATGGCGATCGAGATTGGCGAAGCCCTTGCGCAGCGCCTCGATATTCTCGTGCTTCAAATCCTCCTTGGCGACGCCGCCGTGCATCTTCAGCGCGCGAACCGTCGCCACGATCACCGCGCAATCAGGCGCGATGCCGGCCTTGCGGCATTTGATGTCCATGAATTTCTCGGCGCCGAGATCGGCACCGAAGCCGGCCTCGGTGACGGTGTAATCGGCGAGCTTCAGCCCCGCCATGGTCGCCGATACCGAGTTGCAACCATGGGCGATATTGGCGAACGGGCCGCCATGGATAAACGCAGGATTGCCTTCCAGCGTCTGTACCAGATTGGGCGCGATCGCATCCTTCAACAGCGCCGCCATCGCGCCCTCGGCCTTCAAATCCTTGGCGCGGACCAGCTTGCGATCGCGGGTCTGGCCAATCACGATATTGCCGAGCCGGCGCTTCAAATCCTCGAGCCCGGTGGCGAGGCAGAAGATCGCCATCACCTCCGAGGCGACCACGATGTCGAACCCGGCCTCCCGCGGATAGCCATTGGCGACGCCGCCGAGCGAGGTCACGATCTCGCGCAGCGCGCGATCGTTCATGTCGATGCCACGCCGCCAGGTCACGCGCCGCGTGTCGATGTCGAGCTCGTTGCCCCAATAGATGTGATTGTCGATCATCGCGGCCAAGAGATTGTTGGCGGCGCCGATGGCGTGGAAATCGCCGGTGAAGTGGAGATTGATGTCCTCCATCGGCACCACTTGGGCATAGCCGCCGCCGGCGGCCCCACCCTTCATGCCGAAGCACGGACCCATCGATGGTTCCCGCAGGCAGATCACCGCGCGCTTGCCGAGCCGGTTGAGCGCATCGCCGAGCCCGACCGTCGTGGTGGTCTTGCCCTCGCCCGCCGGGGTCGGCGTCATCGCCGTCACCAGGATCAGCTTGCTGCCCGGCCGCCGCTGCAGCCCGTTGAGATAGTCGAGCGAGACCTTGGTCTTGAAATGGCCATAGGGTTCAAGCTGGCGCGCCTCGATGCCGAGCTTCTCCCGCGCGACATCGACGATGAGCCGCATCTTCGCGGCCTGCGCGATCTCGATATCGCTTTTCGGATGGGCGTGCTGGTCGTGGCTAGTCATGGCTTTCCTCGCTCGGCTCGGGATTGCTAGCAAAATCCCTAGAAACTGCCCACTTCTCAAGAGGCAATTTATCGTGGGCAGTGGACACCGACCAATTCCCGCATGATCATCGCATGATCACCTGCCGGTTGACCCCCGGCTGAGCCGTGCCTATGGTGCCGCCCCTCCACGAAAGCCAAGAGCCTGTAGCTCAGCCGGTAGAGCATCTGACTTTTAATCAGGAGGTCGCGGGTTCGAATCCCGCCGGGCTCACCAATTTTATAAGAAAAATCAATAGCTTGACCTAGTGGGTGAATAGCACACTTCCGATTTTTCAGCCGGGGGACACAATCGGGGACACGAAACAGTGGCCGGCGCGGGGTCGTTCACTCGTTCGAATAACGTGGCTGAGACCTAGCTAGCAGCTCATAGCCCGAAGGCCCCCGCTCACTCGGCGTTCTGCGCCTGCCACTAGCATCTTGGGTGAGGGCACCAAGCTTCGTCTACGCTACGCTTGCATAGGCTGTAATTGGCGATTCGATTTTCAACCATTGCGGAAATCCCCGAATCGCGAGCCTCAATACCCCCTTAAGATGCACCGGCGGATTTCCGCCCAAGAAGGGAAACGAATAGCCATGCACCTCAAATCCACCTGCCCGTTGTTGGTTGTCATCATCCTGGTAGGCGGCTGCGAGATCGCGCATGCGCAGCTTCGCGCGCCCGTGATCGACGTGAACAATGAGTTCGGCATCGCGGCACAGGGGTTCATGCAGTCCTACAGCGAGACGGTCATGTCTCGTACCTTCGATAGTGAGAACGGCACCGTTCCGGGTTTCGAAGTGAAGGCTTCCACGATGCAAAATGGCTTCGGCATCGACAACATCTATGCCGGCATCCGCTATCAGTTCGATCAGGGCAACGTCGCCTATAACGGCGCCAACTTATTCACCCGCGCGCCGCTCCAGGGCACCACGAACTATTCAGTCAGTGATCTCGGGATTGAATTGGGAAAGGGCTTTCTCCTTTCGGAAAACGTCTTGATCACGCCCTTCGTACAGGGCGGCTGGCGTGATTGGCGACGGGCGCTGAGCGCCGCGCAGGTCGAGGATTACACGCACTATTACGTCGGCGGCGGCGTGCGCGGCGACCTCGGGATCACGCCGCGGATGGTGTTGACCGGCAGGCTCGGCATCGCCGAAACATTTGACCCAAGTATGACCGCGACCGCATCCCCCGGTTTGGGATTGCCGCCGCGCATGACTTTTGCGTTGGGCAGCGCGCCGCTCTTTCAGGCCGGTGTCGGCGCGGACTACCGGTTCTACCAGCAAATCCACCTCTACGGCGGTGTCGATTACAGTCATTTCAGCTATGGCTCCAGCGCCATTAACAGTCTGGGCTTCAACGAACCGTCCAGCACGAGCGACGAAGTCGTGTTTCGTCTCGGCCTCGCTTATCAGTTCCTATAGGCATTACACCCAATTACACGCCAGCGCCCCGCCCTCGTTAAGCGAGATCGGCCCGAGTGGACATGATTGCCCAGACTTAGGTCGCCGACGATTAGTATGGCTGCGTTTCATTTTATATTACGCAAAGGAAACCCTTGCTGCGTCATGCATTTGTCGAACTGAAAGAGGGCCACCGAAGTGCCATTATTCTCAACATTGCCAGTAACGGGATTGTAGAAAGCATCGAAGTTCCGTATAATCGGATTGTTATAATTTCCGCTATTATCGGGAGTATTGCGAGCAATCCCTACGCAATAGGTTATTACAGTGTTTATGTCGGCTGCATTGGCTTGGTTGGAAAGAAGAAAAGCTAGCGCAGTCAGCAAAATTGCGGCGCCCGCTTTTATGTTCATCGTCAATTCTCCAGCAAGCGCGTTATGCTCGATTGTCGTGGCCCCAACGGGGGCGCGC
Source organism: Allostellaceae bacterium (assembly GCA_036510675.1). Taxonomy (GTDB): domain Bacteria; phylum Pseudomonadota; class Alphaproteobacteria; order ATCC43930; family CGMCC-115725; genus JAATGI01. The sequence goes on from DATCDN010000001.1 coordinate 74,552, forward strand.
AGCCGGCCAAACAGTCCAATGATCAGCAACCAAGAAGACGAAGTGCGCATGGCGACGCTCCATAGAGAAAATCTCGCCGAACATTCTCCAAGTTGCCAACTAAACAATGGTTAATTTGGATTCGAAATTTGACGTAGGCGATTTTATTGGAAATTTTTGCCTATCGTGAATCCGTGCTATCGCAATGCTTCGTTCCGGCAAAAAAGAAGGCTACCCCCCGGTAGTCAGACGAACCGCTATAAAAGGATAGCTTCGGCCAAGCCGATCAACGAATTCCGCCGATGGACGCATAACCGAATCTGCTGCATTGTGCTCGCTCCGTGTCCCCGGCTGCGGTCAGTGGGCGGAAAAGTCAGGCAAACCGCCGCGAACCCGCTGAGGTAATGTCAGCGGCCCCGCTCGCGGGTGGTAGAGCGCGCGGGATAGATCGCCCGTGCACTTATACCAGCGGGTCGAGCACCACACACACGCCCACGCGCCCGCTCCACGCCCCACGCGGGCCCGCACCACGCACGCGATGCCACTTGCTCACCAGCGGGCCGGGGAAATGGCGATAGCGTCGATTTTAACGACGTGGCGGAAGGCGGCGGCGTCCCGATGCGGGCACACTGTTAGCCCTCGGGATCGGCATTGACGCTTCGTGGCGCATCGGCATCGCCTTCCGCTTTGGCGTACGGCGTTACGTCAGTTAGGCCGGCAAGGAAATCCTCGACTGTGCGACCGCGCGGCTCACCTGAAGCGTTGCGGCTCATGATGGGGCCATGGCCGCGATCCACCAGCTCGCGGGCAGCGCCGAGCCGGACCTGCTCAGACCCTGCGCTCTGCGCCAGCTCAATGAGCACGCCAACGCCAATGCTTGCTGCGGCGCTCAGTTTGTTGCTGATTTCGTCCCGCAATGCCGCGAGAATTTTGTGGTGATGCAACAGCTCGTATGCCCGAGACTTGGCTTGGGCGCGGTCGCCATCGCCGTAGCCAGCGGCCAGGGCAGCCTGGATCGCGCCGTCACGTTGGGTGCCTCGTTCCATGTAAGCCTGAACGAACTTGGCCTGCCGCTCGGTGAGGTCAGCGAGGGTGACGCTTTCGCGATAGGCGACGAGCTGGCTATTCACGGCATTTTCTCCTTTAGGGACAGCGGTTAGGCGCGCACGGGCGGCGCCGGGGGCCGGACGTGACGAAGGACGCGATGAACGGCGCCTGAACGGAGGCCACGCGGCACGAATCGGCGGGTTTGGCGGGTTTACTCTGGGCGCTATATAAATATACATATTAACTACTTCTCCTATTTTTGACATATTAGAATAGG
>DATCDN010000002.1:0-15426 GCA_036510675.1 Allostellaceae bacterium
CACCGGCGGACGGCCTTGCGTGCGCACCGCGCTCTACATGGCCGCCCTCGCCTCTTGCCGGGCAAACCCGCTCGCCCGCAAAAATTATCTCGCCATGCGCCAAGCCGGCAAACCCGCGAAGGTAGCGATCATCGCCGCCGCTCGAAAACTCTTGATCGTCGCTAATACCCTCGCCAAAAGCGACCAAATATTCCAACCCAACCACCTTCATGCTTGACACCCAACACAGTCGCCGGCGTTCGCCGGTAAGGTACCCTCACCCGACCATCGCGTTGCTACGGATACCCTCTCCCGTAACCGGGAGAGGGTATCTGGTCGATTAGCTCTCGACGAACTCCGGTTCCGGCGGGTCGGGTGCCTCGGGTTCGGCGTCGGGGCTGTCCTTCGAGCTGCGCGGCGGGGCCTCGGTGAAGGTGAAGGCGAGTTCGCCTTCCTTCACCGCGAGATGGACCACGCCGCCGCGCACCAGCGAGCCGAACAGCAATTCCTCGGCGAGCGGCTTCTTGACGTGTTCCTGGATCACGCGGCTGAGCGGACGGGCGCCGAACAGCTTGTCATAGCCCTTCTTGGCGAGCCAATCGCGCGCCTCGGGCTCGAGCTCGATGGTGACGTTGCGGTCGGCCAGCTGCTCTTCCAGTTGCAGGATGAACTTGTCGACGACCTTGCCGATTGTGTCGGGGGTCAGCGCCTGGAATGAGATGGTCGCGTCCAGCCGGTTGCGGAATTCCGGCGTGAACATGCGATTGATCGCCTCCTCATCCTCGCCGACCCGGACCTCGCTGCCGAAGCCCATCGCCGGCTTGGCGAGATCGGCCGCGCCGGCATTGGTGGTCATGATCAGGATGACGTTGCGGAAATCGACCGTCTTGCCGTTATGGTCGGTCAGCTTGCCGTAATCCATCACCTGCAACAGGATATTGAACAGATCGGGATGCGCCTTCTCAATCTCGTCGAGCAGCAGGACCTGATGCGGATGCTGGTCGATGGCGTCGGTCAAGAGGCCGCCCTGGTCGAAGCCGACATAGCCCGGCGGCGCGCCCAGTAGCCGCGACACGGTGTGACGCTCCATATATTCCGACATGTCGAAGCGCGTCAGCTCGATGCCGAGCGTGCGCGCGAGCTGGCGTGCCACCTCGGTCTTGCCGACGCCGGTCGGGCCGGAGAACAGATAGGAGCCGATCGGCTTTTCCGGCTCGCGCAACCCGGCGCGGGCCAGCTTTATCGCCGAGACCAGCGCGTGGATCGCCTTGTCCTGGCCGAACACCATGGTCTTGAGGTCGCGGTCGAGCGTCGACAGCGCCTCCTTGTCGTCGCGCGACACGGTCTTCGGCGGAATGCGCGCGATCACCGCGACCACCGCCTCGACCTCCTTCGCGGTGATGACCTTGCGGCGCTTCGATTCCACCACCAGCATCTGGGCGGCGCCGACCTCGTCGATCACGTCGATTGCCTTGTCGGGCAGCTTGCGGTCGTTGATGTAGCGCGACGACAGCTCCACCGCGGCACGGATGGCGTCGGCGGTATAGCGCACCTTATGATGCCGCTCGTAATAGGGCTTCAGGCCGCGCAGAATCTTGACCGCATCCTCGATCGACGGCTCGTTGACATCGATCTTCTGGAAGCGGCGGACCAGAGCGCGGTCCTTCTCGAAGTAGTTCCGGTATTCCTTGTAGGTAGTCGAGCCGATGCAGCGGATGGCGCCGCCGGCCAGCGCCGGCTTCAAGAGGTTCGAGGCATCCATCGCCCCGCCCGAGGTGGCACCGGCGCCGATCACGGTGTGAATCTCGTCGATGAACAGCACCGCCCCGGGGGTCGCCTCGAGCTCGCCCAGCACGGCCTTCAGCCGCTCCTCGAAATCGCCGCGATAGCGCGTGCCGGCCAGCAGCGCGCCCATGTCGAGCGCGAAGATGGTGGCGTTCTGCAACACCTCCGGCACTTCGTGCTGGACGATGCGGCGGGCCAGGCCCTCCGCGATCGCGGTCTTGCCGACGCCGGGATCGCCGACATAAAGCGGGTTGTTCTTCGAGCGCCGGCACAGGATCTGGATGGTGCGATCGACCTCGGCCTCGCGCCCGATCAGCGGGTCGATCTTGCCGTTCTTGGCCTTCTTGTTGAGATTGACACAATAGGCGTCGAGCGCGTCATGACCGCGCTTCGGCCCGCCCTTCTCGTTCGGGCTCGGACGCTCCTCATCGTCATTGCCGCCGCCCTGGGCGCGCCGCTGTTCCGAGCGGCCGGGCGCCTTGGCGATGCCGTGGCTGATGTAATTCACCGCGTCAAACCGGGTCATGTCCTGCTCTTGCAGGAAATAGATGGCGTGGCTCTCGCGCTCGGCGAACATCGCCACCAGCACGTTGGCGCCGGTGACCTCCTCGCGGCCCGACGATTGGACATGGATGGCCGCGCGTTGAAGCACCCGCTGGAACGACGCCGTTGGCTTGGCGTCCTCGGCATGGTTCGAGACCAGATTGCCGAGTTCCGAATCGACGTAAGCGATGAGATCGCGGCGCAGCTTCTCAAGATCGACGGTACAGGCGCGCAGGACCGCGACCGCGTCCTGGTCCTCGGTCAGCGCCAGCAAAAGATGTTCCAGCGTGGCATATTCGTGCCGGCGCTCATTGGCATAGGCGAGCGCCCGGTGCAGTGTCTTTTCCAGATTGCGCGATAACATGTGCGCCTAATCCTTCTCGCTACGTGACAGCTACATTACGAGACCAATCCTGCCGCAACCTTAACGCCGGGATCAGTCTTTCTCCAACGTGCACTGCAGAGGATGTTGGTGCTGACGCGCAAAGTCCATCACCTGCGTCACTTTATTTTCCGCGACCTCATAGGTGTAAACACCGCAAACCCCGACGCCGCGCCGATGGACATGCAGCATGATTTGCGTCGCCTCCTCGCGGTTCTTGCTGAAGAACCGCTCCAGAATGTGAACGACGAACTCCATCGGCGTGTAGTCGTCGTTCAGCATCAAGACCTTATACATGGAGGGCTTCTTGGTCTTCGGCTTGGCCCGCACCACGACCCCGGTGTTGGGGCCGTCGCCATTGCCGCCATTGCGCTTTTCGATATCGCTCATGTTATTGCGCACCGGAGGAGGAGCGGATGCCGCATGCTGGACATGATATTAATTTCGGAGCGGCGGGGGAAGATGTCCATACCGCTCCGCGAATTTCCCTCGATTCGGCCTCGCCTGCCCTCGTCACCATCGCTCGCGACCCCGCTTTTGCCAATTGTACCGATCTGTCCGGACCGCCCCGCAATTTTTGCCCAAATCCCGACCCGCGGCAGGCAAAAAACCTTGGTAAACGTCACGTCCACCACCATAAGGGAAAATTCGCGGCTTGGTGATCCACAGTGGTTAAAAGAAAGCTGGACAAAGAAGCTGGGGATTTTTAAGCTGTTAGCTGGTGTACTTCATCCGTATCCCGAACGTATATGGTGGAACGATGCGAGCTGCTAGAAAAGCGGGTTTTCGGCATAAACATTTCGCCTGGGGGATGATTTTCCCCGCTTTCGCAGCATTAATTACCGTATTTGGGATAATGCCCACCGCCCAGGCGGCGAAACCGGTGACCTATATCGTCCTCGACGCCGGCACCGGCCAGATTCTCAGCGAGCATGACGCCGATTCGCTGAACTATCCGGCGTCGCTGACCAAGATGATGACGCTGTTCCTGACCTTCGATGCGCTGGAGCATCGCCGGATTACGCTCGACAGCCAGTTTACCGTCTCCCGCCATGCCGCGGTGCAAGCCCCGTCGAAGCTGGGCCTCTATCCCGGTAGTACGATCTCGGTTCACGATCTGATCCTAGCGGTGGTCACCCATTCGGCGAATGACGCCGCCGTGGTGCTGGCCGAGGGACTCGCCGGCAGCGAGCCTGAATTCGCCGAGCGCATGAACCGCGAAGCCCGCTTTCTCGGCATGAGCCGCACCAATTTCCGGAATGCGTCCGGCCTGCCCAATCGCTTCCAGTACACCACCGCGCGCGACCTCTCGAAGCTGGCGCTGGCGCTTTACCGCACGTTTCCGCGGGAATATGCGTATTTCTCCACGGAAAGCTTCACCTATCGCGGCGAAACCTACGGCAACCACAACCACCTGATGGAAGCCTTCCAGGGCATGGATGGCATCAAGACCGGCTTCATCAATGCCTCCGGCTTCAACCTGGCGGCCTCGGCGGTGCGCAACAATCGGCGGCTGGTCGGGGTCATCATGGGCGGCCGCACCGCCCAGTCCCGCGACATGAGTATGGCCGAACTGCTCGATGACGCCTTCGCGCGCCGCTCGGCGGTGGCCACCATGGTCGCGTCGAGCGATCCCACGCCGCATCGCGTCATGCCGCTGCGTCACGCGGAGGGTTTTTCGCCGATTTCCACGGCCGAGGCGGCCGTCCCGGTGGCGCGGGTGCATCAGGTCGCGGCGGAGGCGGATGATGAGGAAGCGACGGCGCCGCCCCGGCACTACCGTCATACGCTGCGCATGTCGGCTGTTAGCCGCCATTCGGCGCGGCATCATCATGGTATCAGGACGGCATCAGCGCGGCATCAGCGCCATCACGGGATCATGCTGGCGAGCTATGAGCGCCGCGCCACGCCGTCCCACGCCTCGCGGCATGCCGGCCACCGCGTCCGCCACGCCGCCCGCCATGCCGAGCGGCGCGTGGCCCGCGCGCGTCATCGTCATGTGACGGCGCGGCTCGCCGCTCGCCGGCCGGTGGCGGCGCATCGCGTCGCGCAGTTGCGTCATCCCCATGTTGGTAAGGCCCGGCTGGTCCGCGCCGTGACCACGCACAGCCATGGCATGGCCTGCGGCGGCTGGGCCGGCAGCAACCGCCCCTGCCCGCCGGCGCTGCGCGGCGGCCATCGCGCGACGCTGCGTTCCGCCTCGATCCGGCGCGTCGCCATCGAACCGGCGGGCTGACCTTTACGAACGAGCCGGCAGGGTCACACCGCTGTCGCTTAGCTGGGCGGCGAGCTGGGCCGTCAGGCGATCGAGACCGGCGGCATCGCGCGCCTCGACCCGCGCCACCAGCACCGCCTGGGTGTTGGAGGCCCGCAACAGCCACCAGCCGCCATCGGCGCTGACCCGCACGCCGTCGATATCGGAGACCGTGGCGCCGGCCTGTGTCAGCCGCGCCTTCACCTCGTCGATCACCGCGAATTTACGGGTGTCGGCGCAGGGAATTCGCAATTCCGGCGTGTTTACCACGACCGGCAGTTGGCGGCGCATGTCGGCCAGGCTCTGCTCCGACCGCGCCAGGATATTCAATAGCCGGATAGCGGCATAGAGCGCGTCGTCATAGCCGTAATAGCGATCGGCGTAGAAGATATGGCCGCTCATCTCCCCGGCCAGCGGCGCGCCGGTCTCGGCCATCTTGCTTTTGATCAGCGAGTGGCCGGTGCGCCACATGATCGGCTTCCCGCCGATCCGGGCGATCTCGTCGAACAGGATCTGGCTCGCCTTCACATCCGCGATGATCTGGGCGCCCGGCTTGGCGGCAATCACCTCCTGGGCCAGCACCACCAGCAGCTGGTCGCCCCACAGAATATGCCCGTCGCCATCGACCACGCCGATACGGTCGCCGTCGCCGTCAAAGGCAATTCCCAAATCACATTTATTTTTTGATACAGCCTCTTGAAGTTGCAGCAAATTTTCGGGTTCTGTTGGGTCGGGATGATGCGCCGGAAAAGTTCCGTCGATGGTCTCGTTCAACAGGATATGCCGACCCGGCAGCCGCGCCACGAGACGCTGTAGCACGTCGCCGGTGGCGCCGTTGCCGGCATCCCACGCGACCGTCAACTCCTTGCCGGGGCGGAAATCGGCCAGCAGCCGATTGATATAGGCGTCGCGGACCGGGCGCGATTCCACCTTGCCCGTCCCGGTGACGAAATCGCCCCGCGCCGCGATATGGCCGAGTTGCTTGATGTCGTCGCCATACATCGAGCGCCGGCCGAGCATCAGCTTGAAGCCGTTATGGTTGGCGGGGTTATGCGACCCCGTCACCATCAGCGCGCCATCGACCCCCAGCGTGTGGCCGGCATAATAGAGCATCGGTGTGGGACCGAGCCCGATCCGCGCCACCCCGACGCCGCTCGCCACCAGCCCATCGACCAGCGCGGCTTCCAGCGCCGGCGAGCTCAGTCGCCCGTCGCGGCCAACCGCCACGGTATCGCCCCCGCTGTCGGTCAGGATCTTGGCGTAGGCCCGGCCGAGCGCATAGGCGTCGGCCTCGTGCAGGGTTTCGCCGACGATGCCGCGAATATCGTATTCGCGCAGAATGGTCGGGTCGAAACGATGGCCGGTGTCGGTCATGGTCGGTTCCCCGAAATCAGCAATAGCCGCGCAGAATCTGCTTCACCGCGTCGGCCGTGTCGGGCCGGCTCAGCGCGACCGCGATATTGGCCTCGAGCCACCCGACCTTCTCGCCGCAATCATAACGTTTGCCGTCGAACCGCAGGCCGTGAAACGGCGATCCGCTGTCGATCAGCGGCTTGAACGAATCCGTCAATTGAATCTCATTGCCGGCGCCAAGTCCCTGATTTTCCAGAAAACCAAACACTTCCGGCTGAAGGATATAGCGCCCGACAATGCACAAATTGGACGGCGCGTCCGCCGGCTTGGGCTTCTCCACGACGCCGCGCGCGGAAACCAGCTTGCCGGTCTCCCCGGCGATGTCCAGCACGCCATAGCGGCCGGTCTGGTCCCTCGGCACTTCCATGACCGCGACGAGGCTGCCGCCGACCGTCGCCTGGGCATCGACCATCTGCTTGAGGCAAGCGATGTCGGAGAGAATGAAATCGTCGGCGAGCAGCACGGCGAACGGCTCGTCCCCGACCAGGTCGCGGGCGCACCACACCGCATGGCCCAGGCCCTTGGCGTCGGGCTGGCGGGTATAGGCGATCTGGCCGGGTTTCGGAACCCAGCCATTGACGACGCTGATCTGGCTGTTCTTGCCGCTCTGCTTCAGCCGGTTCTCGACCTCATGCGCGAAGTCGAAATGATCCTCGATCGCGGTCTTGGCCTTGCCGGTGACGAAGATGAAATGGTCGATGCCGGCGGCGATTGCCTCCTCGACCGCATACTGGATCAAGGGCTTATCGACCACCGGCAGCATCTCCTTGGGGATGGCCTTGGTCGCGGGCAGGAACCGCGTCCCCATGCCGGCCACCGGAAAAACCGCCTTGCGCACACGCGTTTTCATGGGATTCCCAATGCGTTGGTCCTCGTCGATCGCGGCGAAGCCGCCGCCGACTATAACCGAGGAATGGTCCCCATGCTTAGCATAACGTTCGGCGGAGAAACCCACCGTGTCGGAGGTCAGCGCGGTCATGAAATCCCCTGGATGGATCGAATATTGGCCAATTCTTAACAACGAGGTCTTACCAAATGATTGCCGGACTAGTTGCGCGCGAAAAGGTGACTGACGCCGTGCCAGCAAAAATCTATTATGCTGAACACTAGTCGCGCCGATTTGGCGCCAGAGGAACCGCCAGAGGAACCGCATGACCGCCGACTCCATCGCCCTCGGCCCGACTCTCGCCGCCCCTACCCCGCCGCCGCGTCCGCTGGGCCTGTTCGCGCTGATCCGCACGGTGCGCGACAGCTCGATCGCGACCTATCCGCAAGACGCCTATGAGCGCGATTTTCTCGATCGCTCGTTTCTCTGGGCGCACGCCTATATCGTCAACGCGCCCGATGGCATCAAGCATGTGCTGCTGGACAATGCCGCTAATTACGTCAAGACCCGGCTGGCGCGGCGCATTCTCGAACCCGGCATCGGCCAGGGGCTGCTGACCAATGAGGGCGAGGTGTGGAAGCGGCATCGCCGGATCATGGCGCCGTCCTTCGATCCGCGCTCGGTCGTGTCCTATGGGCCGCTGATGGTCGAGCATACCGAGGCGATGCTGGAACAATGGGACCGGCTGCCGGACGGCGCCGAGCTGATGGCGGACCAGGCGATGATGCGGCTGACCCTCGACATCATCGCGCAGGCGATGTTTTCATCGGATGCCGAAGACATCGCGGCCCTCGTCGCGACCGGGGCCGATCGCTATCAGACGGAGGTGCGCCCGACCCTGTTCGACCTGCTGCCGCTGCCATCGTGGCTGCCGCGGCTGGCTGACCTCAAGCATCCCGAGCGTATTTTCAGCGAATTCGACCGCAAGATCGACCGCATGATGGCCGAGCGGCGGCAGGCCGGCGCCGCCGAGCGGCCCGACCTTTTGGGCCGCCTCCTCGCGGCGCGCGACGAGGCGACGGACACCGGCCTGTCCACCAAGGAAATCCGCGACGAGATCATCACCATCTTCATGGCGGGGCACGAGACCACATCGCTGGCCCTGACCTGGACGCTCTATCTGCTATCGCAGCATCCCGAGATCGAAGCCAAGCTGCACCGCGAGCTGAGCGATGTCTTGGGCGGCCGCGCGCCGCGCCCCGACGATGTATCGAAACTGCGCTATGCGCGCATGGTCATCGACGAGGCGCTGCGCCTCTATCCGCCCGCGCATACTTTGTCGCGGGAGGCGGTCGCCGCCGACGAGGTCAGCGGCCACCCGATCGCCGCCGGCTCGACGATCTATATCGTGCCGTGGCTGGTGCATCGGCATCGCCGCCTGTGGGACCAGCCGGACCGTTTCGATCCCGAGCGCTTCACGCCGGAGCGCCGCGCCGAGCGCCCGCGCTTCGCCTATATTCCGTTCGGCGCCGGGCCGCGTATCTGCATCGGCGCCGCGTTCGCGATCACCGAGGCGATCCTGATCCTCGCCAGCATCGCCCAGCGCTATCGGCTGCGCCTCAAGCCGGGCCATGTCGTCGAGCCGCGCGGCCTCATCACCTTGCGCCCGCGCACCAGCGTGGCAATGGTATTGGAGCGGCGGGCCATCTCATAGCCGCATAGTTAGAAGCCATCCTCTCGATTTCTTCCGATCATTGTGTCGATTCATGTTGCACATCTGGAAGCGTGAGCCAGGCCTTTTTTTCGTTGTCATTCGGGCTAGCCCAGCAATAAGAATGAAAGCGGTATTGGGGAGGATTACATGCGTATGATAACGAGGCCGCGTCGCGCGCGGCTGCTCGGTCTCGCGGCGGTGCTGGGGTTGGTTCTCGCGGGTTATACGCCGGCCTTGGCTCTGGTATGCGGCAGTGACAGCGGCGGACAGCCGCAAGCGCTCTATTGTGGCGACGATACCTGCCAGGTTCGGATGTGCGGGCCAGGCCAACTAAGGTACCCACAAGGGTTTCCGCCCGGTAGCGCGTGCCCCGGCAAGCGGATCGGATCATGGGGCATGGCCGGAGACGGCCAAACCTATATGACTGTCTGCGTTTCGCAATCGATGCCGCATATCGGGTGCCACTGGCGGTCGGGACCGCCGAATAATCATCGTTACAGCGGCGATATGAGCGAGGACTGTAGTAACGCCCCCCACGTGAAGATGCCGTCGTGGAGCACACAGGCGCCGTCCCCGGGTCCGCAATACAGTTGGCGGTCCCTAACCCAGGGAAGTATCGAAGTCTTGGTCCACAACGCAACGGATGGGGAAAACAGCGGCTGGTCGAAGGCAGCAATCAACGTCTTCCGAAACAGATACGCGGGCGCCAAACTAGCCGGACCAAGCGGCGACACGATGGGCGGCCAGGTCTCACAGTTCGGACGATTCTTGTCCGCCCAGTTGGGTGTAGGAACCTGTACCCGGCACTTCTACAACCACACGAATTACGACTGGGCCGTCGCGCTCATCCACGCCGGCTCCTGTCATGTGCAGGGTAAGCCGGCCGGGCCCGATGCGATCTGCATGGTGCCTCCCCATGCGACAGCGGAGTTGGACTATTCCAACACCGCGATGAACCAGTATGGTGCCCAGATTGCCATCGCCGGCGCGCATCCCGGCGGAACGTACGAGCAGACCTTCCGACTCCGCGTGGTCGGTTGCTACATCAAGCATAACGGTAACACCGGGCATGCCACGCTGAACGACCCTGCCGACGGGGACGTGGCAACCGACTGGTAAGCCGGACACGCGGCGACCAAGGCACCGAAGCGATAATTGTCAGTAAAGGTGCTGGCCGCCGGTGACGAAAATCTCGGTGCCGGTGACATAGCCGGCATCGGCGGCGCAGAGATAGAAGATCGCCGCCGCCACATCCTCGGGCGCGCCCAGGCGATGGAGCGGGATGCGCGGCAGCAGCACCTCGGTTTCGGGCGACAGCATCGCGGTCGCGATCTCGCCCGGCGCCACGGCGTTGACCCGTACGCCCAGCTCGGCGAACTCGACCGCCATCTCCCGCGTCAGCGCCGATAGCGCCGCCTTCGAGGTCGAATAGGCCGAGCCGGCGAAGGGATGCACCGCGTGGCCCGCGATCGAGGTGATGTTGACGATGGCGCCCTTGGCCTTGGCCAGCGGCCCGGCGAGACCGCGTGCCAGGGTCAGCGGGGCAAAGAAATTAAGCTCGAACACCCGGCGCCACTCGCCCAGATCGCCGTTGAGGCTGCCCAGCCGCTCCTTGAACGGCGTCTTGGGCGACATGCCGGCATTGTTCACGAGGGCGTGCAGCCCGCCCTCGCCCACCTGCGCCAGCGCCTCCGCGACCACCAGATCGACATCGCTCGGCTCGGCGAGGTCGGCGGTGATGTGGTGCGACCAGTTGGGGTCGCGCTTGCATTCCTCCGGCACCGCGTCGCGCGACACGGTGACGATGTTCCAACCGGCCTCACTAAAGCGCCGCACCGTGGCGTGGCCGATGCCCCGGCTGGCGCCGGTCAGCAGCAGGTTCTTGCGCTCGGCGGACATCGCGTCACTTTATCACGGATAGAGCCGCGTCGTGCTCCATCCGTCGCCGTCGCGACGATAGACGATGCGGTCATGCAAGCGGAACGGCCGGTCTTCCCAAAACTCAATTTGCCGGGGTATGACGCGAAAGCCCGACCAGCGCGGCGGGCGCGGCACCGGCTGGTCCTGGAAGCGCGCCTCCGCCTCGGCGACGCGGCGCTCGAAGGTGGCGCGGCTGTCGAGCGGGCGCGACTGGTCGGAAGCCCAGGCGCCGATCTGGCTCATCCGGGCGCGGCGCGCGAAATAGGCATCGCCCTCCGCCGGCGTGACGGTCTCGACCGTGCCCTCGATGCGGATTTGGCGTTTTAGCGATTTCCAGTGAAAGGTCAGCGCGGCCTGGCGGTTGGCGAACAATTCCTCGCCCTTGCGGCTGTCGTAATGGGTGAAAAAAACGAAGCCGCGCTCGTCGGCGCCACGCAGCAGGACGATGCGGGCGGAGGGCGCGCCGGATGGGTTCGCGGTGGCGAGGGTCATTGCCTCGGGATCGGCCGGCTCGCTGGCCTTGGCGGCGGCGAACCAGTCGGCGAACAGGGCGAACGGCTCGGCGAAGGGAATTTGGCTCATGATGGCGGGCAGATTAGGCGATCGCGCCGGGATTTTCATCCTTGGTGAGCTTTCCGAGGGAGGCGGGGTTCGTGTAGGATGCCGCGCCTGTGGGGGGTTGAGCCTTAGGAGTCGAGCCGTATGACCGATATGAAGCCGCTCATGGCGGGCAAACGCGGCCTGATCATGGGCGTCGCCAACGAGCGCTCGATCGCCTGGGGCATCGCCAAGGCCGTGGCCGAGCACGGCGCCGAGATTGCCTTCACCTTCCAGGGCGAGGCGCTGGGTCGCCGCGTCAAGCCGCTGGCCAAGAGCGTCGCCAGCGAATTCGTGCTGGAATGCGACGTCACCGACGAGGCCAGCCTGGAGGCGGTATTCGCCGCGATCGGCGAGAAATGGGGCCGGCTCGACTTCGTGGTCCATGCCATTGGCGCCACCGACCCCAACGCGCTGCGCGGCAAATATGTCGACACGACGCGCGAGAATTTTCTACGCACGCTCGACATCTCCTGCTTCTCCTTCACCGATCTTGCCCGGCGGGCGGCGCCGCTGATGACCGCGGGCGGCAGCATGGTGACGCTGACCTATTTCGGCGCCGAGCGGGTGATGCCGAATTACAATGTCATGGGCGTCGCCAAGGCGGCGCTGGAGGCCAGCGTGCGCTATCTCGCGGTCGATCTCGGCGGCCAGAACATCCGCGTCAATGCGATCTCCGCCGGGCCGATCAAGACGCTCGCCGCCAACGGCATCAGCGATTTCCGCTACATCCTCAAATGGAACCAATATAATTCGCCGCTGAAGCGCAACGTCACCACGGAGGATGTCGGCAATGCCGGCCTTTATCTGCTCAGCGATCTCGGCGCGGGCGTCACCGGCGAGGTGCATCACGTCGATTGCGGCTATCACGTCGTCGGCATGAAGGCGATCGACGCGCCCGATATTTCCGTGGTGGTGAACCAGCCTTGAGCGGCAACAGTTTCGGCACCCTCTTCCGGTTTACCTCGTGGGGCGAGAGCCACGGCCCGGCCATCGGCTGCGTCGTCGATGGCGCGCCGCCGCGCCTGCCCTTGAGCGAGGCCGACATCCAGCCTTGGCTCGACAAGCGCAAGCCCGGCCAGTCGCGCTTCACCACTCAGCGCCGCGAAAGCGACGCCGTGAAGATTCTGTCGGGGGTGTTCGAGGGCCACACCACCGGCACGCCGATCTCGCTGCTGATCGCGAACGAGGATGCGCGCGGCAAGGATTATGACGCGATCAAGAATGCATTCCGGCCGGGCCATGCCGATTATGCCTATTGGAAGAAATACGGCATTCGCGATCATCGCGGTGGCGGCCGTGCCTCCGCGCGCGAGACGGCGGTCCGCGTCGCCGCCGGCGCCGTCGCGCGCCGGGTGCTGGGCCCGGGCATCACCATTCGCGGCGCGCTGGTGCAGATCGGCCCGCACCAGATCGATCGCGCGCGCTGGGAGTGGGACGCGGTCGCGGACAATCCCTTCTGGTCGCCCGACCGCCAGGCGGCCCAGCGCTGGGAGGGCTATCTCGATGAGGTGCGCAAGCGCGGCTCTTCCGCCGGCGCGGTCATCGAAATCGTGGCGAGCGGCGTGCCCGCCGGCTTGGGCGAGCCGATCTATGGCAAGCTCGACGCCGATCTTGCCGGCGCGCTGATGAGCATCAACGCGGTGAAGGGCGTCGAGATCGGCGCCGGCTTCGCCGCCGCTTCGCTGTCGGGCGAAGAGAATGCCGACGAGATGCGGGCGGGCGACGGCGCGCCGGTCTTTCTCTCGAACCAGGCCGGCGGCATCCTCGGCGGCATTTCCACCGGCCAGGACATCGTCGCGCGCTTCGCGGTGAAGCCGACCAGCTCGATCCTGACCCCCCGGCGGACCATCGACGTGCATGGCAACGAAGTCGATATCGCGACCACCGGGCGCCATGATCCCTGCGTCGGCATTCGCGCGGTGCCAGTGGGCGAGGCAATGATGGCGATCGTGCTGGCCGATCATCTGTTGCGCGACCGGGCCTATCGCTGATGGCCGAGCTTCAGCGCCGCTCCCTCTTCCGCCGCATCGTCGGTGGATTCTTTGCCTGGTTCGGCTTCCTGGTGCTGTTGCTGGTGGTGATCGGCATCGTGGTCGGCCTGTGGGTCGCGCCGCGCGGCCCGCGCATCGGCGACGACACGGTACTGACCATCGATTTGACCCAGCCGCTGACCGACGGGCCGCCGCCGGCCTCGTTCGAGCGCGTGCTGCTCGGCGGCCGGCCGACCCTGCGCGACACCATCGAGGCGATCGGCATTGCCGGCAAGGACAGCCGCGTCAAGGGCCTGGTGGCGCGGCTGGGCGGCGGCGGCTTTCAGCTCGCCCAGGTTCAGGAATTGCGCGACGCCATTACCGGCTTCCGCGCCAACGGCAAATTCGCCTATGGCTATGCCGATAGTTTCGGCGAATTGGGCGGCGGCACCGGCATCTATTATCTGGCGACCGCGTTCGAGCAGCTCTGGCTGCAGCCCTATAGCTCGATCGGCCTGGTCGGCCTGCGCGCGGAACAGCCCTTCATTCGCGGCACGCTCGACAAGCTCGGCGTGACGGCGCGGTTCGACCATCGCGAGGAATACAAGACCGCGATGAACCTGCTGACCGAAAAGCAGATGACGCCGAGCCATCGCGAAGAGACCGAGGGCCTGTTGAAATCGATGTTCGGCCAGATCGTGCGCGGCATCGCCGAGGCGCGCCATCTGACCGAGGGCCAGGTCCGCGCGCTGGTCGATCAGGGGCCGTTCTCGAGCGAGGAGGCGCTGGCGGCGCATCTCATCGATCATCTCGGCGGCCGCGACGACGCCATGGCGGCGGCGCGCGCCAAGGCCGGCGGCGGCGACAAACTGATCAAGCTGGCGCGCTATGCCGAGAGCCAGGGGCCGGCGCATCGCAGCGGCCCGACCATCGCCGTGATCGACGCCGACGGCCTGATCCAGTCGGGCGGCGGCGGCGCCAGCCCATTCGCAACCGCCACCAGCATCGGCGCCGACGATCTGGCGCGCGCCTTCCGCGAGGCGACATCCGACCCCAAGGTGCGGGCCATCGTGTTTCGCATCGACAGCCCCGGCGGCTCGGCGGTGGCGTCGGAGACGATTTGGGAAGCGACACTGCGCGCCAAGAAGGCGGGGAAGCCCCTGGTGGTCAGCATGGGCAATGTCGCCGGCTCGGGCGGCTATTACATCGCCGCCGCGGCCAGCACCATCGTCGCCGAGCCCGGCACCCTGACCGGCTCGATCGGCGTCGTCGGCGGCAAATTCCTGATCGACGGCCTGTCGGAGAAACTGGGCGTGACGTGGGATTCGGCGCAGATCGGTGCCAATGCCGGCCTGTTGAGCATGACCCAGGATTTCACCCCCGACGGCCACGCTCGCTTCGAGAAATTCCTCGATAATGTCTATGCCGGGTTCAAGGACCGTGTCGCGCAGGGCCGCAAGCTCGCCCCCGCCGCGGTCGAGGCGGTGGCGAAGGGCCGGGTGTGGACCGGCGAGGAGGCGCGCGCCAACGGTCTCGTCGATGCGCTGGGCGGCTTCGATGTCGCGCTCGACCTGGCGAAGCACGCGGCCGGCATCACGATTGACAGCGACGTGACGCTGAAGAATTTTCCCAAGGAGGGTCGCTCGCTGTGGTCGCGACTGGTCGACCGGACCGAGGACGAGGCGATGGTGGCGCCGCTGCGCCCCTATCTGCGGCTATTGTCGCTGGCCACCGCCCCGCCCGGCGCGCTGACCATGGAACCCCTGGTAATTCAGTAAGCGGGACTAGAATTTCAAACACGGTTTCCCTTACCGGCGCAAGCCGGCGACTGTGTTGGGTGTCAAGCATGAAGGTGGTTGGGTTGGAATGTTTGGTCGCTTTTGGCGAGGGTATTCGCGGCGATCAAGAGTTTTCGAGCGGCGGCGATGATCGCTACCTTCGCGGGTTTGCCGGCTTGGCGCATGGCGAGATAATTTTTGCGGGCGAGCGGGTTTGCCCTGCAAGAGGCGAGGGCGGCCATGTAGAGCGCGGTGCGCACGC
>DATCDN010000003.1:0-47882 GCA_036510675.1 Allostellaceae bacterium
GGGTCAGAGTTGCGTGTTGCAACCCAACACTACTCGGGATCGCCGCGGTGGCCGCTAACCGGCCCGCCTGCGCCAGACTCGTGGCGGTCGCTCCGGCGGGCCGGTCAGCGGCCTCCTACACCACCACCAGGGACACGACCACAATTATCTGGATTGGAAACCGAGAAGGGGAGATTAAGGAGGCTACCTATGTATTTGCCGAACATGCAGTCTCCGTCGCCTTTCAGGACGATTTCGCTAATGCGGAGAAAGTTTTCAGGCTCCCCGGCATTCGGCGCGCCTTGGTTGCCTATTGGTCCGACAGATTGGCCGACCTCAGAGAGCGAAATGCAAAAAGCACATATGCGGATCATCACGCCTACGATGCCGTAGCAGAACTTATCGAATATCGGCGCGCAACAGAGAACGTATTCAGTCCAAAGAATAGTTCGTAAAGGACCTATGCCGACGCTGGTTGACACGGCCGATCGGGGGCGCCACCTTCGGATTATGTCTCGCAGTTCCGCCCTGACGTTGGATCATTGGCCGCCGCCGCCGCCCGTGAGTTTTCCCGTTCCCAAAAAACCGGCAAACGATACGGTCGCGGGACTGCTGGATCGTGGGTTGGACGTTGTCGGCGCCGCCGAAGATTTGCGGCTGGCGTTGGAACGCCATCTTGCCTCGGTAAAATCGAGCTTAGAGCGCCTTTGTCGCAAAGCAGAACGAAGCGAACCGCGTGTTGACGATATCAACACGGTGATAGCGCTTCTGTTACGACAAGAGAAAGTGCGGGCTAAGGAAGCTCTGCCGGTGCTCGATATGATTCGAGTCTCCCGTAAGAAGTTCGGCAAATCGAAAGCAAATGCTCGCTACCGATTTTTTCTCGCGTGGAATAAAGAAATCTCTCCGATCGAGGACGCGCTGGTCGCGGAACTCGAAGCGCTTCGTGATGCCAGACTGCGCCTGGAGGCGCGGCGCGCCGCCTCGATCAATGAGGGCAAAGAGGACGGGCCGGTATTCACCTCGGGGACGGCGGCCGTCGCCTATCTGCGCACGTTGCGCAAGTGAATGGAGCCAAGGCGCGTCGTCATCTTGCCGTCGTTCGCGGCCTCGTACCGAGTGCTGCCATCGCCCATTCAAAACGCCGTTGACGAGGCGGTGCGGCGCTTCATCGATCGCACCAACGAAAATGCGCTGAAGGTTGAAAAGAAATCCGGCCTGGAGGGCGTTTGGGCATTTCGCATCGACCGCGGCGTTCGGGCGTTCTTTGTTCAAACGAAGGACGCGCGCGGCAGGACTATCAACCGCCTGTTTCACGTTGGCGAGCACGACGATTATCGCACCGTGACACGCAAGCGGCCGCGATAGCCTACTCCGCCGGCGTCACGAGTTCGGCGATGTGCTCGGTGCTTTCCTGCTGGCGCTGCCACATCTGGGCATAAATGCCGCCGCGCGCGAGCAGCCTCGCGTGGTCGCCGCGCTCGACGATGCGGCCCTGGTCCAGCACCAAGATTTCGTCGGCGCCGACCACGGTCGAGAGGCGATGCGCGATCATCAGGGTGGAGCGCGCCTGCGCCACTTCCTCGAGGCTGGCCTGGATTTCGCGCTCGGTCTTGGTGTCGAGCGCCGAGGTCGCCTCGTCGAACACCACGATGCGCGCGCCCTTCAACAGCACGCGCGCGATGGCGACGCGTTGTTTCTCGCCGCCCGATAATTTGAGGCCGCGCTCGCCGACCGGGCTGGCATAGCCGTCGGGCAGCCGCGCGATGAACTGATCGAGCTTGGCGCGCCGCGCCGCCTCCTCGATCTCGCCGGCCGGGGCGCCGGGGCGGCCATAGCCGATATTGTAGCGGATGGTGTCGTTGAACAGCACCGTGTCCTGCGGCACCACGCCGATGGCGCGGCGCAAACTGTCCTGGGTCACGTCGCGCAGATCCTGGCCGTCGATGCGGATGGCGCCATCATTCAGATCATAGAAGCGGAACAAGAGGCGCGAGATGGTCGATTTGCCGGCGCCGCTGGGGCCGACGATCGCCACCGTGCCGCCGGGCGCGACCCGGAACGAGACATCGTGCAGAATCTCGCGGCGCCGATCGTAGGAAAACGAGACATGGTCGAACACGATCTCGCCGCGCGTCACCACCAGCGCCGGCGCGCCCGGCTTGTCGGCGACCTCGGGCGGGACGTGGAGCAGGCGGAACATCGCCTCGAGATCGGTCAGCGACTGTTTGATGTTGCGATAGACCATGCCGAGCTGGTTCAACGGCGCGTAAAGCTGTACCAGATAGGAGTTGACCAGCACGAAATCGCCCACCGTCATGGTGCCGGCGACGATGCCCTGGGCGGCGAGGATCATGACGCCGACGAGGCCAGTCGCGATGATGATGCCCTGGCCGATATTGAGGCCGGACAGCGTCGTCTGGCTCTTGACCGCCGCGCGCTCATAGGCGGCCAGCGCCTTGTCGAAGCGCCCCGCCTCATGTTCCTCGTTGGCGAAATACTTGACCGTCTCGAAATTCAGCAGGCTGTCCACCGCCTTGGTGTTGGCCTCGCTGTCGCGCTCGTTCATCTCGCGGCGGAATTGGATGCGCCAGTCGGTGATGGCGAAGGTGAAGCCGACATAGACCAGCACGGTCGCGATGGTGAACAGCGCGAAGTTGACCGAATAGAGCCGCCACAGAATCGCCGTCACCATGGCGATTTCAACCAGCGTCGGCACCAGGCTGAACAGCAGATAGGACAGCAGGAACTCGGTGCCGCGAATCCCGCGCTCGATGGCGCGCGACAGCCCGCCGGTCTGGCGTTCGAGATGATAGCGCAGCGATAGCGCGTGGAGATGGCGGAAAGTCTTGAGCGCGACCTCGCGCACCGCGTGCTGCTCGACCTTGGCGAAGACGGCGTCGCGCAGCTCGGCGAACAGCTGGGCGCCGACCCGCGCCACGCCATAGGCGACGATGATCATCACCGGCGCCGCCAGCAGCGCCACCGTGGCATGGCCCGGGGTCAGCCGGTCGATCGCCATCTTGTAGATCATCGGCACGGTGACCGCGACCACCTTCGCGCCGATCAGCAGCAGCATCGCGCCGACGACGCGCAGCCGCAGATCGACGCGCCCGAGCGGCCACAGATAAGGCAGCAGCAGGCGGATGGCGCTCAGCTCCTGGCGCAGCCCCACCTCGCGCGCGCCGCCAGTGCCGATCGGCCGCGCGCCCTTCACGACACTTCGGCCTCGGCGGGGACCATGCGCAACAGGCCGAACGCCATGATCACGGCGATCACCATCGCCGCCGCCGCCGCCCAGTAGGGCGCATTGCGCCCGAATTCGGTGAAGAGCGGCCCCGCGATCAGCGGCCCGATCACCCGGGCGAGACTCTGGGTCGATTGCGAGACGCCCAGAATGCCGCCGCGCTCGTCGATCGCCGCCTCGCGCGAGATGAGGCTGTTGGACGACGGACCGAACAGCGCCATGCCGCCGGCCAAGGCGATGTTGACGAGGACCAGCGGCGGCACACCCCAGACGAAGGGCACGCCCAGCATGCCGAAAAACAGCAGCACCGAGGCGGCGATCAACAGCCGGGTCTCGCCGAACAATCGGGTCAGCCGGCCCATCAGCCCGCCTTGAATGATCGTCAGCAGCGCGCCGACGAAAATGAACATCAAGGCCACTTCATGCGGGCCCCACGCGAGTTTTTCGCGCGCCCACAAGGTAAAGGTCGATTCGAGCGCCGCGAACGCCCCGGTGACGATGAAGCCGATCGTGATCAGGCGCAGCAAAACCGGACGATGGCTGATGATGCGGCGCGCGAAGTCGAGCCGGCTGGGCCGCGACACCGCATGACGCGCCTCGGCCGGCAGGCTTTCGCGCAGGAATATCGCGGCGAGGACGAAGGCGAGCGTGGAGAGGCCGGCGGCGATGAACAGCGGAATCGCCAGCTCGCGCGCGGTCGGGTGACTGCTGATGACGAGGCTCAAGGCTGGCCCGAGGGTAAAGCCGAGACCGAACGCGGCGCCGATGAAACCCATGCCGCGCGCGCGCTTCTCCGGCGTCGTGGTATCGGTGACATAGGCGAACACGGCGCCGATGGTGCCGGCACCCGCGCCGGCGAAGAAGCGCGCGGCGAACAGCATCCAAAGCTGATCGGCGAATCCCATCCACAAATACGAGACCACCGAGCAGCCGAGGCCCAGCAGCAGGATCGGTTTTCGCCCGAAGCGATCGCTGAGCCGGCCCAGCAGCGGCGACGACACCAGTTGGGCGACGGAATAGACGCCGAGAAGCCAGACCACCGCCGTGGTGCCGGCGCCAAAATCCAGCCCGTAAAACGGGAGCAGCGGGATCACCAGGCCAAAGCCGAGAAGATCGATGAAGACGATGAGGAACAGAATCGGCATGCGCCTGCGATAGATAAGGTATTGCGGCCCTAATCGCTAGAGTCGCGAGCGGCGCTATTTATGGACGCCGAAGCGGTCCATGGCGGTCAGGCCGATCGCCGAGACCACGAACGTGAGGTGGATAATCACCATCCACATCAGCTTGTCATTGGTGTAATCGGCGATGTCCATGAACGCCTTCAGCAATTGCACCGCCGAGATCGAGACGATCGCGACCAGCACCTTCACCTTGAGCGAGCCGCTGTCGAGCTTGCCGAGCCAGGCGACGCTCTTTTCCGCTTCGGCGATGTCGAGCTTGGAGACGAAATTCTCGTAACCGCTGAGCATCACCATCACGACGAGACCGCCGACCAGCGAGAGATCGACCAGCGTCAGCGTCCCGGCGATGAGGTCGACATCGCGCCCGATGAAGGCGTGGCCGGCCAGCGCGATCAGCTCGCGCACCATCTGGATCGAAAAGGCGATGAGCAGCACGCCGAGGCCGAGATAGAGCGGCACCAGCAACCAGCGGCTGGAAAACAGCACACGCTCGACCATCCGCTCGGCCAGCGCGTGCCGCCGCTCGTTTTCAACCATTACCCAGTCCCACCGCGAGCCTACGGCATCATGATTTCGACGCGGCGATTTTGCGGCTCACGCACGCCATCGGGGGTTGGAACGCGGGGGTGCTCTTTCCCGAACCATTTCACGTCGAGCACGCCCGGGGGCACGCCCTGGGCCACCAGATAGGCCGAAACCGAATCGGCGCGGCGCTGCGACAGGCGCAGATTATAGGCCTGGGTCCCGGCAAGGTCGGTATAGCCGGCAACATCGATCCGCGCCACGCCATTGGCCTTATAGCTGGCGGCCGCCGCCTCGATCACCCGCCGTGCGTCGGGGGTCAGGCTATAGCGGTCGAAGTCGAAGAACACCAGGAAGGCGCGGGTCGGCATCGGCGGCGCCATGGCCGGCGCGGCGACGGGCATCGGTGCCGGCTCCACCATCGGCGGCGGCGGTGGGGGCGGCGGGGCGAAGCGATAGGTCGCGGCCAGCCGGATCATGTTGTAGGTGACGCGGTTGCGATCGCTCTCGATGCCGACGGCGACACGCTGGCTACCTAAATCGGTATAGCGGTACTCGACCCCGGCATTCCAGTTCGGGGTCAGCGCATAGGCCAGCCCGCCGCCGGCGGTCCAGCCGACGCGAATCTCGCTCGGCGCGGCAACCGTCGCGCCCCCGGCGTTCTTATAGGTCGTATCGACCAGGCCGAAGGCAACGCCGCCGGTGCCATAGGCCAGCACGCGCTCGAACGAGAAGCCCATCTTGCCGCGAATCGAGGCGTCGAAATCCATCTGGGTGCGGATCGATCCCCCGAGGCCGGCACGAGTGGCGGAAATGTCGCCGCCTTCGGCATCGCCCTCGACGCCGAAAACATAGGGACCGAATTGAAAATTATAGCCGGCATGGCCGCCGCCCATGCCGCCATCGGGACTGAGACTATAGGCGGGAAAGCCTGGCACCACCTGACCCTGAGACGAGCCCCAGCCATAGCCGCCCTGAATGCCGAGCTCGGGACCGGACCAGTCCGCTGCCCGCGCGGTTGCGGAAAACGTGGCGGCCAGAATGATGGCCGCCGTGGCGGCGATAATCGGTCTCATACGCAATCCCCCGGACAAGTTCGGGGGCACACTGGTCCCGGGTCGGGCAAAAACTCAATTTAAAAGAGCGACTCGGAGAGATGCCCCGGCGCGCCGCGGAACGCGGGTCCCCAGGGGTTACGGCATCACGATTTCGACGCGGCGGTTCTGCGGCTCGCGCACGCCATCGGGGGTGGGAACGCGCGGGTGCTCTTTCCCAAACCATTTCACGTCGAGCGCGCGCCTGGGCACGCCCTGAGCCGCCAGATCGGCCGAGACCGCGTCGGCGCGGCGCTGGGAGAGGCGCAGATTATACGCCTGGGTCCCGGCGAGATCGGTATAGCCGGCGACATCGATACGGGCCGCGCCGTTGGCCTTATAGCTGGCGGCCGCCGCCTCGATCACCCGGCGCGCATCTTGGGTCAGCGCGTATTTATCGAAGTCGAAGAA
Source organism: Allostellaceae bacterium (assembly GCA_036510675.1). Taxonomy (GTDB): domain Bacteria; phylum Pseudomonadota; class Alphaproteobacteria; order ATCC43930; family CGMCC-115725; genus JAATGI01. Next base: position 6,438 of record DATCDN010000003.1, read on the forward strand.
CACCAGGAAGGTGCGCGCTTGCGGCGGCGGTGCCATGGCCGGCGCGGCGGCGGGCATCGGCGCCGGCTCCGCCATCGGCGGCGACGGGGGCGGCGGCGCGAAGCGATAGGTCAGCGCCGCGCGCACCGCGTTATAGGTCAGCTGGTTGGTGTCGGCGAACACCGCGTTCGCGACGGAGTGCGAGCTGAGATCGGTGTAGCGATATTCGACGCCGATCGCCCAATTATTGGTCACCGCGTAGTCAATCCCGGCGCCGGCGGTCCAGCCGAAGCGGATGCTGCGCGCCGGCGACCAGGTCAGCGGGCCGACCGAATAGCGCGTGCTGACATCGGCGAGCGCGCCGCCGGCCGTGCCATAGGCGAGAAACCGATCGAAGGACAAGCCGGCCTTGCCCCGCAGCGAGGCGTCGAAATAAATCCGGTCATCGACCGCGACATTCGGCGCCGGGTCCTGGAAGCTCTTGAACTGATAGGAGCCGTCGGCATCACCCTCGATGCCGAAGACAAAGGGACCGGACTGCCAGTTATAGCCGGCATGGGCGCCGCCGATCGCGCCCGTCGGATTGAAATGATAAGGCACCGAAGGCGGCCCCTTGAGGGCGCCCGAGGTGCTGCCCCAGCCATAGCCGCCCTGAACCCCAATCTCCGGCCCGGACCAGTCCGCCGCCTGCGCCATCGTGGCCGGCAACACCGCCAGCGCCAATGCCGCCAGTATCATCGCGGGCACAAGCAATCGGTTATTCATGCGGGATTCTCGCGAGCTCGAGTGGTCGTTTAGGTCTGGGGCAAACATTACATGGAGTTCACGACGGGCGCCAGAGCCGGATCGCGCCGCATGGAAGTATGAAGGCGCGACGATGAGGCAAGCATTAGACGGCGCGCAATCAATCGTCGTCGCGGCGCACGGTAATTATTCGTGCCAAGAAAAAGGGCCGCTCAAGAGCGGCCCTTTCCTTGATCTCAACCCGTGATGTTTATGGCATCACGATTTCGACACGACGATTCTGCGGCTCACGCACGCCATCCGGGGTCGGAACCCGAGGATGTTCCTTGCCGAACCACTTCACGTCCAACACGTTCTTGGCCACGCCCTGGCGCAGCAGGTAGCCCGACACCGCATCGGCGCGACGTTGCGACAGACGCAGATTGTAGGCTTGGGTGCCCGCCAGATCGGTGTAGCCCGAGACTTCGATCCGCGCCACGCCATTGGCCTTGTAGCTGGCGGCCGCGGCTTCGATCACCCGGCGCGCATCCGGCGTCAGGTTGTAGCGATCGAAGTCGAAGAACACCAGGAAGGTCCGCGCGTTCGGCGGCGGGGCCATCGCGGGGGCCGCGGCCGGCATCGGCGCCGGCGCCATCATCGGCGCCATCATCGGCGGTGCGAAGCGATAGGTCAATCCGACCCGGATCATGTTGTAGTTGAAACTATTGTTGTCTACGAAGCCACGCCGACTCCGCGTGCTCTGGGAGCCCAGATCGGTATAGCGATATTCGACATTGCCTTCCCAATTCGGCGTGAAGGCGTAGCCAACCCCGCCGCCGGCGGTCCAGCCGACCCGGATTTCGTCATTGGACGCGACCACCAAACAACAGGGGTTCGTGGTATGGTACTTGGTGTTCACGTCACCGAACGCGACGCCACCCGTTCCGTACAGCAGGACGCGATCGAAGGCATAGCCGAGCTTGCCGCGGACCGAGGCGTCGAAGTCCATGTTGGAGCTGACGATTACGCCGCCGAGGTTCTTGAACGCGCCGATTTCGCCGCCTTCGGCATCGCCTTCGACACCGAGTACCCAGTGGCCCATCTGCCAGTTCCAGCCGGCATGCGCACCGCCCATCCCGCCATTCGTGTCGAAGCTATAGCCGCCGCCGCCACCACTGGAGGTGCCCCAGCCATAGCCGCCTTGAACGCCGATTTCGGGACCGTCCCAAACCTGGGCGTTCGCCCCCGCCGAGATAACCAGCCCCGCGCTTGCTAAGGCGGCTAGTATTATTCGCTTCATGTATGCGCTCCGGTCAAAAGTGGTTGTATCGCGATTACTCAACCAACCGCCAAGCTACGCCAGCGTCACCGATTTGGCGAGACACCGGAACAATAAAATATCCGCTGTGGCAATTTCGCAACAGTTTGCGCGGCCCGCTGTGGTTCGACCAGGGCCATTCAGGCCGCCAGGCGTCGGGTTTCGATCAGTTGCAGGATCTCAACCGCGGCGTGCGCGATGTTGGTGCCGGGTCCGAAAATCGCCGCGACGCCGGCCGCCTTCAGGAACGGATAATCCTGGGGTGGGATGACGCCGCCGCACACGGTCAGAATATCCTCCCGCCCGGCCGCGCGCAGCGCCGCGATCAGCGCCGGGACCAGGGTCATGTGCCCCGCCGCCTGGCTGGAAACGCCGACGACATGGACGTCGTTCTCGATCGCCTGGCGCGCCGCCTCCTCGGGCGTCTGGAACAGCGGCCCGATATCGACATCGAAGCCGAGATCGGCGAACGCGGTGGCGATGACCTTGGCGCCCCGATCATGGCCATCCTGGCCGAGCTTCGCCACCAGCAGGCGCGGCCGACGACCTTCCTCGCGGGCGAAAGCTTCGACCGCATTGAGCGTCTGGCGGAACCCGGCGTCGCCGGCATATTGCGCGCCGTAGACGCCCGAGACCGAGCGGATGGTGGCGTGATGGCGCGAAAACACCTGTTCCAGCGCCGACGAGATTTCGCCGACCGTGGCGCGCGCCCGGCTGGCCTCGACCGCCAGCACCAGCAGATTGCCTGAGCCATCCCGGGCGCCCGCCGTCAGCGCCGCCAGCGCCGCCGCCACGCGCGCCGGGTCGCGGCTCGCGCGGATCTGGCGCAGCCGCGCGATCTGCTGGTCGCGCACCTTGTCGTTGTCGATCGAGCGAATCTCGACGCTCTGCCCCTCGCCGGCGGCGACCCGGTATTTGTTGACGCCGAGAATCGTGTCCTCGCCGCGATCGATCCGCGCCTGGCGGCGCGCCGCCGCATCCTCGATCTGGAGCTTCGGCATGCCGGATTCGACCGCCTTGGTCATGCCGCCCAGGGCCTCGACCTCGTCGATCAGCGCCATCGCGGCATGGGCGACGGAGTGGGTCAGGCTCTCGACGTAATAGCTGCCGCCCAGCGGATCGACGACATGGGTCAGACCGGCCTCTTCGGCCAGCAAAAGCTGGGTGTTGCGGGCGATGCGCGCCGAGAACGGCGTCGGCAGCGCCAGTGCCTCGTCGAAGGAATTGGTGTGCAGCGATTGCGTGCCGCCCAGCACCCCGGCCATCGCCTCGATGGTGGTGCGGATGATGTTGTTGTGCGGCTCCTGCTCGGTCAGGCTGACGCCCGAGGTCTGGCAATGGGTGCGCAGGGCGAGGCTGCTGGGGCTGATGGCGCCGAACTTGTCGCGCATCAGGCTGGCCCACAGGAACCGCGCGGCGCGCAGCTTGGCGATTTCCATGAAGAAATTCATGCCGATGCAGAAGAAAAACGAGAGGCGCGGCGCGAAGGCGTCGATGGCGAGGCCCTTGGCCTGCGCGGCACGGACATATTCGAGCCCGTCGGCGAGGGTGAAGGCCAGTTCCTGGACGCAGGTCGCCCCGGCCTCCTGCATGTGATAGCCGGAGATCGAGACCGAATTGAATTTCGGCATGTGCTTCGCCGTGTATTCGATGATGTCGGCGACGATGCGCATCGATGGTTCGGGCGGATAGATGTAGGTATTCCGAACCATGAACTCCTTGAGGATGTCGTTCTGGATCGTGCCGGAGAGCTTGTCCTGGCTGACCCCCTGCTCCTCGGCGGCGACGATGAAGCCGGCCAGCACCGGCAGCACCGCGCCGTTCATGGTCATCGACACCGACATTTTGTCGAGCGGGATGCCGTCGAACAGGATTTTCATATCCTCGACGCTGTCGATGGCGACGCCGGCCTTGCCGACATCGCCGACGACGCGCGGATGGTCGCTGTCATAGCCACGATGGGTGGCAAGATCGAACGCCACCGACAGGCCCATCTGACCGGCCTTCAAACCCTCGCGATAGAACTTGTTCGACTCCTCGGCGGTGGAGAAGCCGGCATATTGCCGGATCGTCCAGGGCCGGTTGGCATACATGGTGGCGCGCGGGCCGCGCAGATAAGGCGGAAAGCCGGGCATGCCGCCCAGCGTCTCGAGCCCCTCGAGGTCGGCCGCGGTATAGAGCGGCTTGACGGCGACGCCCTCGGGCGTCGCCCAATTCAGCTTGTCGATGCCAGCGCCGCCCAATTCCTTCTCGGCGAGGCGCCGCCAATCATCAAGGGATTTCGTCGAAAACTCAGCCATGGCGCCATTCTAGCGCCAGGCGCGAGTCCGGCGCTAGTCGGGGAGCATTTCGCCGGAGCCGCCGAAGGAGGTCGGGAAATCCTTGAACTTCGGCAGCCCGTCCTTCACCGAGACCATCTTGCTCCCGTAATGGACGTGTAGCGTCGGCGCATGGTCGAACCCCTGCAACAGGTTGGCGTAGACATCGACCATGCCGAGGCCGGGATGGTCCGTCATGATATGGCCGCCACAAATCTTGCAGAATTTCCGATAGGAATTCTCGGTCTTGTTATAGGTGCCGACATTGTCCGCGCCCTTGGTGATGACCACGCTGGCGGGCGGCCAGAGGCTGAAAGCGTTGATCGGACCGGCCGACCAGGCCTGGCAATCCTTGCAATGACAATATCCGGCAACGTTCGGCTTGCCGGAAGTCTCGAATTCCACCGCGCCGCAAAAACAGGCGCCCTTGTAGGTGTCGGCCATCGCTCGCTACTCCCTGGGGTTGACGCAATCGTCCTATTGATAGCCGACATGGGGGTGCGGCACATAGGGCGCTTCGCATCGAGGGATTTCTTCGGAAAGTCGGCCATGGCACTATTGTGGCGCGAGGAGCGGCCCCGGCACCAGCAGCCCTAAAGCCAATGAAACCCGTGCGCCATAATGCCGGCGAGACCCAGCGCCACCGCGATGATCGCGCCGAAGATCAGTCGAAAATCGGTCGTCCGAATGCCGGTAATATCGTGCCGGACCTCGCGCATTTCGGTCTTGATGTCGCGCACATCGCTCTGGATATGGTCGACGGCCGCTTCGAGTCTCGCTACCCGCGCTTCCATACCACCGGATATGCCGCCGCCCGAAGCACCATGCAAGGGCGTCCCCTCCAGGCGTGCAATTCTTTCCTCCGCCTGAATCAAGCGAGTTAAGGTTTGCGATGGTTCAACCAACTTTGTCGAGCTCGTCGGATCGATCCAAAATATCCATAAATTCCGTCAGTTTCTGAGACAGAACCGTCAGTTCCTCCACGACTTCGGAGTTCGGCGCCGGATTGGTTGCCACGAATGCACGCTGAAGGCTCAGCACGGCGCGCGCCAACTTGACATTCATCTCCCGCAGCAAGAGTTCCTGCTTTGTCGACACAATTAGGCTTCCGGTCCCATGGCGCTATTATTGTAGCGCCAGGTATCAGTCGGGCGCCAGCGGCCGGTTTATTGATAGCCGACATAGGGGTGCGGCACATAGGGCGCCTCGAGCGATTTGATCTCGTCCGCCGTGAGGTCGAGCGTCAGGGCCGCCACCGCGTCGGGTAGGTGGTGGGGTTTCCCGGCGCCGATGATCGGCGCGGTGATGGCGCTTTTCCGCAGCAGCCACGCCAGTGCCACCTGCGCGCGCGGCACGCCCCGCGCCGCCGCGACGGCGCCGACCGCATCGACGATCTTCTTGTCCGACTCGAATTGCATGTAGAGATTCTTGCCGAACGCGTCGGTGTCCTGGCGGGTACTGGTCTCGTCCCAGGGCCGGGTCAGCCGGCCACGCGCCAGCGGACTCCACGGAATGACGCCCACCCCCTGATCGAGGCACAGCGGCAGCATCTCGCGTTCCTCCTCGCGGTTCAGCAGGTTGATGTGGTTCTGCATGCTGACGAACCGCGTCCAGCCATGGAGCCGCGAGGTGTAGAGCATCTTGGCGAATTGCCAAGCATGCATCGACGAGGCGCCGATATAGCGCGCCTTGCCGGCCCGCACCACATCGTGCAGCGCCTCCAGCGTCTCCTCGATCGGCGTCTTCGGATCGAAGCGATGGATCTGATAGAGGTCGACATAATCGGTGCCGAGCCGTTTCAAACTGGCATCGATCTCCTGAAAGATCGCCTTGCGCGACAGGCCGGCGCCGTTGGCGCCCGGCCGCATGCGGCCATGCACCTTGGTAGCCAGCACCACCTCTTCCCGCCGCGCGAAATCCTTCAAGGCGCGGCCGGTGATTTCCTCCGACGAGCCTTCGGCATAGACATTGGCGGTGTCGAAGAAATTGACGCCGAGTTCCAGCGCCTGGCGAATGATCGGGCGGCTCTTCTCCTCGTCGAGCGTCCAGGGCCGGTGCCCGCGCCCCTCGATGGCGAAGGTCATGCAGCCGAGACAGATCCGCGACACGTCGAGGCCGGTAGCGCCGAGCTTGGTGTATTGCATCGTTCGTCTCCTTCGCCGCCACCGGTAGCGCTATATCCAAAATTACATAGCGTAAGCGTACCGGGCGGCGGCCGCGCTGTCGCCCCGAATTTCCTGCATACCGCCTCTACCACTTAATTTAGGCTGGGCGAACGCTTTACCCTGGGACGAGTTGATTCTGCATCATGGCTCGCCAATCTTCCCCGGCCTCGCTGGCCCGCTACAAGGAAAAGCGGCATTTCGACCGCACGCCGGAACCGGCGGGCGCGGTCGCGCGCCAGGCCGGACATTCCTATCTCATCCAGAAACACGCGGCGACGCGGCTGCATTACGATTTCCGGCTGGAGCTGGACGGCGTGCTCAAGAGCTGGGCGGTGACCAAGGGGCCCAGCCTCGATCCAACCGTCCGGCGGCTCGCGGTCCATGTCGAGGACCATCCGCTCGCCTATGGCGCGTTCGAGGGCGTGATCCCCAAGGGCCAATATGGCGGCGGCACGGTGATGCTGTGGGATCGCGGCGATTGGGAGCCGCTGGGCGATGTCCACCAGGATTACGCGGCCGGCAAGCTCAAATTCGTGCTGCATGGCGAACGGCTGAAGGGCGCGTGGATGCTGGTCCGCATGCATCCCCGCCCCGGCGATCGCGGCGACAATTGGCTGCTGATCAAGGAGCGCGACGAATTCGCGGTGCCGGGCGACGGCGACGAATTGCTGGCGGACGAGACCACCAGCGTCGCCAGCGGCAACAGCATGGCCGAGATCGCGGATGCGCCGGGGACGAAAACCTGGAATTCGAATCGTGCCGACGGCAAGCCCGAACCGCCGAAGCGCCGCCGCGTCGCGGTCGGCAAGGTCGCCGGGGTGAAGAAGGCGGCGCTGCCGACATTCATCGAGCCGGAACTGGCGACCCTGGTGCAGCGGCCGCCCGACGGCGCGGGCTGGCTGCACGAGATCAAGATCGACGGCTATCGCGTGCTGTGCCGCCGCGACGGCGACGGGATTCGCCTGCTGACCCGCACCGGCCAGGATTGGACCGGGAAATTCGCTGCCGTCGCCGCGGCCCTCGGCGCGCTGCCGGCGCGCCAATTCGCCATCGATGGCGAGATCGCGGTGCTGGATGCGGAAGGCCGGTCGAACTTCGGCGCGTTGCAGGCGGCGCTGAGCGATGGGCACGACGACCGCCTGAGCCTCATCGCGTTCGACCTGCTTTATCTCGATGGCCACGATCTGCGCGGGGCGCCGCTGCTCGCGCGGAAGAAGCTGTTGCGCAAGCTGCTCCCGGCGACGGCGGAAACCGCGACGCTGCGCTATTCCGACCATGTCGAAGGCGCGGGCGTGGCCTTGTTCGCGGCCGCCAGCGACAAGGGGCTCGAAGGCATCGTCTCCAAGCGCGCGACCGCGCCCTATCGCGGCGGCCGCACCGGCGACTGGCTCAAGGCGAAATGCATCGCGCGCCAGGAATTCGTGATCGGCGGCTTCACCGAGGGCGAGAAGGCGCGCGCCGGCGCCATCGGCGCGCTGCTGATCGGCTATTACGAGGGTGGCGCGCTGCGCTATGCCGGGCGCGTCGGCACCGGCTTCACCGCCAAGCTGGCGAGTGACCTGCGGACCCGGCTGACGCCGATGAAAATCGCCAGGATGCCGTTCGACGCGGTGCCGGCGGCAATGCGGCGCGGCGTCACCTGGGTGCGCCCGGAGTTGGTCGGCGAGGTCGCGTTCAGCAACTGGACCGAGGATGGCGTGCTGCGCCATCCGTCGTTCCAGGGCCTGCGCGAGGACAAGCAAGCCGCGTCGATCGGGCGGGAGCGCGTCGCGGCGCCGACGACGCCGACGCGCGCGGCGGCAAGCGGCCCCAATCAGGTCGCTGGTGTCACCATCAGCCATCCCGACCGGCCGATCTTTCCCGACAGCGGCATCGTCAAGCTCGATCTCGCCCGCTATTACGCCAGCGTCGCCGCGTTCATGGTGCCGGAGCTGCTGAACCGGCCGCTGAGCCTCTTGCGCTGTCCCGAGGGGCTGGCCGGCGAATGCTTCTTCCAGAAGCATTTCGCCACCGGCGTCAAGGCGCTGGCACGCGTCAAGATCACGGAAGCCAAGGCGACCCACGAGTATGTTTATATCCGCGACGCCAAGGATTTGGTGTCGCTGATCCAGGAAGGCGTGGTCGAAATCCATCCCTGGGGCGCCCGCGCCGACGATCCCGATAAGCCCGACCGCGTGATTTTCGATTTCGATCCGGCGCCCGACGTGCCCTTCGCCAAGGTGATCGCGGCAGCCCGGCTGGTGCGCAAGATGCTGGACGGCCTCGGCATGACAAGCTTCGTCAAGACCACCGGCGGCAAGGGGCTTCATGTCGTGGTGCCGCTGCGGCGCGGCCCCGATTGGCCGGCGGTCAAGGAATTCGCCCATGCAGTGGCGTTGACACTGGGGGAAAACCAGCCCGACGATTTCATCGCGACCATGAAGAAAAGCGAGCGCACCGGCAAAATTTTCGTCGACTATCTGCGCAACGATCGCGGCTCGACCGCCGTCGCGGCCTATTCGGTCCGTGCGCGGCCCGGCGCGCCGGTGGCGATGCCGGTGGCGTGGGACGATTTGACGCCGAAATTCCGGCCCGACCGCTTCAATCTCAAGACCGTGCCCGGGCTATTGGCGAGGCGGCGCATCGATCCGTGGCGCGACATCAATGATGCCAAGGCAGCATCCTCGCTGCCGCGCCAACGGGTCGGCGCGGCGGAGTAACAGACGGGCCGGGTCAGCTCGCCTTCTTGCGTCGGGCCGCCGGGGCCTCCGGCGCGGCTTTTCCCTTGGCGCTTTCCTTGGCTTTGCCTTGGCCTTTGCCGGCCAGCGGTAGCAGCATCTCGCGCTGGCCGTCCATTTTCTTCTTCGGCTTTTTCGCCGGCGCGGCAGCCCGGTCATTGGCGCCCCGGTCATTGGCGGCACCGCCGGCGGCGAGGCTGCGCTTCAGCGCGTCCATCAAATTGATGACGTTGGGCGCCGCGGGCGCGGCACGCTCGCGCGGCGCCGGCAGGCCCGCTTGCTTCTTTTTCAGCATGTCCACCACCGCCTCTTCATAGCGGTCGGTGAACGCGGTCGGGTCGAACTCGGCGGCCTTGGTCTCCAGAATATGCTCGGCCAGTTCCCGCATATCCTTCGGCACGGTGACATCGGGAATCTCGTCGAAATAATCCTTGGCGTCGCGCAGCTCGTAGGCATAGCGCAAGGAGACGCCGAGAATGCCGCGATCCCAGGGTTGCAGCATCATCACGCGCTCGCGCTTCAACAGCACCACCCGCGCCAGCGCCGCCATCTCCTTGCCGCGCATCGCCTCGCGGATGACCGCGAACGCGTCCTGCCCGACCTGATCGTTGGGCGCGACATAGTAGGGCGTGTCGAAATAGCGCTCGTCGATTTCGGCGCGCGGCACGAATTTATCGATCTCGATGGTGTGGTTGCTCTCGATCGCGATGGCATCGAGTTCCTCGTCATCGACCGAGACATAGGCGTTCTTGGCGTATTCATAGCCGCGCCCCTTGTTCTCGGCCTCAACCGGCTGGCGCGTCACCTCATCGACCAATTGCTGCTTCAGCCGATTGCCGGTTTCCTTGTTGATCTGCCGGAACGAGACCCGCTCGCCGCTCGATGCCGCCGCATAGACGGCGATGGGGCATGAGACCAGCGAGAGCTTGAGATAGCCTTTCCAGTATGGACGGGGCAGTGCCACGGCATCTCTCCTGTGCGAACCGCAAGCGTCCAGAATCTGACGTGAGATCTGCTAAAGTCAAGCTATCTCTTAGTAAAACCTCAACAATATCAAGTAATCATCACCGAATTACTGAACGAAAAGCGAACGATAAACCATCGCGGACGGCGCCAGCCTATTGCGCGCGCGCCTTCGCGGCGGCGCGGCGGGCGGCCAGCTTGACCACCGGCGGCTCCTTGGCCTTGGCCTCGCGATCCGCCGTCTCCTTCGCCAGCCGCAGCGCCTTCAGGCGCTCGGTCTTGGTGGCGTCGGCCGACAGACGCTTTTCCTTCTCGCGCCAGAATTCGGCCTCGCTCGCGGCCAGCCGGGCGAATTTCTCGCTGGCGGTGCGGCGCGCGTTTTCGGCCTTGTTGCGTTTCGATTCCAGCATCGGAAGCCCTTTCTATCCTCGTAACATCGCGGGGGCGCGAACGTTCTTGATCCTGATCGGCCGTCTAGCGTCCCGAGCGCGCGATGGTCTTGATCGGGCCGCGCGGGCGGCCGGACGCGGACGCGATCTCGCGATCCTGTGCCTCGAGGAACGATTTGACCGTTTCCTCTTCATCGTCGAGGCCACCCAGCGTATTGCTGGGAACGCGGCGGTTGGAGCTGCGGGTGCCGTCTTCATAGATGATGTCGAAGGCGACAAAACTGGTTTCGGTTCGTCGTTTCATGGCCATGATGGGCGCCTATTCCTTGAGTTCGTCCTTGGCCTCGTCCGGCGGCGCCCCGCCTTCCGCCTTGGCGGCGCGTCGCCGCGCGGTCGCCTCACGCTGCTCTTTCAGTTTTTCTTCCTGTTTGGCCTGCTGGGCGCGGCGGCGCTCGGCGCGCTGTTGATTATAATTCGGCTTAAACATTCTTGGCCTCCTGGAGCCTCTGGGCTTGGATCGCGCGTCGGGCCGGGCGAATCCGGCTGGTTTCGGCGCGGCACCGCAGCGGTCGATCGGTGAGGGAAGGACACCCCATATGAGGGGCTTCCGGGGCCAAATTGCAAGCCCGTCCCCGCGCCAGCTTGACTTTCGCAGCGCAACATCGCATATAAGCGTCGCTTATCTTTCTCGCGATCGCGCGGATTGCGCCGCAACATTATCCCGGCGCGACACCATTTCGAGATTTAACCCGATAACAATCGCACCCCGCCGCGCGCGGGGCATGCCCAATAGGGCCGGCGGCGCCGGATCGTCATTGCGACCCGCATCGACCCGCCCGACTTTTGAAAGTTCTCCCTTATCGTGACTGTTGCCTTTTCGGACCTCGGCCTCGCCGAGCCCTTTTTGATTGCTCTCCAGCATCAAGAATATACCCAGCCGACGCCCATTCAGATACAGGCCATTCCGCTGCTGCTGGCGGGCCGGGATGTTCTCGGCATCGCCCAGACCGGCACCGGCAAGACGGCGGCGTTCGCGCTGCCGATCCTTCAGCGGCTGGCCGCCACCCCCTTACCCTATAAGCGCAATTCGATGCGGGTGCTGATCCTGACGCCGACCCGCGAGCTGGCGATCCAGATCGCGGACTCGGTGCGCGCCTATGGCCGCCAGGTGCGGCTGCGCTCGACCGTGATCGTCGGCGGCGTCAGCCAGAAGCCGCAGACCGAAGCGCTGGGCCGCGGCCTCGACATCGTCATCGCCACCCCCGGCCGCTTCCTCGATCTGATGGAGCAGGGCTTCGTCCGGCTCGATGCGGTCGAGGTGCTGGTGCTCGACGAGGCCGACCGCATGCTCGATCTCGGCTTCATTCAGCCGATCCGCAAGATCGCCGCGAAACTGCCCAAGAGCCGCCAATCGCTGCTGTTCTCGGCGACCATGCCGCCGGCCATCGAGCAGCTTGCCCAGAGCCTGCTGAATCAGCCGGTTCGGGTCGAGGTCACCCCCGCCGCTTCCACGGTCGAGCGCGTCGAACAGCGCGTGATGCACGTCGCCGCCGGCGACAAGCGCACGCTGCTGACCGACTTGCTGCGCGACAGCGGCATCGTCCGGGCCCTGGTCTTCACCCGCACCAAGCACGGCGCCGACCGGGTGCAACAGCATCTGGAGCGGGCCGGCGTCACTGTCGGCGCGATCCACGGCAACAAATCGCAGAACGCGCGGCAGCGCGCGCTCGGCGATTTCCGCGTCGGACGCACCCGGGTGCTGGTCGCGACCGATATCGCGGCGCGCGGCATCGATATCGACGGCATCACCCATGTCTTCAATTTCGAGCTGCCCAACGTGCCGGAAAGCTATGTCCATCGCATCGGCCGCACCGCGCGTGCCGGCGCCAGCGGCATCGCGATCTCGTTCTGCGATGCCTCGGAGCGCTCGCTGCTCCGCGACATCGAACGGCTGACCCGGCAGAAGCTGGCGGTGGTCGGCGACGGCCCGAGCGGCGCCGAGACCGCGCCGGAGGCGCCACGACGCGCCCATCCCCGGCCGGAACCGCGTCGCGACAGCCGCGACGGCGGCCATCGCCCGCCGCAAGCCAACCATAAGCGCGGCTTCCAGCAGCGTCCGCGCCAGGCCCCGACCCTGGCGGCGCGCGCCTAAACCTCAGGGATTAAGCCCGCCCGCCATCCTTCCGAGGATGGCGGGCGGTGCCGCGCTTCGGTTCCCGCATACCAGCGCCGCGAAAATAGCCCAAGCTGATCATAAGCATGCTTATTATAACAAGAGCATGGAACTTGGCCCCTACGATCGCCGCTTCGGCTTTCTGCTGCACGACATCGCGCGGCTCATGCGCAAGCGCTTCGACGCGCGGTCGCGCGATTCCGGCCTGACCCGCGCGCAATGGCAGGTTCTGGCCATGCTGCGGGTTCAGGAAGGCGTCAACCAGGCGGCGCTGGCCGAGGCCCTCGATCTCGAGCCGATCACCATCGGCCGGCTGATCGACCGCATGGAAGAAGCGGGCTGGGTCGAGCGCCGGCCGGACGCCGCTGACAGGCGCGCCCACCGTCTCTATATCACCGCCAAGACCCGGCCGATGATGGTGCAATTCGAGCGCGTCGCCAACGGCCTGCTGGACGAGGCGTTCAGCGGCCTCAGCCCAAGCGAGCGTGAAGGCCTGCTCGATCTGCTAGTGCGGATTCGCGGCAATCTGTCCGAGCGCGGCGTGCGCACGGGCGAACTGGTGGATACGGAATCATGAGTTCTTCGACCGAAACCTTGCGGCCCGCCCCGGGCCCCGGCCACAATCCCAATCCCGCACCCAGCCGTCCCCGCCCCGGCGCGATCCCGGAAGAGGCCGCGCGCTCGCGCCGCCGGCTGCCGCGCCTCATCCTGATGGTCGTGGTGCCGCTGGTGGTGGTGATCGGCGGCGGCTATTGGTATTTGAGCACCGGGCGCTATGTCTCGACCGACGACAGTTATGGCCAGGCCGATGTGCTGACGGTGTCGTCCAACATCGCCGGCCGCGTCGTCGCCATCGGCGTGCATGACAATCAATATGTCAAGAAAGGCGATCTGCTGTTCCGCATCAACGATCAGACCTATCTCGCCAATCGCGACAAGGCCAAGGCGGCGCTGAAGGGCGCGCGGCTGCAGGTCGATTCGATGCGCGCCACCTATCGTGAGCGCCAGTCCCAACTGCAATCGGCCCAGGATACGCTGAACTATTCCCAGCGCGAATATAGCCGCCAGGCTTCGCTCGTGTCCTCCCACACCGTCAGCCAGTCCCAGTTCGACCAGGCACGCCACGCCCTCGATGTCGCGAAGGCCCAGGTCGCGAGCGCCAACCAGCAGATCGCGGCGGCGCTGGCGGGATTGGGCGGCGACCCCAATCTGCCGGTCAACCAGCATCCGATGGTGGAGCAGGCGCAAGCCCAGCTCGATCTCGCCGACATCGATGTGGACGACACGGTGGTCCGCGCGCCCGAGAATGGCACGGTGACGATGGTCAACAAGCTGCCGCTCGGCACCTATCTGACGCCGGCGATGCCGACCTTCGCGCTGGTCGGCACCGACAATGTCTGGATCGACGCCAATTTCAAGGAAACCGATCTGACGCACATGCGCGTCGGCCAGTCGGCGACGGTCGATTGCGACGCCTATCCCGATATCACCTTCGCGGCCCGTGTCGAGAGCATGAGCCCGGGCACCGGCTCGGAATTCTCGGTGCTGCCGGCGCAGAACGCGACCGGCAACTGGGTCAAGGTGGTACAGCGGCTGGCGATCAAGGTGGTGATCGCCAAGCCCGATCCGCGGCGGCCGGTGCGCGCCGGCATGAGCTGCACCGTCGAGGTCGATACCGGCTACACCAAGCCGATCTGGAGCCGCCTCTCGGCGATGCTGGGCCTCGGCTAAGGCGCCGTCCGTGGCGACCGCCGCCCTCAGCAAGCCCAATCTCGAGGTTCCCAGCAAGGGCCTGCTGACTCTGTCGCTGATGCTGGCGACGACGATGCAGATGCTGGACACCACGATCGCCAACGTGGCGCTGCCGCATATGCAGGGCAGCCTGTCGGCGTCGCAGGATCAGATCGCCTGGGTGCTGACCTCCTACATCGTCGCCGCCGCGATCGCGACCCCGCTGTCGGGCTGGATGGGCGACCGTTTCGGCCGCAAGGCGGTGGTGCAGATGGCGGTGGCCGGCTTCACCGTCGCCTCCGCGCTGTGCGGCATGGCGACCAGCCTGCCCGAGATCGTCGCGTTCCGCTTCATCCAGGGCCTGTTCGGCGCGGCGCTGATCCCGCTGTCGCAATCGATCATGCTCGACATCAATCCGCGCGAGAAGATCGGCCAGGCGATGGCGATCTGGGGCGCCGGCATCATGGTGGCGCCGATTCTGGGGCCGACCCTGGGCGGCTGGATCACCGACAATTATTCGTGGCGCTGGGTGTTCTATATCAACGTGCCGTTCGGCATCATCGCCTTCTTCGGGACTCAGGCGTTCATGCCGGGCGGCGAGCATGGCCGCCACCGGCCGTTCGACTTCATGGGCTTCGCGCTGCTGAGCGTCGGCATCGCGTCGCTGCAATTGATGCTGGATCGCGGCCAGCAGAAGGACTGGTTCAGTTCGACCGAAATCCTGATCGAGGCGGCGGTCGCGTTCTGCTGTTTCTGGGTGTTCGCCATCTATGTCACCATGGCCAAGCATCCCTTCCTGCAGCCGAAGCTGCTGAAGGACCGGAACTTCGCCTCGGGTCTCGTCTTCATGACGATCCTCGGCACCATCCTGATGTCGACCATGGCGCTGCTGCCGCCGCTGCTGCAGGGGCTGATGCAATATACCGCGCTGGGCGCCGGCTGGGTGATGATGCCGCGCGGCGCCGCCACCATGGTCGCGATGATCGTGGTCGGGCGCCTGACCGGCAAGATCGATTCGCGCATCATGCTGTTCATCGGTTTCAGCTGCATGGCGCTGGCGCAGTGGCAGATGGCGAGCTTTTCCCTGCTGATGGACGACCGCCTGCTGATCATGTCCAGCCTGCTCCAGGGCTGGGGCATGGGGTTCATCTTCCCGCCGCTGACCGCGATCGGCTTCGTCACCTTGTCGCCGGCGCTGCGCAACGAGGGGACCGCGGTGTTCAACCTGGTGCGCAACGTCGCCGGCAGCATCGGCATTTCCTTCGCCGAGGCATTCCTGACCCAGAAGATGCAGACCAGCCACGCCGATCTCGCCACCCATGTCACGCCCTATGCCGACGCCTTCCGCGGGCCGACGGCGGTGCATCTGTGGAATCTGCATTCGACCCAGGGGCTGGCCGCGATCAACGGCGAGGTGACGCGCCAGGCGGCGATGGTCGCCTATGTCGATGTCTTCAAGCTGATGCTGCTGATGACGGTGGCGTGCCTGCCGTTCATCTTCCTGCTGCGCAAGGGCGCCGCCATTCCCGGCGGCGCGGCGCCGCCGCAGCATGCGGCCGCGGCGCTGGATTAAATTTCGATCGCGCGCTCCGGCCGGGACGTAACCCGCTCGAGCGGCGCGACGCACAGCGTATCGTCGATGCGGCGCAGCACTGCGTCCATATCGTCGATCATCTCCAGCTCCGAAACCCGGACCATCCGATAGCCTTGCAACTCGAGATGATCGGCACGGGCGTCCTGGCCACGGTCGGCGCCTCGGACCCGCTCGATCTGCACGACGACGCCGAGATCGGCGCAATAGAAATCGGCGAGGTCGCCGTCCAACCGATGCTGACGGACGAAGCGACGCCCGCCCATCCGCCCCGGGCGCAGCCGCGCCCAAAGCCGATTCGCGAGACTGGCCGAAATGCGATAGGGATTGGCGGGTGCCAGAAGCATGCCGCCATTGGCGTTTTCCTGGTTAAACTAAGCAATCATGCATGCCTTAATTCGCATGATTTAACGTTAACATCGGGACGAAGCTGGTTAAATCTCAACCATCGAGTTCGGGATAGCGTCGGAAAATCCCGGTCTCGTTGAATGGGATGCACCGGGGGCTGGCGCGATAGCGCGCGATGCGCGGCCGCGCCCCGACCAAGTCATGCAACGCCACCGCCAGCGGATAGCGGCGCTCGGCGCGCTTCGTCGCCTTTGGGAAGGCATAGCGCAGCCCCTCGACCAGATAGTAGATCGACAGATCGGGATAAGAGAGGCGGCCGCCGATCAGGAATTTCGGGCCCTTCGGATTCTGCGCCAGCGCGCGCTCGAAATAGCCCATGTATTTCGGCAGACGCTCCTTGAGGAAGGTTTCGCTATAGCGTTTCGCCTCCGGCTTCTGATCCTCGTAATAGAGGCCCGCGGCGAGCGGGTGGTGAGTGTCGTGAATCTCCTTGACGAAATCCGTCACGGTCAGCTGCAGCTGGTTGGCCCATAACCGCCCGGCCTCGCCCGCCGGGGCCAGCCCTTCCTTCTCGCCGAGATAGAGGAGGATGTTCGCGGTCTGCGCGATCACCAGCTTGCCGGCCTTGAGAAATGGCGGCGCGAAGGGCGGGGTCGCGATCGTCTTGTCGGCCATCGCCGCCTGCATCGCCGGCATGCCGCCGGTTTCCTTGGCGTCGCCGCGCGCGACATCGACGTAGTCGGCACCCGCCTCTTCCAGCGCGAGGCGCACGAATTCGCCGCGCCCCGGCAGCCCCGGCCAATAATAAAGTTCGTATTTCATTTGCTATCTCCGGATTGATCGGGTTCCAGTGTAACCGCTGGCATCAAGAAAAAATCACCGTCCCGGCGTGATCCCCCGGTCAAGCCGTCGGCTTGACCGGGGGAGGGACCCATTGTTCAGCGGCACGATGGATACCGGCTTTCGCCGGTAAGGGAAAATCAAAGGAATCATCGAGACACCAAGACGCCAAGATCGTTCTGACCCACCAACGCGCCTTCTCCGGCAAGCCGGAGTCCATCCCCCGCCATGGATACCGCCCCCGGATCGGGGTCCGGGGGTTCGCCGGTAAGGCGAAAGGGAAGATGAACCGCCAAGCCTGCCCCGGCGAAAACCGGGGACGCCAAGATGGCAAGGTCGCCCTGACCTGCCAATGCGTCTCTCCGGCGGAAGCCGGAGTCCATCCCCACCATGGATGCTTTCGCCGGTAAGGCGCATGAGACAAATAGCGATGACGTTAAGCCGGAACCGGAGTCTTTTGCCGCTTCACCTTGGCAAGTTTTCGCAGGATGATGCCGCGCTTCAGCGCCGAGAGATGATCGACGAACAGGATGCCGTCGAGATGATCCATCTCGTGCTGGATGCAGGTCGCGAGCAGGCCCTCGGCGTCGAGCTCGCGAATCTCGTTGTCGTAATCGACATAGCGCAGGCGAATGTGTTTCGGCCGCTCGACATCGGCATAATGCTCGGGCAGCGACAGGCAGCCCTCGCTTTGCAGCGTCAATTCGTCCGACACAAACAGCAATTCGGGATTGGCGATGCGCATCGGCTGGGGCTTGTCGCCCTCGCGCGCGATGTCGAGCACGATGACTCGCTTCGCCACGCCGACCTGTGGCGCGGCGAGGCCGATGCCTGGCGCCGCGTACATCGTCGCCAGCATGTCGTCCATCAGCCGCCGCGCCGCATCGTCGACGCGCGCCACCCGCCTCGCCTTCGCTTTGAGGCGCGGGTCGGGCGCGGTGATGATGGGCAGGATTGCCATGGCGGACTTTACCTAGGGGGCGTTGGCGAAGCGGTCAACCCCGCGTTGCGCGCCGCCTCAAATGCCGGTGACGAATTTCGCCATGATGACGAGGATCGCCATCTGCATCGTCCCCTGCGCGGCGGTGGCGATGAAATACTTGCTCATCATCCGGCCGATCCGGGCGCCGTCGGGATGGGGCTTCTGCAATTCGAAGCATACCCGCAGATTGGTCGGCATCAGATAGAGCAGCCCTTGCAGCGACATCAGGACATTCAGCGTCAAGGCGGCGTAGACCCATGCGACCTGCGGCCAGGGCAGCGCGGTGAAGCCGAGATCGACGGCGAGAAACCAGCCGGCCGTCCCGGTGATGATGCCGAGCGTCGGCATCAGGAACAGGGTGCGCGGCGTCAGGCGCAACAGCACCTCTTTCCGCAGCGAGACGTCCAGCATCTTCAGGATTGGGCCGAGGACGAAGCCCATGAACAGATCGATGCCGGTCCACAGCGCGCCGCACATGACATGGACCCAGTTGAGGAACCAGATGTTGCGGCTGACGATCGCGGCCGCCGCCACCACCACCGCGATGGCGACATAGGCCAGGTAATGCAGCCGGATCAGTTTCGGCGGCGCGGCGAGCGGGGCGGCGATGGCGGTCATTCGGCGGCCTCCTGGGGGGTCTTGGTGGGATGCTCGGCGGCCGGCGCGGCGCCCGCCAGCGCGACCAGCAGCCGCTCGCGGATGCCGCGCAGGCGGCGCTCGTCTGTCACCTTATGGCCGTATAAATCCTTCACATAAAAAACGTCCACCACCTTTTCGCCATAGGTCGAAATCTTGGCGCGCGCGATCTGCAGGTTGAGGCCGGTGATCGCACCCGTCACCTCGAACAGCAGGCCGGGCCGGTCGCGGCCATTGACCTCGATGACGGTATGGGTCACGGACGCGGTATTGTCGAAGAGAACGCGCGGCGGCACGGTGAAGACGCGGGTGCGGCTCGGGATGCCGACCGGCGCCGCGAGCTCGGTGTGCGGCCGCAGCTTGCCGTGCAGCACATGCATGAAGATGACCGAGAGCCGCGCCAGCTTGTCCGACCGCGCGAAGGCGCCGCCCTCATGATCCTGAATCCAGAACGTGTCGAGCGCCATGCCGTCCGACATGGTGAGGATCTTGGCATCGACGACGTTGGCGCCGGCCAGCGCCAGCGCGCCCGAGAGCCGCGAGAACAGGCCGGGATGATCGGCGGTATAGACCACGATCTCGGTGACGGCGTGGCCGGTATCGACGCGGTGCTTGACGGTCAGCGGTGCCTGATCGCGATCCGCCTCGCGCATCAGCCGCGCGTGCCGCGCCTGCGCCTCGGGCTCGAACGCCTGCCAGTAATAGGGATAGGTCTTGCCGCGATAGGCATCGAACTCGGCGTCGGTGAAATCCGTCAGCAGATCGCGCACCGCCGCCTGCGCCGCCGCGGCCCGCGCCGCGCGGCCCTCGGCGACGGTGACGCCGCCCGACATCAGCTCCAGCGACAGGCTGAACAGCTTGCGTAGCAGCGCCGCCTTCCAGCCGTTCCAGGTCTTTGGCCCGACCGCGCGGATGTCGGCGATGGTCAGCATCAGCAGCAGCTTCAGCCGCTCCGGCGATTGCACCTGCGCGACGAAGCCGCGAATGGTTTCCTCATCGTCGAGATCGAGCTTCTGGGCGGTATTGCTCATCAGCAGGTGCCAGCGCACCAGCCACGCCGTCGCCTCGGTCTCCTCCGCGGTGAAGCCGAGACGCGGCCCCAGCTTTTCCGCGACCTCGGCGCCGAGCACCGAATGATCGCCGCCGCGCCCCTTGGCGATGTCGTGCAGCAGCGTCGCGAGATAGAGCACGCGGCGCGAATCGATGGTCGGCACGATCTCGGTCGCGAGCGGCAATTCCTCCTTGAACACGCCGGTCTCGATCTTGTTGAGGATGCCGATCGCCATCAGCGAATGCTCGTCGACCGTATAGGTGTGATACATGTCGTACTGCATCTGCGCGACGACGCGGCCGAAATCCGGCACGAAGCGGCCGAACACGCCGGCCTCGTTGAGGCGGCGCAGGGTCGTCTCCGGGTCCTGGCGCGCGGTCAGCATCGCCACGAACAGGCGGTTGGCCTCGGGATCAGCGCGCAACTTGGCATCGATCAGCTTCAATGATTGGGTAATGAGCCGCAGCGCATGCGGGTGGATATCAAGATCATGCTCCTGTGCCACCTGAAAGAGGCGCAGGAAATTCACCGGATCATCATGGAATGCATTGTCCGATGCAACGTCGAGCCGGTCGTTATCGACGACGAAGCCTTCGAACGCCTTGCGCCGGCTGCCCCATTTGCGCCAGGAAAAGCGCGATGGCTTCTGCTGCTGATCCTCCAGCAGTGCGCAGAAGATGCGGGTCAGATCGCCAATATCCTTGGCGGTCAGGAAATAATGCTTCATGAACCGCTCGACGCCCATGCTGCCGGCGCGGTCGGTATAGCCCATCAGCTTGGCGACCTCGCGCTGGCGGTCGAAGGTCAGCCGGTCCTCGGCGCGGCCCGCCAGGAAATGCAGATGGCAGCGCACCGTCAGCAGAAAATCCTGGGCATTGTCGAACCGTTTCGCCTCCTCGGCCGACAGCACGTCGCGCTCCACCAGCTTATCCACCGCATCGACGCGATAGATGTATTTCGCGATCCAGAACAGGGTGTGGAGATCGCGCAGCCCGCCTTTCGATTCCTTGACGTTGGGCTCGACCAGATAGCGCGAATCGCCCAGCCGCGCATGGCGCTCGTCGCGCTCCTTCAATTTCGCTTCGAGGAATTGCGGCGCGCTGCCCTTGATGATGTCGTTCTCGAACCGCTTCTTCAGATCGAGAAACAGCACCTGCTCGCCGGTCAGATAGCGCGCCTCGAGGAGCGCGGTGCGGATCGTCACATCGTCCTTGGCGCGCTGTATCGAATCGGCGACCGAGCGGGTGGCATGTCCGACCTTCAGTCCCAAATCCCACAGCACATAGAGCATGTATTCGACGAGTTGCTCGGTGTGCGGCGTCGATTTATAGGGCTGGAGGAACAGGAGATCGATGTCGGAATAGGGCGCCAGCTCGCCCCTGCCATAGCCGCCGACCGCGATCAGCGCGATGCGCTCGCCCTGGGTCGGGTTGGCCAGCGGATAGATCGCCGAGAGCACGAATTCATGGAGCGCGCGCACGATCTGATCCACCAGGAAGCATAATTCGCGCGCCGCCTCGGTGCCGCGATTGTTCCGGTCGAACCGCGCGCGCACCGTGGCGCGGCCGGCGTCGAGCGCCGCCTTGAGGATGGCGGCGACTTTGGCGCGGGGCGGCTCGCCATGCTGGACCAGCGCCTCTAGCTCGTCGGCAAGCACACGCCGATCCACGATCTCACGCTGGCGCGGAATCTGACTCATACCCGTCATCTTAACCGGCCGGCCACGATTGCGCCACCGGAGCCCGCGAAATCTTGACCGAAACATGGTCGAAACCGGCCGATCACGCCGCCGGCGGGGCTTTGTCGCCACAATCGGAACGGGGCCTTCGAAGGCGGGGTTACCCGAGATAGGCGAATGATCGGCGCCATCTCAATTCTTACTTAACAGGTTCGCGTTATGAAGAGATCGGTTCAAAAGCTCGGTAAACCTCGGGTTTACCAAGAGAACAGCGAAGGGCAGCCTGTGGATACCCTAGAACGGATGGCTCGAAACACGGCAAGCGGCGGTACGACCGACACGCTGACGACGATCGGCGGGGTGGCCGCGCTGACAACCATCATTCTCGGCGGCATCGCTATCGCGGCGGGCTTTCTCGCCCCGGGCCTGACGCTCGCCGGCTCGTTGCCGAGCACCGCGACCGGCGCCCATCCGTGGATCGTCGATGGCGGCAGCGAGGTCGCGACCGACCTGCCGTGGCGCCTCCAGATCACCGTCGAATATATCGCGATGGGCCTCGCCGCCATCGCGCTGATGCTGCGCTTCGGCAAAGTGTGGCTCACCAAGTTGCAGGATTGGTACGAGACCGGCGCGCGGCCGGACGCGGTGCAGGGCGTCGAGCCGGAGCCGGAGCCGCAGATTTCGCAATTTCCCCAGCCGCTGCGCCGGCCGGGCGCGGGCAAAAATCCGCGCAAGGACGGTCGCCGGCTACACCCCGCCTGAGGGCAATAAACTCTTAAGCCGGTAGATCAGTTCCAGCGCAGCCATCGGGGTCAGCGCGTCGGGCTCAACCCCGGCCAGCGCCTGGTCGAGCGGCGACGGGCCGGTGGACGCCGTCTTCTTCGGCGGGTTGGCACTGAACAGCGGCAGATCATCGGCGAGTCGCGCCAGCACGCCGCTCTGTTCGCCGCTTTCGAGCAATGTCAGCACCGCCTCGGCGCGCCCGATCACCGAAGCCGGCAGGCCCGCCAGCTTCGCGACATGGACGCCGTAGGAGCGGTCGGCCGACCCCGCCGCGACCTCGTGCAGGAACACCACCTCGCCCTGCCATTCCTTGACCCGCATGCTGAAGCAGGAAAGATCGGCCAGCTTGGCGGCGAGCGCGGTCAACTCGTGGTAATGCGTCGCGAACAGCGCGCGACAGCGATTGACGTCGTGCAGATGCTCTACCACCGCCCAGGCGATGGAGAGGCCGTCGAAGGTCGCGGTGCCGCGCCCGATCTCGTCGAGGATGACGAGGGCGCGGGGCGACGCCTGATTGAGGATGGCGGCGGTCTCCACCATCTCGACCATGAAGGTGGAGCGGCCGCGCGCCAGATCGTCGGCGGCGCCGACCCGGCTGAACAGCCGGTCGACGATGCCGAGCCGCGCCGCTTCCGCCGGCACGAACGAGCCCATCTGCGCCAGAAGCGCGATCAGCGCGTTGGCACGCAGGAAGGTGCTCTTGCCCGCCATGTTGGGACCAGTCAGCAGCCACAGCCGCCGCCCCGCCGTCAGCGCGCAATCATTAGCGACGAAGCCGGCATCGTCGCCGCGGCGCAGCGCCTGCTCCACCACCGGATGGCGGCCGCCGGTGACGGCGAAATCCAGCGAATCGTCGATCAGCGGCCGGCAATAGCGTTCGGCGGCGGCGAGCGCCGCCAGCGCGCTGGTCACGTCAAGCTGGGCCAGCGCCCGCCCGCCGCGCGCGATCTCCTCCGCCCGCGCCAACGCCTCGGCAACGAGATCGGCGAAGATTTTCTGCTCCAGCGCCACCGCGCGCTCCGCCGCCGAAGCGATGCGCGCCTCGAGTTCGCCCAGCTCGACAGTGGCGAAGCGCATCGCGTTCGACATGGTCTGGCGGTGGATGAACGCGGCGCCGAGCTTCGGCGCGTTAGCGGCCGTGACCTCGATATAATAGCCGAGCACATTGTTGTGGCGGATCTTGATGCCGGCAATGCCGGTCTCGGCGGCGTAGCGCGCCTGCAATTCGGCGACGAGGCGCCGGCTGTCGTCGCGCGTCAGGCGCAGCCGGTCCAGCTCCTCCGAGTAATAGGCGGCCACGAAGCCGCCATCGCGGATGGCGAGCGGCAAATCCGGCGCCAGCGCGCGGCGCAGAAGCTCAGTCAGCACGCCGTGCTCGCCGAGATCGTCAGCCACAGCGGCGAGCTCGGGCGGCGCCTCGGCCGGCAGGCGCGGGCGCAGCGCCATCGCCTGGTCCAGCGTGTCGCGCAGGCAGGCGAGATCGCGCGGGCCGCCGCGCCCCAGCGCGAGCCGCGCCAGCGCGCGCTCGATGTCGCCGGTCTGGCGCAGGCCGTCGCGCAGATCGTCGCGCAGCCGCGCCTCCGTCACCAGATAGCCGACGGCGTCGAGCCGCGCCGCGATCGCGGCGGGATCGGTCAGCGGCATCGCGAGCCGCTCCGCCAGGAGGCGCGCCCCCGCGCCGGTGACGGTGCGGTCGATGGTGGCGAGGAGGCTGCCCTTGCGCACGCCGGACAGCGTCTCGGTCAGCTCGAGATTGCGCCGTGTCGCCGGGTCGATCTCCATCACCGCGTCGGCGGCCAGCCGGCGCGGTACCCGCAGCAGCGGCAGACGTCCCAACTGCGTCAGGCGCACATAATCGAGCAGCGCGCCGCCCGCCGCGAGTTCGGCGCGCGCGAAATCACCGAAGCCGTCGAGCACGCGCACGCCGTAAAATTCCTCGAGGCGCTTGCGCCCGTTCTCGCTGTCGAAGCGCGGGCCGGGCAGCGGCGTCAGCGCCGATTTCCAGTCGGCGAACAGCGCGGCGAGGTCGGGCCGCTCGACGAGTCGCTCGGGAACCAGCAGCTCGCCGGGGCCGATCCGCGATAAAACCGCCCCCAGCCCGGGCGCTGCCAGCGACTGCAGATGGAAGGCGCCGGTCGAGAGATCGAGCCACGCCAGCGCCAGCGCGCCACGCGCCTCCGCCAGCGCCGCCAGGTAGTTGTTGCGCCGCGCCTCGAGCAGCGAATCCTCGGTCAGCGTGCCCGGTGTGACGATGCGCACGACATCGCGCCTAAGTGCCGCTTTCGGGCCGCGTTTGCGCGCGTCGGCCGGATCTTCCATCTGCTCGCACACGGCGACGCGAAAGCCGGCGCGGATGAGCCGCGCCAGATAATTTTCCGCCGTGTGCACCGGCACGCCGCACATCGGAATATCGGCGCCGCGATGCAGCCCGCGCTTGGTCAACTGGATGTCGAGCGCCGCCGCCGCCTTCACCGCGTCGTCGAAAAACAGTTCATAGAAATCGCCCATGCGGTAAAATAGAAGATAGTCGCGATGCCGTTCCTTGATGGCGAGGTATTGCGTCATCATCGGCGTCGCCGGTTCCGCGGCGGGCACATCGGAATTTGTGTCGGGTGAAACCCGTATTGCGGTATCGTTCATGGGAAGCGGCTCGGCTGGCATCGCTACGCTAGCACGCCGTCCGATTATCCGGAAATGGCACGAGACCTTCGGGGAGATCGAAGAAATGGCGACAGCCAAGCAGTCCAAGTCACGCAAATCCGCCGCGGCCGGAACCAAAGCTCCGACCAGGGCTGCCGCCAAGGCACCCGCCAGGGCTTCCGCGAAGTCACCCGTCCGGGCGAAGAGCAAGCCACCGGTGAAGCGCGGCGCGGCCGCGAAATCGAGCGCGGCAAAATCCAAAGCCGCAAAATCCATGGGCGCCAAGCGCGGGGCGGCGGCAAAGACCGGCACCGCCAAGCGCGGCGCGACCAAGGCCGCGACCAAGCCAACCCGCAAGCCGGCGCGCGGCAAGACACCCGCCCGCGCGGCGGCGGCGCGCAAGACCGCCCCCGCCAAATCGGCGCGCGCGACCAAGAAGAGCGCCGGCGCCGCGGCGATGAAGCGATCGGCACCGGCGGCGAGCCGGCGCAAGGTTGCTGCGAAGCCCGCGCCACGGCGCGCCCGGGCGATCAAGGCGCCGGCCCCGGCAATGGCGATGATGCCGGTCACGGAACCGACCGCGATGAACGACGCACCGCCCGCCATCGAGGCTGCCCCGGCCGACGCCGGCGTTGCGATGAGCGACGGGGCCGCCGAGGGCGCGGACCGGACCTAGCGTGGTCGCCGAGACGCGCGAGGCGGTCGCATCCTTCGCCACGCAGGCGGCCTTCCGCACCGCGGTCAGCCGCTTGCTGGTGGCGGGTTTCGCGCCGACCGACCTCTCGGTGCTGGCGAGCCACGATTCGCTGGAGGTGGCGGGGCGCGTCCCCGCCTATCCGGCGGCGCCCGAGCAATCGCTGATGGCGGGACTGACCGAGGATGCGAATTACCTCGCGCCGCTGCAGATCGCGGGCTTCTCCGCGCTGTCCGGCGGGCCGATCGGCGCCGCCTTCGCGGCGATCGTGACGGCGGGGCTAGGCGGCATGGCGCTGCGCGACGCCATCGGTCGGTTTGTCGCCAATCGGCACAGCACCGATTACGCCGCCGCGCTGGAGGCGGGGGCGGTGCTGTTATGGGCCCGGGTCGATGGCTCGGCCCTCGATGAGGGGCCGCGCGACACCACCGCGCTGGCCATCCTGACCGCGTGCGGCGGCCGCGATGCCCACCTGAATGTCCGCGCCGGTACACCGGACCATTACACCGAAATAGTCACAAAATAAGCACAATCCGCCGGTTGCCGCCGGTGGTTTTTCGGCGATATGATCGCGCTTGCGCGGGACCCCACCAGCGCGGCGACGGGCCCCCCTGTCGCGAGGCGGGTTGGGTCGCCGGCGCTGTGGATCGCCACATTGTGGATCGACGCCCCGTGGATCGACGCCCCCTGAACCCGCCGGCCGCGTCGGGACCGCCCGACGAAGCCTCCGATGGCAATTCGCACAGCCAGCTCATCGGGCTGTTGTTGCGCCGTACTCGCGAGAGCCGCCATATCGCCCTGGCTGATGCCGCGGCGACCCTGCGGCTGCGCATCGACTATCTCGAAGCGATCGAAAAATGCGCCTATGAGCGCCTGCCCGGCCCGGCCTATGCGGCCGGATTCATCCGCGGCTATGCCGAGTATCTCGGGCTGGATGGCGGCGAGGCGGTGCGCCGCTTCAAGCGCGAGGTCCAGGGCGGCGACGCGCCGAAGGGGCTGGCCCTGCCCGTGCCCATCGCCGAGCATAGCATTCCCGGCGGGCGCCTCCTGGTGACGGCGCTGGTGCTGGCGGTCTGCGGCTATGGGCTGTGGTATTATCTGTCGAGCGGCAACGACATCCACCCCGAAACCGTGGTTTCGGTGCCCGAGGCGCTGCTGAATCCGACCGAACCCGGCCCCGGCGGCGATCCGGCCTCGCCGGGCGAGGCGCGGGCCTCGGTCCCGGCGCGGCCGCCGGCGGTGCCGACATCAAGCCTGCCGCCCGGCGCCGAGTCCGCCGCCGCCCTGATCGGCGATGCCGCGCCCCCCGCCCCGTCCGGCAGCTCGCCGGACGAGAAGACCGCCGCCCTGACGCCGCCGCCCGCCGATCCGACGGGGACCGAGACCGGCCCCTCGCCAGCGACCGCCGACGCGGCGCTGGGTCCCGATGCCCCGGCGCCGGGCCATGTGTTCGGGGTCGGCGATGGGCCGGCGCGGATCGTGATGCGCTTCACCAGCGATTGCTGGATTCAGATCAAGGATGCCAAGCAGGATATCGTGTTCGGCAAGCTGCTTCATGCCGGCGATGTCTACCGCGTCCCCGATCAGGCCGGATTGAGCATGCGGGTCGGCAATAGCGACGGCTTCATCATCTGGGTCGATGGCAAGATCGCCACCCTGCCGCCCGCCAGCTCGCGGGTGCGCAACATCGCGCTCGACCCGACGCAACTGGCCGGCAGCGCCGGCCCGCCGCTCGCCCCGGTCCCGGCGGCGGTCACTGCCCCGGCGCCGCCGCCCCCCTCGGTACAGCCCGAGAACGATTAGCCGCATGGCGGCCGCCGGTGCCGGGTCTTTTGCCGTGCCGCGAAAAGGACTATGTATCCGGCGAGTGCAGGTTGAGACCGAGGCGAAGCGATGAGCGTGCGTCCCTATCGCGATATTCAGCGGCGCAAGAGCCGCCAGATTCATGTGGGATCGGTGCCGGTCGGCGGCGACGCGCCGATCACCGTGCAGACCATGACCAACACGCTGACCCACGATGTCGAGGCGACGGTGGCGCAGATCCTTGCCGCCGAGGCGGCCGGCGCCGACATCGTGCGGGTTTCCTGCCCCGACCAGGAATCCGCGCTGGCGCTGAAGCAGATCGTACCGCGCGTGCACGTCCCGATCGTGGCCGATATCCATTTCCACTATAAGCGCGCGATCGAGGCGGCCCAGAGCGGCGCCGCGTGCCTGCGCATCAATCCCGGCAATATCGGCTCGGCCCAGCGCGTCAAAGACGTGGTGCAGGCCGCCAAGGATCATGGCTGCTCGATGCGGATCGGCGTCAATGCCGGCTCGCTGGAGCGCGATCTCCTCGAAAAATACGGCGAGCCGTGCCCCGAGGCGATGGTCGAAAGCGCGCTGACCCACGCCAAGATTCTCGAGGATCATGATTTCCGCGAGTTCAAGATTTCGGTGAAGGCGTCGGATGTGTTCCTCGCCGTCGCCGCCTATCAGCAACTGGCCGATGCCTGCGATTATCCGCTCCATCTTGGCATCACCGAGGCGGGCGGCATGATGACCGGCTCGGTCAAGTCGGCGATCGGCATGGGCTCGCTGCTGTGGGCCGGGATCGGCGACACCATCCGCGTCTCGCTATCGGCCGACCCGGTGGAGGAAGTCCGCGTCGGGTTCGAGATTCTGAAGGGTCTCAATCTGCGCCGGCGCGGCGTCACGGTGATTTCGTGCCCGTCCTGCGCGCGCCAGCAATATGAGGTCATCAAGACCGTTCAGGCGTTGGAACAGCGCCTCGCCCACATCACCACCCCGATGACCCTGTCGGTGATCGGCTGCGTCGTCAACGGCCCCGGCGAGGCGCGCGAGACCGATATCGGCTTCACCGGCGGCGGCAACGGCACGCATCAGGTCTATGTCGCGGGCGTACCGCACCACCGCCTGAAAGACGAGAGCATCGTCGATCACCTGGTCGCCATGGTCGAAAAGAAGGCCGCCGAAATCGAAGCCGCCAAAGCAAAGGAAACCGCCGCGGCGGAATAATTAGCGGTCTGCAGGCGCATCGTGCGTGCTTCGAGACGCATGCTTCGCATGCTCCTCAGCATGAGGTAGAGTTTTTAGATGGCACAAAGAAAAATCCTCAGCCTGAGGAGCGGCCGAAGGCCGCGTCTCGAAGGCCGCACCATTTTCATCCAGCCATAATCCATGCCCGCCTTGCAGCCGGCGCGCGGCACCCAGGATATTTTGCCCGAGGCGATGCGGCGCCACCGCGCCGTTATCGACGGCGCGCGCGCCGTCGCCGGCCGCTATGGTTTCGAGGAGATGGCGACGCCGATCTTCGAATTTACCGAGGTGTTTTCGCGCCCGATCGGCGAAGCGACCGACATCGTGTCGAAGGAGATGTACACCTTCAAGGATCGCGGCGAGGAAGAGGTCACGCTGCGACCCGAGAACACCGCCGGCGTGGTGCGCGCCGTCATCTCCAACGGGCTGACGCAGAGCCTGCCGCTGAAATATTTCTATGCCGGGCCGATGTTCCGCTATGAGCGGCCGCAAAAGGGGCGCTTTCGCCAGTTCCACCAGATCGGCGCCGAGCTGATCGGCGCCGCGACCCCCGAGGCCGATGTCGAGATGATCGCGCTCGGTGCCGACATTCTCGACGCGCTTGGCGTCCTTACCGATTGCGTGCTGCACCTCAACACATTGGGCGACACCGAATCGCGCCTCGCCTATCGCGGCGCGCTGGTGGATTATTTTTCCGCGCGGCGCGACGGGCTGTCCGAGGACAGTCGGCGCCGGCTGGAGCGCAATCCCCTGCGCATTCTTGATTCGAAGGATGCGGGCGACATCGCCATCAATGCCGACGCGCCCGCCTTCGATCGCTATCTCACCGCCGCGGCGCGCGATTTCTTCACGCGGGTGCGCGCGGGGCTCGACGCGATCGACATTTCCTACACGCTCGACCCGCGTCTGGTGCGCGGCCTCGATTACTATTGCCATTCGGCGTTCGAATTCGTGACGGAATCGCTGGGCGCGCAAGGCACGGTGTTGGGCGGCGGGCGCTATGATGGGCTGATGAAGCTGATGGGCGGGCCGGATGCGCCTGCCGTCGGCTGGGCGGCCGGGGTCGAGCGCCTGGCGCTGTTGATCGCCGAGCCGCCGCCGCCGCCGCGTCCCATCGCGATGATCGCGCTGGGCGAGGCGGGCCAGGACAAGGCGATGGTGCTGGCGCGCGATCTGCGCCGCGACGGCTTCACCGTCGATCTCGGCTATTCCGGCAACCTCAAGCGGCGCATGCAGCGCGCCAACAAGATCGCGGCGCGCGCCGCCGTGATTCTCGGCGACGATGAATTGGCACGCGACGCGGCGATGTTGCGCAACCTCGATACCGGCGAGCAGGTCGAGGTGCCGCTGGCGGAATTGAAGGATCGTCTCGCGCCCTTCCGCTAGTGGCGCCATGACCGGCGCCGCCCTGACGATCGTCGGCCTCAATCACCGCTCGGCGCCGCCCGAATGGCGCGAGCGCTTCGCCTTGATCGAGGCGGCGCAAGAAGCCTTCGCCGCCGAATTGGGCGACGGCATGCTGTTGGCGACCTGCGATCGCATCGAGCTGATTTCCGACGCCGGCGAGCCGCCACGCTGGCGCCCGCTGCTGGCGGCGCGTCTCGGCGTCGGCGAACCCGAGCTGGCGCCGCTGCTCTATCGCCATGACGGCGCCGCCGCGCTGAACCATCTCTTCGCGGTGGCGAGCGCGCTCGACAGCCAGATCATCGGCGAGCCGCAAATCCTGGGCCAGATCAAGGCGGCGCACCGGGCGGCGGCGGATCGCGGCCGGGTCGGCGCCGGGCTGGAGGCGGCGCTGAGCGCGGCCTATGCCGCGGCGCGGCGGGTGCGGCGCGAGACCCGCATCGCCGAGCGCCCGGTCTCGATCGCGGCGGCGGCATTGAGCCTCGCGCGCGACATTCACGGCGACCTCGCGGGCAGCGCGGTGCTGCTGCTCGGCCCCAGCGAAATCGGCGCGCTGATGGCCGAGCATTTCATCCGCGCCGGCATCGGCAGCCTCATCGTGTGCGGGCCGGCGCCGCGCGCGCCGCAAGCGGCGGCGCGGTTCGGCGCCAACCGGCTCGACCTTGCCGAGCTCGACGACGCGCTGGCGGCGGCCGATATCGTCATCGCCGCGCTGGCCAGTGGCCGCGCGGTGGTGACGGCGGCCGGGGTCGGCGCGGCGCTGCGGCGCCGGCCGTCGCGGCCGATTTTCATCGTCGATGCCGGCTTTCCCCCCGATGTCGAGCCGGCGGTCGACGAGATCGACGGCACCTTCCTCTACGATCTCGGCGACCTCGAGCGGCGGGCGCTCGACGGCCGCGCCGGCCGCGAGGCGGAGGCGGTCGCGGCGCGGCGCATCCTGGCCGAGGAGGTGGCGGCCTTCGCCCGCCGCCAGGACGAGCGGCGCGCGGTGCCGGCGGTGGCGGCGCTGCGGGCGCATGCCGAGCGGCTGCGCCAGGCGGCGCTGGCCGAGGCCGGCGGCGATGCCGAGGCGGCGACGCGGCTCTTGATCAACCGTTTGCTACACGATCCATCCGAAGTGCTGCGGGAATGGGCGGGGAATGATACCGATATGAACCAGAATGATACCCTGTTGAGACGCCTGTTCCGCCTCGGCGGCGACGAAGGAGAACCAAGTTGAGCCTATCCGACCTGCTGTCCCATCGGCTCGACAAGCTGGTCGCGCATCATGGCGAATTGAGCGCGCAGCTCGGCGATCCCGGCCTCGCCGGCGGCGCCATCGCCAAGTTGGCCAAGGAATATAGCGACCTCACACCGATGGTCGAGACCATCGACGCGCTGCGCCGGGCCGAGGCCGAACGCCAGGAATTGCAGCCGCTGGTGACCGGCGGGGATGCCGAGATGCGCGAACTGGCGCAGGGCGAGATCGCCGCGCTCGACCGGAAAATCCCCGAGCTGGAACAACGTATCAAGGTGCTGCTGCTGCCCAAGGACGAGGCCGACGAGCGCAACGCCATCCTGGAGCTGCGCGCCGGGACCGGCGGCGACGAGGCGGCCCTGTTCGCCGGCGAATTGTTCCGCATGTACCAGCGCTATGCCACCTTCAAGGGCTGGAAGTTTGAGATCATGGACCTGTCGGAGACCGGCATCGGCGGCTTCAAGGAGGCGATCGCGTCGATCACCGGGCGCGGCGTGTTCGAGCGGCTTAAATTCGAATCGGGCGTTCACCGCGTCCAGCGCGTGCCCGAGACCGAGAATAGCGGCCGCGTCCACACCTCCGCCGCCACCGTGGCGGTGCTGCCCGAGGCGGAGGAAGTCGATATCAAGATCGACGAGAAGGATCTACGCATCGACGTGTTCCGCTCCAGCGGGCCGGGGGGGCAATCGGTCAACACCACCGACAGCGCGGTGCGCATCACCCACATTCCAACCGGCCTCGTGGTGTCGCAGCAGGACGAGAAGTCCCAGCACAAGAACAAGGCCAAGGGCATGAAGGTACTGCGCGCCCGGCTCTATGAGCGCGAGCGCCAGCAGAAAGCCGACGTGCGCGCCGCCTCGCGCAAGAGCCAGGTCGGCTCAGGCGATCGGTCGGAGCGCATCCGCACCTATAATTTTCCGCAAGGCCGGGTCAGCGATCACCGCATCAATCTGACGCTCTACAAGATCGACAAGGTGATGTCGGGCGAGGCACTGGACGAGATCATCGACCCGCTGATCGCCGAGGATCAGGCCGAGCGTCTCGCCGAGGAGACATGACCGAAGGCGCGGCGCTGACCGAAGCCGCCGCGCGGCTGGCCGCCGCCGGCATCGAGGAGCCGCGGCGCGAGGCGCGGCTGCTGCTCGGACTGGCGCTTAAGCGCGGGGTGGAATCGCTGCTGCTCTCGGCCGACCGGCCGCTCGCCGGTAATGACGCGGCGCGCTTCGCGGCGCTGATCGCGCGGCGCGTCCGGCACGAGCCTTATGCGCGCATCGCGGGGAAGCGCGAATTCTGGAGCCACGAATTCCTGCTTTCGCCGGATACGCTGGATCCGCGCCCCGACAGCGAAACGCTGATCGAGGCGGCGCTGACGCTGATCCCCGACCGCGCGGCGCCGCTGGAGATACTGGATTTCGGCACCGGTAGCGGGGCGCTGTTGCTGGCGCTGCTGGCCGAGCTGCCAAACGCAAGCGGCCTCGGCATCGACATCGCACCCGGCGCCGTCGCGACGGCGCGACGGAATGCCGCGGCACTCGGCCTCGCGGCGCGGGCCCGATTCGTCGGGGGAAATTGGGGGCAAGGTGTCACCGAGCCGGCCGATGTAATTCTTGCCAACCCGCCCTATATACCCTCCGCGGAACTGAGCAGCCTCGCGCCCGAGATTGTCGATTTCGATCCGCGCCTGGCGCTCGATGGCGGGGCCGATGGGCTTCGGGCTTATCGCGAAATGGCGCCGGATCTGGCGCGGCTACTGAAGAAATCGGGCATCGCGCTGTGCGAGATCGGTGCCGCGCAAAGCGCCGCGATTATCGAAATTATGTCGCGCGCCGGTCTCGAATTGGTCGCAAAGCGATGCGATCTTGTTGGTTGGGAACGTTGCTTGGTTTTCGCGACGCGAACAGGTTGAAGAGTTTGCCGCGATAAAACCCTGATGAATCAAAAAATAGTTGGAATGTCAGGGTTTTCTTAATAGGGTATGTACTTGATGAGAGGGAGCCAAAGGCTCCGCGCCTTCGGGACGCCGGTCACCATCCCCAACCGAAATCGTTCGATCCGCCCTAGGCGGTTACGAAGCGGGGATCAATCGAAAGAGCTAATATATCGATGATGTCGTATCGCGATTTCAAAGGTGGCACGAGGCCTGGCCAAAACAAACGTTCCCGCAACCGCAATAATAATGGTGGCGGCGGTGGCGGTGGCGGCGGGGGACAACAGCAACAGAACGGCAATCGTCCGCGTCTGCCAAACCGGGTTCAGACCTTCGATTCGTCCGGACCCAATGTGAAGATTCGCGGCAACGCCTATCAGGTGTTCGAACGCTATGTCGCGATGGCCCGCGAAGCGGCCACCGCCGGCGATCGCATCGCGGCCGAGAATCTCTATCAGCATGCCGAGCATTATTTCCGCCTGATGAACGCGGATGGGCAGGGCAATCAGCTGTCCGCGCCGCGGCCGATGACGCCCGCCGACACCGAGATGATGGGCAATGACGGCGACGGCGATGATGAGCCGAACCGAAACGAAGCCGAATCGGTATCGACCGCGCCCCAGCCGCAAAATCACGATCCGGACAATCCGCAGGACGAATAGCGGCTGGGATAAATCCATGACCGTGCATAATCCCGCCGCCGTGCATAAGCCGGGTGGCCTCTATAGCCATGCCATCGAAACCAGGCCCGACGTGCGCTGGCTGCATTGCGCCGGCCAGATCGGCGTCGCCCCCGACGGCGGCATCCCCGAGACCTTCGAGGCACAGGCCGAGCAGGCCTGGACCAATCTGCTGGCGGTGCTCGCCGCCGCCGGCATGGGCGTGGACAATATCGTCAAGGTCACTCATTTCCTGGTCAGGGCGCCCGATATCGCCGCCTATCGGCCGATCGTCGCCCGCTTTCTTGGCGAGGCCCGGCCAGCCTCGACCATGTTGGTGATCCAGGCGCTGGCCCGCCCGCAATATCTGATCGAGGTCGAGGCCATCGCCGCGGCGTAGCCGCCACAATTTTTCCCGTCTTGCCTTGCGTGGGCACGGCTCAAACCCATATCGATTGGTGAGGGCAGGCTGATTGCCTCCATGAGGGATCCGCCCGCCGGTCGAGAGGGATTGCCATGGATTTTGAGAAATATACCGAGCGCTCCAAGGGCTTTGTCCAGGCGGCACAGACACTGGCCCAGCGTCGCGGGCACCAGCAGCTGACGCCCGAACATCTTCTGAAAATTCTGATCGACGATAAGGAAGGACTCGCGGCCAATCTGATCCGCGCCGCGGGCGGCGATCCGAACCAGGTTCGCATCGCCAACGATGCCGCGCTCGACAAGCTGCCCAAGGTCGAGGGCGGCAGCGGCCAGCTCTATCTTTCAACCGAGATGAATCGGCTGTTCGCCGAGGCGGAAAAGGTCGCCGACAAGGCCGGCGATTCCTATGTCACCGCCGAACGCTTGCTGCTGGCGCTGACGCTGGCCAAGGGCACCCCCGCCGCCCAAGCGCTGGCGGCGGCCGGCATCAACGCGCAGAACCTGAACCGGGCCATCGAGGACATCCGCAAGGGCCGCAAGGCGGACTCGGCCTCGGCCGAGGCGAATTACGACGCGCTGAAGAAATATTCCCGCGACCTGACCGAGGCGGCGCGCGACGGCAAGCTCGATCCGGTGATCGGGCGCGATGAGGAAATCCGCCGCACCGTGCAGGTCCTGTCGCGCCGGACCAAGAACAATCCGGTGCTGATCGGCGAGCCGGGTGTCGGCAAGACCGCCATCGTCGAGGGGCTGGCGCTGCGCATCGCCAAGGGGGACGTGCCCGACAGCCTGAAGGAGCGGCGCCTGCTGGCGCTCGATCTCGGCGCGATGATCGCCGGCGCCAAGTTCCGCGGCGAGTTCGAGGAACGGCTGAAGGCGGTGCTGCAGGAAATCACCGCGGCCGCCGGCGAGATCATTGTCTTCATTGACGAGCTGCACACGCTGGTCGGCGCCGGCAAGGCCGAAGGCGCGATGGACGCCTCCAACATGCTGAAGCCGGCGTTGGCGCGGGGCGAGCTGCATTGCGTCGGCGCCACCACGCTCGATGAATATCAAAAGCATATCGAGAAGGACGCGGCGCTGGCGCGGCGGTTCCAGCCGGTGTTCGTCAGCGAGCCCTCGGTCGAGGACACCATCTCGATCCTGCGCGGCATCAAGGAAAAGTACGAGCTGCACCACGGCGTGCGCATCACCGACAGCGCGATCGTCGCGGCGGCGACGCTGTCGAACCGCTACATCACCGACCGCTTCCTGCCCGACAAGGCCATCGATCTGATGGACGAGGCCGGCGCGCGGCTGCGCATGGAGGCGGAATCGAAGCCCGAGGAGATCGACGAATTGGATCGCCGCATCATCCAATTGAAGATCGAGCGCGAGGCGCTGAAAAAAGAAAGCGACAACGCGTCGCGGGACCGTCTCGTCAAGCTCGAAGGCGAATTGACCGACGCCGAAAAGAAATCCGCCGACCTGACCGCCTTGTGGAAAGCGGAAAAGGAACAGATGGCCGGCGCCCAGAAGCTGAAGGAATCGCTCGACCAATCGAAGATCGAGCTGGAGCAGGCCCAGCGCAAGGGCGACTGGGCGCGCGCCGGCGAATTGACCTATGGCGTGATCCCCGAGATTGAGAAGAAATTGACGCTGGCCGAGAGCGCCGAGGGCGAGCGCATGATCGACGAGGCGGTGACGCCGGAGCATATCGCGGCCGTGGTGTCGCGCTGGACCGGCGTGCCGATCGACCGGATGCTGGAAGGCGAGCGCGCGAAGCTGCTGCAGATGGAACGGAATCTGGAACAGCGCGTCATCGGCCAGGACGAGGCGGTCGTCGCCGTCTCCCAGGCGATTCGTCGGGCCCGCGCGGGGCTGCAGGACCCGAACCGACCGATCGGCTCATTCCTGTTCCTCGGCCCGACCGGCGTCGGCAAGACCGAACTGGCGAAGGCGCTGGCCGAATACCTGTTCGACGATGACGGCGCGATGATCCGCATCGACATGTCGGAATATATGGAAAAGCACTCGGTCGCGCGGCTGATCGGCGCGCCGCCGGGCTATGTCGGCTATGAGGAAGGCGGCGCCCTGACCGAGGCGGTGCGGCGCCGGCCCTATCAGGTGATTCTGTTCGACGAGGTCGAGAAGGCGCATCCCGATGTGTTCAACGTCCTGCTGCAGGTGCTGGACGATGGCCGCCTGACCGACGGTCAGGGCCGCCGTGTCGATTTCAAGAACACGCTGATCGTGCTGACCTCGAATCTCGGCAGCGAGATTCTGGCGGCCCTGCCGGAGAACGGCAACATGGTCCTGGCGCGTGACCAGGTGATGCAGGTGGTCCGCAACGCGTTCCGGCCGGAGTTCCTGAACCGGCTCGACGAAATCCTGCTGTTCCGCCGCCTCAGCCGCGCCGATATGCGGGGCATCGTCGACATCCAGTTGCGGCGCCTGCAGAAGCTGCTCGACGATCGCAAGATCATCCTCGACATCGACACCAAGGCGCGCAATTGGCTGGCCGAAACCGGCTATGACCCGGTCTATGGCGCGCGGCCATTGAAGCGGGTGATTCAGCGCACCCTGCAAAACCCGCTGGCGGAACTGGTGCTGGCGGGCCGCGTCAGCGACGGCGAGACCATCGATGTGACTCTCGGCGATGGCGGCCTCGCCATCGCCAGCCACGCCGCCCAGGCGGTGGCGTAAACTGGCGGAGGGAGTGGGATTCGAACCCACGTTACGGTTTCCCGTAAACACGCTTTCCAAGCGTGCGCCTTCGACCGCTCGGCCACCCCTCCGCGACCCCTCACCAAGGCGGGGCGGCGCGGAGCCTAGAGTGCCGGTGGTTCCGAGGGAAGCGGTTTTGTGCCACCGCGATCCACCGTGGCGCGCATCGGCGCGAACCGGGCGCGCCGGACCCCTGGCCAAGCGATTTCGCGGCAGGCATAGTTCGCGCCGGAGACAGCGCCCATGACTCAGCCGGCCGATCCCCTGACCACCGACCTCGGCGGAATGTCGCATCGCGACGCGCTGCTGGCCACCATCGGCCCGGTGGCCGGCCTGACGATCGCCGATATCGGCTGCGGCGAGGGCGCGCTTGACCGCGAGTTGGCGGCGCGGGGTGCCATCGTCACCGGCTATGACCCGTTCATGCCCCCAACCGAGCGCGCGTCGCTGGGTGCGGGCTCGCATCAGATCCGCCGCGCCAACGCCGACGCGATACCGGCCCCCGACGCCTCGGTCGATCTGGTGCTGTTCGTCTTCTCGCTACATCATGTGCCGCGGGCGGGCCTTGCCGGCGCGATGGCCGAGGCACGGCGCCTGCTGCGCCCCGGCGGCCGGCTCTATGTCGCCGAGCCGGTGGCGCGGGGCCCGCACCAATACATCGTCGAGCTGTTCCATGACGAGACCGCGGTGCGCGCCGCCGCTAGCGCCGCGCTGGCGCAATTCGCCGCGCCGCGATTTGCCGAGCACCGCGTCGCGCGCTATGTCGAGGTCCGCCGCTATCCCGATTTCGATGTCTTCGCCGAACGCATGATCGCGAACATGCGTTTCAACGGCTATACCAGCGCGGCGGTGCTGGCGCCCGAGGTGCGGGATCGCTTCGCGGCGACGGCGGCAAGTCATGGCGGCGAATTCGAGCAACCGGTGCGCATCGATTTATTTACTTGAGGCGGCCCCGCGGTCGGTCAGCCGGATTTTCACGGTAAATTTCATCACACCGCGCCGCGATTACCAATAATTCATCAATAATCCCTGGGCAATGACGCGGCCGGTGTCTTTGGCGCACAAGATTTCGCATTAATTTTCGGCGTTAACTTTCTTATTTGCTGCGCGCCTCCTTTGTTTTGGCTAGATTAGCCGTTGAAAGACTTCAGAAAAAGAAACCACTAATTTAACAATATAGTTTCACCGATTCAGGTAAAACACAGCTAACGAGGGGCTACGCCTATGAGAATGATTGGTATCGCGCTTGCCAGCATCGTCATCGGAATTATCTCGGCGGTGATGGTGCTGACGATGTTTCCGTGGTTGAGCGAGGGGGGCTTCGCGCTGGTAGTGGTGATCGCGAGCGGCGCCGCCTTTTCCATTATTTCGTGGTTCAAGGCGGCCGCCGAAAATATTGAGGTCCGCGGCCACTACAGTTGGGACGGCCAGCCGCTGAAATAGCGCGCCGGGGCCAATCGCCGCGAGCGCCCATCCGGGCGCTCGCGGTTTCCCGCGCCAGAATCTCTTGCCCAAATCCCTTGCCATCGCGTTGTGCATCTGCACAATGATCCGCCGCCGCATCGCCCTCCGATGACGGTGGACAGCGTGGAAGGTTGCGGATGAAGCTGCTGGTCGCGGTAAAGCGCGTCATCGACTACAACGTCAAGATTCGCGTCAAGTCGGACCATTCGGGCGTCGAGACGGCGAACGTCAAAATGTCGATGAACCCGTTCGACGAGATCGGGGTCGAGGAAGCGGTGCGCCTCAAGGAAGCCGGCATCGTCACGGACATCGTCGCCGTCTCGCTGGGCCCGATCCAGGTGCAGGAAACGATCCGCACCGCGCTGGCCATGGGCGCCGATCGTGGCATCCTGGTCGAGACCGATGCCGAACTGCAGCCGCTGGCGGTCGCGAAGCTGTTGAAGGCCATCGCCGACAAGGAACAGCCGCGCCTCATCATTTTGGGCAAGCAGGCGATCGACGACGACAGCAACGCGACCGGCCAGATGCTGGCGGCGCTGCTGGGCTGGCCCCAGGGCACCTTCGCCTCGAAGCTCAAGATCGAGGGCGACAAGGCGGTGGTGACGCGGGAGGTCGATGGCGGGCTCGAGACCGAGGAATTGACCCTGCCGGCGCTGATCACCACCGATCTGCGCCTCAACGAGCCGCGCTATGCCTCGCTGCCCAACATCATGAAGGCCAAGAAAAAGACCATCGACAAGCTGACCCCCGCCGATCTCGGCGTCGATCCGGCGCCGCGCCTCGTGACGTTGAAGGTCGAGGAGCCGGCGAAGCGCGAGGCCGGCGTCAAGGTCAAGTCCGTGGCCGAGCTGGTCGACAAGCTGCATAACGAGGCGCGGGTGATCTGATGACGCTTCTAGTTCTGGCCGAGCATGACGGCGCGACGCTGAAGCCCGCGACGCTGAACGCGCTGGCGGCCGCCCACGCCGTCGGTGGCGATGTGCATCTTCTCGTCGCCGGCAAGGATTGCAGCGGCGCCGCGCAGGCGGCGGCGCAGCTCCAAGGCGTCGCCAAGGTGCTGCTGGCCGACGACGCGCTCTATGACCATTGCCTGGCCGAAGAAGTCGCCAATCTGGTGGTGAAACTGGCGCCCGGCTACACCCATCTCCTGGCGCCGGCCACCACCAATGGCAAGAACATTATGCCGCGTGTCGCGGCGCTGCTTGATGTCGCGCCGATCTCGGATATTTCGGGCGTGGTGTCGCCCGATACCTTCGTGCGCCCGATCTATGCCGGCAACGCGCTGGCGACCGTGCAGTCCAAGGACCAGATCAAAGTCATCACGGTCCGCGGCACCGCTTTTCCCGCCGAGGCCACGACGGGCGGAGCCGCGCCGGTCGAAAAGATCGATGCCACCGCGGCCGCCGGCCTGTCGCGGTTCATCGGTGCCGAACTCTCGAAATCCGAGCGGCCGGAGCTGACCAGCGCCAAGATTGTCGTGTCGGGCGGACGCGGCATGCAGAATGGCGATAATTTCAAGCTGCTCGAAAGCCTCGCCGACAAGTTGGGGGCGGCGGTCGGCGCCTCGCGTGCCGCCGTCGATGCCGGCTTCGTGCCCAATGATTACCAGGTCGGCCAGACCGGCAAGATCGTGGCGCCCGATCTCTATATCGCGGTCGGCATTTCCGGCGCGATTCAGCATCTCGCCGGCATGAAGGATTCGCGGGTCATCGTCGCCATCAACAAGGACGAGGAAGCGCCGATCTTCCAGGTGGCGGATTACGGGCTGGTCGGCGATTTATTCAAGATCGTGCCGGAGCTCGACGCCGAACTGGCGAAGCTCAAACGCTAGCAAAGGCCGCCATGACACTCGCCATCGACGACATTCGCAGCATCGGCATCATCGGCGCCGGCCAGATGGGCAGCGGCATCGCCCAGATCGCGTCGTTGGCCGGATATGATGTCCGGATGGCCGATATCAATGCCCAGGCCCTTGATGCCGCGGTCGCCAACATCACCAAGAACCTCGAACGCCAAGTGGCGCGCGGCAAGCTGGGCGAGGATGAGAAAAACACGGCGCTCAAACGCATCCACACCGGGACGGAGTTCAAAACCCTCGGCCAGTGCGATGTGGTGATCGAAGCCGCCACGGAGCGCGAGGAATTGAAGCGCGAGATTTTCATCAAGCTGGTGCCGGAGCTCAGTGCCAACGCCATCGTCGCGTCCAACACCTCATCGATATCGATCACGCGGCTGGCTGCCGCGACCGATCGGCCGACCCGGTTCATCGGCATGCATTTCATGAACCCGGTGCCGGCGATGCAACTGGTCGAGCTGATCCGCGGCATCGCCACCGACGATCCGACCTTTCAGACCATCCGCGCGCTCGCCATCAAACTCGGCAAGACACCGGTCGCGGCCGAGGATTTTCCTGCCTTCATCGTCAATCGCATCCTGCTGCCGATGATCAACGAGGCGGTCTATACCCTCTATGAGGGGGTCGGCTCGGTCGAGGCGATCGACGTCGCCATGAAGCTCGGCGCGCACCATCCGATGGGGCCGCTGGAGCTGGCCGATTTCATCGGCCTCGACACCTGCCTCGCGGTGATGCAAGTGCTCCATGAGGGGCTGGCCGATTCCAAATACCGGCCCTGCCCGTTGCTGGTGAAATATGTCGAGGCGGGCTGGCTCGGCCGCAAGGCCGGGCGCGGCTTCTACGATTATCGCGGCGAGAAGCCGGTGCCGACGCGCTAGAGTCTGATTCGTGTGGAAGGAATCGATTGGGGATTCCCCGGGGCATCGAATTCTGATTCAAGATGCTGGCTGTGGTGGAGGTCAGCATGGGATGGCGAGAGCCTATTCGAATGATCTGAGGGAACGTGTTGCGG
>DATCDN010000004.1:0-4276 GCA_036510675.1 Allostellaceae bacterium
AGGTCCGGCTTCCAGGCGAGCGAGCCGTTTCTCGACAGTTGCGAGGCGAGATGCGAGCTGTTCCACACCGTCGCCGCGCTGATCAGGTGCAGCGGCAGCGGCCGGGGTCCCGTTCTTGCCTGGGTCATGGGAACCGGGAAAGCCCGGCCACCAGGGCACGCCCGGCGGCAGCGCCGCCATGAACCGGGAAATGCCGTCCGCCAGCGCCGGATCGCCGGCCAGCGCGGTCATCTGCTCCTGCCACAGATCGATAAACCTCTTGGCCAGCCCGGCGAGGTCGGGGCCGTCCGGTTCGCGCGCGGGCTTCATGGCGCCGCATCATAGCCGAGCGCCCGCCGATCGCGCAGCCGTTAAAAAACCAGCCGTTAAAAAATGGGCGCGGGGTTATTTCGCGCTGCGATAACGTGTATTATGCTCCGCAGCAATCGGGAGCCGTGACCGCATGACCGAACCGCCCTCCGGCGCCAAGCCCGCCGATAAGGACGCCGCCGGCAAGTCGCCGACGGTGATCAAGAAATACGCCAATCGCCGCCTCTACAACACCGCGACCAGCGCGTATGTCACGCTCGACGATCTGGCCAAAATGGTGAAGGCGGGCAATGAATTCATTGTCCACGACGCCAAGTCGGGCGATGATCTGACCCGCGCGGTGCTGACCCAAATCATCGTCGAGGAAGAGGGCAAGGGCCAGAACCTGCTGCCGATCAGCTTCCTGCGCCAGCTCATCGCCCTTTACGGCGATAGTATGCAATTCATGGTCCCGCGCTATCTCGAACAGGCCATGTCGAGCTTCGCCGGCAACCAGGATCAGATGCGCAAAACGCTGCAAGACGCGTTCGGCGGCATGTTCCCATTCGGCCCGATCGAGGATATGGGCAAGCAGAATCTGGCCTTGTTCGAAAAGACCATGAAGATGTTCTCGCCATTCCCCGGCGGCACCATGCCCAGCATGCCCCCAGGCATGGGCGGAACGGAAAAGCCGCGCGCGGCGCCGCCATCCCCGGCCCCAGCCAGCGACGACGGCACCATCAAGGACCTCACCAACCGCCTCGACCAGCTTCAGAAAAAGCTCGAAGAAATGAGCAAAGGCGAAAAGCCGAGCTGAGTGAAAGCCCTCCCCCGCTTGCGGGGGAGGGCTGGGTGGGGGCCCTCCCATCGGTATGTGGAAT
Organism: Allostellaceae bacterium; assembly: GCA_036510675.1. Lineage (GTDB taxonomy): Bacteria > Pseudomonadota > Alphaproteobacteria > ATCC43930 > CGMCC-115725 > JAATGI01. Next base: position 1,170 of record DATCDN010000004.1, read on the forward strand.
ATCAAGTTGCGCGGGTCGGGCGGCACTCCTATCGTGATTTGCGTTTATGCAAAGCATGGGGTGAGGCATGGCGAGTGCGCGCGCGGCCAATTTTCAGGGGCCGGGACCCGACGCAATGTGGTTCGAGAATCTCAAGAACGGCAGGTTCCGGATTCAACACTGCAATCATTGCGGTAAGAATTTCTTCTATCCGCGGCCGCTGTGCGTGCATTGCGGCTCGACCGATTGGGGGTGGATCGACGCGTCTGGTAAAGGCACGGTGTACTCGACCAGCGTGGTGCGCCAGCGGCCGGAGGATGGGCCCGATTACAATATCGCGCTGATCGACCTGGCCGAGGGGCCGCGCATGATGTCGCGGGTCACCGACATTCCCGCGCCCGACGTCACGATCGGCATGGCGGTCGAGGCCTATATCGGCGATCTCGACAAACAGACGCTCGTCCTTTTCCGTCCTTCGGGGAATTGATCGCATGGCACATCCTCTTCGCGGCGCCGTCGCGGTGGTCGGCATCGGCCTGACCCCGTTCGGCGAACTGCCCGGCCGCACCCATCTCGAAATCATGGGCGAGGCGATCAGCAACGCGCTGGCCGACGCCGGCATCACCAAGGACAAGGTCGACGGCATTTTCGGCTCCAATTTCAGCGACGCGCTGGGCGCGCTGCTGTATGCCGAATATTTCGGCCTTAAAGTAAAGGTGATGGATTCGACCAATATCGGCGGCTCGTCCTTCAATAATGCGATGCAGGAGGCGGCGGCGGCGCTGCATCTGGGCCTGTGCGATGTGGCCCTGATCGCCTATGGCAGCAACGCGCGCACCGGGACGCGGCGCGGCGGCGGACCGAATTTCGGCCGCTCGTTCGACGCGCCCTATCGCCCGCGCCAGCCGGTCAACAGCTACGCGCTGGCGGCGGCGCGCCACATGTACCAATACGGCACGACCAAGGAGCATCTTGCCCATGTCGCGGTCTCGGCGCGGCAATGGGCGCAGAAAAATCCGCGCGCGTTCATGCGTGAGCCGCTGACCGTCGAGGATTGTCTGAAGGCGCGCATGGTCGTCGATCCCTTCGGCGTGCGCGATTGCTGTCTCGTCACCGATGGCGGCGCGGCGATGGTGGTGGTGCGCGCCGACGCGGCGAAGGATTATCCGAACCAGCCCATCTATCTCCTGGGTGCCGGCGCCGCCAGTACCCATAACGACATCTCGCAGATGCCCGACCTCACCGTCACCGCGGTGGCCCAGGCGGCGCCGCGCGCCTATGCGATGGCGGGCATCACCATCGAGGATGTCGATGTCATCGAGGTCTACGACGCCTTCACCATCAACACGATCCTGTTCCTTGAGGATTTCGGCTTCTGCAAGAAGGGTGAGGGCGGGCCGTTCGTCGCCGCCGGCACCATCGCGCCGGGCGGGGCGCATCCCCTCAACACCAATGGCGGCGGCCTCTCCTGCGTGCATCCCGGCATGTACGGCATGTTCCTGATGATCGAGGCGGTCGAGCAATTGCGCGGCGTCGCCGGCGACCGCCAGGTCGAGGGCGCCGAGATCGCGCTGTGCAACGGCAATGGCGGCTATCTCTCCAGCCAGGTGACGCTGGTGTTCGGGACCCAAGCGACGCTGTAGCCGCCGGCGTTGCCACCGGCCGGCGCGGCGGCGATGATGGCCGTCGCGCAAGGGAGGGTTGGCAATGCTTCAAGGCAAAATCGCGTGGGTTACGGGCGGCGGCAGCGGCATCGGCGAGGCGGGGGCCATCGCCTTGGCCGAGGCTGGCGCCACGGTGATCGTCAGCGGCCGCGACCGGGCCAAGCTCGACGGCGTGGTGAAAAAGCTCGGCGGCGCGGCCGAGGCGCTGGCGCTCGACATCACCGATCGCGATGCCGTCGCCAAGGCCGGCGCCGACCTGATCGCGCGCCACGGCGCTTGCGATATCCTGGTCAACAGCGCCGGCGTCAACCTGGCGAACCGGCGCTGGAAAAACCTCGACCCTCCGAGCTTCGATCGCATTATCGCGACCAATCTAAACGGCACCTATTACGCTATCGCGGCGGTATTGCCGCATATGCGCGAGCGCCGCGACGGCTGCATCATCAACGTCGCCTCCTGGGCGGGGCGCCACCACACCTACATGACCGGGCCGGCCTATAACGCCAGCAAGTTCGCGGTGGTGGAGATGACCCACGCGCTGAACGACGATGAGGGGCCGAACGGCATTCGCGCCTGCGCGCTGTGCCCCGGCGAGGTGGCGACCCCGCTGTTGGCGAAGCGGCCGGTACCGCCGCCCGCCGAGGATATCGCCCGTATGCTGAAGCCCGAGGATCTGGGGCGGGCCATCCGCTTCGTCGCGGAGATGCCGCCGCATGTCGCGATCAACGAGCTGGTAATCAGCCCGACCTGGAATCGGATCCTGGTCGGCGGCAAGGATTTGATCCGCGCATCAATTTAGCCGCTGGACATCGCCGGGGCGGGCGCCTATATCTTCGCGCGGCCGCTTCCGGGCGGCCTCCTGAAGAGGTACTGTTGCTGGCCGCCACCATCGCGGTGGATGCGGCTTCTGTTCTGCTTCATGAGGCAAAAAATTCCGCCGATAGCCGTTGACACGGAAATTGGCGGGGCCTATAAGCGCCGCTCCCTGAAACGGGGCCAGGCAACTGGCCGGAAACGGGGTCGCTCTTTGACATTGTGAACTTGAGGAAGGGATGCGCGGACGGCGGCGTTTCGGCGCCGTATGTTTCGCGCATCGATTAGGAAAGTAAATTCCAACGTCAATGTTTGAGACGTACGATGCCAGGTTGCCTCTCTCCCAAGAGAGGCGAATCAAACTTGAGAGTTTGATCCTGGCTCAGAACGAACGCTGGCGGCATGCCTAACACATGCAAGTCGAACGCGTGTAGCAATACACGAGTGGCGCACGGGTGAGTAATACATGGGAATCTGCCCTGGAGTGGGGGATAACGCGGCGAAAGCCACGCTAATACCGCATACGACCTGAGGGTGAAAGATTTATCGCTCTAGGAGGGGCCCATGTCGGATTAGCTAGTTGGTGAGGTAACGGCCCACCAAGGCGACGATCCGTAGCTGGTCTGAGAGGATGATCAGCCACACTGGGAC
>DATCDN010000005.1:0-8859 GCA_036510675.1 Allostellaceae bacterium
TGGCGCCGCGACACCGAAGCAATATCGGGCCCTGGCGGGGAAGCCGGTGCTGCGCCATTCGCTGGACGCCCTCGCCCGCCACCCGGCGATTGGTGGCGTGCGGGTGGTGTTCAACCCCGACGACCGGGCGCTGTACGACGCCGCCGTGGCCGGTCTCGACCTGCTCGACCCGATCGAAGGCGGTGCGGCGCGGCAGGAGTCGGTGCGGCGGGGGCTCGAAAGCCTGGCGGAATTCGCGCCGGACCGGGTGCTGATCCATGACGGCGCGCGGCCCTTTCTCGATGGCGCGACGATCGACCGCGTGATCGCGGCGCTTGATGATGCGCTGGGCGCGATCCCTGCCCTGCCCGTGCGCGACACGGTGAAGCGGGGCTCCGATGGCCTCGTCAGCGAGACGCTGGACCGAACCAATTTGTGGCGCGCCCAGACCCCGCAGGGCTTTCGCTATGCCGAGATTCTATCCGCCCACCGACAGGCTGCGGGCCTCGATCTGCCCGACGACGCCGCCGTGGCGGAGCGCGCCGGCATGGCGGTGAAGCTGGTCGCCGGCAGCGACGCGAATTTCAAGGTCACGACAGCCGACGATCTGGCCGAAGCGGAGCGGCGCCTGGCATCAGGCCTCGGCGACATCCGCACCGGCCAGGGCTTCGACGTCCATGCCTTCGGGCCTGGCGATCATCTTGTCCTCTGCGGCGTGACGGTGCCGCATGAGGCGGGACTGATCGGCCATTCCGATGCCGATGCCGGCCTGCATGCGCTGACCGACGCCATTCTCGGCGCCATCGGCGCCGGCGATATCGGCATGCATTTTCCGCCCAGCGATCCGCGATGGCGCGGCGCCTCGTCGGATCGCTTCCTGCGCCACGCCGCCGATCTGGTGCGCGCGAAAGGCGGCATCATCGCGCATGTCGATATCACCATCATCTGCGAGCGGCCGAAGATCGGCCCCCATCGCGCCGCCATGGTGGCGCGCGTCGCCGAAATTCTCGACCTCGATGCCGACCGCGTCAGTATCAAGGCGACCACGACCGAGCGGCTGGGCTTCGCCGGGCGCGGCGAAGGGCTGGCGGCGCAGGCCATCGCGACCGTGAGGCTGCCGTTATGACGGAGACCCGAACCCTGGCCGAAACCGTGCTCGATCTGTGCCGCCGGCGCGGCTGGAAATTGGCGACCGCCGAATCCTGCACCGGCGGGATGATCGTGGCGGCATTGACCGACATCGCCGGCTCGTCCGACGTGGTGGAGCGCGGCTTCATCACCTATTCCAACGAGGCGAAGACCGAGCTGCTCGGCGTGCCCGCGGCGCTGATCGCGCGGCATGGCGCGGTCAGCGAGCCGGTCGCCGCGGCAATGGTGACGGGCGCCCTCGCCCAGGCGCCGGTCGATATCGCGGTCTCGGTCACCGGGGTCGCCGGACCGGGCGGCGGCTCGGCCGAGAAGCCGGTAGGTCTCGTGCATTTCGGCGCGGCGCGGCGCGGCAGCCCGGCAGTGACCGAGCACCAGATTTTCACCGGCGACCGCGACCAGGTCCGCGCCGCGGCGACCCAGCGCGCGCTGGAAATGCTCATCGACCTGACGAACTAAGCCCATTATGTTCATCGCCATCCTCAAATCGTTCGTCAAGGTCGGGGCCTTGCGCATCGTCGATGCCGCCGGCCGCGCCCACCTGGTCGGCGACGGCACGGCGCCGCGGGCCACCATCCGCCTGACCGCGAAGCGTCTCGAATATACGCTTGCCCTCAATCCCAGCCTCTCGGTGGGCGAGGCCTATATGGATGGCACGCTGCGGGTCGAGGACGGCACGCTCTATGATTTTCTCGAGATCCTGGCGCGCAATTTCGACAATGTCGCGCGCCTGCCCTGGCTTGCGCTGATCGAGCGGGTTGGTTGCGGGTTGAAACAATACAATCCGATCGGCACGGCGCAGCGCAATGTCGCGCACCACTACGATCTCTCCGCCGCGCTCTACGACATTTTCCTCGATCGCGACCGGCAATATTCCTGTGCCTATTTCGCCGCGCCGGACGACGATCTGGAGACCGCGCAGGAAAATAAGAAGCGCCATATCGCGGCGAAGCTGCTGCTCGACCGGCCGGGGCTGAAGGTCCTCGATATCGGGTCGGGATGGGGTGGGCTCAGCCTCCATCTCGCACAGCAATCCGATGCCGATGTCACCGGCGTGACGCTCAGCACCGAACAGCACACGCTCAGCACCGCGCGCGCGGCGGCGGCGGGGCTGGCGGACCGGGTACATTTTCATCTGCGTGATTATCGTGCGGAGACGGGGCGTTACGATCGCATCGTGTCGGTCGGCATGTTCGAGCATGTCGGCAAGCGGAATTACACCGAGTTCTTCGCCAAGCTGCGCGACCTCCTCACCGATGACGGCATCGCCCTGGTACACGCAATCGGCTATTCCGATACGCCGGCGCCGATCAATCCCTTCATCCGGAAATATATCTTTCCGGGCGCCGACCTGCCGTCTCTATCCGAGGTATTCGCCGTGGTCGAGCGCAGTGGCCTGTTCGTCACCGATGTCGAGATTCTGCGCCTGCATTATGCCGAAACACTGCGGCACTGGCGCGCGCGTTTCATGGCGCGCCGGGACGAAGTGGTGCGGCTCTACGACGAACGCTTTTGCCGCATGTGGGAGTTCTATTTCGTGCTGTGCGAGATCGGCTTCCGCCTGCGCACCAACATCGTGTTTCAGATGCAGTTGACGAAACGCATCGACGCGACGCCGATTACCCGCGACTACATGGTCGATGGGGAACGATCACGCTGATGGGCTGACGGCAATCCGAACCGCCAAGGCCGCAAGAACCACTCCGTCCTTGCCGCCTTGGTTCAATCCGATTGTCAGCCGCCCGCCAGGATCGCCAACAGCAGCAACGCCACGATGTTGGTGATCTTGATCATCGGGTTGACCGCCGGGCCGGCGGTATCCTTGTAGGGGTCGCCGACCGTATCGCCGGTCACGGCCGCCTTATGCGCCTCCGAGCCCTTGCCGCCGTAATGGCCTTCCTCGATGTACTTCTTGGCATTGTCCCAGGCACCGCCGCCCGAGGTCATCGAGATCGCGACAAAGAGGCCGGTGACAATGGTGCCGAGCAGCATCGCGCCCAGCGCCGCGAACGCCTCCGCCTGGCCGCCGATGCCCCAGATCACCAGATAGAGGACGATCGGCGCCAGCACCGGCAGCAGCGACGGCACGATCATTTCCTTGATCGCCGATTTGGTCAGCATGTCGACGGCCTTGCCGTAATCGGGCTTGCCGGTGCCTTCCATGATGCCGGGGATTTCCCGGAACTGGCGGCGAACCTCGACCACCACCGCGCCGGCGGCGCGGCCGACCGCTGTCATGCCCATCGCCCCGAAGAGATAGGGCAGCAGGCCGCCGATGATCAGGCCGACCACGACATAGGGATTTTGCAGCACGAACGAGACGTGCAGGTTGGGAAAGTAATGCGCCAGATCCTGCGTATAGGCCGCGAACAGCACCAACGACGCCAAGCCCGCCGAACCGATGGCATAGCCCTTGGTCACGGCCTTGGTGGTGTTGCCGACCGCGTCGAGCGCGTCGGTGAATTTGCGCACTTCCTTCGGCAGGTCCGCCATCTCGGCGATGCCGCCGGCATTGTCGGTGACGGGACCGTAGGCGTCGAGCGCCACGATCATGCCCGCCAGCGCCAGCATGGTGGTGACCGCGACCGCGATGCCGAAGAGGCCCGCGATCAGATAGGAAACGAGAATGCCGGCCACGATCGCCAGCACCGGCAGCGCGGTCGCTTCCATCGAAATCGCCAAGCCCTGGATCACGTTGGTGCCATGGCCGGTGGTCGATGAGTTGGCGATGCTGCGCACCGGGCGATAAGAGGTCGAGGTGTAATACTCGGTGATCACCACCAGAAGGCCGGTCACGACAAGACCGACGAGGGCGCAACCGAACAAACCGCCGCCCGTCGTGGCGACCCCGCCGGCCATCGCCAGCGGCGTCGAGAATCCGATCAGCCACTGGATCACGATCGCGATGAGAATCGCGGAGAGAACCCCCGCCACGATCAGCCCTTTATAGAGCGCGCCCATGATGTTTTCGCTGGCGCCGAGCTTGACGAAATAGGTGCCGATGATCGAGGAGAGGATGCACACCGAGCCGATGACCAGCGGCAGCGCCATCATCACATCGCGCATCGGGCCGACGAAAAAGATCGCCGACAGCAGCATGGTCGCGACGATGGTGACGGCATAGGTCTCGAACAGATCGGCCGCCATGCCGGCGCAATCGCCGACATTGTCGCCGACATTGTCCGCGATTACGGCCGGATTGCGCGGATCATCCTCGGGAATGCCGGCCTCGACCTTGCCGACGAGATCGGCGCCGACATCGGCACCTTTGGTGAAAATGCCGCCGCCGAGACGGGCGAAGATCGAGATCAGCGAGGCGCCGAAGGACAGCCCCACCAGGGCTTCGAGGATCGGCCGGGGATTGTCGATCGGCAGGGTCGCGCGCAGGAAATAATAGTAGAGCGAGACGCCCAGCAGGCCGAGGCCGACCACCAGCATGCCGGTGACGGCACCCGATTTGAAGGCGAGATCGAGGCCCGGCGCCAGGCCGCCGCGCGCCGCCTGGGCGGTGCGGACGTTCGCGCGCACCGACACATTCATGCCGATATAGCCGGCCGCCGCCGACAGGATCGCGCCAATGGCGAAGCCCACGCCGGTGCGCCAGCCCAGCGCGAACAGCAGAATGAGGAAAATCACGATGCCGACAATGGCCACCGCGCGGTATTGCCGATTGAGATAGGCGCGCGCGCCCTCCTGGATCGCAGCCGCGATCTGCTGCATGCGCTCGGTTCCGGCGTTCGCCGCCAGCACGGAACGTGCGGTGACGATGCCGTAAAGCAACGCCAGCACGCCGCCGGCGATCACGACCCAATAGGCAATCTGCATTTTCTTAAACCCCGTATTTCTGGCGAACCCCCGCCCGAAGTCGGCGGAACATGCCAGAAGAACCGGGGTCAAGCAACCCGGCGCGGGCCGAGTCAACAAGCCCCAATCGAGCTAAAAATGCGTATAGCCGCCACGCGTCAATTCAAGCGGCTTGCCGTCCCCATTTACGATCGTCACCCCGTGCCCGGCTTCGATGCGGCCGATTTCGGTGACCGGCATTTTCGCCAACGCCGGCCGCGCCGGTTCCGGGGCCGCGAACAGAATCTCGTAATCGTCGCCGCCGGTCAGGATGGTTGGAAGCAGCCCTGGGTCGGCGGCAAACGCTGCCCGCGCGGCATCCGACAGCGGCAGGCGCGGGGTCTCGACGATGGCGGCGACGCTCGAGGCCGCGCAGAGATGGCCGAGATCCGCCACCAACCCATCCGAAATATCCATCGCCGCCGATGCATGTCCGACCAACCCGCGGCCCACATCGAGGCGCGGTTGCGGCAGGCGATAACGCGAGACCAGATGATCGCGGTGCGTCGCCTCGAGCCCCGTCAATGCCCCCTCCAGCACTTTGAGGCCCAGCGCGGCGTCGCCCAGCGTCCCGGCCATATAAAGTATGTCCCCCGGACGCGCGCCGGCGCGCAGGATCGCGCGGCCGGTCGCCACCTGTCCAATGACGGTCGCCGACAGCGTCGTCGCGCCGTCGGCGCGGACGCTGTCGCCGCCCAGCAGCACGAGGCCGAACCGCCGCTGGTCCTCGGCCAGCCCCGCCGAAAATTCGGCGAGCCACGCCTCGCCGCACGCATCGGTCAGCGCCGTGGTCAGCAGATAGAAAACCGGCTCCGCACCCTTGGCGGCGAGATCGGACAGATTGACGCGTAGCAATTTTTGCGCGATCTGGCGGGGCGGGTCGGTCGGGAAAAAATGAATGCCTTCGACGATGGCATCGGTCTTCAGCACATATTGGGTGCCGGCCGGCCCATCGATCAGCGCGATATCATCCCGAAGCCCAAGCGCGCCGGGCCCGGCGAGCGGCGCGAAAAACCGCGCGATCCGCCCGAATTCGTCAAGCCTGGCTGGGGCGGGATGCTCGCTCATTGGTGCTGGCGCCCAGTTCATCGGGCCGCAGGCGGTGCGCCACCCGGTCGAGGACGCCGTTCACCAGCCGCGGCTCCTTGCCGGCAAAAAATGCGTGCGCGATATCGACATATTCGTTCAGCACCACGCGCGCCGGTATCTCGAGCCGGGCCTGCAACTCATAGGCGCCGCCGCGCAGCACGGCGCGCAGCACCGCCTCCAGCCGCGGCACCACCCAATCCGGCGCCAGCGCCTCGTTCAGCATGCCGTCGAGATCGTCGCGATTGGCAATCGTGCCGCGCACGATATCGGTAAACAGCGTGTCGTCCGCGGGGCCGAACCCTTCCTCATCCTGGCCGCGCTCGCGCAATTCGGCGATCACGGTCTCGATCGGCGCGTCGTTGAGATCGATCTGGTACAGCGCCTGCACCGCCGCCAGCCGCGCCCGGCTACGCTTGATGGTGCCCGATTTTTTGCTTCCGGCGGCACGCGGTTCCTCGTCGTTCATGGCGTGCCGAGGGCGAACCGGCGCTTCAACTCGACCATCGCGAGGCAGGCGCGCACCGCCTCCCGGCCCTTGTTCTTCTTGTCGATGCGGGCGCGCGCCATCGCCTGCGCCTCGTTTTCGACGGTCAGCACGCCGAAGCCGATGGCGAGCCGTTCGCGCAGCGCCAGATCCTGCAGGCCGCGCGCGCATTCGCCGCAGATCAGGTCATAGTGGCTGGTCTCGCCGCGAATGACACAGCCCAGCGCGACGAAGCCGTCGAAGCCCTGGCGCGATAAATGGGCGAATTGAATCGCGCCCGGAATCTCGAAGGCACCCGGCACGGTCACGCGTTCATGCGTGGCGCCGGCGCGCTCCAGTTCCGCCGTCGCGCCGCGCAGCAACTCGTCGGCGATGTGAGTGTAATAGCGCGCCTCGACCACCAGGATGCGCAAGATCGATGCCGCCATCGTCAGCCGCTCGCCATGTCGATCGGCTGGCGGCCGACCACCCGCAGGCCATATCCATCGAGACCGATGATGGTATGATCGGTATTCGATAGCAGTATCATTTCATGGACACCGAGATCGATTAGGATCTGCGCGCCGATACCATAATCGCGCAGCGCGGCGCTGGCCGGCGGCGTCGCCACGATCAATTCATGGGCGCGCGTGGTCAGGCTGGCGGGCATCGGCTCGCGCAGCACCACGACGACGCCGCGCCCCGCCTTCGCCACTGCGGCGAACGCGGCATGCAATAGGTTGGAGCGGCCGCTTTTGACGCTGCCGAACATGTCGTCGAGCATATTCATGGCATGCATGCGCACCAGCACCGGCTCGGTGCCCGCGACATCGCCCTTCACGAACGCCAGATGCTCGATGTTGCTGACCTTGTTGTTGTAGACCAGCATGCGGAAGGTGCCGCCGAACTGGGTCTCGAACGGCTGATCGAAGGTACGCTCGACGATGCGGTCGTGCCGCCGGCGATAGGCGATCAGGTCGGCGATGGTGGCGATCTTGAGGCCATGAAATTGCGCGAAAGCGATCAGATCCTCGCGCCGCGCCATGGTGCCGTCATCGTTCATGATCTCGCAGATCACGCCCGACGGGTTGAGCCCGGCGAGCCGGGCTAGATCGACCGCAGCTTCGGTGTGGCCGGTGCGGACCAGCACGCCGCCGTCGCGCGCCGCCAGCGGAAAGACATGGCCGGGCGTCGCGATATCGTCCGGCCCCTTGCCGGGATCGATCGCGACCGACACGGTGCGCGCGCGGTCCGAGGCCGAGATGCCGGTGGTGACCCCCTCGCGCGCTTCGATGGAGAGGGTGAATGCGGTTTGGAGGCGCGAGGCATTGGCCTGCGACATCAGCTTGAGATTGAGCTGCTCGACGCGCTGCCGGGTCAGCGCCAGGCAGATCAGGCCGCGCCCGTGCTTGGCCATGAAATTGATCGCGTCCGGCGTCGCCATCTGGGCCGGAATGATGAGATCGCCCTCATTCTCGCGGTCTTCATCGTCGACCAGGATGAACATCCGGCCGTTGCGCGCCTCGTCGATGATCTCCTCGATCGGCGATATCACCTCGACGAAGCTCATGCGATGTCCTTTCCGACCAGCCGCGCCAGATAGCGCGCGATCAGATCGATTTCGAGATTGAGGCGATCGCCCGGGCGGGCGTCGCCCAGCGTGGTTTGAGCCTGGGTGTGGGGAATGATGTTGACTCCGAAAATCGAACCCTCGACCTCGTTCACGGTCAGCGAAACCCCGTCGAGCGCCACGGCGCCCTTCGAGGCGATGGCGCGATCATAGGGTTCCGGCACGGCGAAGGTAAGCCGCAACGAATCGCCCTCTGGCCTGCGCGATTGCAGGGTGGCGACGGCATCGACATGGCCGGTCAGCAGATGTCCGCCCAGTTCGTCGCCCATCTTAAGGGCGCGCTCGAGATTAATTCGCGTGCCCTCGCGCCACGCCCCGGCGGTGGTGCGCGCCAGCGTCTCGGCCGAGGCATCGACCGCGAACCAATCCTCGCCCGTCGCCACCACCGTCAGGCACGGACCGCCGCAGGCGATGGAAGCGCCGATGGCGATGTCGGGCGCCCGATACCGCGTCGCGATCGTGAAGCGCGTGTCGCCGCGCCGCTCGATCGCGCGCACCGCGCCGATATCGGTGATGATTCCGGTGAACATTCCGTCAAATTAGGCTGGGCGGCGCAAGGTTTCCAGTACATCCTCGCCGACGGCTTCCAATCCCACCCGCTCGAATCGCGGCAGTTGCGCCAGTTTTTCGCGGCCCAGCGCGGCGATGGCGGCGATGCCGTCGCCGCCGATGGTCAGCGGCGCGTGGAACCAGGCAATGCGATCGACCA
>DATCDN010000006.1:0-26810 GCA_036510675.1 Allostellaceae bacterium
GGTATCATTGAAGCAGGCGTTGGATAAGTACGGGTTCGACGCGGCCTTCGGCGGCGCGCGCCGCGACGAGGAAAAAAGCCGCGCCAAGGAGCGTATTTTCTCTTTTCGCTCGGCCCAGCATCGCTGGGACCCGCGCCAGCAGCGGCCAGAGCTGTGGCGGCTCTACAACACCAAGATCCACAAGGGCGAAAGCATCCGCGTCTTTCCTCTGTCCAATTGGACCGAACTCGACATCTGGCAATATATCTACTGGCAGAAGATTCCGATCGTGCCGCTCTATTTCGCCAAGAAGCGGCCGGTGGTGGAGCGCGACGGCATGCTGATCATGGTCGATGACGACCGCATGCCGCTGGCGCCCGGCGAGGTGCCGGAAATGCGCAAGGTGCGGTTCCGCACCCTCGGCTGCTATCCGCTGACCGGCGCCATCGACAGCGACGCCGAGACCGTCGGCGATATCGTCGAGGAGATGCTGGTCACGACCCTGTCCGAGCGCCAGGGCCGTGTCATTGACCGCGACAGCGGCGCCTCGATGGAGAAGAAGAAACAGGAAGGCTATTTCTGAGCCATGTCCATTTCGCCCAAAACTCATATCCCTTCGGCCAGGCTTGACCCGGCCATCCACGAATTTTTTGTTTTCCCCGAGCAAAACTTATTCGTGGATGCGCGGGCCAAGCCCGCGCAAGGCCCATCCCAGGGAATGGCATAATGGCGCTGGTCTCCGACACGCGCGCGCCCTCGCTGGAAACGCGCCTCTCCGCGCTCGAACGGATGAGCCTGTTGCGCTTCATCACCTGCGGCAGCGTCGATGACGGCAAGAGCACGCTGATCGGTCGCCTGCTCTACGATGCCAAGATGATCTTCGACGATCAGCTGGCGGCGCTGGAGGCGGATTCGAAGCGGCTGGGCACGCGCGGCGGCGCCATCGACTTCGCGCTCCTGGTCGATGGCCTCGCGGCGGAGCGCGAGCAAGGCATCACCATCGATGTCGCCTATCGCTATTTCACCACCGACAAGCGCAAATTCATCGTCGCCGACACGCCGGGCCACGAGCAATACACCCGCAACATGATCACCGGGGCCTCGACCGCCGATGCCGCCGTGATCTTGATCGACGCGCGCAACGGCGTGCTGACCCAGACGCGGCGCCATTCCTATCTGGTCTCGCTGGTCGGCATTCGCCATGTCGTGCTGGCGATCAACAAGATGGACCTGGTCGATTTCTCGCAGGAGGCGTTCGACCGCATCGTTGCCGATTATCGCCCGTTCGCCGACAAGATCGGCCTCGCCTCGTTCAGTGCAATTCCGATCTCCGCGCTCGACGGCGACAATGTCAGCCAGCCCTCGACCCGGATGCCCTGGTATGACGGCCCGGCGCTGTTGTCGCATCTCGAGACGATCGACGTCGCCGACGACAAGGCCAGTCGCGATTTCCGTTTCTGGGTGCAATGGGTCAACCGGCCGAGCCTCGATTTTCGCGGCTTCGCCGGCACGGTGTCGAGCGGCACGGTGCGGCGCGGCGACACCCTGCGGGTCTCGCCCAGCGGCAAGACATCGACGGTGACGCGCATCGTGAGCGCCGATGGCGATCTCGACGAGGCGGTCGCCGACCAGTCGGTGACGCTGACCCTCGCCGACGAGATCGACATCGCGCGCGGCGACCTGCTCAGCGCGGCCGGCGCGGCACCGGGCCTCAGCGAACAGTTCGAAGTGACGCTGGTGTGGATGGCGGATCAGGCGATGCTGCCCGGCCGCTCCTATTGGCTGAAGATCGGCAGCGCCACCGTCGGCGCCACCATCACCGAGCTGAAATACGCGGTCAACGTGAACACGCTGGAGCACACCGCCGCCAAGACGCTGGAGCTGAACGGCATCGGCGTTTGCAATATCGGCATCAGCCAACCGATCCCGTTCGATCCCTATGCCGAGAATCACGAGACCGGCGGCTTCATCCTGATCGACCGCATGACCAACGCCACGGTCGGCGCCGGCATGATCCTGTTCGCGCTGCGCCGCTCGCGGAACATCCATTGGCAATCCGTGGATATCGATCGCGCGGCGCGCGCCGCCGCGAAGCATCAGAAGCCGGCGATCTTGTGGTTCACCGGCCTCTCCGGCGCCGGCAAATCCACCATCGCCAACCTGGTGGAAAAGCGCCTCCATGTCGCCGGCAAGCACACTTATATGCTCGACGGCGACAATGTGCGGCACGGTCTCAACCGCGATCTCGGCTTCACCGATGCCGACCGGGTCGAAAATATCCGCCGCATCGGCGAGGTCGCGAAGCTGATGGTCGATGCCGGCCTCATCGTCATGGTGTCGTTCATCTCGCCGTTCCGCTCGGAGCGGCGCATGGCGCGCGAGCTGGTCGGGCCGGGCGAATTCCTCGAGGTCTATGTCGACACGTCCCTGGCGCTGGCGGAAAGCCGCGACCCGAAGGGCCTTTATAAGCGGGCGCGGCGCGGCGAGATCAAGAATTTCACCGGCATCGATTCACCCTATGAGGCGCCGGAGAATGCCGAGATCACCCTCGATACCGGCCGTCTCTCGGCCGAGGAAGCGGCCGATCTGGTAATCGACAGGCTGGTGGCGTTCGGGATCATCGCCGCGATCTGACCCGCGTACCCCCTGAATTAAGAAACCGTTCATTTCTCTCGGGAATAGTGAGGGCGCCCAAAGGTCGGCGCGGCTCCCCCGCGCGCGCCGCCCGCTTTTAGAATTGGTGGCGCCGCATGATCGACCTCCTGACCCAGCCCCGTCCGGCCGACAGCCTGTCGCTCGGCCAAATCATCACGCTGTGGGAGCGAACGCTCGGCGTCTCGCCGATCGGCCCCGACGATGATTTCTTCGATCTCGGCGGCGATTCCCTGCTCGCGCTGCAAATGTTCCACGCGATCGAACGCATCACCGGCCGAACCTTGCCGATCACGGCGATCTATGAGGCGGCGACGCCGGCGAAATTGTGGGACCTGCTCGACGGTGCCGCGCCGGCGCCATTCTCGCCACTGGTGACCATCAAGCCCGGCCGGTCCGGCAATCCGGCGGCGCCGCTGTTTATCTTCCACGGCATCGGCGGCACCGTTATCGAGCTTGAACGCGTCGGCCGGCTGATCGAGACCGACCGCGCGGTGATCGCGGTCCAGGCCCGGGGGGTCGATGGCACCGCCGAGCCGCACGACCGGCTGGAGGCGATGATCGATTTCTATCTGCCGGCGCTGCGCGCGCGCCAGCCGCATGGCCCCTACTATCTCGCCGGCTATTCCTTCGGCGGGCTGTTGGCCATGGAGGCGGCGCGGCGCCTTGAAGCCGCGGGCGAACGGGTCGCGCTGCTGCTGTTCATCGACAGCTTTGCCCATCCGAACACCTTTCCGAAGGCGGCGCGCCAGATCGTCCGCCTGAACACCGTTCTCCACGCCTTCGCCACCATGCCGCCGC
This sequence comes from Allostellaceae bacterium, assembly GCA_036510675.1. Lineage (GTDB taxonomy): Bacteria > Pseudomonadota > Alphaproteobacteria > ATCC43930 > CGMCC-115725 > JAATGI01. The sequence continues at coordinate 3,433 of DATCDN010000006.1, forward strand.
ACCGCGCGGTTCGCTTCGTGCTCGCCCGCCTCCGGGGCGAGGCCGGCCCCATGAACCGCGCCGGCCAGCTTCTGACCGGCGACGCGGTCGCCGCGAAGGCACCGGCGCTGCGCCGCGTTTATGATTCGGCGAACACCGCCCTGCTGCATTATTGGCCCCAGCCTTATGCCGGCAAGATCGTCTTCGTGCGCGCCAAGACCAGCATCTTCCCGGTCGCGCCGGCACGCATCTGGGGCAAGCTGGTCGCGGGCATCGATCTGCATATCGTCGATGCCGACCATGACAGTCTGGTGCGCGAGGATGCCCCCCTTCTCGCCGCGACGGTGTCGCGGCTGTTGAGCGCCGCCGCGTGAACGCCGAGGCCGCCGCCCTCGTCGCCGATCTGCCGGACCGCATCGGCGCGCTGGCGACCAAATGGGCCGCGATCGCGCCGGACCGTCCGGCGCTGGTCGAACCCAGCGGCACCTGGCGCTATGGCGACTTGCCCGGCATCGTGGCGGCGACGCGCGCCTGGCTGACCCAAAGCGGTGTGCGCCCCGGCGACCGGGTGATGATCGTCGCCGAGAATTGTCGTGCCACGGTGGCGCTGCTGCTCGGCGCGGCCAGCCTCGATGCCTGGCCGCTGATCGTGAATGCGCGGCTGTCCGATCGCGAGATCGACCAGATCCGCGATCTTAGCGGCTCCCGCCGGACGATCTACACGATTGCGGTCTCGCCGCGCGCCCGCTTGCACGCGGCGCGACACGGCGCCGACGCGGTGACGGTCGAGCCGCTGGGGACCATCGCGCTCGGCCCGCTCAACCGCGAGACGGCGCCCGAGCCGGTCGAGACGAGCGGCGCCGACCAGGTCGCGACGGTGATCTATACCTCCGGCACAACCGGCGTGCCGAAGGGCGTGATGCTGACCCATCGTAACCTGCTGTTCGTTGCCAAGGTGTCGGGATTGCTGCGCCATCTTGGTCCCGAGGATCGGGTTTATGGCGTGCTGCCGGCCTCGCATGTGCTGGGACTGAGCGTCGTGCTGCTCGGCGCGCTCTATCACGGCGCGACCCTGCATCTGACCGCGCGGTTCGACCCGGCGGCGATACTGGCGGCGCTGGAACGCGACCGGCTGACCTTCATCATCGGCGCGCCCGGTCTCTACGCGCTGATGGCGGAATACGCCAAGCTCAAAGGGATTGCGCGCCTCGAAAACCATGGCCTCCGGGTGATCGCGACGGCGGGCGCTCCGCTCGACCCGACGACCAAGGCGGCGGCGGAGGCGCTGTTCGGCCTGCCGCTGAACAATGGCTATGGCATCACGGAATGCGCGCCGAGCATCAGCCAGACCAGGCTCGACAGCCCACGCCTTGATTGCTCGGTCGGGCCGCTGTGGCCGGGGGTCGAGGTCAAGCTGGTCGGCGCCGATGGCCAGGCGGTCGCACCCGGCGAGATCGGCGAATTGCGCGTGCGCGGTCCCAATCTGATGAAGGGCTATTATCGCGCGCCCGAGGAAACCGCCGCCGCCATCGATGGCGAGGGCTGGTTCAACACCCGCGATCTGGCGCGGATCGAGGACGACCATCTGTTCATCGCCGGCCGATCGAAAGAGCTGATCATCCGTTTCGGCTTCAACGTCTATCCGCCCGAGGTCGAGACCGTGCTGAACGCGCATCCCGGGGTCACGCAATCGGCGGTGATCGGGCGCAGCGTCTCCGGCACCGAGGAGATCATCGCGTTCGTCCAGGCGGCGCCCAACGCGCACCTCTCCGACACCGACCTCGCCGACCATGCCGCACGGCAATTGGCGCCCTATAAGCGGCCCACGGAGATTTTCGTGCTGCCCAGCCTGCCCGCCGGCGCCAACGGCAAGATCCTGAAAAGCGCCCTCCTGCCCATCGCCGAAGAATTGCTGGCTCAACGTCGAGCCGCTTAAGCCCCCACCCGCCAAAGCTTCGCTTTGTCTTCCCTCCCCCGCAGGCGGGGGAGCGTTGGGAGGGGGGCTGCCGCCAGCGCGATCGCCCCCATCTCGCGCGATCGAGGGATTGCGCCGGGCTGACGAATAGAGGATGTGTTTGGCATGACCGAACCCATCCTTCACATCATCGGCGGCGGGCTCGCCGGCAGCGAGGCGGCGTGGCAGGCAGCGCGGCTCGGCGTGCGCGTCGTGCTGCATGAGATGCGCCCCGTGCGCATGACCGAGGCCCATACCGGCGCCGGGCTGGCGGAATTAGTGTGCTCGAACTCGTTTCGCTCCGACGACCCGCTCAACAACGCGGTCGGCGTGCTGCATGAGGAGATGCGGCGCGCCGGGTCGCTGATCCTGCGCGCCGCCGACCGCAGCCGGGTGCCGGCGGGTGGCGCGCTGGCGGTCGATCGCGACAATTTTTCCGCCGCCGTCGAGGCGGCATTGCGCGCGGAGCCGCTGATCGAGATCCGCCAAGAGGAGATCGCCGGCCTGCCACCCGACGATTGGGCCGCCACCATCATCGCCACCGGCCCCCTGACCTCGCCCGCGTTGGCCGAGGCAATCCGCGCCGCCGGCGGGGAAGACGCGCTGGCCTTCTTCGACGCGATCGCGCCGATCGTCCATGCCGATAGCATCGACCTCGACCAGGCATGGCGGCAATCGCGGTACGATAAGGGCGAGGGCGCGGATTATCTCAATTGTCCGCTCGACAAGGAACAGTATCTGGCCTTCGTCGCGGCGCTGCTGGCCGGCGAGAAAGGCGAGTTCCGCGAGTTCGAGAAAAACACGCCGTATTTCGACGGCTGCCTGCCGATCGAGGTGATGGCGGAGCGCGGCGTCGATACGCTGCGCTGGGGCCCGATGAAGCCGGTCGGCCTGCGCGATCCGCGCACCGGGCGGCGACCCTATGCCGTGGTGCAGTTGCGCCAGGATAATGCGCTGGGCACGCTCTATAATCTCGTCGGCTTCCAAACGAAGCTCAAACACGCGGAGCAAGTGCGCGTGTTCCGCACCATTCCCGGCCTGGAGCAGGCGCAATTCGCGCGGCTCGGCGGCCTGCACCGCAACAGCTTCATCAACAGCCCGCGCCTCCTCGACGCGCGCCTGCGGCTCAAGGTGCGGCCCGCGTTGCGCTTCGCCGGCCAGATTACCGGCGTCGAGGGCTATGTCGAAAGCGCCGCGATGGGCTTGCTGGCCGGGCGTTTCGCCGCGAGCGAACTGCTCGGCACGGCCTCGCCGCCGCCGCCCGAGACGACCGCGATCGGCGCGCTGTTGCGCCATGTCACCGGCGGCGCCGACGCCGCCACGTTTCAGCCGATGAACATCAATTTCGGCCTGTTCCCGCCGCTGCTCCAGGCGCCGCGCGGCGAGCGCAAGCAGTGGATGGCGCGCCGCGCGCTCGCCGATCTCGATGCCTGGCTCGGGGCGGCGCGAGAGGCGGCGGAATGAGCTGGCTCGCCCCCGTCACCCTGCGCGGTGCGCATGTCACGCTGGCGCCGCTCGCGCCCGCGCATGCGGACGGCCTGATCGATTCGGTGCGCGACGGCGATTTGTGGCGGCTGTGGTACACCAACATTCCCGCGCCCGAGAACATGGCCGGCGAGATCGCGCGCCGGCTTGACTTGCAGCAGGCCGGCGCGTGGCTGCCCTTCGCCGCGATCGACAATGAAACGGGCCAGCCGGTCGGCATGACCAACTATCTCAATATCGATGCCGCCAATCGCCGAGTGGAAATCGGCGGCACCTGGTACCGCCGACGCGCGCAGCGCACCGCGATCAACAGCGAGGCCAAGCTGCTATTGCTGACGCATGCGTTCGAAGCGCTGAGCTGCATCGCGGTCGAGTTCCGCGCCCATTTCTTCAATCACGCGAGCCGGCGCGGCATAGAGCGGCTAGGCGCCAAGCTCGACGGCATTTTGCGCAGCCATCAGGTGACGCCCAACGGCACGCTGCGCGACACCTGCGTCTACAGCATCACCGCCGCCGAATGGCCGACGGTAAAGGCGCACCTCGCGTTTCAGATGGCGGCGCCGCGCGCCTAAGCCGTCGCGCTTGGCCGGGCCGATACCGTCGCATACCAGCGCTTTAGGTTCGGCATCGCGTCGGTGACCAGAATCTTGGCGCGGGTGCCGAAATCATGCGCCACCAGGGCGGTGATATCGGCGACGGTATAGCGCGGCCCCGCGATGAATTCCCGGTCGCCGAGGCGGCGGTCAAGCAACTCGAAGAAGCGCATGGTGCGCTGCTTGCCGCGCTCCACCAGGTCCGGAATCTGCTCATAGCCGACGGGTCCGGTCAGCGCGCGCCCCTTGAATCCGGGCAGACCGTTGCGGAACGCCTCGCCCACGGCGAGAAAGCCGTCCCATTCGATATGGCGCTGCCATTCCTCCACCACCGCGCGTTCATAGGGGTCGGCGCCGAACAGGCGCGGCTCGGGATGCAACTCTTCGAAATAGCGGCAAATCGCGATCGTCTCCGCGATGTGCCGGCCATCATCCAGTTCCAGCACCGGCACGGTCGCGAACGGGTTGATGGCGAGAAATTCCGGCTTGAGCTGATCGGTTTCGCGCAGATTGACCTGCACCGTCGGCACCGCGATGACCTTCTCCGCCAAGAAGATGCGCACCCGGCGCGGATTGGGCGCGAGCGCAAAATCATAGAGTTTCATCGTTTTCCCCTAATAGCCCAGCGCGCAGCCATCCTTGCGCGGATCGGAGCCGCCGATCAGCACGCCGCGCGCATGATCGATCTCAATCGCCTGGCCGCCGCCATGCGGCGCCGTGACCCATGCCACTTCATGGCCGCGCCGCGCGAGTTCGGCCGCGGTGTCCCGCCCGATCGTCGTCTCCAGCCCCAGCAGGCCGCCATCGGCGAAGCTGCGCGGCGCGTCGAGCGCCGACTGCGGATCGAGGCCGCGATCGAGGAGTTGCGACAGGAAATGCGCGTGCCCGCACGCCTGATAGCTGCCGCCCATCACGCCGAACGGCATCGCCGCGCGGCCCTCCCGCATCAGCATGCCGGGAATGATGGTGTGGACTGGCCGCTTGCTGGGCGCGATGGCATTCGGATGGCCGGGAACGGTGCGGAAGAATGCGCCCCGGCAATGCAGCATCACGCCGCTTTCGGGTGCGAAGATGCCGCTGCCGAAGGGATGGAACAATGAATTGATGAACGACACCGCGTTGCGGTCGCGATCGACGACGCAAAGATAGACCGTATCCTTGTGCGCCGGACCGTCGGGCAGGATGGGCGCGGCGGCGCGGCTCATATCGATCCGCCGGCGGACCGCGTCGGCATAGTCCCGCGACAGCAACCGCGCGACCGGCACCGTCACCTGCGTCGGATCGCCGAAATAGGCGTCGCGGGCGCCATAGCCGGCCTTGGTCGCCTCGGCCAGCAGGTGGACATAATCGGCCTCGCCGAGTTTCGCGGGCTCATACCCCGCTAGAATGTTGAGGATCATCAGCGCCGCGAGGCCCTGACCGTTGGGGGGACATTCAAAGACCGACGCGCCGCGATACTCGGTCGAGATCGGCGTGACATAATCGGCACGCTGCTCGGCGAAATCGTCGAGCGTATGGAGCCCGCCCAGCGCCGTGAGCCGTCCGACAATCTCCGCCGCGACCGGCCCGCGATAAAACGCATCGCGCCCTTCCCTGCCGATGCGCCGCAGCGTCGCCGCCAGCGCGGGCTGGCGCAATTTCTCGCCGACGCGCGGCAGGCGCCCGTTACGCAGGAATACGGAGGGCGCGAATTCGTCGCGCGCCAGCTTGTCCGCGAGATGCTCGAAATCGAACGCGACGCGCGGTGTGATCGGCACGCCCGCCTCGGCATAGCGCGCCGCCGGCTCCAACAATTCCGCCAGCGGCTTGCTACCGTGGTCCTGGTTCAGCCGGCACCACGCATCGACCGCGCCGGGCACGGTGACGGCGTGGGGCGATTCCGGCTCGATGCCGCGCATGCCATGCTCGACATACCATTCGACGCGCGCCTTGCGGGGGGCGCGGCCGGAGCCGTTGAGCGCGATCGGCCCGCCGGCTTTGGGCGAATACAGCACGAAGCAATCGCCGCCGATACCGGTGGATTGCGGCTCCACCACCCCGAGCACCGCGACCGCCGCGATGGCGGCGTCCAGGGCGTTGCCGCCGGCACGCAGGATTTCGATCGCGGTCAGGGTGGCGAGCGGGTGCGATGTCGCCGCCATCGCCTCGCTGGAAACCGCGGCCGAGCGGCGCGGCTGATGAAAATCACGCATTCGTTATCGTTAAGCGAAAACCGCGCTTCCGTCGAGCCATGATCATCTGCCACTCTCCCTCGCCGTTCGACCCCGGGGAGAAATGAGATGGAGCAGGACCGACCGCCATTGCCGCCCTTCACCGCCGCGACCGCCGCGCAAAAGGCGCGCGGCGCCGAGGATGCGTGGAACAGCCGCGAGCCTGCCCGCGTCGCGGCCGCCTACTCGCTCGACAGCCGCTGGCGCAACCGGTCGGAATTCATCGAGGGCCGCGACGCCATCCAGGCGTTCCTGGTGCGCAAATGGAACCGCGAGTTGGACTATCGCCTGATCAAGGAGGTCTGGGCGTTTCACGACAATCATATCGCGGTACGCTTTGCCTATGAATGGCACGATGATAGCGGCCACTGGTTCCGCAGCTATGGCAACGAGAATTGGGAATTCGACGCGCATGGCTTGATGCGCGTGCGCCACGCCAGCATCAACGATCTGCCGATCGCGGAGAGCGAGCGCAAATATCACTGGCCGCTGGGCCGCCGCCCGGACGGCCACCCGGGCCTGAGCGATCTGGGGCTCTGAGCATTGACAATCCGCCGCCGCCGATTTCCGATGTGCCCCGTCTCGCATCGCCGCCAGGGAAGGCATCTCACTCATGGATAAACTGCGCGTCACGGCCGGGCCGTTCACGTTCGAGGCGCGGTTTGAAAGCGCGGCGCCCCAGACGCGCGCGGCCTTCGTGGCGCACATGCCGTTCGCCAGCAAGGTCGTCCATGTCCGCTGGAGCGGCGAAGGCGTCTGGATTCCGCTGGGCGATCTGCAATTCGGCGTCGGCTATGAGAACCACACCTCCTATCCCGCGCCCGGCCAGATCATCCTCTATCCCGGCGGCATCAGTGAGACCGAAATTTTGCTGGCCTATGGCGCGGTGCAATTCGCCAGCAAGCTGGGGCAGCTCGCCGGCAATCATTTCATCACCCTGACCACCGGCCTCGACACGCTGCCGGAACTCGGAAAAATGTGCCTATGGCACGGCGCGCAAGACATCAGGTTCGAAGCGGCCTAGCAGAACCATTGCCGCCTGGTTCCGTTGAGCGCTATGATTGCGTTGATTGCAATGATTGCGGAACGCGCGCGTGGCCAGCATCACCATCCGTAACATCGACGAGACGCTCAAGCGGCGATTGCGCTTGCGCGCGGCGCGACGGAATCACTCGATGGAGGATGAGATGCGCGACATCCTGCGCGCGGCGCTGGCGCGCGAGCCGGGTGGCGCCGGCAATCTGTTCGACGCGATCCGCCGCCGGGTGGCGCCCTTAAGCGGCGTCGATCTCGATCTGCCGCCCCGAGGACCGATGCATGAGCCGCCGGATTTCACATGATCGTCCTGGATACGAATGTCATCTCCGAAGCCTGGCGGCCAAGGCCCGCGCCCCATGTCCGGGAATGGATGAAAGCCCAGCCCATGCCGTCGCTGTTTACGACCGCCATTACCGAAGCGGAACTTCTCTACGGTATCGCCCTGCTGCCGGAAAGCCGGCGCCGCGCCGCTTTGTCCGCCCTGGTCGAAGCAATGCTCGCGGAGGATTTGGCGGGCCGCGTGCTGCCATTCGATAGCGCCGCTGCCCGCGAATATGCCGACATCGCCGCGCGCCGGCGGCGCGCCGGGCAACCGATATCCGAGGGGGATGCTCGGATCGCCGCCATCGTGCGATCGCGAGGCGCCACGCTGGCAACACGGAATACCGCTGATTTCACGGCATGTGGAATTCCTGTCATCAGCCCGTGGGAAGCATAAAATCGGTTCGGGCAGTAGTAAGAGGAAACCGTCATGGCCGATTACACGGCGCCGCTCGCCGATATGCGCTTCGCCCTCGACACGATCGCGGGCTTGCCGCAACTCGCGGAACTGCCGAGCTTCGCGCATGCCGCGCCCGACCTGGTCGAGGCGGTGATGGCGGGCGCGGCCAAGTTCGCGAGCGAGGTGATCGCGCCCTTGAACGCCATCGGCGACAAGCAGGGCAGCCGATTGGAAAACGGCGTGGTGCGCACGCCCGACGGCTTCAAGGAAGCGTATGCCGCTTATGTCGAGGGCGGCTGGAACGCCCTCGCCTTCTCCGAGGAAATCGGCGGCCAGGGCCTGCCGAGGGCGCTCAACCTCGCCGTCACCGAGATGTGGACCTCGGCCAGCATGGCGTGGATGCTCAATCCGCTGCTCACGGTCGGCGCGGTCGAGGCGCTCGACATTCACGGCAGCGACGACCTCAAGCGGAAATATCTCGGCAAGCTGGTGTCGGGCGAATGGACCGGCTCGATGAACCTGACCGAGCCGCAAGCCGGCTCCGATGTCGGTGCCATGCGCACGCGCGCCACCCGCGACGGCGACCATTACCGCATCAAAGGCCAGAAGATATTCATCACCTATGGCGAGCACGATTTGACGCCCAACATCGTGCACATGGTGCTGGCGCGCTCGCCCGACGGGCCGCCTGGCACCGCCGGCTTGTCGCTGTTCCTGATCCCGAAATTCCTGGTGAATGACGATGGCAGCTTGGGCGCCCGGAACGATCTGCGCGCGGTCAGCCTCGAACATAAGCTCGGCGTCCATGCCAGCCCGACCTGCGTGATGGCCTATGGCGATAATGAGGGCGCCATCGGCTGGCTGGTCGGCGAGGAAAATCGCGGCATGGAGTGCATGTTCACGATGATGAACAGCGCCCGCCTGCAGGTCGGCCTCCAGGGCCTCGCCATCGCCGAGCGCGCCTATCAACAGGCGCGCGACTTCGCCAAGACTCGCGTGCAAGGCCGCCCGATCACCGCGACCGGCGCCGGGGATTTCCCCATCGCCTATCATCCCGACGTGAAGCGCATGCTGCTGTCGATGCGGTCGCGGACCGAGGCGATGCGTGCCCTGATCTATTACACGGCGGCCAGCATCGACCGCGCCCAGCACGATCCCGACGCGGCGGCGCGCGCGCGGCATCAGGCGCGCGCCGATCTGCTGATCCCGGTGGTGAAGGCCTGGTGCACCGACCAGGGCGTCGCCATCGCGTCGCTGGGCGTGCAAATTCACGGCGGCATGGGCTTCATCGAGGAAACCGGTGCCGCACAATATTATCGCGACGCCCGCATCGCGCCGATCTATGAGGGCACCAACGGCATTCAAGCCAACGATCTCGTCGGCCGGAAGGTGCAGCGCGACGGCGGCGCCGCGGCCGTGGCGCTGATCGCGGAGATGCGCGATGCCGCGCGCGGCCATGCGATGCTGACCGCCGGGATCGACGCGCTGGAAGATGCGACCAAGTGGCTCGTCGCCAATGCACGGGAGCGCGCATTGACCCTTAGCGGCGCGGTGCCGTATCTCGACTTGATGGGGATCGTCACCGGCGGCTGGCTGCTTGCGCTCGAAGCGGCGGAGGCGAAGCGCCGCCTCGACGCCCAAGTAGGCGATGCATCGTTCAACCAAGCCAAGCGCGCCACCGCGCGGTTCTACGACGCGCATCTGCTCGCGACGGCCCCTGCCCTGTTGCCCGCGATCAAGGGCGGCGAGACGGTGCTGGAATTCGCGATGGAGGCGCTGTGACGCCCCCCGAAAGCCGGCGCGCATGACCCTTACCCTCATTCCGGTCGCGCTCTTCGCCTATCTGCTCGGCTCGATTCCGTTCGGGCTGATCCTGTCGCGTCTCGGCGGCTATGGCGATATTCGCGCCATCGGCTCCGGCAATATCGGCGCGACCAATGTGCTGCGCACCGGCAATAAGGGGCTGGCGGCGCTGACCCTCGCACTCGACATGGCGAAGGGCGCGGCGGCGGTGCTGATCGTCGCGCAATGGGGACCGCTGGCGGCGGCGGTCGGCGCGGTCGCCGCGTTTCTCGGCCATCTCTTTCCAGTATGGCTCGGCTTCAAGGGCGGCAAGGGCGTCGCCACCGCCTGCGGCGTGCTGCTAGCCTATCTCTGGCCGGTCGGCGCGCTGGCGCTGGCGGCGTGGCTCGTCGTCGTCGCGGTGACGCGATATTCGTCACTGGCGGCGGTGATTGCCGCAATAGTGGCGCCGATCGTGGCGTGGTTTGCCTCGCACCATCAGACCGTCCCGACCTTGGTCGTGGTAATTCTCGCGGTGCTGGTGCTGGTGCGCCATGCCGATAATATCGGACGGTTGTTGCGCGGCAAAGAGAGCCGCGTTCAATTCTCTCGCAAGACCTGAGCATGGCGACGGCGCGCACCCTTAACCCGGCGGAACGGCTCGATTGGCTGCGCCTCATTCGCAGCGAGAATATCGGCCCGATCACCTTCTATCAGTTGCTGGCGCGCTTCGGCTCGGCGACGGCAGCGCTCGACGCGCTGCCCGATCTGGCGCGGCGCGGCGGCCGCAAGGGGCCGCTGCGCGTGCCGACCCGCGCCGACGCGCTGCGCGAGATGGCGGCCAACGAGCGGGCCGGCGCGAAGCTGATCGCGTGGGGCGAGCCGGATTATCCCCCCGCCCTCGCCGCCGTCGAGGATGCGCCGCCGCTGATGTCGGCGCGCGGAACATTGGCGCTGACCCGGAACCGCGCGATCGCCATCGTCGGCGCGCGCAACGCCTCGGCCAACGGCAAGCGTTTCGCCCGCGAGATCGCACTGCGCCTCGGCCAGAGCGATTTCACCATCGTCTCCGGCCTGGCGCGCGGGATCGACGCGGCGGCGCATGAGGGCGCGCTCGATACCGGCACCATCGGGGTGCTGGCGACCGGCATCGACCAGGTCTATCCCCAGGAAAATCGCGCGCTGCACGAGGCGATCGCGGAGCGCGGCCTGCTGCTGGCGGAACAGCCGATCGGCACGGAGCCGCTGGCTCGCCACTTTCCGCGCCGCAACCGCATCATCTCGGGCGCCTCGCTTGGCGTGCTGGTGGTCGAGGCGGCGTTCAAATCCGGCTCCCTCATCACGGCGCGGCTGGCGTTGGAGCAAGGACGCGAAATCTTCGCCGTTCCGGGCTCGCCGCTCGATCCGCGCTGTCGCGGCACCAACGATCTGATCCGGCGGGGCGCGCACCTGACCGAGAGCGCCGATGATATCCTGGGCGAACTCAGTCCCGGCAGCCCGCTCGCGATGCGTGCGCCCGCCGCGCCGTTCGATCGATCCCCGCTCTTTCACGGCGGCGAGGGCGACCTTGATCGCGCGCGCCCGCTCGTGCTGGAGCAGCTCTCCCCGACCCCGGTGCCGGTCGACGATCTGGTTCGCGCGACCGGTCTGACGGCGGCGCTGGTGGCGGCCGTGCTCTTGGAATTCACCCTGGCCGGGCGGCTCGAGCGGCAGGCCGGAAACCGGGTGGCCTTGCTTTAGCCCCTCTTGGTGACTATGTTCCGCGCCTCGCAACGCGGCCAAATCAATGGACAACGTCGTCATTGTCGAATCGCCTGCGAAGGCGAAGACCATCAACAAGTATCTGGGCAAGGACTACACCGTCCTCGCCAGCTATGGCCATGTCCGCGACCTGCCGGCCAAGGATGGATCGGTGTTGCCGGACGCGCAATTCGCCATGTCGTGGACCCTCGACGAGCGGGCGGAAAAGCGGATGAAGGAGATCGCCCAGGCCGTCAAGGGCGCCAAGCATCTCTTTCTGGCGACCGATCCCGACCGCGAGGGCGAGGCGATTTCCTGGCATATCGACGAGATCCTGCGCGAACGTCACGCCTTGAAAGGCGTCGACGTCAAGCGCGTGGTATTCCACGAAATCACCAAGCAGGCGGTGCAGGAGGCATTCCTTCACCCGCGCGCCGTCAATCAGGAGCTGGTCGACGCTTATTTGGCGCGCCGGGCGTTGGATTATCTCGTCGGCTTCACCCTGTCGCCGGTGCTGTGGCGCAAGCTGCCGGGCAGCCGCTCCGCCGGCCGCGTGCAGTCGGTGGCGCTGCGCCTCATTTGCGAGCGCGAGGACGAGATCGAGGCCTTCAAGGCCCGCGAATATTGGACCATCGAGGTCGAGTTCACGACCGCCAAGGGCGAGCGCTTCACCGCCCGCCTGACGCATCTCGACGGCAAGAAGCTCGACAAGTTCGACCTCGACAGCGAGGCCAAGGCGCATGCCGCCGCCGACCGCCTGATGCGCGCACCGGGCTTCGCCGTCGCCTCGGTCGAGCGCAAGCAGACAAGGCGCTATCCCGGCCCGCCCTTCACCACCTCGACCCTGCAGCAGGAAGCCTCGCGCAAGCTCGGCTTCGGCGCCTCGCGGACCATGCGGGTGGCGCAGCGCCTCTATGAGGACGGCCACATCACCTATATGCGCACCGACGGCGTGACGCTGGCGGGTGAAGCGGTTGCCGCCGCGCGGCGCCTGATCGGCAGCGATTTCGGCAATGAATATCTGCCGGACAAGCCGCGCCATTACACCGCCAAGGCCAAGAACGCGCAGGAAGCGCATGAGGCGATCCGGCCGACCGACTTGTTCCTGCGGCCGGCCCAGGCCGCGCGCGACATGGATGGCGACGGGCGCAACCTCTATGAGTTGATCTGGAAGCGCACCACCGCCAGCCAGATGGAAGCCGCGGTAATCGACCAGGTCATCGCCGACATCGACTCCGCCGACAAGACCCTGCGCCTGCGGGCCACCGGCTCGACCATCCTGTTCGACGGCTTCCTCAAGCTTTATCGCGAGGATGTCGATGATCCCGGCGAGGAAGAGGAAGGCGGCCGCCTGCCCGCGCTCGCGGCCAATGACGCGCCGCGCCGCGACAAAGTCAATCCGCGCCAGCATTTCACCGAGCCGCCACCGCGTTATAGCGAAGCGAGCCTGGTGAAAAAGCTGGAGGAGCTCGGGATCGGCCGGCCCTCGACCTATGCGTCGATCATCCAGGTGTTGCAGGACCGCGATTATGTGAAGCTCGATAAGAAGCGCTTCATCCCCGAGGACCGCGGCCGCGTGGTGACAGCGTTTCTGGAGAATTTCTTCGAGCGCTATGTCGGCTATGATTTCACGGCGGATCTCGAAAATCAGCTCGACGAGATTTCCGACGGCAAGATTTCCTGGCGCAAGGTGCTGGAAGATTTCTGGCGCGATTTCTCCGCCTCGGTCGCCGGCACCAAGGATTTGTCGATCACCCAGGTGCTCGACGCGCTCGACCAGGAACTCGGCCGACATTTCTTTCCCGAGCGCGCCGATGGCACCGACCCGCGTCTCTGCCCGGTGTGCAACAAGGGTCGGCTCGGCCTGAAGCTCGGCAAGTTCGGCGGCTTCATCGGCTGCTCGAACTATCCGGAATGCCGCTATACCCGCCGGCTGGGTCTCGAGGGCGAAGATGAGAACGGCGAGGGCGGCGATCTCGGCCCGCGCCTTCTCGGCGACGATCCCGCGACCGGCCTGCCGGTCACGCTGCGCAAGGGACCTTACGGCAATTACGTCCAGCTCGGCGAAGGCGCGAACGGCGAAAAGCCGAAACGCGCCTCCTTGCCGAAAGGCTTGCCGCCGGCGGATGTGGATTTGGCGAAGGCGCTCGGCCTCCTGTCGCTGCCGCGCGAGGTTGGGCGTCATCCCGAGGATGGCAAGCCGATCACCGCGAGCCTCGGGCGCTTCGGTCCCTACATCAAGCACGGTGAAAATTTCCGCTCGCTCGCGCCCGACGATGATGTGCTGACAGTCGGCATCAATCGCGCGGTGAGCCTGCTGGCCGAGCCGCGCCAGGCGCGCGGCCGCGCCGCCCGTGAATCGCTCAAGACATTCGAGCATGGCGACGGCAAAATCATGCTCTATAAGGGCCGCTATGGTCCCTATGTCAGCCGGGACGGCGTCAACGCCACCGTGCCGCGCGATGTCGTGCCGGAAGAGCTGACGCTGGAACAGGCGCTCGACCTGCTGTCGGCGCAAGCGGCGAAGGGCGGCGGCGGCAAAGGCAAGCGCCGCGGCCGGACCGCCGCGCCACGCGCGACCGCCGCTAAACCCAAAGCCACGAAAAAATCCGCTCCAAAAGCTGCCAAGAAAAAAGCCGCGGCCGAGTAGCGCCCTGTCGATTTTTGACATTCAGGGGATAATCACAATATGTTCAGCTGAGTATGATGTTGTGCTCGGCTGGGTATGATCGATGGCAAAAATCCTCGAAGCGGTGACGCTCGATACCGTGTCCGATGCCCTCCGAAAAGAAGGCATTCGGCCTGGACAGCGATTTTCCATCACGGTCGATGAATCGACGTCACCCAGACTGAAGCTGACGGACATTGCGCAAAGAATGCGGGCGACCGCCGTGGCGCGAGGGATGACAACGGAAATTTTTGATACGCTGATCGCACAAGCCGAATGAGGGTGGTGCTCGACACCAATATCTTTGTCAGCCTTCTTATTCGTCCCGGTCAGACTTTTCGCGGGCTTATCGACATCGTCGGCCAACAAGTGACCCTTCTCTATTCGATTGAAAGCTTGACCGAATTGGTCGCCGTATTGCGTCGGCCTAAATTTGTGTGATCGGACAATATGGCCCCCAATAAAAAAACGCCGCGACGCCAACAATCGAAGCCGCCCCGCCTCGGGCGGATGCCGACGCGCGAGGAATTGATCGCCCATATCGCGGCGAGCCCCACGCCACCGACACAGCGCGATCTGGCGCGCGCCTTTAAGGTACCGCCGAGCCAGCGCGTCGCGTTGAAGGGATTGATCCGCGATGTCGAGCGGTCGGCATCGGTGGCGCGCGAGCCGGAACGCACGCTGGCCGCCGCCGTCACCGCCCTGCCCGAGATCGGCATCGTCGAAATCACCGATATCGATTTCGACGGCGAGATGATTGCGAGGCCGGTTGGCTGGCAAAGCGGCGGCCCCGAACCCCGCATCGTCATTGTCGCGGAGCCGCGCACGCCCGCGCTGGGCCGGGGCGAGCGCGCGCTGGCGCGGTTCGCGACGCGGCCCGACGGCATTTTCGAGGCGCGCGTCATTCGCGCGATCGAAGGGTCGCCCGACCGTGTCGTGGGTATCTTCCGCGCCGACAAGGATGGCGGGCGCCTCGAGCCGACCGACCGCAAGATCAAATCCGAGTTCCGTATCGCCAAGATCGATGCGGGCGAGGCCCGCGACGGCGAGATCGTGCTGGCCGAAATCCTGCCCGGCCGGCGCCTCGGCCTGCCGCAAGCCAAGGTGCTGGAGCGCATCGGCCATAGCGACGAGCCGCGCGCTTTCAGCCTGATCGCGATCGCGACGCACGGCATTCCGACGAATTTTCCGCAAGCCGCGCTCAAGATCGCCGAGGAGGCGCGGCCGGTGCCCTTGGGCAGCCGCGACGACCTGCGTGACATTCCGCTCATCACTATCGACGGCGCCGATGCGCGCGATTTCGACGACGCGATCTGGGCCGCGCCCGATCCCGACAGCGCGGGCGGCTGGCATCTGTTGGTCGCGATCGCCGATGTTGCCTGGTATGTGCGCGAGGGCGACGCGTTGGACCGCGCGGCGCGCGACCGGGGTAACTCGGCCTATTTTCCCGACCGTGTCGTGCCGATGCTGCCGGAGGCGCTGTCGAACGAGCTGTGCTCGCTCAAGCCCGAGGTCGAGCGCGCCTGCCTTGCCGCGCATCTGTGGATCGACGCCGACGGCAATCTGACGCGCCATCGCTTTGTCCGCGGGCTGATGCGCTCGGCCGCGCGCCTCACCTATGAGGCGGTCCAGGAAGCGATCGACGGCAATCCCGACGACACGACACGCGGCTTGGTCGAGCCGGTATTGCGCCCGCTCTATGGCGCCTATCGCGCCTTGGATAAAGCGCGCGAACGGCGCGGCACGCTCGATCTCGACCTGCCGGAGCGAAAAGTCTTGCTCAACGCCGCGGGCCGGATCGAAAAGATCGAGCCCCGCGCGCGCCATGATTCGCACAAGCTGATCGAGGAATTCATGATCGCCGCCAATGTCGCCGCGGCGGAAACGCTCGAGAAATTGAAACGCCCCTGCATGTACCGGGTGCACGATGCGCCGGACCCGACGAAGCTCGCGGCGCTGCGCGAATTTCTCATCGAGATGCGCATCCCCGGCCTCACTCTCGCCAAGGGCCAGGTGATCCAGCCGAAGCAGTTCAACCAGATTCTGGCCCGCGCCAAGGACACGCCGCAGGCGGCATTGATCAACACGCTGGTCCTGCGCAGCCAGGCGCAGGCGATCTATAGCCCCGACAATATCGGCCATTTCGGTCTGGCCTTGCACGCCTATGCGCACTTCACCTCGCCGATCCGGCGCTACGCCGATCTCTTGGTGCACCGCGCCCTGATCGCCGGGCATCGCTGGGCGGATGCCGATGCCGCCGATTGGGGCCACGACGAATTCGCGCAAATCGGCACGCATATTTCGATGACCGAGCGGCGCGCCGCGGCGGCGGAACGCAGCGCCCTCGACCGCTACACCGCTGCCTTCCTCGCCGATCGGGTCGGGGCGACGTTCGCGGCACGGGTCAACGGCGTGACCCGGGCCGGCTTGTTCGTGACGCTCGCCGAGACCGGCGCCGACGGACTGGTGCCGATCTCGATGCTGGGCGGCGACTTCTTCGTGGTTGACGAAAAGCGCCATCGCTTGGTCGGCCGCCGGACCGGCGCGGTGTTCGCGCTGGGCGACGCCATCGAGGTAAAATTGGCCGAAGCGGACACCGTCACCGGCAGCCTCGCCTTTGCACCCGCGAACGGCGAGCGCTCCGCCCGAAACCGCACGACTCGGTATAATTCAACGAGTCGTCGTCATCATTAATTATATATCCACTTGCTCCGATTAGCCTGCTGCGGCGATGATACTGGTCGCGGAGGTAAAAGATGGTTGGGGTGTGGGGAATTTCGGGCCGCGGTTTTGCGGCGGCGATGGTTGGCGTGTGGGCGGTGGTGACACTGGCTTCGTGCAACGCGGCACCCGTGCTGCCCGAGGTGCAAGCCGGCGCGGCGCATGCCGACCCGGCCCTGTTCGCGGCGACGTACCGCGCCATTCTCAATCACTATATCGAGCCGCTGACCGCCGACAATGTTGCGTTGGCCGGCCTCGTCCGGCTCAACAATCTCGACCCGACGCTGTCGGTATCGCGCGAAAACAATCGCGTCGTGCTGCGCCAGTGGCGCGACGTCCTGTTCGAGCGCCCGGCCCCCGCCGCCGACGATATCACTGGCTGGAGCCGCTTGACCGCCGCCATGCTGGATCGCGCCCGGCTCTATTCCGGTGATATCGGAGCGCAGCCGGAAGACGTGCTCGACCAGGCGATGATCGAAGGCAGCCTAAAACTGCTCGACCGGTTCAGCCGCTATGCCGCGCCCACGATCGCATCCGAGCGGCGCGACAGCCGCGACGGCTATGGCGGCATCGGCGTCACGCTCGACGGCGACGGCGCGGCGGTGCGCATCGCCATGGTCATGCCGGATTCGCCGGCCTTCGCCGCGGGTCTCGTCGGCGGCGATCGCATCACCGCCGTCGACAATCTCACCGCCGGCGCGTTGCAGCCGGAAGGCATCGCCGAGCATCTGCGCGGCCCGATCGGCAGCAATGTCCGCCTGACGCTGGTGCGTGACGGCCGCGCCTACCCGGTCACGGTCACGCTGCGGCGCTCGCAGATCGTGCTGAAGACCGTCAGCATGACGCATGACGGCCGCGTCGCGGTGTTCCGCGTCACCAGTTTCAACGCCCGCACCGCCGACAATCTTCAGTACGAAATCGCCCGGGCGCATCGCGAGATGGGCAGCGGCCTCAAGGGCCTGGTGCTCGATCTGCGCGGCAATCCCGGCGGGCTGGTCGATCAATCGGTGCTGGTCGCCAGCATGTTCATCGAGGCCGGCCGCATCGTCTCGACCAAGGGCCGCGTGCCGGAAAGCAACCAGATTTTCGACGTGACCCGCGACGGCGCCGCCGAGAGCCTGCCGCTGGTGGTGCTGGTCAATGGCGGCTCCGCGTCGGCGTCCGAGATCGTGGCGGCAGCGCTGCAGGACGACCACCGCGCGGTGATCGTCGGCACCTCCTCCTACGGCAAGGGCACGGTACAGGACGTGATTCACCTGCCCAACCAGGGCGAGTTGACCGTCACCTGGGCGAAGCTGATCCCGCCGGGCGGCTATATCCTGCATCATCATGGCGTGGTGCCGGTCGTCTGTACCGCCAATCTCACCGACGCATCGCAAGCCCAACCGATCCCCGGCACGTCACGCGCCGCGCTCGACGATCATGGCTGGGATATGCTGCGTGCCGAATGCGCCCCGTCGCGGATCGACCGTGCCGTTGATCTCAGCGTAGCGGAGCGCCTTGTGACCGATCCCCGGCGCTATGCCCAGGCCCTGAACGACGAGCCAAGCCGCCCCTATCGCGCCGCCGCCATCGACCCGCCACGGTAACGGCCGCTCCCATTGAGCTCGGCGGTCCGCCTTCGGGTTGGGGGCCTTTGGCGGAAAACTTCCTCATCCCGAGCGCGCAGCCCGGCGCCAGCCGTGCGAGCAGTCGAGGGACGCACGACCTATTTCCAGCCTCGTGCGTGAACTCGGAGCGCGTTGAAGTCGCCCCGAATAAGCGCTTCCTTCTTGGCGCGGCTCCAATTCTTCACCTGTCGCTCGGCGGCAATAGCATCGGTGATATTCGGAAACTCTTCACTGAACATCAGCACAACCGGCCGGCGCGTCGAGGTGTAACCGCCAAACGTTCCGTCATTGTGTTGCGCGATCCGCATTTCGAGCGTGGTCCGCGTCGTACCGATGTAATACGAACCGTCCGAACAGCGCGGAATGTAAAGAAAAGCCGCCATTGTGGTGCGTCCCTCGACTGCTACCGCCGAGCTAGTGCTCGGCGGTCCGCGCTCGGGATGAGGACCCTCCCCGTTGTCATTCCGCCTTCTCGATATCGAACGCCAGAACCCCCGCCTCCTCGCGCTGCGCGAGGAGGCGGTGGCCGGTGGTGTCGCAAAAATGCTTGAAATCGCCGACCGCGCCCGGATCGGTGGTCAGCACCCGCAGCACGTCGCCGGCTTCCATGGTCTTCATCGCCTTGCGCGCCTTCAGGACCGGCAGCGGGCATTTCAGGCCCTTGGTGTCGAGAATGGTCGGTTCCGCCATGGCGCTCAGCCGAATTTGTTGCTTTTGGAATATCCCGACGGCTTCATGAGTCCGGCCTGGGCGCGCTCGCCCTGCCAGCGGGCGAATTCCGTCAGCGTGCGGACACGGCCCTCCTGCTGCCACGGCAATCCTTCCGACTTGTTGAACACCTTGGCATCCGCCAAGCCGCCATCCTTGTACCGCTGCAAGATCACGCCACGGCCGCGCACCATTTCCGGCACCTCGCTCAGTGGAAATATCAACAGCTTCTGATTGTCGCCGATCACCGCCACGGTATCGCCCTCGGCCGGCAGCGCGACCAGCGCCCGCGCATCGTCGGCCGGATTCATCACCACCTTGCCGGCGCGGGTCTGGCCCAGCGCCTCGTCAACCGGGACGACGAAGCCACGCCCGTCGCTCGACGCCAGCAATAATTTCTGGCCCTCGCGGTAAAGCAGCATGGCGACGATATCGTGCTCATTGCCCAGCTCGATCATCAGCCGCACCGGCTCCCCATGGCCGCGCCCGCCCGGCAGCTTGTCGACGCCCAGCGTGTAGAAGCGGCCATTGCTGCCGAACAGCAACAGCTTGTCGGTGGTGTGGGCCTCAATGGCAAAGCGGCCCTCGTCGCCTTCCTTGAAGCGCAGGTCGGCCAGCGTGGGATTGTGGCCCTTCACCGCGCGAATCCAGCCCTTGGCGGAGCACAGTACCGTCACCGGCTCTCGCTCGATCAGCGCCTCGACCGGGATCTGGATTTCGGCCGGCGGCTCGCCGATCATGGTGCGGCGCTTGCCGAGCAATGTGGCCTGGCCGAACGCCTTCTTGATGTCCGCCATTTCGGCGCCGAGCGTCTTCCATTGCTTGCGCTCGTCGGCAAGCAGCGCCGTCAATTCCCTCTCCTCGGCGGCGAGGCTGTCCAGCTCCTTCTTGATCGCCAGCTCTTCGAGGCGGCGCAACGCCCGCAGGCGCATGTCGAGGATCGCCTCGGCCTGGGTATCGGTGAGCTTCCACCGCTTGATCATCCGTTCCTTGGCGTCGTCATATTCGCGGATGATGCGGATCACCTCGTCGAGATTGACGTAGACGATCATGAAGCCGCGCAGGATTTCGCTGCGCCGCGCGATGGCGTCGAGCCGGAATTGCGCGCGCCGCCGCAGCACCACCTGACGATGGTCGAGAAACGCCTGCAACGCCTCTTTCAGGTTCATCACCCGCGGCACGCCGGCGGCATCGAGCACGTTGAGGTTCAGCGGCACACGCGTCTCGAGCTCGGTCGCGCGGAAGAGACTCTCCATCAGCACCGCCGGATCGGCGTTGCGCGTCTTCGGCTCCAGCACCAGCCGCACCACATCGGTCGATTCATCGTGGAGGTCGCCCAACAGCGGCAGCTTGCGCTCCTCCAACAGCGCGGCGATGCGCTCGATCAGCCGCGCCTTCTGCACCTGATAGGGAATTTCGGTGACGATGATCTGGTATTGCCCGTGCCCGAGCTTTTCGACCTGCCAGGCGGCGCGCAGGCGGAAGCTGCCGCGCCCGGTCTCATAAGCCGCCCGGATCGCGTCCCGCGCCTCGACCAGCACGCCGCCCGTCGGGAAGTCGGGGCCCGGCACGAGCGCAACGAGTTCGGCCACCGAGGCGCGCTTGTGCCCGATGAGATGGATCAGCGCGTCGCACAGCTCGCCGGCATTGTGCGGCGGGATGCTGGTCGCCATGCCGACCGCGATGCCATTGGCGCCGTTCGCCAGCAGATTGGGGAAGCGTGCCGGCAGCACCACCGGCTCCTCGCCCTCGCCATCATAGGTGGCGCGCAGATCGACCGCGTTCTCGTCGATACCGTCGAGCAGCGCCTCTGCTACCGCCGTCATGCGGATTTCGGTATAGCGTTGCGCCGCCGCGCTATCGCCGTCAATATTGCCGAAATTGCCCTGGCCATCGACCAGCGGATAGCGTTGAGCGAAATCTTGCGCCAGCCGCACCAGCGCCTCGTAAACCGCGATGTCGCCATGCGGGTGGAACTTGCCGATGACGTCGCCGACGAGCCGCGCCGACTTCTTATAGCCCGAGCGCGGCTCCAGCCGGAGCTGGCGCATCGCGAAGAGGATGCGCCGATGCACCGGCTTCAGCCCGTCGCGCACGTCCGGCAGCGATCGCGACACGATGGTCGAGAGCGCATAGGCGAGATAGCGGTCGCCCAGCGCGTCGGCGAAATTCACCAGACGAATTTCGCCAGTCGGTACAGGTTTAGCGGCCATGGACTATCTTACCCGCCACCCATTGTAGCCATCCGCCTGATGGCGTCAACGAAGCGCGCCCGCGCCGGCGGCATCTTGCGGCCATGGGGTTCAACCACGCGACGCTCCAGAAAGAAGCCGGTAAGCGCGAGACCGTCCGCCAGGTCGGCCGAGGTCGGCGGCCCGGGCGCCACCAGGAAAGGCGGCAGTACCAGCAGCCGATCGCGGTAAGGCTCGCCGGCCGAGGCGGACACCGCCTGGCCCGAGCGGGGCGAGACATAGATCAGCGTGTCGTTGCGGCCGGTGGCGGCGCAGCTCGCGAGATCGAGACCGAAGCCGAGCTCCGCTAGCAAATCCAATTCCCAGCGCACATAGAATTCGGCCCAGCCGCGATTTTCCTCCAGCGCCGCGATCAGCGCCAGAAGGCCGCGATAGGCACGCGGATGCGGCTCATGCTCGGGCAGCGTCGCATCCGCCAGCGCCGTCGCCGCCACCAGCGCCGCGAGCCGCGGCCCATCGTCGAGAAAGCGCGCGGCGTGGCTGGCCTCCAGCTCCGCCCGGAACATGCCGAGATGCTCGGCGAGCCGCGCCCGCCAGGCGAGGTCGAGCTGGTTGCCGATCTCGTACCAGCCACGCTGCTTCACGCTCTGCCCGTTGCGCAACAATCCGGCATGCCGCCCATGCTCCAAGGTCAGCACATGCAACAGCAGCGCGCGCTCGCCATGGCGGCGCGTCGACAGCACGATGCCGCTATCGCGCCAGTCCATGGTCGATTCTTTTGTCGATCCCTCTCCGCCCCCGGGGACGGAGAGGGAGAAAAGAGGGGTGCCGTCGCGATTCGTCAACTCTCATAGTCCAAACCCAGCGCGTCATATTGCTCGCGCTTCTCGGGCCAGTTTTCGGTGACGCGGACGAACAGGAATAAATGCACGCGACGGTTGAATATGCGTTCCATCTCGGCGCGCGCCAGCTCGCCGATGCGCTTGATCTGCTGGCCGCCCTTGCCGACCACGATCGCCTTTTGGGTGGCACGTTCGACATGGATGGTCTGGTCGATGCGGGCGCTGCCGTCCTTCTGCTCCAGCCAGCGGTCGGTCTCGACCGCGCTGGCATAGGGCAGCTCCTGGCGCAGCTCGAGGAACAGACGCTCGCGCGTGATTTCCGCCGCGATCAGGCGTTCCGACAAATCGGTGAGCTGGTCCTCGGGATAGTGCCATGGCCCTTCGGGCATGGTCTCCGCGAGATGTTTCTTCAAATCCGCGACACCGTCGCCGTTGAGGCTCGAAATCATCATCACGCGTCGGAACAGCCCGGTCTTGTCGAGCCGGTCCGCCAGCGGCAGCAGCGCATTCTTGTCCACCAGGTCGATCTTATTCAGTACCGCGATGGCGGGCGGGCGATGCCCGGCGAGACCGGCAAGCACCCGCTGGGAATCGCCATCGATGCCGCGCTCGGCGTCGATCAGCACCACCACCAGATCGGCGTCGGCGGCACCGCCCCAAGCGGCACCGACCATGGCACGATCGAACTTGCGACGCGGTGCGAAGATGCCAGGCGTGTCGACCAGCACGATCTGCGCCTCGCCCTCCATCACGATACCCAGCATCCGCCGCCGCGTCGTCTGCGGCTTGGGCGTGACGATGGCGAGCTTGGCGCCGAGCAGCCGATTTAGCAGCGTCGACTTGCCGGCATTGGGCGCGCCCAGGATGGCGACGAAACCACAGCGTTTGGTCATGGCGTGAGGTTAGGCCGAACGCTCGACGCTGGAAAGCGCCAGCGCGGCGGCCGCCACCTCGGCCGCGCGCTTGGAAGCGCCGGTGGCGGTGGCGGGCGCCAGTCCCTCAACCGAGACGGTCACGGTGAAGACGCGGCGATGCGCCGGCCCCTCCGCGGCAACGGTCTTATAGAGCGGCAGCGGTTTGCCCTGCCCTTGCGCCCATTCCTGCAGCGTAGTCTTGGGGTCGCGCGGCGGCGCCA
>DATCDN010000007.1:0-2199 GCA_036510675.1 Allostellaceae bacterium
CTCGACGGCGATCGCCTCTTCTTCGGCGGAAAAGCCGGTGGCGAGGGTGTGGGGCGTGGACGCACGATCGGCCACGTCCCGGCGCTTTTTCCAGCGCCGGACGGTGGTCTCGCTGATGCCGAGTTCGCGCGCCAGCGCGCCCACCGGTTGGCCACTCGCCTGGATGTAGGCCCGCATCTTCGGCGTGGTCGCCGCGTTGGCATGCAACTTCACCAGCATCGGCGTCCCTCCAGCCAAGCAATGCCAGACAATACACCAATTCGCTCCAGCCAACCTTCCCGGACCAAACACGAAGGTCGGGACCCATCGAGCTGTTGCACGAGGGTCCCTCCCCCGGCTTGACCACAGCTTGACCGGGGGATCACGCCGGGACGGTGATTTTTCTTGGTGACGTGGCGCCCCCGGCTTCGCCTTCGCGGGGCGGGATTCGGATTCCCCGCTTTCGCGGGAATGACAAAGAAGGGCCGTTTCAACCAGAATGAATCAGACTCTAGCTGTTAGGCCACAGGGACTAGCTAACTGAATGAAAAGCAGCACGGAGCCGAACTACATAACCCTTCTGAAATCACTGGCCGGAAACTATTACCAGGGGAGAAGAGATGGGTATGGGATTTGGAAAAGTGCGGCTATTGAAGAGTATAAGGGTTTAAGCGGCGCGATTACTTTTTTGGCGGTGATGCCTGCTGTTCGTGCTTCTTCATCGCCTCGGCGCATTCTTGGGGGGTGTGCGACCCGGCTGGGATGACTTGGAAAGTGTTATAATCCAAGGTGCATACGTTGCCGCTCACCTCTTCGATTTGCCGCCGTAAATCACCTTGCTTCGCAAAACTGGTCGAACTTATGCCAATCAATAGGGCTGCACCAGCAGCCATAAGACCGAATTTCATAGTTTACTCCCCCTGGATTCTTTTCTTATCTGGAAAATATCAGAAAAGTTGAGGAAGGGAAGACGGGATATATCAATGGGCGTGCCGCATCAATCATCCGATCCATCTTGACTCCGTATTTCATCCGCGAGAACAAACGAGCACAAACGGAGCCGAGTGATGCAAGACCCTCAAAGGTCTCACATCCTACCAGTACATCCGCAAGACCTGGACAAATGAACCGGAACGATTCACCCTCAACCCAATCCATCAAATGTCGGGACTAAACATCTAGACCTTGTCAGCGATCAGCGGCACCCATTCCGATTTCTCGCGCACGACCGGGGCGAGTTCCAGATAGAGCGCCCGCGCCTCCGTGGCCGGGCCGCGCCGCTCGCCCAGCGCGCGGATTTCGACGAGATGAGCGACGCGGCCGAGGCGGATCGACACTTGGGCACCGACATGCACCAATTGCGCCGGCTTGACTCGGCGGCCGTCGAGCCGCACCGCGCCATCCTCGATCAGCCGCGCCGCCAGCGACCGCGTCTTGGCGAAGCGCGCATGCCATAGCCATTTATCGAGCCGCAACCCCGCGCTCATCGCCGGAGATTCAACTCTTGCAATTTGGCGAAGGGATTGTCGCCGACGGCCTCGGCGCGATGCGGATGCCGCGCCGGGGGGCGATGGCGCTTGGCGGTGTGGCCGGGGCGGGCGTGGAACGTCACCGCGCCCTCGGCATCCGCGACCGCGCGATAGCCCAGCGCCGGCAGCATCGTCGCCAGCTCCTCGATCCGCGCGCCCGCCAGCCCCGCCAGTTCCGGCGTGGCGGCGAACGCGCCTTGCCGGCCGAGCCGGCGCAACTGCGCGGTCAGCGTTTCGAGCCGGTCGATGCGCAGCACCCGCGCGCCCAGCATGACGAAGCCCATCGCCGCGTAGAATTGCTCCGACACCGCCGGGTCGCGCGGCGCGGCGGTGCCTGCCGGCGGCACCGGCAGGCTGGCACCATGCGCGATCGACCACAGCAGCGCGCGCAGCGCCTGTGTCTTCGGCCGAAGCAGCGCCGGGATATAGGCGTGCATCAGGCCGAAGCGCACGCCGATCCGCGCCAGCGCCGTGCGATCCTCGGGTGACAGCGTCGCCGCCGCATCGGCGATGGCGACGCTGTCGATCACCCCCAGCGCCTCGCCCAGTCGGAACAGAATCGCGCGCGCCGGGCCGGACCAGTCGCCGCCCTGGGCGACGAACAGCGGCGCCAGCGCGTGCCGGATGTCGCGCCGCGCGAAATCGGCGATGCGCCGCCGCACCGTCTCGCGCGCGCCGCCCTCCAGCAGAT
>DATCDN010000008.1:0-16810 GCA_036510675.1 Allostellaceae bacterium
GGCGGCGGCGAAGCTCGAGGAGGACGGCATCTCGGCCGAGGTGATCGATCTGCGCACGCTGCGCCCGCTCGACACCGAGACCATCGTCGCCTCGGTGAAGAAGACCAATCGCATCGTCACGGTGGAGGAGGGCTGGGCCTATGCCGGCATCGCCGCCGAGATCGGGGCGGTGATGATGGAGCAGGCGTTCGATTATCTCGATGCGCCGCCGATGCGGGTCGCGGCGAAGGACGTGCCGCTGCCCTACGCCGCCAATCTCGAACGCCTGGCTTTGCCGCAGGTCGATGATGTCGTCGCCGCCGCCAAAGCCACGCTCTATCGCTGAACGGGCCGCCCCATGCCGATCCAATTGCTGATGCCGGCTTTGTCGCCGACGATGACCGAAGGCAAGCTGGCCAAATGGTCGAAGAAGGAAGGCGATGCGGTGAAGGCCGGCGATATCATCGCCGAGATCGAAACCGATAAGGCGACGATGGAGTTCGAGGCGGCCGATGACGGCGTGCTCGGCAAGATCCTGGTGCCGGAGGGCGCCGAGAACATCGCCGTGAACCAGCCGATCGCGATCCTCCTGGAAGAGGGCGAGGATAAATCCGCCCTCGACCGGGCGGCGACGTCGCCGATGAAACCCGAGGCGAAACCCGCCGAGCCGCCGAAGGCTGCCGCGCCTAACCCACCCCCGCAAGTGGGGGAGGAAGCAAAAACTAGCCCGCCCCCGCGGAGCGGGGGAGGGTTGGGAGGGGGCTCGTCCCGCATCTTCATCTCGCCGCTCGCGCGTCGTCTTGCCGAGCAGGCCAAACTCGATCTGGGTGGGATCAGCGGCACCGGGCCGCATGGACGCATCGTCAAACACGATATCGACGTCGCGATGGCGCAGGGTCCGGCGCGCGCGCCGGGCGCCGCCGCCACCCCGGCCGCCGCGCCGGTCGCGGGCGCGCACCTCTCCAAGGACCAGGTCGCCGCGCTCGCCGGCAACGCGCCCTATACCGAACTACCGATGACCGGCATGCGTCGCACGGTGGCGCGCCGCATGGTGGAATCGAAGACCACGGTGCCGCATTTCTATCTTACCGTCGATTGCGACATCGACGCGCTGATGCGCACACGCGCCGAACTGACGGAGATCGCCGCCACCAAGCTCTCGGTCAATGATTTCGTCATCAAGGCGGCGGCGGTGGCGCTGCGCCGCATTCCGCGCGCCAATGCCTCCTACAGCGACGATGCCATTCTGTTATGGAGCGAAGTCAACATCGCGGTGGCGGTGGCGCTCGACGATGGCCTGATCACGCCGATCATTAAAAACGCGGATACCAAGCGGCTGCCGGAAATCTCCGCCGAGATGAAGGATCTGGGCCTGCGCGCGCGCGCCAACAAATTGAAGCTCACCGAGTTTCAGGGCGGCACCTTCTCGATCTCCAATCTCGGCATGTACGGCATCAAGGATTTTGCCGCCGTCATCAACCCGCCGCATGGCTGCATTCTCGCGGTCGGCGCCGGCGAGCAGCGCCCGGTGGTGAAGAACGGCGCCCTCGCCATCGCCATGGTGATGAGCTGCACGCTCGCCTGCGATCACCGCGTCGTCGACGGCGCGGTCGGCGCGCAATACCTCGCGGAGTTCAAGAAGATCATCGAGCATCCGTCGATGCTGCTGATGTGATGCAAATGATCGAAACAAGAATAGTTTGCACCGTCCCGGCGGAGGCCGGGACCCATCCATCCACCGCGAGGCCGTGATGGCTGACTCTCCCAATTCCTTCGACCTGATCGTGCTCGGCGGTGGGCCGGGTGGTTATGTCGCGGCCATCCGCGCGGCACAGCTCGGCATGAAGACGGCGGTGATCGAGCGTGAGCTTCTCGGCGGCATCTGTCTCAATTGGGGCTGCATCCCGACCAAGGCGCTACTGCGCAGCTCCGAAGTGTTCCACATCATGCAACACGCCGATGCCTATGGTTTTTCGGCCAAGGAAATTTCCTTCGACCCGAAAAAAATCGTCGCGCGCTCGCGCAAGGTGGCGAAGCAATTATCCGACGGCGTCGGCTTCCTGATGAAAAAGAACAAGGTGACGGTGATCGACGGGCAGGGCGTACTGATCGGCCCGAGCACGCTCGGCGTCACCAAGGACGGCAAGGCGGTCGGCGAATACCAGGGCAAGAATGTCATCCTCGCCACCGGCGCGCGTGCCCGCGCGCTGCCGGGGCTGGAGCCGGACGGCAAGCTGATCTGGACCTATCGGGAGGCGATGGTGCCGGACGCGATTCCGAAATCGTTGCTGGTCATCGGCTCTGGCGCCATCGGCATCGAGTTCGCCAGCTTCTATCGCGACATGGGCGCCGCGGTGACGGTGGTCGAAGTCCTCGACAAGATTCTACCGGTCGAGGATGACGAGGTCTCCGCCTTCGCGCAGAAGCAATTCGAAAAGCAGGGCATGACGATTCATGTCGGCACCAATGTGAAGGCGCTGAAAAAGAACAAGAATTCCGTAACGGCAACACTGGAGAAGGGCGGCAAGATCAGCGAGGTCACGGCCGATCGCGTCGTCCTCGCCATCGGCATCGTCGGCAATGTCGAGAATATCGGCCTCGACAAGACCAAGGCACGGGTCGAGCGCAGTCATGTCGTGGTCGATGAATGGCTGGCGACCGGCGAGCCGGGGCTTTACGCCATCGGCGATCTCGTCGGGCCGCCCTGGCTGGCGCACAAGGCGATGCATGAGGGCGTGATCTGCGTCGAGCATATCGCCGGCCTCGCCACCGCCCATCCGCTCGACGTGAAGAACATCCCCGGCTGCACCTATTGCCGGCCGCAAATCGCCAGCATCGGCCTCACCGAGAAAGCCGCGAAGGCGGCGGGGCGCGAGGTGCGCATCGGCCGGTTTCCGTTCATCGGCAACGGCAAGGCGATCGCGCTGGGCGAGCCCGAGGGCTTCGTCAAGACCATCTTCGATGCCAAGACCGGCGAGTTGCTCGGCGCGCACATGATCGGCGCGGAAGTGACCGAACTGATCCAGGGCTTCGCCATCGCCAAGACGCTGGAAACCACCGAGCAGGATTTGATGCGCGCCGTGTTCCCGCACCCGACTTTAAGCGAAATGATGCATGAATCGGTGCTTGCGGCGTATACCGGCGCGCTCCACATCTGACGATGATGATTAAGAGTCTCTCTCGGGGATGACGACAGAGGGCTACATGAACGACATCGTCCTACGCCACCCGGAAAAGGCGCACCGGCCCGATAATCCGGCGCCGCCCAAGCCGCCGTGGATCCGGGTCAAGGCGCCGAACTCGCCGGAGTATCGCGAGACGCGCGACCTGATGCGCGCGCTGAAGCTCAACACCGTGTGCGAAGAGGCGGCCTGTCCGAATATCGGCCAGTGCTGGAAGGAACGCCACGCCACGATGATGATCCTGGGCAGCGTCTGTACCCGCGCCTGTA
The DNA here is from genome assembly GCA_036510675.1 of Allostellaceae bacterium. GTDB lineage: Bacteria > Pseudomonadota > Alphaproteobacteria > ATCC43930 > CGMCC-115725 > JAATGI01. The sequence goes on from DATCDN010000008.1 coordinate 3,431, forward strand.
CCTTCTGCAATGTCGCGACCGGGCGCCCCGACCTTCTCGATCCGCATGAGCCGGCGCGGGTCGGTGAGGCGGTGGCGACGCTCGGCCTCAACCATATCGTCATCACCTCGGTCGATCGCGACGATCTGCCCGATGGCGGCGCCACGCAATTCGCCCGCACCATCGCGGCGATCCGCGCGGCGGCACCCAACACCACCATCGAAGTGCTGACCCCCGACTTCCTCAAGAAGGACCGCGCGCTCGAAATCGTGGTGGCGGCGCGGCCCGATGTGTTCAACCACAATCTTGAAACCGTGCCGCGCCTATATGGCGAAGTGCGGCCCGGCGCGCGCTATTTCCATTCGCTGCGCCTGCTCGACCGGGTGAAGGAGATCGACCCGGCGATGTTCACCAAGTCGGGATTGATGGCCGGGCTGGGCGAGGAAAAAGTCGAGGTGCTGCAAGTGATGGACGATCTGCGGGCCGCCCAGGTCGATTTCCTGACCATCGGGCAATACCTTCAGCCGACGCCAAAGCATCATGGCGTCGCGCGCTATGTCACGCCCGACGAGTTCGACGGCTATCGCCAAATGGCGTATGGCAAGGGCTTCCTGATGGTGGCGTCATCGCCGCTGACGCGCTCCTCCTATCTCGCGGGCGACGATTTCGCGCGGCTGAAGGCGGCGCGCGCCACGCAACTGGCGGCGATCCCCGCCGAATGACCACCCATGCCGAACGGCGGCATCTGCCGTACCGGGTCGATCAGCTGTTCGACTTAGTTGCGGATATCGAGCGCTATCCTGAATTTCTGCCCTGGTGCACCGGTGCTCGGATTCGCGAGCGCACCGACAATGTCATCACCGCCGATCTGCTGATCGGCTTTCGCCTGGTGCGCGAGCGCTTCACCTCGCGCGTGACGCTGAGGCGGCCCGACCAGATCGATGTCGCCTACAGCGAGGGGCCGTTCCGCTATCTCGACAATCATTGGACATTCGAGCCGCAACCCGACGGCTCCTGCATCATCGACTTTTATGTCGATTTCGAATTCCGCTCGCGCATGCTGCAACGCCTCATCGGCGTGCTGTTCAACGAGGCGGTGCGGCGCATGGTCGGCGCGTTCGAGGGGCGGGCGCGGCAATTATATGGCGCCGCCGACCCGCAGGGTGCCGCGAAGCCGGTTTGATCGGCCGCTCGTCCCTCTACTGGGTCTTCGTGAATACCGTCGCGGCGCGATGCGCGGCGCTGACCCGCTTGCCCAGCATGCCGCCGACATCGGCCAGGGTGAAGCTGTAGGCCGAGCCGTCGAGATCGGTGAAGCTCAATTCGTTGCCGTTGATCCGCGCGGCGTATTTTTTACATGCTGGCTTGCGCTTCGCCGCGGCGACGGAGCCGGTGCATTGCTCGACACCCGCTTCCTGCGCGCCGGTGACCGCGATATTGAGCCGCGCGCACTGGGACACGACATGCCCGCGCACCGCGACCGGCCACGATCCGCGCCAAACGCCAGCAAAGGCGGCCGCCGATTGGGGCAGCGACGGGGCGCTTGCGACCTTGAGGCTGGCCTGCGGGGCGTCGCATGCGGCGGCGGCGGCATCGGCCCACACCAGCGACAGGGCGAAGGCGGCTATCATCGGCGCGGCGATGCGGAGGCGCATGGCGATCCTCAACCCGGCGGTGCCAGCTCGCGCACCGGGTCCTTGCCGTCCCAGCCGAGGGCCGCCTGATACATCATGGTGAATAGGCCCTCGACGGCGGGGCCGGTCTCGATCAATTCGATGAAGCCCGGCAGGTCGGCGGTGCAGTCCATGTAGCCGACGCGAATGCCGCGATCAGGCTCGGCATAGAAGGCGAGCTCATAGCCCTTCGCCTGCTGGGCAGCCAGCGCGGCGTCGAAATTGGGCGCCGATACGCCCCAATGATGGAAGCCATAACCGCGCTTGTCGATGGTCTCGCGATAGACCGAAGGCACATCGTTATGCTGTTCGATCAGCTCGAATTGCATATGTCCTGAATATGCCATGCCGATCGAAATGCTTAGGTCAGTAGGCTGGCCTCGATAGGTCTGAGTCAGCGGCTGGAACGGCGAGAATAGGAACCACGGGCCGAGCTTCAGCCGGTCGGTCCATTCCGCCATCGCCTTGCGCAAATCGGGCACGATATAGGCTATTTGAATGACGCCATCGACCGGCTGGCCGAAATTCAGGAGCGGCATGACCCGGTCAGTGTCCGGGACCCTGCTGGCCCGAATTGGTCGCGCCTTCCGCGGCGGAGAAGCGGCCGAAATTGCCGATCAATTGTTCCAGGATGCCGAACTCGCGCCCCGGCGCCGGCGTCGCATTGGGATCGGGTTTCACATCGACATGATCCTTCATGGATCGATAGTCGATGGCACGAACAATTCCCTTATCGTTAAAGGAGATAGCCACCACCTTCTCATCTTTCAGGCGAGGCTTGAAAAAGGCGACGTTCTGCGTCTCCTGGCTGATGTAATACCAGGTATTGTTGTCGAAGGAGGCGACGGTCGAGGGCGAGCCGAGCAGTTTCGTGACGGATGCCTTATCGGTCACGCCGGGCCGGATCTCCGCCATCACCTTCTTGTCGGGATTGTTGCCGCGCAGATCATTGGCCGGGCCGCAGGCGGCAAGCGCCGCCGTCAGCGAGAACGCCGCGATCGCCAGCGCCAAGCGGCGCCGAGAGGGGATGTTTGAGCGGACCATGTCGGGGCCGGAAGGTGCCTTGATGCCGCCCCGCTGTCAACGCCGGGCATCGCCGCTCAATCACCGTCCCGCCGCTAGGCGTGTGCGGCGAGCGGCTCGGCCTGGCTGGCCGCGCCGCCCTCCACGATCCGCGAGACGGGAATCTCGATCCCGACGGTGGTGCCGACGCCGAGTTCGCTGTCGATGATCAGGCGCCCGCCATGAAGCTCGACCAGCTGCTTGACGATCGGCAATCCGAGCCCGGTCCCCATATATTTTCGGCTCATTCCGGAATCGATCTGCCGGAACGGCGTCAACGCCACCGCGATATCTCCGGGCGCGATGCCGATGCCATGATCCTCGACCGAAATCAGCAGGTCGCCAGCCGCGGTTTCGTCCGCCGACAAGAGGACCGTGCTTCCCGCGGTGGAGAATTTCACCGCATTGGACAGAAGATTGACGAGGACCCGTTTCAGCGCCGTTTCGTCAGCCCGGATGATGGGGTTGCGGAGCGTCGAGCGAACCATCACCTCGATTCCGGCGAACTCGGCATTCGGTCCGGCCAGATGCACCGCATTCGTCATCAATTTCGCGACGTCGACATTCTCCTCGCGGAGTTCCAGGTACTTGGCCTCCATCTTGGCGAGATCGAGAATGTCGTTGATCAGCACCAGAAGATGCTTTGCGCTCAACGCGATATCGTCGGTATAGCCAAGATAGCGCCGCGACCCCAACGGCCCGAACATCTCGGAACGCATGATTTCGGAAAAGCCGATAATGGCGTTGAGGGGCGTGCGCAATTCGTGGCTCATATTGGCGAGAAATTCGGTTTTCGCGCGGCTGGCCTGGATCGCGGTGTCCCGCGCGTCGCGCATCGCGTGCTCGATGCGTTTCTGCTCGCTGAGATCGGCGGCGACGGTGAGCGCCGTGCGGCGCCCGCGATACATCATCAGATGGACCGTGACATCGACGGGAATTACCGATCCGTCGGCTTTACGGTAATGGCAAACGCCCCGGCGCCCGTCGGCGCCAGACGGGCTTTCCGCCATGGCGGCATAGGCGTCGCGCTCCTCCGGGGGTCGAATGTCGTCCACCGTCATGGCGCGAAATTGTTCTTGGCTATAGCCGAACAAGCGCGCCGCCGCTTCGTTCACGAATTCATAGCGGCAGGTCTCGACATCGGACAGCATCATGGCGATCGGCGCGCGGCTGAACAGCAGCTCGAAATCCTTCTCGCGCCCCTGGTTGACCGCGTCGCGCTGTCGCCGCTCGGTGATATTAGCTTCATCGATACGCCGCTCGAGCTCGGCCATGACAATTCGCGCGAGCGCCGCCAGGATTTTGGGCTGGTCGTCGCGAAGCGCGCGATGCGGCAGCCGGTCGGTCACGGACAGCGTGCCGATCCGATAGCCGTCTGGGGTGACCAGCGGCGCCCCGGCATAGAAGCGAACGCGGGCGCCGGTCTCGTCAAAAATGGGGATATCGCGGAACATCGGATCGGTCGCGGCGTCGGCGACGATGCGAACGTTATGCTCCGCGATGGCGTGGCCGCAGAAGCTGCCGCCACGCGGAATCTCGCTGACGCCCGAGCCCGTCTTGAACCACACGCGATCGGCATCGATGAAGGCGACCGCGCCCACCGGGACATCGAAGAGGAGGGCGGCCGCGCGCGCCACCGCGTCGATGCTCTCTTCCGGCGCCGTGTCGAGGATCGCGTAGCGGTTCAGCGCCGCCAATCGTTCGGTCTCATCGGCGGGCAAGGGGAACGGCGGCATCATGGCGGACCCTGGGTAAGCCGGGGAGATTGGGCGCCGATCGCAACGCGCGAGAAGGGCAGGGTTCGACGATGTGGCGTCGACGAGTCGATGCCCCTCGGGATTTCGGCCTCCATGTCTTACGGGGATAGGGTTAACAATACCCTAAGGGCGCGCGCCCGGCGCGCGCCGCCACCCAAAGGGTTGACTTGGCGGCGTGGCCGCATAAGCCTGATATGATCATGAAAGCAACCGGACCATGGTGATCGCGGCGCTGCGCCGACGCAAACAACGGCGCGTGGCCGTGATGGCCGCCTATGGCCGCATCGTGGCCCGCGCGCGCGATCCGCGGCTGTTCGCGGCGTGGGCGATCCCCGACACGCTGGACGGCCGGTTCGAGCTTCTGGCGCTGCATGCGTTTCTGGTGATGAACCGGCTGAAGCATGAGCCGGACAAGGAGTTCGCCCAGGATTTGTTCGACACCATGTTCGCCGATCTCGACCGCGGGGTGCGGGAAATGGGCGCGACCGATGTCGGTGTCGGCCGCCACGTCAAGGCGATGGCGCGTGGTTTTTACGGAAGAATATCTGTATATGACAAAGGCTTGAGTAACGAACTTGAACTAGAACCGGCGTTGCGCCGCAATCTTTTCGGCACGGTCGAGCCGACGCAAGAGCGGGTCGCCATGGCGGCACGCTATCTGCGCCAGCAGGCGGCGGCGCTGGCCGCCGTGCCGGTGGACCTGTTGCTGGCGGGCGAGGTGCCATTCGCGCCGTGGGACGCACCAGCATGACCGGGGCGGCGTTCTCGCGCTCCGTCGACGTGGCGCGTCTCGGGGCTGGCGAGGCTCGCTATGATCTCTCGGCGAACCCGACGGAGCGGGCGGTGCTGGCTCAGCGGTTCGACCTCGTGGCGCTCCACCGTTTCGAGGCGCATGTGACATTGCGCCGCGTGCCCGGCGGCATGGTGCGGCTGGAGGCGTCCCTGTCGGCCGATCTGGTGCAGGCCGATGTCGTGACGCTCGACCCGGTGCCGGGGCATGTCGAGGATGAATTCGCGTTGCTGTTCGCCGACGAGGCGGATGATGCTGGCGTGATCGATCCCAATGCCGACCCGATCGAGCCGCTGATCGATGGCCGCATCGATATCGCCGAGGCGGTGGCCCAGCAATTGTCGCTGGCCATCGACCCGTACCCAAGGGCGCCGGCGGCGGATCGCCAATAGAGTTGCCTTGGCCCGGCTTTTTGGCTATTGACCTGCGAGATGCGCCCTGCGAGGGCGCCCATCCCGAGTGACATCCTATGGCCGTTCCGAAAAAGAAGACGTCGAAGTCGCGTCGCAACATGCGCCGCTCCCATCATCACCTCAAGCCGTCGAGCTATGTCGAATGCTCGAATTGCGGCGAAATGAAGCGGCCGCACCATCTCTGTGCCGCGTGCGGCCATTACGATGGGCGCGAGGTAGTGGCGACGACCCCGGCGACCTGATGCGGTCGTTTCAGCCGTGAGCCAGCCCGTCATCGTGGCGCTGGACGCCATGGGCGGCGACCACGCGCCAGGCAGCGTGATTCAGGGCGCCGCGATTGCGATGCGGCGTCTGCCGAATACGGAATTTCTGCTGTTCGGCGATACAGTGAAGCTGGAGCCGCTGGTCGCCCGCCACAAGAAGTTGGCGAACCGCTTCCGCATCCAGCACACCGACGTGCGCGTCGCCGATGACGCCAAGCCCTCGGTGGCGCTGCGGGCCGGCCGCCAATCCAGCATGCGCCTCGCCATCGACGCGGTCGCCGAGGGCAAGGCGCATTGCGTCGTTTCCGCCGGCAATACCGGCGCGCTGATGGCGATGGCGCGGTTCAGCCTCAAGATGTTTCCCGGTATCGACCGGCCGGCGATGGCGTCGTTCTTTCCGACCCGGCGCGGCGAAAGCGTGATGCTCGATCTCGGCGCCAATATCGAGTGCGATGCCGAAAACCTGGTGCAATTCGCCCTGATGGGCGAGGTCTTCGCCCGCACCGTCCTGGGGCTGAAACAGCCGTCGGTCGGGCTGCTTAATGTCGGGTCCGAGGAAATGAAGGGCCATGACGCGGTGCGCGGCGCGGCGATGCGGCTGCGCCAGCCTGGCTCGCCGATCAATTTCTTCGGCTTTGTCGAAGGCGACGATATCGGCGCCGGCACCGTCGATGTCATCGCCACCGATGGCTTCACCGGCAATGTCGCGCTGAAGACCGCCGAGGGCACCGCGCGCCTCTTCACCGACTTCCTGCGCGCCTCGTTCCGCCATTCGCTGACCGCGCGGATCGGCTATGTGTTCGCGGCGCCGGCGCTGGTGAAGCTGCGCAAGCGCCTCGACCCAAGGCATTATAATGGCGCGGTTTTCCTCGGCCTTAACGGCCTCGCCGTGAAGAGCCATGGCGGCGCCGACGCGCTCGGCTTCGCCAATGCGATCGGTGTCGCGGTCGATATGCACAATAATCGGCTGCTCGATCTCATCCGCGACGGGTTGCAGCGCCTCAACGACGTGGCACCCGCGCCGCCGATCGCGACCGACAAACCGACCCCGGCGGCCGCCACTTGAAGAATTTCCGTAGTCTGATACGCGGCTGCGGCGGCTATCTGCCCGAGCGCGTGATGACCAATGACGAGTTGGCGCGCCGGCTCGACACCTCGGACGAATGGATCGTGCAGCGCACCGGCATCCGCGAGCGCCACATCGCGGCAGCGGGCGAATGCACCTCCGACCTTGCCCTGCGTGCCGCCGAAAAGGCGTTGGCCCAGGCGGGGTTCGGCGGCGGCGATCTCGATCTCATCGTGCTGGCGACCGCGACCCCCGACCATACCTTTCCGGCGACCGCGACCAAGGTTCAGGCGCGGCTCGGCATGAAGCGCGGCGCCGCCTTCGATGTTCAGGCGGTGTGCACCGGGTTCATCTACGCGCTGGCGACCGCCGACAACGCCATTCGGCTGGGGCAGGCGAAGCGCGCCCTGGTGATCGGCGCCGAGACCTTCTCCCGCATCCTGGACTGGCAGGATCGCAGCACCTGTGTGCTGTTCGGGGACGGGGCGGGGGCATTGGTTCTCGAAGCGGCCGAGGATGAGGGGCCAATGGGGCGCGGCATCCTCTCCACCCACCTGCACAGCGATGGCAACGGCTATAATCTTCTTTATGTCGATGGCGGGCCGTCGACGACGCAAACCACCGGCCATCTGCGGATGGAAGGGCGGGAGATTTTCCGCCACGCCGTACATCGCCTGGCCGAAGTGGTCGATGAGGCCCTGACGGCAAACGGGCTGGGGGCCGCCGCGATCGACTGGCTGGTGCCGCACCAAGCCAATCTGCGGATCATCGATGCGATGGGCCGGCGGCTGGGCCTGCCGTCGGAAAAAGTGGTGGTGACGATCGGCCGCCACGCCAACACCTCGGCGGCGTCGGTGCCGCTGGCGCTGGCGGAGGCGAGCGGCGATGGCCGCATCCGCCCTGGCCATCTGGTATTGCTGGAGGCGATGGGCGGCGGGCTGACCTGGGGTGCCTCGCTGGTTCGCTGGTAGTGCCGCTCACGATTTTGAAGACATTCACACAACTATCTGTAATTGACGGATTTCCTGCCGGGCGTTAGGTTTCCCGAAAGAACGGGGGGCGTCGAGATGGCCGGTGAGACGGTAACACGCGCGCAATTGAGCGAAGCTGTGTACCAGGAGGTGGGCCTGTCTCGTAATGAATCGGCCGAATTGGTTGAGACGGTACTTGAAGAAATCTGCAAGGCCCTGGTGCGCGGCGAAATGGTCAAAATCTCTTCATTCGGTAGCTTCGCTGTACGTCGTAAGGGTCGGAGAATAGGGCGGAATCCGAAGACGGGACAGGAAGTCCCGATCAGCCCGCGCCGGGTTCTGGTATTTCGCGCCTCCCATCTCCTCAAAGACCAGATCGACGCCGCGTTGAGCGGCGGGAAAGAGGCCGGGCCCGCATGAGTTACGATCTACCCCCCACCAGCACGCTGGCGCGCCGTGCCGCCAAATCGGCCGAGGCGTTCCGCACCATCAGCGAGGTCGCCGAGGAGCTTGAAGTGCCGCAGCATGTGCTGCGCTTTTGGGAATCGCGCTTTCCCCAGGTCCGGCCGCTGAAGCGTGCCGGCGGCCGGCGCTACTACCGCCCCGACGACGTGGCGCTGCTGCGCCGTATCCGGCAGTGCCTCTACGACCAGGGCTATACGATCAAGGGCGTCCAGAAATTGCTGCGCGAGGGCGCGCTCAAAAGCGCCGAGGGCGGGGTGCGCGCGGCGCCACCCAGCGCCATCGTCAACAAGGCGGAAGCGGAGACGCCGGATCAGGCGCAAGAACTGCGCGACATTATCGCCGAGCTGCGCGCCGAACTGGTCATGCTGCGCGATCTCTTGCGGCGGGCCAATCAGTAGGTCACAATCCTCCTCGATTGGCCGGGAATTTTCCGAGCACGGAATTGGCGGAGCGTAGCGCAGCCTGGTAGCGCATCAGCATGGGGTGCTGAGGGTCGCGAGTTCGAATCTCGCCGCTCCGACCATTTTCATTTTATCAATAAGTTAAGTCGGGATATCTAACCTTGACTCACAAGCGCGCGGCCGGCTTGGGTGAGTTTGCAGACCAGCCAATCGGGTTTCAGCGGATTGCTGAACCATGGTTCCGCCCAGCCCTGCTCGACGCATGCGCGGATGGTGCCAGGGTCGATCGACTGGCCGAATTCGTCGAACAGGGGAAGCTTGCCGCCGGGCTGACTGAGCCCCCGGCGCAGCCAACGGGTTTGGTGCGCCGTCGGCGCGTCTCGCATTGGCAATGTCCGGACTTCCCCCATAACGCATTTTTAGCCGATAGAATGCTGAATCACCAGACGGTTGTAGGGGCAAAATCACCATGAGCACGATGTATGTCTATGTCACCGCCGGGGAGATCGACGAAGCACGCAAGATCGGCCGTGCCGCGGTCGAGGCGCGGCTCGCCGCCTGCGCCAATGTGATTTCCGGCATCGACTCGATTTATTGGTGGCAGGGCAAGGTGCAGGAGACCGAGGAAGCGGTGCTGATCATGAAGACCACCGCCGACCGGGTTGATGAGCTGATCGCGCTGGCGAAGGGCATGCACACCTATGAATGCCCGTGCATCGAGGCGTGGCCGATCACCGACGGCCACCGCCCATTCCTGGATTGGATCGCCACCGAGGTGGCGCGGCGCTAGTCTAACGTCCCTGCCATTCCGGCGGGCGTTTTTGCAAGAAGGCGTCGATGCCTTCCTCGGCGTCCCGCGCCAGCATATTCGTGGTCATGACCTCGCTGGCAAAGGCATAGGCTTGCTCCAGCCCCAATTCAGCCTGGCGATAGAACGCCTCCTTGCCGATGGCGAGGGTCAGCGGCGATTTGGCCGCGAGCTGGCGCGCCAGCGCGGTGACCGCTTCGTCAAGGTCCGCGGCCGGCACGACGCGGTTCACGAGGCCGATCCGGTGCGCCTCGCCGGCGGGGATCAGCTCGCCGGTCAACAGCATCTCCATCGCCTGCTTGCGCCCGACGGCACGGCTCAGCGCCACCATCGGGGTCGAGCAGAACAGGCCGATATTCACGCCGGGCGTGGCGAAGCGCGCCGCCTCCGACGCCACCGCGAGATCGCAGGTGGCGACGAGCTGACAGCCCGCCGCGGTGGCAACGCCGTGGATGCGCGCGATCACCGGCTTCGGCAGCTTGACGATGCTGACCATCAGTCGGCTGCATTGCGCGAACACCGCTTTATAGGTCTCACGGCCGGGATTGGCGCGCAGCTCGCGCAGATCGTGCCCGGCGCAGAAACCCGGCCCGGCGCCGGCGATCACCACCACTTTCACGGACCGATCCTGCGCGACGGCGTCCATCGCCTCCTGCATCGCGCTCATCAGCCCGACCGACAGGGCGTTGCGCGCCTCCGGCCGGTTCATGGTCAGCGTGGCGATGCCGTCATTGTCGTGGCGGATGAGAAGAGGTTGGGCGGTTCCATCCATGGCGCCATTTCACTCCCGCGTGGCGCGTCCGGTCAAGGTGTGTCCCGCCGACAATTTCCCTTCGGCGCGCCACCCGCCGGTTGTATGATCGGCGGGCAGAGAGAGGGGTGCATGTCGTGAAACGGTCGCTAGTCATCATGGCTCTGGTCGTGTCGGCGTCGGCCCTTATGGCCCTGGGAGCGCCGTCCGCGCAGGCGCTCGAGGTCGTCACCGGCGATCAATTCGCCGCCCCCCGTTTCTCGGCCCGGCTGACCGACCCTGACGAGATCGTCCAACAGATGAATGACACCAGCCGCCTCTATGGCGGCGGCAGCGTCGCGATCAGCCGCTTCGGCGACACCACGATCGGTGTGTTTCAGCCGAGCTTCGGTCGGATCGGGCCCAACGGCGTCGGCCCGCAAATCGCCGCGCCGCGCGATAAGAATTAGTGGTAATATAATACCGTAACACTTAAGTCATTGAAAAACCTATAATACCATCTGTTGACGGGCCGAAATTGCGTGACATACTGCGCGACCTTTTTAACGGGGTTGCGTGATGAAGACTTTTTCCGCCAAGCCGTCCGACATCAAGAAGGGCTGGACGCTGATCGACGCCGAGGGGCTGGTGCTTGGCCGGCTCGCGGCGATCATCGCGACGCGGTTGCGGGGCAAGCACAAGCCCAGCTATACGCCGCATATGGACACCGGCGATCATGTTGTCGTCATCAACGCGGCGAAGGTTCAGCTGACCGGCAATAAAGGCAAGGACAGCGTTTTTCGCTGGTACAGCGGCTTTCCCGGCGGCCTCAAGGAAAAACCCCAAGGGGCGATCCTGGCGGGCAAGCATCCTGAACGCGTCCTGTTCAAGGCGGTGGAGCGCATGGTGCCGCGCGGGCCGCTGGGCCGGAAGGTGATGGGCCATCTGCGGGTCTATCCGGGCGCCGAGCATCCGCATGAGGCGCAACAGCCGGTGACGCTCGATGTTGGCGCGATGAATAGCAAGAATAAGAGGGCATGACATGGCGGAAGAACGGGGATCGCTGAACACGCTTGCGGACGCTTTTGCTGGCGCCGCGACACGCACCGCCGCCGCGCCGCCGCCGCCGTCCGCGCATGGCGAGCCGGTCGAGATGGTGCAGCCCAAGCTCGACGCGCAAGGCCGCGCCTATGCCACCGGCAAGCGCAAGAACGCGGTGGCGCGGGTGTGGTTGAAGCTCGGCACCGGCCGCGTCACGGTCAATGGTCGCGACAGCCCGGTCTATTTCGCGCGGCCCGTGCTGCGCATGATCATCGATCAGCCGTTTCAGGTCACGAACCGCGCGGCTCAGTTTGATGTGCACTGCACCGTGGTCGGTGGCGGCCTGTCGGGTCAGGCGGGCGCCGTGCGGCACGGCATCAGCAAGGCGTTGACCTATTACGAGCCAGGTCTGCGGCCGGCGCTGAAGGCGGTCGGCTTCCTGACCCGCGATAGCCGCGTGGTGGAGCGCAAGAAGTACGGCAAAGCCAAGGCCCGCCGCAGCTTCCAGTTCTCGAAGCGTTAATTAGGCTCCTTAGAATTTATCAATTAAAACAGCGGCTTATTGAAAAATGAGCCGCTGTTTCCGCATTCACCAAACATTCACTACCTCTTGTCCGTCTCGCAAGGTCGAGCTACGATTCTCGACCAATCGTTCACCGATTTTGGATTTTGGTAGAGTCTGCCTCATCTGAAGCTTCGAGTTAACGTTCCTCGCGGACACGGCCTCGAAGCTGCCCATCGGCGACTTTCGTCGGAGCGATGAGTTAGCGCCCTTCACCAATTTCGGCACGGGAGGCGACGGTGGGGTTCTATCAGGACAGCTTATCGCTCCATGACGGGGCGATCCTTCTTTATACCCGGCCGGACCGTAAGAAGGTCCGGTATCAGGCGCGGCTCAAAGTGCCCGGCGTCGAGGGCTATGTCGTCCGTTCCCTCAAGACCGCCGACCTCAAGGTCGCGATCAGCGAACCCGAAGAGCTCTTCTACCAGCTCCGCGCGGAACAGAAACAGGGCCTCGATGTCGCCGCGCCGGCAACCAGCGCGTCAAAGACCTGTGGCGCCGCTTCTACAACGTCCATGAAAGCGGCCTGTCCATTCACCGCCAGCGCCTCCACACCCTCATGGGCACCAAATACTTCATCCCGTATTTCGGCGACCACCACGCCGCCGACATGCCGGATGCCTTCGTCGAAAAATACTGGGATTGGCGCATCGAAATAGACGACAAAGGCAAGCCGTCGCTCGTGGTCGAGGTGGCTCCCACGACCACGACCGGCGCCCGAACCGTCGTCTGCCGGGAAGGCGCGGAATTCTATATCGAGCGGCTGCGCAAGATGTCGAAACATGGCGAGCCAGGCGATTATGTTTTTGCCGGCTATGACGGGGAGCCGATCGACAATTTCAACAAGACCTTCGCCAAGGTGCTGGGCGATCGGACCTGCTTGAGGGTGAGTTGCCGCTAAGTGTGGAGCCTCAACAGAGAGGTGGCTCCGGTCGTCTGAACAGCTTCGCGGTTGAGATAAGTGGATTGCTGCCGGGTTTTCTTCCTTGGTGTGATGCGCATTTGGCGTGCGACGCAGGGAGGGCGTAGCCCGACCGGAGTTGTGCGCCAAATGCGTTGCGAAGATGGCTGAGCACGCGTCGGCTGAACCAGTCAACCACGGCTGCGAGATAGACGAAGCCACGCGCCATCGCTGTAAATTCGCGGGCAATAGTGACCCCCTGAGGGGCGGTTTTCGCGTCCAATAATGACCCCCTCTGACGCGGTGTGTCAGCGTCCTTTCCTTTTGCCGGGAAGGATGCTGGGGGATGATTGGCGAGGACATCATCGGTCAGATACGTCGGGCCTATTTCGAGCAGCACCGCCCGATCAAGGAGATCGTTCGGACGCTGTCGGTGTCGCGCGCGACGGTGCGCAAAGTGGTCCGCGGTCAGGCGACGGAGTTCAAGTACGCGCGCGG
>DATCDN010000009.1:0-16597 GCA_036510675.1 Allostellaceae bacterium
TCGCTTGGATAGCGCAGACGGCTGCGGTCGTAACGCACGCGATTTTGAATCGTCCACATCGGCGGCTCCTTCGAATCAGGCCGCCATCCTTGAATCACAAACGATTCATATGATTCAACAACTCATTGGACAGACACTTAGAGGTATCGTTACCTGAAAGGTGTCAGCGATAGCAATCCGTTCTTTTTCCCATAAGGGTCTCGATGAAGTATTCCGGACCGGCCGCTCAAAACATGTTGGATCGGCTTATCTGAAGCGGATTCTGACCGTGCTCGATTATCTGGACGGTGCAACCGGACCGGGCGACTTACAGGGTGTCTTGGGATTTCATGCCTTGACGGGCGATCGCGATGGACAATTTGCGATGCGGATTTCCGGCAATTGGCGGCTGACCTTTCGCTTCGATCAGAACGATCATTGAGATTGATTTTGAGGATTATCATTAGCCGTGACCACGATGAAGCGCGAACGCCGACCGACCACGCCGGGAGAAATTCTCGCGGAGCTGTTCTTGCGCCCCCATAAGGTGTCGATCGCCAAATTCGCCGAAGCGGCTGGTGTCACCCGCAAGCACATGAGCGCCATCGTCAATGGCCGTGCCGCGATCGCGGCGGAAAGCGCGACGCGGATCGCCACCGTACTCGGCACCGGCGCGCAGGTTTGGCTCAATCTGCAAAACGCGATCGATCTTCATGACGCCGGCAGAAAACTGATGCACGGCACGAAGCGACCCAGGCATCTCTCAATCTTCGCGACCGATAAAGACGCCGCTTAGTCGGGCCGCGGACGAGCTTGCGATTGACGCGCCATGACGTTGCTATAGAGTTGATATCAACCTGTTGAACGCAATGCCAAGGCCATGGAGGCTCGCATGGCATCTTCCCCCAGCAAATTCGTGTGGTACGAGTTGATGACCACCGACGGCGCGGCGGCCGCGAAATTCTATGGCGAGGTGGTCGGATGGGCGGCGCAGAAATCGCCGATGCCGGACATGGATTATACCCTGTTCAAGGCCGGCGATATGCAGGTCGCGGGCGCGTTGACCCTGTCGCGGGAACAGCGTGCCCAGGGCGCGCCGGCGGCCTGGGTCGGCTATATCGGCGTCGCGGATGTCGATCAGGCGGCCGCCGATCTCAAGGCGGCGGGGGGCAAGGTCTGGCGCGGCCCCGACGACATCCCCAATGTCGGCCGTTTCGCCATGGTGTCCGACCCGCAAGGCACCGCCTTCGCGCTGTTTCAGCCGGCCCACGCGGACGAGATGTCGCCGGCCGACGTAGGCACGCCTGGCCATGCCGGTTGGCATGAGCTTTACGCGGTCGATGGGCCGTCGGCGTTCGATTTCTATGCCAAGCAATTCGGCTGGAAGCAGCACGACGTCATGGACATGGGACCGGCGGGCAAGTACCAGATGTTCGGCACCGGCGCTGGCGAGGCCTTTGGCGGCATGATGACCAAGCCGGCGCAGATGCCGGTGCCGGCCTGGGTCTATTATTTCAATGTGCCCAGCATCGCGGCCGCCGTGCCCAAGATCATCGCCGGCGGCGGCGCGATCACCAGCGGCCCGATGGAAGTTCCGGGCGGCCAATGGGTGGTCCGGGGCACCGATCCGCAAGGCGCCCATTTCGCGCTGACGGGCGCGAAATAGCCACGCGGACGGTCTTCTGCCGCATTGTCAGGGGCGCCGGCTTTGTTTAGCCTTTGTTCTATATGCAGCCGGTCGCCCTCGTCGCCAGTCGAATTGCGTTGCCCGCCGCCCCCGCCCTGGCGGTGGGAGCGGCTCGCGCGGGGTGGCTGACGCCCGACGGTGAGATCGCGACCCTGACCTTGGCGGAGGGGGCGGCGCGGGCGCGCGCCACCCCGCCCTTTCTGTGCCATGCCAAATCGGTGGCGCGGCGCCTCAATGTGCCGGTGTTTCCGGCCTATGATGTGCTGGAGCTTTATGCCTTTACCCGGCCGGCGATTTTCTGCCTGCCGACGCCGCGCGGCCTTGCCCGGGCGCTGGACCTGCCGGACCCGGGCGTAGGGGTCGAGGCCGAGGCGCTGTCGCTGATCGCGTCGGCCGAGGCGCTGCTCCAGGAATTATCGCTGGCCCGCGCCCCCGAGGCGCGCGGCATCGCCCAGGCGATGGAGCGTGCCGGTTGGGCATGGGGCGCGGCGGTGATGCGCGCGCTGGGTCCGCCGTCCGCCAATGCGGATACGCCGGCCGGCATGAATGTCTGGCGCAAGCTGTCCGATTGGGTCGAGTACGCGCCCGAGCCGCCGCCCGGCACCATTCCCATCGAACAGGACGAGGCGCGGCAGCGCCTGGCCGACTTGCTGGGCGACGATGCCGAGCCGCGGCCGCAACAGGCGGATTACGCGGCGGCGGTCAGCAGCGCCTTTCTGCCGCGCGCGGCACCGGACGAGCCGCATTTCGTCCTGGCGGAGGCCGGGACCGGGGTCGGCAAGACGCTGGGCTATATCGCGCCCGCCAGCCTGTGGGCCGAAAAGAACCAGGGCGCGGTGTGGATTTCGACCTTCACCCGCAATTTGCAGCACCAGATTTCGACCGAACTGGACCGGCTCTATCCCGACCCGGCGGTGAAAGCGCGACGCGTCGTCATCCGCAAGGGCCGCGAGAATTACCTGTGCCTGCTGAATTACGAAGAGGCGATCGCCGGCCTGCCATTGCGGCCTTATGATGCGATCGCGTTGGGGCTGATGGCGCGCTGGATCGGCGCCACCCGCGAGGGCGACATGATCGGCGGCGATTTTCCCGGCTGGCTGCCCGATCTCATCGGCCGCAATCGCTCGCTGGCGCTGTCCGACCGGCGCGGCGAGTGCATCCATTCCGCCTGTAGCCACTATCATCGCTGCTTCATCGAAAAGAGCGTGCGCCGCGCCCGCCGCGCCCGCATCGTGGTCGCCAACCACGCGCTGGTGATGGTGCAGTCGGCGCTGCAAGGGCTGGACGATGCCTATCTGCCGACGCGGCTGGTGTTCGACGAGGGGCATCATGTGTTCGACGCCGCCGACGCGGCGTTTTCCTTGGCGCTGACCGGGCAGGAGACGGCGGAGTTGCGGCGCTGGATTGCCGGCGCCGAGGACGGCCGCCGCAGCCGGGCGCGCGGGCTGAAGCGCCGGCTCGACGATCTCATCGCCGACAATCAGGAGGCGGCGGGCGCGCTCGATCATGCCATCGCCGCGGCGCGCGCGCTGCCGGGCGAGGGCTGGCTGCAACGGCTGCGCGATGAGCGCCCGCACGGCGCCTGCGAGACATTTCTGGCGCTGGCGCGGCGCCAAGTCATGGCGCGCGCCGAGACGCGCGAGCAGAGCTATTCGCTCGAGGCCGAGTTGCGGCCGCCGATCGACGGGCTGGCCGACGCCGCCCGCGCGCTCAGCGCGGCGCTGGGACAAATCGCGGCGCCGCTGCGCGCCATCGCCAAGCATCTCGAAGGCCGGCTGGAGAACGAGGCGGCCGAACTCGACACGCCGCTGCGCATGCGCATCGAGGCGATGATCCGCGGCCTGACCCGGCGCGGCGGCATCGAGCTGGCGGGCTGGCAGCGCGCGCTGGCGGAACTCGATGCCGAGCCGTCGCCCGACTTCGTCGATTGGCTGGCGATTGACCGCATGGAGGGGCACGACACCGATGTCGGCCTCTATCGCCATTGGATCGATCCCACCAAACCCTTCGCGGAATTCGTCGCCAAGCCGGCGCATGGGGTGCTGATCACCTCCGCGACCCTGACCGATTCCAGCGGCGACCCGGTGCGGGATTGGGAGGCGGCCGAGGCGCGCACCGGCGCGCCGCATCTCGCGCGCCCCGCCTATCGCGCGCGCGTGCCCTCGCCGTTCGACTATGCGCGCCAGACCCGGATGTTCATCGTCAACGATCTGCGGCGCGAGGACATGGCGGCGGTGGCGGGCGCCTATCGCGCCCTGTTCGAGGCATCGGGCGGCGGCGCGCTCGGCCTCTTCACCGCGATCCAGCGCCTGCGCGAGGTGCACCGGCGCATCGCATCGCCGTTGGAGGAAGCCGGCCTGACGCTGCTGGCACAGCATGTCGATGGCATGGACACGGCGACGCTGGTCGATATTTTCCGCGCCGAGGAAGATGCCTGCCTGCTCGGCACCGATGCGGTCAGGGATGGCGTCGATGTGCCCGGCCGCTCGCTGCGGCTCATCGTGTTCGATCGCGTGCCGTGGCCGCGCCCGGATATTCTTCACAAGGCGCGGCGCGCGGCGCAATTGGGCGACAGCGGCGCGGTGCGCTATGACGACCGCATCACCCGGCTGAAGCTGCGCCAGGCGTTCGGCCGGCTGATCCGCCGCGCCGACGATATGGGGGTGTTCGCCCTGCTCGACAGCCGCATGCCGTCGCGCCTTCTGGGCGCGTTCCCCGACGGCGTCACGGTGGAGCGGCTCGGCCTCAAGGACGTGGTGGCGCGAACACGGGAATTCCTGGCGCGCTAGGCTAGAGAGCCTGGTCGTTTGAGATTGAGCCGCCGTGGCTTTTTTTCCCTCCCCCTCCGCGCAGCGGGGGGAGAGGGTTGGGTGAGGGGGGCGGCAAACACGGATATGGAAGTCTAATTCGAGGGCGCGAAATCGGGTGAGGCCGCCATGCGGCTCCGCCCCTCATCCTACACGCTCCCCAAAATTGGGGAATTATCGCGTTAACTCCCCCAACCTGAATTTCGCGCCTCATGTCGCTGCATTGGCGGCGGCAGAGAGTCGCGCTTCAATGACTGGCCAATATCCGCCCCGCTCCACGATCGATCGCATATACGGCTCGTCGAGAGCATCGCTTCCCTTTTGTTGTTGGACGGGAAGCCACAATTCGGTCGCCATGAACTTAGCCCGATAGCATTGGCGACCATACGAGTAACGCCATTTCTGGTGGTTCAGCATCAGCGCCACAAATAGCAGCGTCGTGACAGATATCGGCTCGGTAGGCAGTAAGATCATCACGTTATCCGACGCGATGAATTCATCCATATGAACGAAGGCATCTCCACCGAGCGTGCTGATCGTGATCGTTCCAGCAGGGTATACCACCGCGCCTTCCGGCCGGTCGAAATAGCCCACCACGCCATTATCCGTGATTACTCTCGATACCGTCATGTATGGCCCCGGATCGAGGTCAGCTAGTGAGTGGAAGTCCCCTCTCGCCACCTTAAAGAGATCGGCAATCGGGAATCGCTTCCACTGGTTCGCACTCGATGGCAGTCCCGAAATGACCCGACGCACTGGCGTAACCGCCCCGGCTTCAGGAACCGCAAGGGATTCGATAGCTGTCTCATCGACCTTCTCGGCATTCATCGGGATTGGGATAAGGGTATTTCGGACACGAGCACGGAACGTCTTGCGGTAATAGCTGTAGCGCCATGCCATCAGGCTCAAGACGGCAGCAACATACAGAAGGGTGCTATCTCGCATGGGATAACGCGGCGTTAGGACTGCCACATCATCCTTCGCCCCGAAATCGTAGGGATGGTATTTAGCGAGTAACGGCCATGAGCCGTTGTAGGCAACGGTGACACAGTTGTGGTGGCGAAACCCTTGCGGGACATCGAAGTATCCAATTAACCCATCTTCAACCGCACCACACGAGATTAACGGGACTTCGCCGGGATCGAGTTCGTGGGTCGCGTGGAACTCGCCTGATTCGACCTCGAAGAGGTCGGCGAGGCGCACGCTAGTGAACGTCAGGGACATTTTCGTTTCTTGACCGAATCATAAAAGCTACGGAGTTACGGAGTATCTGCTCCATACCGTCTTGCAATTCTTCCGGCGTCGGAAGAGCTTGATCCAAGTAATTCTCGGGAACGAGTTCGTACATAGTGTCGAGGGGGTTTATCAGACATGCCTTTTGCAGACGTTCAATGTTCGGCACGGCGTATTGTGGATTGGCGAGGTACGCTTTCACTACGTCATGCGCCCGCGCCAGATCATCAGTAGCTCGCGCATTCGGCAGCCGCCGGCCCTTCCGCTTGAGCAATCCATCATTGACGGCTCGAACCCACAGAACATTTTGGTCGGAAGGATGTGGAATTCCCTTGCGGACGAAAATGCCGACGCTCGCGACCGCGACCGGATAGAATAAATCCAAGGGGAAGCTCATCACGGCCACAAGTGTGTTGTTAGGCAGCAATGTATCTCTGCGCCATGTCCGATAGACACCGGGTTTCACCATTGCGGCGTAAGGCAGGATAGAAAAGAGAAGGGCACCCTGCTGCATCTGCTCTAACGCCTTATCAACGAATTTGAACTCTTTCTCTTCACCGGCCTTGAGGGCGAACGGCGGATTCATCTCGTCGCCGACGTGATGGACGTGCAGAGCACCGATATTGTGTACGACCCGACGTGCGTTACCGGAGGATTCTTGGTTGCGGCGTTTGATTATGTGAAACAACCCGCCAGTCCCGATCAGGTAGCGAGATTCAAGCAGTTCTCAGTTTTCGGTATCGAGCAGGATGCCGGAGTGGCTGCGCTTGCCGTCGTCAATATGATTTTCAGGGGCGATCGCAAGAACAACATTCAAGAAGGCAACTGCTTCGCCAAGAGCCTGAAGCCGCACGTCGAGAAGGGCATATCTACGGCAATCTACGGTTCGGGGTCAGGACGATGCCGAGGTCTTGTGCCCAGTTCGCGTACTTCAGAAATACCTCGTAGAACGCCCCGAGCCAATCCGAGCCGGAGTTCATTGCTGAACGAATATTGAGATTATGCAATTCCTGAATGGTATCGACGAGAGCACGCCGTAGCTTTACATGGTTGTCCGGCGTCGATGGCAGGTTGATTCGGACGTACTCGAAGAAGTTTCCCTTACCTTGTTGTAACAAAATTGACTTGGCGCGCCCGTTGATATCGCTGATTAGTGTCGAGGGGTCACGTTCCTCGATATTTGGTGGCGTACTACTTAGCTCCGCCAGGAGGAGCGCTGCCATGACGCCGGCACGCTGATGCGGGTTAACCGCCCCTTGGTGTAGGATTTCGTTGATGTGCCCGGCGCGGGCCAGGAACAGCCGCTCGTCAATCTTGGGATCACTGATTTCCCCTGACCCGTTCGGAGAATTTGCTCCAAATGAGCAAGGGCTAGAAGTCCCGTAGCCGGGATATCGTTGAGCGTAATCGGGACGTATTGCGTACCGTTCCAGAATTCGCTGCGCACTAGGTAGGAATCAATATCGTTGCCCGCAACACCCGTGACAAAGAGAGGTTGCACTTGTGAGCTTGGCCTCAGCGTAGTTGCATAGTCCTCCGCTTCACGGACAGCTTGATGTAATTGTGAATGGGAACGCTTTGCCTCGATTACCCACAGAACACGGTCAGTTACCTTAACGATGTTCTCTGGTTTATTGAGAATGAGGTAACGTCTTAATTCCTCATTGTGTGTAACTTCGTTTTGGGTCCACACTTGACCTGTCGCGCTACGTTCGGGATTCCTAATATCCCAACCGAGCAGATCAAGATTTTTCTTGATCCATGCGTAGGCGTGGACTTCTGAGTCCTGCGACCTAGCCAAGCCTATCGTCCCTGCGATGGTCGTTCTGTGCCTCGCTTATTAACGACGGGACGCCGTTTCCTGGTCGGCTTAGCCGGCGGTTTGCGGGCAGGACGATACGCCATCACCACCTTAACAAGCTTGGTGAGCGCCGTCAGTCCTTCCTTCATGCCGTCAATTCCCGATAGGTGATCCGCCGGCCAACGGTGCTCCACGCGAGGCTGTCGAGCCGCTGCATCGTATGGCGCTTTACGTTGCCGTCATTCAACCGGAAGGTGAACTCGTCAACGTACCGGCCAAGGATGTTACGCTGTCCCGCGACGATCAGCGCTTCGGCGACCGTCCCCGCGGAAATCACGATCTCCTCTTCGGCGTTCAGGCGGTCGAGGCATAAAGGTCCTTTCGGTTCCTTCGCCAAAATCGCCATGAGCGCCGATGTATCGACGGCGATCATTTCGGCAAACCATCCTCGTCATAGAGAAAATCCTGACTGCGCGCCGCGCTGGGCCCGGGCGTCATCTTCGCGGCAGCCGCCTCGACGATGCTGTCGATCGATTTCCGTCTGGCCTGACGGTCGACCAGCGGTTTGACCGGCACCAGGCGCACCGCTTCCTGTCCGTGGCGCGTCAGAATGATCTCGTCACCCGCTTCGGCGCGCCGGACCAGTTCCGTCAATTGACCCTTGGCTTCGGTCACCGAAATTTTCACGTCGCCCTCGCCATCGATATTGTCCGACAATTTAGACCATCGAATGGTCCATTTCAATTCGCGACAACGAAGCGGGCATGTTCGGCATCGCGTTGCCGTCGCCGCCCGTCGGGTTTAGCATCAGGAACGCAGCAAGGGAGCGCCGCCATGTCCGAAGGGACCGCCCAGACCAAGACCTTCTCCGAACGCGTCGACGAGTTGGAACATGCGCAGATCGCGGCGCTCGACCCGATCCCGCAGCCGTCCAACCTCTATCTCTCGGGCGGGCGCGATCCGACCAAGCCGATGCCGCCGCCGCCGCAGCTTCCGGGCCAGTACTTCCTGATGGGCCACGACAAGCGCCTGTCGAAGATGCCGGACCAGCCGACGCTGATGGATTTCTTCAAGCAGCGCTTCTTCCCGGCGACCCATGTGCTGCAAAGCGCGCGGCTGGCGCGCCTGGCCGGCCACCCGGAAAAGATCGTGCTGGCGTGCCTGTTGCACGACATCGCCATCATGGGCTTCATCCGCTGCGATCACGGTTTCTGGGCATCGGAGATGGTGGCGCCCTATGTCGATGAGGAAATCGCCTGGGCGATCCGCGCGCATCAAGTGCTGCGCTTCTTCCCCGACCCGGCCAATGGCTATGAGTATCCGGCGCAATATATCCGCCTGTTCGGCGAGGGCTATCGGCCGGAACCCTATATCTATCGCGCCTACGAAAAGATGCGGCAGCATAAATGGTACATGACGGCGCGGATGATCACCGTCAACGACATCTATTCCTTCGATCCCAACGTGAAGCCGGTGCTGGAGGATTTCACCGATATTATCGGCCGCAACTTCCGCCAGCCCGACGAGGGGCTGGGCTTCGACGACAGCCCGTCGGCGCATTACTGGCGCACCATCAACTGGCCGACGAGATTCCTTTAATGCCCTCAGACGCCGGGCGGCGGCCGTCCGGCCGCCTTGTCCCCGGATTAAGTCCGGGGATCGCGCCGTGCGGCGCGCGCTCCCACTTGGTCGCGAGGTAAAGTGGCCGATCTCAGCACCACCTGTTGCATCGCCGGCGGCGGCCCGGCTGGGGTTATGCTCGGCCTGCTGCTGGCGCGGGCCGGCGTGCCGGTGGTGGTGCTGGAAAAGCACGCCGATTTCTTTCGCGACTTCCGTGGCGACACGATCCACCCCTCAACCATGCAACTCATGCACGAGCTGGGCCTGCTGTCGGAATTTCTAAAGCGGCCGCACCAGAAACTGGCCCGCGCCGGCGCCCGGATCGCCCAGCGCGATTTCCAGATCGCCGATTTCACCCATCTGCCGACGGCGTGCAAATTCATTGCCTTGATGCCGCAATGGGACTTTCTCGACTTTCTCGCGGCACACGCGAAGCGCTATCCGACCTTCGATCTGCGGATGGGCGCCGACGCGACCGACCTGATCGAGGCGGAAGGGCGCGTCGTCGGCGTGCGCGCGACCACGGCGCAAGGCCCGCTCGACATAAGCGCCGACCTGGTCGTCGGCGCCGATGGCCGACATTCCACCATTCGCGCCCGCGCCGGCTTCTCGCCGCTCACTATCGGCGCGCCGATCGACGTGTTGTGGCTGAGGATGTCGCGGCGGCCCGACGATCCCAACGACGCACTCGGCCAGATCGATCGCGGCCGTGTGCTGGTGACACTCAATCGCGGCGATTACTGGCAGTGCGCCTATGTCATTCCAAAGGACGGCTTCGCGGCCATCAAGCGGCGCGGCTTGGCGTCATTTCACGCCGATATCGGCACGGTGGCGCCGTGGCTGCGCGACCGCGCCGCCGAGATCACGGATTGGAGCGATGTGAAGCTGTTGACCGTGGCGGTGGACCGGCTGCCCCGCTGGCACCGCCCTGGCCTCCTATGCATCGGCGACGCCGCGCATGCCATGTCGCCGATCGGCGGGGTCGGCATCAACCTCGCGATTCAGGATGCGGTCGCGACGGCGAACCTATTGGCCGCCCCGCTCCGGGCGAGGCACGTCCGCGACGCCGATCTGGCCGCGGTGCAGCGCCGCCGCGAATGGCCGACCCGCCTGACCCAGGGCATGCAGGTGCTGATCCAGAACCGCATTCTGAGCCCGGTGCTGTTCGGCGCCGCGGGGCCGCTCCATCCGCCCCGCGTGCTCAATCTCTTCGGCCGATTTCCAGTGCTGCGCCGCCTGCCGGCGCGCATCGTCGGCATGGGCTTCCGCCCCGAGCATATCCACACCGCCGCACAGATTTGACGCCCCCGAGGAGGACCCCATGCATCTGACGCTACTGACGGTTCAGCCGCTGATCGCCCTGGTCGCCGGCATTCTGATTCTGATTGTGCCGCGCATTTTGAATTTCGTGGTGGCGATCTATCTGATTCTGATCGGCATCGCCGGCCTGTGGCCCCATCTGATGCGGTAGGGCAGGCATTGCGCCGACGGCGGATTTGGGCAAGGCTGCACGCGCCAACCCGGAGGTAAGCCATGTATTATGACGAGCCGTTTTCGCATTGGCATCACGGTCCGAGCCTCGGGCTGATCGCGCTGCTGCTCTATTTCCTGCCGACGATCGTCGCGTTTCTGCGCGGGCATCAGAGCCGGGTCGGCATCCTGCTGGTGAATTTCTTTCTCGGCTGGTCCGGCCTCGGCTGGATCATCGCGCTGATCTGGGCGCTGTCGCCGGTGCGCTATTATTGGCATGCCGCGTGGGGACCGCCGCCCTGGTATCGCGGCCCCGGCGCGCCTTGATCGCCGAAACCGCGCCCGGCATCAGCCGCCGCGCCATCATGCGCGGCCTCGCCACCGCCGCGGTGCCGGTGTTGGCGGCGCACGCGCGGCCAGCCGCGGCCGAGGCAATCGCGTCGCCCGTCCAGCCCCAGGATGCCGGCTTCATGCGCGCGGCGATCGCGCTCGCCGCCCAGGCGGATTTCCCGTTCGGCGCGGTGATCGTGCGCGACGGCAAGATCGTGGCGCGCGGCCTCAACCTCGGCCGGCACCTTCAAGACCCAACGGCGCATGGCGAGATGGTCGCGATCCGCCGGTTTCTGGCCGAGCAAGGACCGGCCGCGCTGCGCGGCACCACGCTCTATACGTCGGGTGAACCCTGCGTGATGTGCATGGGGGCGATCGCCTGGTGCGGCATCGCGCGGGTGGTCTATGGCGCGTCCCTGGCCCAACTGGGCGCCGCCATCGATCAGATCATGATTCCGACGACCGAGGTCGCCGCCAAGACCGAATTCGCCAAGATCGCGATCACCGGCGGCGTGCTGGCCGACGAGGCGATGGCGCTGTTCCACCGCTAGACCAAGAAGTGCCCCGGCTGCGTTGACTTAGGGGCCGCCTTCCCCTAAAAAACGCCCTTCCGCCCCATCTCCCGATGTTTTGGAGTATCAAGACCGTGAAGCGTACCTATCAGCCGAGCCGGATCGTCCGCAAGCGGCGTCATGGTTTCATGAAGCGCATGGCCTCGGTCGGCGGTCGTACCGTTTTGGCCCGGCGGCGCGCGCGGGGCCGCAAGCGCCTGTCGGCCTGAGGCACGCACCGTTCCATGGCCGCGCTGGCGCGCCTCAAGCGGCGCGCGGAGTTTCTCCGGGTCGCCGGCACCCGTAAGAAATGGGTGGCGCAGGGCCTGATCCTGCAAGCCGCCCCGCGTTCCGCCGAGGACGATAGCCCGCCGCGCATCGGCTTCACCGCCAGCCGCAAGGTCGGCATCGCCGTCGTTCGCAACCGGGCGCGCCGGCGCCTCAAGGCGGCGGTGGCGGCGAGCATGCCCGTTCATGCCGTCCCGGGACATGATTACGTATTGATCGCCCGCGCGGGGACGGTGCGGCGGCCATTTGCCGATTTGATCGGCGATATCGAGACCGGGTTGAAGCGCCTCGGCCTGTGGCGGTGAAGGAACCAGTCATGTTTAGCCTCGTGGTCGGCCATTTCCTGCGCGGTATCATCCGCGCCTATCAATTGCTGCTGTCGCCGGTGCTGGGCAATAATTGCCGGTTCGAGCCGTCCTGCTCCCACTATGCCGGCGAGGCGATCGCGACCCATGGCCCGTGGCGCGGCGGCGCCCTGGCGGCGGGCCGGGTTTTGCGCTGCCATCCCTGGGCGCGCGGCGGCTATGATCCAGTTCCGGATCGGCCGGCCTCGGCCGTCCCGTCGCATTCGCATTAGGCTCCTGCTTCATGGACCAGCAGCGCAACCTGATCGTCGCCGTCGTTCTGTCGATCGCGATTCTGATCGGCTTTGAATATTTCATCGCGCCCAAGATCAAGACGCCGGCGCATCCGGCGGCCTCGACCGCCGCCGGCCAGCCGGCCGCTGGGACCAAGGGCGCGGCGGCCCCAAGCCCGGTCGCCGCCCCCACCCCCGCCAGCCGCGGCGAGGCGCTGGGCAAGTCGCCGCGCCTCAAAATCTCAACATCGCGCCTGGTCGGCTCGATTGACCTGAAGGGCGCGCGGCTCGACGATTTGACGCTGACCAACTATCGCGAGACCACGGCGCCGGACTCGCCGCTGGTGCAATTGCTGTCGCCCGATGGCACCGCCGAGCCCTATTTCGCCGATTTCGGCTGGGTCGCGGCGCCCAATAGCGGCGTCAAGACGCCCGACGGCGCGACCCTGTGGACCACCGCCGACAAGAGTATCGGCGTCGATCATCCGGCGACGCTGACCTGGGACAATGGCCAGGGCCTGACCTTCGTGCGCAAGATCGCGGTCGACGCCAATTTTATCTTCACCGTCACCCAGTCGGTCGCGAATCACGGCACCAAGAGCATCACGCTCTATCCCTATGGCCTGATCTCGCGCGGTGGCAAGACGCCGGTACAATCGAACCGCCTCCTCCATGTCGGGCCGATCGGCGTGCTGGACGGCACGCTGCACGAGCTGAGCTATGCCGACATGGACAAGCCCCAGCAATTCAAGACCACCGGCGGCTGGTTCGGGCTGACCGATGAATATTGGCTAGGCGTGCTGATCCCCGATCAGGCCGAGCCGGTCGATGCGCGCCTGACCAAGGTGATCCGGCCCCAGGGCGATCTCTATCAGATCGACTACACCGGAAACGCCCATGTCGCGGCGCCCGGCGCCACGATTACCACCGCCGACCGGATTTTCGCCGGGGCCAAGGAGGTTCACCTTCTCGACGATTACGAGACCCAGCTGAACATTCCGCGCTTCGACCGCGCGATCGATTTCGGCTGGTTCTATTTCCTGACCAAGCCGATCTTCCTGGTGCTCGATTTCTTCTATCACCATATCGGCAATTTCGGTCTTGCCATCCTGCTGTTCACGCTGTGCGTCAAGATCATCTTCTTTCCGCTCGCCAATAAATCCTATCGCTCGATGAGCAAGATGAAGCTGCTGCAGCCGGAAATGCAGAAGCTGAAAGAGCGCATGGGCGACGACAAGGCGCGGCTCAATCAGGAGATGATGGCGCTGTACAAACGCAGCGGCGCCAATCCGGCGGCGGGGTGCCTGCCGATGGTCATCCAGATCCCGGTGTTCTTCTCGCTCTACAAGGTCCTGTCGGTATCGATCGAGATGCGCCAGGCGCCGTTCTATGGCTGGATACACGATCTCTCGGTGCCCGACCCGACCAGCGTCCTCAATCTGTTCGGCTTGGCGCCCTGGGCGGTGCCCGCCGACCTGCCGTACATCGGCTTCCTGTCGATCGGCCTGTGGCCGATCATCATGGGCATCACGATGTTCCTGCAACAGCGGCTCAACCCGACCTCGCCCGATCCGATGCAGGCCAAGATGTTCATGGCGCTGCCCGTCGTCTTCACCTTCATGCTGGCGCATTTTCCCGCCGGCCTGGTGCTCTATTGGGCATGGAACAACACGCTGTCGGGCCTGCAGCAATGGCTGATCCTGCGCCAAGTCGGGTTGAAGCCGGCGGCCAAGGCCAAGGCGTAAGCGCACGCTTTGACCGTCTTTCCCGCCGACCGGGCGCCCACCGGTGAACAGATCGAGGCGGGGCGAAAGCTATTCGCGGGCGCGTGCGAGTTCCGCGCCGGCGCCGCCACCGAAGCCATGCTGCCGCCATCGACGCTGCCCGAAATCGCGGTGGCCGGGCGCTCCAATGTCGGCAAATCCAGTCTCCTCAACGCGCTGACCAGCCACCGCGCGCTGGCGCGCGTCTCGCACACGCCGGGCCGGACCCAGCAGATCAATTTCTTCGAGCTCGGCGGGCGGCTGATGCTGGTCGATCTGCCGGGCTATGGCTATGCCGCCGCCCAGAAGCGCGTGGTGGCGAATTGGAACCGGCTGATCGAGCATTACCTCAAGGGCCGCGTGGCCTTGCGCCGCGTCGCGCTGCTGATCGACGCGCGGCACGGCATCAAGCCGGCCGACCGGCGCGTGATCGCGCTGCTCGACGAGGCGGCGCTGTCCTATGTCGCGGTCCTGACCAAATGCGACCAGGTGAAGCCCGACGCGCTGGCGCGGATCGCCGAGCTGACCGCCACCGATTTGGCGAAGCATCCCGCCGCCTATCCGGCGCTGCATTTCACCAGTGCGCGGGACGATCGCGGCATCGCCGAACTGCGCGGCGCGCTCGCCGAACTGGCGGCGCCTCCCACCGCGCGTTAGATTGCGCGGCATGAGCGACATTAAATCCGCCGCCATCGATCCGCACAGCAAGGCCGCCACCCTGGCGGCGGCCCTGCCCTATCTCAAGCGCTATGCCGGCAAGACGGTCGTGGTGAAATATGGCGGGCACGCCATGGGCGAGGAACGGCTGGGCAAGCTGTTCGCGGCCGATATCGTGCTGTTGAAGCAGGTCGGGCTGAACCCCATCGTGGTGCATGGCGGCGGCCCCCAGATCGGCGCCATGCTGGAGCGGTTGAAGATCAAATCATCGTTCATCGATGGGCTGCGCGTTACCGACCGCGCCACCGTCGAGATCGTCGAAATGGTGCTGTCCGGCTCGATCAACAAGGAGATCGCGGCGGCCATCAACGCCGCCGGCGGGCGGGCCATCGGCTTGTCGGGGAAGGATGCCAGCCTGATCCGCGCGCGCCAATTGCGGCGCACCAAGAAGGACCCCGACAGCAACATCGAAAAGCTGCTCGATCTCGGCTTCGTCGGCGAGCCGTCGCACATCGATACCAGCGTGCTGGAGGCGCTGATCCGCGCCGAAATCATTCCGGTGATCGCGCCGATCGGCATCGGCGATGATGGCGAGACCTTCAACATCAACGCCGACACCGCGGCCGGCGCGGTCGCGGCGGCGATGCGGGCGACGCGCCTCTTGCTGCTGACCGACGTCACCGGCGTGCTCGACAAGGAGAAGAAACTGCTGTCGGAATTGTCAGTCGCCGATGCCCGCGCCCTGATCGCGGACGGCACCATTTCCGGCGGCATGATCCCCAAGATCGAGACGTGTATCGACGCGGCCGAAGGCGGCGTCGAGGCCGCGGTCATCATCGACGGCCGCGTGCCGCATGCGATCCTGCTCGAACTCTTCGCCGAGGGCGCGGGCACCCTGATCCGCCGGCGCTCTAAAAACATCCAGGGTTAAACTACCGCCAGTTCCATTTTGTTTCACTTCGGTGAGTTATGGCAATGCGCGTCACGCTCGTCTCGATCTCGGCAATCGTACTAGTCGCAGCAATGGGAGTCGCCGCTTGGTATCTATTACAGCCTCCCAAAGCGATAACTATATGCGAAGAAGTGCTAACTTCTTCTCTGAAGTCGCCATCGAGCTACAAGAGAATTGAATGCGCAGTGAGCGGTTATCCGATTGACAAGGCAAATTTTGCTTATACATACATGAATTCTTATTTTGTAAAGAAACTCGTTGATTCATTTCCGAAAATCTTGGAGTCAGAGCAAAAATCGGCAAAGATCATTGCCGATTCAAAAGGCTACAACGCCGAAATGATAACCGCTGAAATCAGTTATGATTCGGCGAATTCATACGGAGCAATTTTGAGAGGAAAGTATTTGTGCGCATTTATTGACCAATTCGGAGAGGGGAAAGTCGATAAGATTTATTTGGCGGTCGCTGGTGAACTTCCAAACTGAGCCCCTGATAGGGCTGTCAACTCGCCCTTAGTCCCTCGCATAGCGCGGCGTATTCGGGATGGCTCGGCGGGATCAGGCCGTGGCGCAGCGCGAAGTACTCCCCTTACCGGCGAAAGTGTTGTGTCCCAGAAGGTTGGCTGGAGCGAATTGGTGTATTGTCTGGCATTGCTTGGCTGGAGGGACGCCGATGCTGGTGAAGTTGCATGCCAACGCGGCGACCACGCCGAAGATGCGGGCCTACATCCAGGCGAGTGGCCAACCGGTAGGCGCGCTGGCGCGCGAACTCGGCATCAGCGAGACCACCGTCCGGCGCTGGAAAAAGCGCCGGGACGTGGCCGATCGTGCGTCCACGCCCCACACCCTCGCCACCGGCTTTTCCGCCGAAGAAGAGGCGATC
>DATCDN010000010.1:0-24432 GCA_036510675.1 Allostellaceae bacterium
ACCCGCGCCGCCAGTTCGCCATAGGTGATGGTGCCGCGATCGTCGCGGAACGCGATCTTGCCGGCACGGCCCGCCGCAAGATTGCGCTCGATCAAATCCACCGCCGCATTATAGCGGCGCGGCAAAGCGGGTGGTGTTTCAATGGTCATCGGTTTCTCCCGCTTTAAGCCCTCCCCCGCTTGCGGGGGAGGGTTGGGTGGGGGCCGCCGCCAGGCGATCACCGATCGCCTGAGCGACACCATCCACATTGTACAAAATATCGTTGTTCCAAAATCGCAGCACGGTCCAGCCCTGCTTGCGCAGGAATTGGTCACGCCGCTCGTCCGATTTCAATTCCGCATGTTGTCCGCCATCCGCTTCGACGATTAGCCGCTGGGCGATGCAGGCGAAGTCCACCGTATAAGGCGGAATCGGATGCTGGCGGCGAAAAGCGACGCCCAATTGATTGCCGCGCAGGCGCGACCACAGCTTGCGCTCCGCGTCCGTCGCGGTCAGCCGCAATTCTTGTGCTCTCAGAGTTCCCGAACGTCCCGCCCGCAAGCATTCCTCCGCGTCGGCCCCCCACCCAACCCTCCCCCGCAGGCGGGGGAGGGCTAAGAACGGAAATTCATTTAAGCCCTCCCCCGTTTACGGGGGAGGGTTAGGGTGGGGGCCGACGCCAGCGGGGATGTCCTCGGCGCTGTTGGCTTTCGCCCGGTCCGGCCAAACATTATAGTGGGACGTGAGATAGAGAAAGACGCGGATGATTACGTTCGATACCGACCCGGCGCGCTATAAGCATTGGCGCATCGATTATGACGGCGCCGTCGCGACCCTGTCGCTGAGCGTCGCGGAGGATGGCGGCATCAACCCCGGCTACCAGCTCAAGCTCAATTCCTACGATCTCGGTGTCGATATCGAACTCTACGATGCGCTCAACCGCATTCGGTTCGAGCATCCCGAAATCGGCGCCGTGGTGCTGACCAGCGGCCGCGAGCGGATCTTCAGCGCCGGCGCCAATATCTATATGCTCGCGACTTCGGCGCATGCGTTCAAAGTCAATTTCTGCAAATTCACCAACGAGACCCGCAACGGCATCGAAGATTCGAGCGCCTATTCGGGGCTGAAATTCCTCGCCGCGATCAACGGCGCCTGCGCCGGCGGCGGGTACGAGTTGGCGCTGGCCTGCGACGAGATCGTGATGATCGACGACCGCTCCTCGACCGTGAGCCTGCCGGAGGTGCCGCTGCTCGGCGTGCTGCCCGGCACCGGCGGGCTGACCCGCCTCATCGACAAGCGCAAGGTGCGACGGGATCTCGCCGACCTGTTCTGCACCACGGCCGAAGGCGTGCGCGCCGACCGCGCGCGGGACTGGAAGCTGGTCGATCGCATCGCGCCGCCCAACGGGTTCGCGGCCTTGGTGAAGAAACGCGCTTCGGCGCTGGCCCGGCCGCGCGGTGATACCGGAATCATACTGCCGTCATTACGTCGCGAGATCGACGCGAGCGGCTATCGCTATGACCATGTCACCGTGGTAATCGACCGCGACGCCCGCACCGCGACCCTGACCGTGACGGCGCCGGACCAGGCGGGATC
Organism: Allostellaceae bacterium; assembly: GCA_036510675.1. GTDB lineage: Bacteria > Pseudomonadota > Alphaproteobacteria > ATCC43930 > CGMCC-115725 > JAATGI01. The sequence goes on from DATCDN010000010.1 coordinate 1,576, forward strand.
GGTGGCGCAGGGCGCGGATTGGTGGCCGCTCGCCATGGCCCGCGAACTCGACGATGCGATCCTGCTGCTGCGCCTCAACGAGTTGGCGATCGGCACCATCCTGCTGAAGACGCGCGGCGCGGCCCAGGCGGTGCTCGACAGCGATGCCTATCTGCTGGCGCACCAAGATCATTGGCTGGTGCGCGAGACGGTGGGCCTATTGCGCCGGACCTTCTCCCGCCTCGACGTCTCGGCGCGCAGCCTCTTCGCCATTATCGAGCCGGGCTCGTGCTTCGCCGGCACGCTCTTGGAATTGGCGCTGGCCGCGGATCGCAGCTACATGCTCGCGGCCGAGGCGGGCGACAACGAGGCGCCCCGCCTGGTGCTGTCGCAAGCCAATCTCGCGCTCTATCCGATGGCCAACGGCTTGACCCGCTTGGCAAACCGCTTTTGCGGCGAGGCGGCGCCGGTCGAGACGATCGCAACGCAAATCGGCAAGACCCTCGATGCCGCGACGGCGCTGGACCTGGGACTCGTCACCATCGCGCCGGACGAGTTGGATTGGGACGATGAGATTCGCCTCGCCATCGAGGAGCGGACCAGCCTGTCGCCGGACGCGCTCACCGGCCTCGAAGCCAGCTTGCGCTTCGCCGGGCCGGAGACGATGGCGACGCGCGTGTTCGCGCGGCTGTCGGCGTGGCAGAACTGGATCTTCAACCGGCCGAACGCGACCGGCGCGCAAGGCGCGTTGAAACTGTTCGGCACCGGCACCAAACCGAAATTCGATTGGGAGCGCGTATGATGGCCATCGACTATCAGGAACAGATTCCCAACAACGTCGATCTCGCGGGCAACAAGACCTTGCAGCGCGCGCTGGAGCATTGGCAGCCGCGCTTCCTCGATTGGTGGCGCGAGATGGGGCCGACCGGCTTCCTGCAATCGGAGCCCTATCTGCGCACCGCGATCTCGGTCGATCGCGCCGGCTGGGCCACCTTCGGCCATGTGAAAATGCCGGATTATCGCTGGGGCATCTTCCTCGCCGAGCAGGAACCCGATCGCCGCATTGGCTTCGGCGACGAGATGGGTAAGCCGGTGTGGCAGCAGGTGCCGGGCGAGCTACGCTCCACCCTGCGCCGGCTGATCGTGACGCAGGGCGATACCGAGCCGGCCTCGGTGGAGCAACAGCGCCTCCTCGGCCATACCGCGCCGTCGCTTTATGATTTGCGCAATCTGTTCCAGGTCAATGTCGAGGAAGGCCGCCATCTCTGGGCGATGGTCTATCTGCTCCACGCCTATTTCGGTCGCGACGGGCGCGAGGAAGCCGAGGCGCTGCTGGAGCGCCATTCCGGCGACGCCGACAAGCCGCGCATCCTTTCCACCTTCAACGAGCCGGTGTCGGACTGGCTCAGCTTCTTCATGTTCACCTTCTTCACCGACCGCGACGGCAAGTTTCAGCTGAAAAGCTTTGCCGAGAGTGGCTTCGATCCGCTGGCGCGCACCACGCGCTTCATGCTGACCGAAGAAGGCCATCACATGTTCGTCGGCGACAGCGGCATCGCGCGCGTCATTCGCCGCACTGTCGCGGTGATGAAAGAGGTCGGCGAGGCGCCGGACCAGGTGCGCGCGGCGGGCGCCATCGACCTGCCAACCATTCAGCGCTACCTCAATTTCTGGTTCTCGTCGTCGCTCGATCTATTCGGCGCCGAGACCTCATCCAACGCCGCGCTCTATTTCGCCGGCGGGGTGAAGGGGCGGCCCGACGAGGCCAAGTTCGACGACCATCTGTGCCGCGACGGCGCGATGGCGATCGAACGGCCCGACGGCAAGGGCGGGGTCGCCGCCGATGACGTGCCGCTGCGCAACGCCATGAACGAGATCGTGCGCAACGCCTATGCTCGCGAATGCGCCGTCGGGGTGCGGCGCTGGAACAGCTTCATCGCCGGGGCCGGGGTCGCGACCGAGCTGATATTGCCCAGCCCGCGCTTCCGCCGCACCTTGGGGGTCTGGGCGGGCCAGCCGGTCGATCCCGCCGGCCGGCCGATTTCCGCCGCGGCTTATGCGGTGGGCGTACCGACCTGGCTACCGACCGAGGATGATCGCGCCTTCGTTCACAGCCTGATGCACCGGGTAACCGAGCCGGGCAAGATCGCGGGCTGGATCGCGCCGCCAGATCGAGGCGTTAACGAATTACCGCTCGATTACGCCTATGTCCGGCTGAATTAGGCGCTCTTCCCGCCATTCCGGCCTCGCGCCGCGGCGGCGCCCGCGCGGCGAGGCCCCAAGGCTCGGCGTAGCCGCGCCGTTGGACCATTGTCATCGCGCCTTACCCCCCGTATAAAGCCAGCGGAAATTATCTCAGTTGCAAAGATATCGGGGGCCGACCGGTCCGGTCATGAATTTCGCCGTTGCCCGCGCCAACATGGTGGATAGCCAGCTCCGCACTAATAAGGTCGCGGATGCGGCGCTGCTTGAGGCGTTTCTGGCCGTACCGCGCGAGCGGTTCGTGCCGGTCGCGTTTCACGATACCGCCTATTTCGACGACGATCTGCCGCTTGGCAATGGCCGGGTGATGCTGGAGCCGATGGTGTTGGCGCGGCTGCTCGAGGCGGCGCGGATCGGCGGCGGCGACAAGGTGCTGGATATCGGCTGCACTTCCGGTTATGGCGCCGCCATCCTGGCGCGGCTCGCCGCCGTGGTGGTGGCGGTCGAAGAAGATTCCGCGCTGGCGCGGGACGCGCGGGCGCGGCTGGCCGAGCTGGGCGTGCTGCATGCCGCCATTGTCGAAGCGCCGCTGGTCGAAGGCCACGCCGCCGAGGCGCCTTATGATGCCATCGTCATCGAGGGCGGCGTCGCGCACATTCCCGATGCCATCGCCGCCCAGCTTGCCGAGGGCGGCCGGTTGGTGACGATTGTTCGGGCGGGGGCCGGCATGGGGCGGGCCACGCTGATGACCCGGGTCAATGGCGTGTTGTCGCATCGCCCGCTATTCGACGCGGCGGCGCCGTTCCTGCCCGGTTTCGCCCGCGCGCCGCATTTTGTTTTTTAGGAGCGTTTGACGTCATGTCCGTCGCCTCATCGCATCGATTGAACTGGCTGGCGCTTGGCGCCGCGCTGACGATAAGCCTGTTGAGCGTTGGCGCCGCCCGGGCCGACACGCTCCAGGATGCGCTGGTCGAGGCGTATCAGACCAATCCGCAGCTCCTGTCAGAGCGGGCGCATCTGCGCGCGGTCGATGAAAACGTGCCGCAGGCGCTGGCGAATTGGCGGCCGACCGTGTCGTTCACCGGCTCCGGCGGCGCCGAGCGGACCACCAACTCGCCATTTCAGCCGACTCTGACCTATCTGCTGGCGGGGCCCGGCTGCACCGTCGGCGTGCCGTGCTCCACCGGCATTCCGGTGAAGATACCCTCGACCTTTCCCGCCTTGAATCAGGTCACGCCGAATACCATCGACGTCAACATCACCCAGCCGCTCTATCGCGGCGGCCGCACCATCGCCCAGACGGCGGAGGCGGAAAAGACCGTCGAGTCCGAGCGCGCGCGGTTGATCGTTTCGGAACAAACCGTTCTTTTCAGTGTGATACAAGCCTATCTTGATGTTGTACGCGATCAAGCGACGCTGGAACTGAGCATCAATAATGAGCAATTGCTGCGCAAGCAATTGGCCTCGACGCAGGAACAGTTCCATGTCGGCACGCTGACCCGTACCGACGTGGCGCAGGCCGAATCGCAACTCGCCAGCGCCGTCGCCGACCGCAATCAGGCGGAGGGCAATCTGCAGGTCAGTCGTGCCAATTACGAGCGCGCGGTCGGCCATCTGCCGCCGCGGCTGACCGCGACCAATCTGCGCCCCATCCTGCCGCGCACCCGCGAGGAAGCGCTGACGCTGGCCGCCAACAAGAATCCCAACGTGCTGGCCGCCCTCTTCGCCGAGGATGCGGCGCGCGACCAGGTCAAGGTGGTGCGCGGCCAGTTGCTGCCGACCCTGTCCCTGGTCGGGGATTACCAGCGCCTCAACGATACGGCGATCCAGAATTCGGATACGACCAACGCCTCCATCGTGGCGCGCATGACCATGCCGCTCTATGAGGGTGGCTCTGTCTATTCGCAGACCCGTCAGGCCGAGCAGACAGTCGGCCAGATGCGCGGCCAGACCGACGATGCGCGGCGCGCCGCGGTGCAGGGCGCGACCCAGGCCTGGGAAGTGCTGGCCTCCGACCGCACGCGGGAGCGGGCGCTGCGGGAAGCCGTGAAGGCAGCCCAGGTCGCCTTCGAGGGCACGCAGGAAGAACAGCGCGTTGGCACCCGCACCATCCTGGATGTCCTGATCACCGAGCAGACGCTGTTCGGCGCGCGGGTCAATCTGGTATCGACTCAGCACGATCTCGCCCTGGCGGAGTTCAGCGTCGCCCTGCAGATCGGGCGGCTCTCGGCGGCCGACCTGAGGCTCAAGGTCAAGCTTTACGACGCCAGTGCGCATTACCACGCGGTGCGCAACAAATGGTTCGGCTTCGGCTCGGGCCAATAGCGCCGGATTTAGCGCTTATTTAGCGCAATCCGCCGTGGTGGCGGCGGGGCGTCACTGGAATTCCTCGGCCGTTTCCCTTACTCTTCATTGCTTCACACGCCGGGGTGCCCGCATGGCGGAATTGAAGACGCATACCGAACCGTCGATGGAGGAGATTCTCGCCTCCATCCGACGCATCATCGCCGAAGACGACAGCGTGCCAACCCCCGCGCCCGCCGCGCCAATCGCCGCCGCGGCGGCGCTGGATCAGCTTCGGCCGGTCGCCCCGGCACCGCCGCCCGCTGCCTATTATGCGCGGCCATCCGCGCCGCCGCCGGAGCCCGCGGACGCCGCGATCGGCGATGGCGAGGCGTTCCGAGTCGCCGGGATCGAGCCCGTCGTGGTGCGGTCTTTTCCGCCGGTGCCGCCCAGCGTGGTGCCGCCCCGCCCGGTCAGGCCGCCGCCGGTGCAGGAGGCGATTCTCGACCTGACCGAGCGGGTGGAGCCGGAAGAATTTTCGTCCCGCGCCGCCGGCACCATGCCCAATCCGGCGCCGCCCCTGGGAACGCCTCTTGGTTCGGGCCTGGGATCGGGCCGCCTGAACCGGCCGCCGCCCCTCAAGGCGGGCGCCGGCGCGCCCGAGCCGCTGATGATGGGGGACGCGCCGCCGCGCCGCTCCAGCGCCAGCATCGCCGCCTCGGTCGCGACGCTGCAGCAGATCGCCAGTATCAACCAGTCGGCGCGCCAGCCGGAATTGCCGCTGGGCGATGTCGGCCGCACGCTGGAGGAAATGGTGCGCGAATTGTTGCGCCCGCACCTCAAGGAATGGCTCGACGCGCATCTGCCGCGTCTCGTCGAGCGCATGGTCAAGGATGAAATCAATCGCCTCGTTCGCGAAGCCCAGGAAGGGTAGAATCGCACGCCCTCGGAGACGGCCGCTTCGCTGTCGCCTCGGGGACGCGTTTTCCGACAAGCCATGCTGAATAACCGCTACAACGCCGCCGATGTCGAGGCGGCGATCTATGCCGAATGGGAGCGCTCGGGCGCCTTCGCCAGCCATCCCGACAGCGCGGCCCGGCCCTATACCATCCTGATGCCGCCGCCCAACGTCACGGGCAGCCTGCATATGGGGCACGCGCTGACCTTCACCCTTCAGGATATTCTGATCCGCTATCGCCGCATGACCGGCCGCGATGCGCTGTGGCAGCCCGGCACGGATCATGCCGGCATCGCGACCCAAATGGTGGTCGAGCGCGAGCTGGCGGCCGAACAATCGAGCCGCCACGCGCTGGGACGCGACAAATTCATCGAGCGCGTCTGGCGCTGGAAGGAGCAATCGGGCAGCACCATCACCCGCCAGCTCCGCGCGCTGGGCGCCTCGCCGGATTGGCGCCGCGAGCGCTTCACCATGGACGAGGGCCTCTCGGCGGCGGTGCGCAAGGTCTTCGTCCAGCTGTACCGCGAGGGGCTGATCTATCGCGACAAGCGCCTCGTCAATTGGGACCCGGTCCTGCACACCGGCATCTCCGATCTCGAGGTCGAGAGCGTCGAGACCAAAGGCTCGCTGTGGTACATCCGCTATCCGGTGGCGGACAGCGACGCGGTGATCGTGGTCGCCACCACCCGGCCGGAGACGATGCTGGGTGATACCGGCGTCGCCGTGCATCCCGAGGATGAGCGCTATCGCCATCTCATCGGCAAGGACATCGTGCTGCCGCTGGTCGGGCGGCGCATCCCGGTGGTCGGTGACGAGCATGCCGATCCCACCACCGGCAGCGGCGCCGTCAAGATCACCCCGGCGCATGATTTCAACGATTTCGAGGTCGGTCGGCGGCACGACTTGCCGCTGATCAACATTTTCGACCGCGATGCGCGGCTCAACGATGCGGTGCCCGAGGCCTATCGCGGCATGGACCGGTTCGACGCGCGCAAGCAAATTGTCGCCGATCTCGAGGCGCTGGGTCTGATCGACCGGATCGAGCCGCACACTCTGACGGTGCCGCATGGCGATCGCTCGGGCGCGGTGATCGAGCCGTGGCTGACCGACCAATGGTATTGCGACGCCAAGACGCTCGCGGCGCCGGCGATCGCGGCGGTGGAGCAGGGCCGTACCCGCTTCGTGCCGGCCAATTGGGAAAACACCTTCTTCGAATGGATGCGTAACATCCAGCCCTGGTGCATCTCGCGTCAGCTGTGGTGGGGCCACCAGATCCCCGCCTGGTATGCGCCCAACGGCACAATCTATGTCGCCGAAACCGAGGCGGAGGCCCTGTCTCAGGCCGGCGCGGGCGTGACATTGACCCGCGATTCCGATGTGCTCGATACCTGGTTCTCGTCGGCGCTGTGGCCGTTTTCGACTTTGGGATGGCCCGCCGATACCATCGAGCTTACCCGATACTATCCGACTGATACCCTGGTGACGGGGTTCGACATCATCTTCTTCTGGGTCGCGCGGATGATGATGATGAGCCTGCATTTCATGAAGGATGTGCCGTTCCGCGACGTCTACATCCACGCCCTGGTGCGCGACGAGCGCGGCCAGAAAATGTCGAAATCCAAAGGCAATATCATCGATCCCTTAGGGCTGATCGGGCAATACGGCACCGACGCGCTGCGCTTCACGCTGACCGCGCTGGCGGCGCAGGGCCGGGACATCAAGCTCAGCCAGTCCCGCGTCGAGGGCTATCGCAACTTCGTTACCAAGCTGTGGAATGCCGCGCGCTATGCCGAGATGAACCAGTGCGCCCCGGTCGCGGATTTCGATCCGGCCGCCTGCGCCATGACGGTCAATCGCTGGATTGTCGGCGCGCTGGCCGACGCGGCCGCGCGGGCGGCGACGGCGATCGAGGAGTATAAATTCAACGAGGCGGCCAACGCGCTCTATCATTTCGTCTGGGGCACTTTCTGCGACTGGTATCTCGAATTCACCAAGCCGATCCTCGCCGGGAGCGACGAGGCGGCGAAGGCCGAGACGCGCGCCACCACCGCTTGGGCGCTGACGCGGATCGTGCATCTGCTGCACCCCATCATGCCATTCGTCACCGAGACGCTGTGGCGGGAGTGGACCGGCGGGCGGGACGGGCTGCTGATGCTGCGGCGCTGGCCGGCGTTCGACGAGCCGGTCGATCGCGCGGCGGTCGCGGAGATGGAATGGGTGGTCGGCACGATCGCCAAGATTCGCGAGGTCCGCGCCGAGATGAATATTCCCGGCGCCGCCGAGCTGCCTTCGAGCGTTTTAGGTCCTCTAGAGAAATTAGAATGGGTTGCAACCCACCTTTCTCAGATTATGCGCCTAGCTAGACTCAAGGGAATGACACCCGGTAAGCCTGATTTTACGAAGACCATCCAAATTGAAGTAAATGGAGCGGCCGTATTTCTGAATGCCGGAGACTCTATCGATCTCGATCGGGAACGCGCGCGGCTGACCAGGGAAAAGGCGGCGGCGGCGAGCGAACTCGGCAAGATCGAGGCCAAGCTCGGCAACGCGCAATTCCTGGCGAAGGCCAAGCCCGAGGCGATCGAGGAACAGCGCGAGCGCCAGGCGGAGAAGCAGGCGGCGCTGGCCCAGGCCGACGCCGCGCTGGCCCGGTTGGGGGCATAGTTTCCCCGAACTGGCCCCGAGTCCATCCGGCCGTCGCAACCGGGCGGCAACGATGCTAAAGATAAGGCGGGTCCGAACGGCTAAGACGGCGTCACGCCAAAGGGGGAAACATGGATATCGTTACACGGGCCAAGAATATGATTCTATCGCCGGCCCGGGAGTGGCCGGTGGTGGCGAGCGAGCCGGCCAGCGTGGCCGGACTATATCAGGGCTATATCATTCCACTGTCGGCGATTCCGCCGCTCGCGACGCTCATCGGCAGCATGATCTTCCTGCCTTATGTCAGCTTCGGCGTGCTGATTCTCGGCGCCATCCTTACCTATGTGCTGGGGCTGATCGCGGTATTCATTCTGGCCTGGATCGCGGCCCGGCTGGCCGCCATGTTCGGCGGCGTCAACGATTTCGATGCCGGCCTGAAATTCATCGCATTCGGCGCGACCGCGAGCTGGGTTGGCGGCATCTTCCACCTCATCCCGGCGCTCTGGATCCTCAGCCTGCTCGCGTCGATCTATGGCATCTATCTGTTCTATACCGGCGTCTCGCCGGTGATGAATGTGCCGACCGGCCGGGCGGTCGGCTATCTGATCTCGGTGCTGGTGGCCGGTATCCTCGTCTTCATCATCGTCTTCGCCATCATCCGGGCGATTGTTGGCACTGGCATGCACGCGATGGCGATGTAGCGCCCCCGCGCTTTTCCTTGTGCCGGCGGCCATGCCGGGCTAGTCAGGCGGCATGGCCTCCGACACTTTGCGCGCCGGCGACGATCTGATCGCCGCCGGCCTAGCTCCCGCCGCTTCGAGGGACGATATCGACGCCGTCGCCGCGCGCTATGCCGTGGCGGTCACGCCAGACATCGCGGCGCTGATCGATCGCGACGATCCCGGCGATCCGGTGGGGCGGCAATATCTGCCCAACCCGGCGGAACTGCGGGACATGCCGGAGGAGCGTGCCGACCCGATCGGCGACCGGCGCTGGTCGCCGGTCAAGGGCATCGTCCATCGCTATGCCGATCGCGTGCTGCTGACCCCGCTTCATGCCTGCGCGGTCTATTGCCGATTCTGTTTCCGGCGCGAAACGGTCGGGCCGGGGCAGGCGGTGCTGAAGCCGGCGGAATTGGCGGTGGCCTTGGATTATATTCGTGCAAATTCAGCCATTTGGGAGGTGATCCTCACGGGTGGCGATCCGTTGCTTCTGGCGCCGCGCCGGCTGGCCGAACTGATCGGTGCGCTGTCGGACATCGAGCATGTCGCGGTGATCCGCATCCACAGCCGGGTCCCGATGGCGGAGCCGGACCGGATATCGCCGGCGCTGCTGGCCGCGCTGGCCAGCGACAAGGCGCTGTGGCTCGCGGTTCATGCTAACCATGCCAACGAGTTCGGCGCGCCCCAGCGGGCGGCGCTGGCGCGGCTGGCGCGGGCGGGCATCCCGCTTGTCGGCCAGACCGTGCTGCTGAAAGGCGTCAACGATAGCGCGGCCACCCTTGAGACCCTGTTCCGAACCATGGTCGCCAACCGGATCAAGCCGTACTATCTCCACCACCCCGATATGGCGCGCGGTACCTCGCATTTCCGCGTCGACATCGCGGTCGGCCAGGAATTGACGGCGCGCCTGCGCGGGCCCGTGTCGGGACTGTGCCAGCCGACCTATGTGCTCGATATTCCGGGCGGGCATGGCAAGGTGCCGCTGACGCCGCGCTATGCCGTGCCGGCGGGACCGGCCGGCCGGTGGTCGGTGCGTGATCCGTCGGGGTGCAGCCATGAGTATCCGCCGGCCGCCGAGCCGGGACCTGAGTATCCCTGAGGCAACAATTTAACGATCCGGCGCGCCGCGATTCTATTGGCGCCATTGTCTTGTCACGGGTTCGGCATTACATATTTTTCGCTTGGTAAGAGAATAGCCGGTCGAAGGTTCGGGGTATGCGCTCGCGGTTGATAGCCATTGTGGTTGGGGCGCTTGCTGTGGCATCCACCGCGATTCCGGCTGACGCGCAGATCTCCACCACTCCCGCCACGACCAGGCTGACGATCGACGGCAACACCGGCGATCTGGTGCTGGGCCTGGCCGCCGCCGCGCCGGTTTTTCATATGGATTTTCTGTTGGACGATGCCCGCCGGCTTAGCGAGATGCCGATCGGGACCGCGCGCGACCTCGAAATTTCGCTGACCTCGCCGAATAACAGCGTGTTCCGGTTCATGTTTTCGCCGCGGGCGCAATTCGGCTTCGGCTACGATCCGGTGTCCGGGGTCAGCCGCGGCTATGCCGGCCTGACCTGGGATTTATTCACTGAAAACTCGATCTATGGCCGGCTCGGCCTCGCCAGCAGCTTCGATGCCGGAGGATTGGGCGGCGGGGTGCCCGAACGCCGGATGCAGATCGCGCCGGTGACCTTGCATGGCGCGATCGAATTGGGCTATCGCTTCGACCAGAAGAACAGCGTGTCGCTGGCGATCGATCAGGGCGTCGTGCCGATCGCCCGCGGCAACAGTCCCGAAACCGTCGACAATTTCGTCCTGCGGTTCGGCCGGAAATTCTAGCGAACAACCCTAGCCGATTTCGCACCAGACGGGGGTGTGGTCGGAGGCGCGGTCCTGGCCGCGCGGCGTTTTGTCGATGTCGGCCGCGGTCAAGCCATCGGCGGCCTGCGGCGACAGCAGCAAATGGTCGATGCGCAGGCCCTCGTCGCGCTGCCAGCGCCCCGCCTGGTAATCCCAGAAGCTATAGCGGTGCGGTTCGGCATGGAGGGCGCGGAACGCATCCACGAGGCCGAGATTGACCAGCGCGCGATAGCGTTGCCGCGTCTCGGTGCGGAACAGCGCATCCTCGCGCCAGGAATCGGGGTTGTAGACGTCCTCCGCCTCGGGAATCACATTGTAATCGCCGGCGAGGACGAACGGCCGCTCGCTGCGCAGCAGGGTGATCGCGTGGCGGCGCAGCCGGTCGAGCCAGCCGAGCTTGTAGGGGTATTTGTCGGTTCCGACCGGATTGCCGTTGGGCAGGTAGAGCGAGCCGACGCGCAGCTCGTCGAATGTCGCCTCGACATAGCGTGCTTGCGGGTCGTCGCTGTCGCCGGGCAGGCCGACCATCACATCGCGCGCCGGCACCTTCGATAGCAACGCGACGCCATTATAGCTTTTCTGGCCGACGATTTCGGCGTGATAGCCATGGCCGCGAATCTCCATCAGCGGAAAATCGGCGGCGAGGCATTTGATTTCCTGGAGACACAGTACATCCGGCCGCGCCTGATCCAGCCAATCGAGCAGCAATGGCAGGCGGACTTTGACCGAATTTACGTTCCAGGTGGCAATTTTCAATCGGATCAGCCGACCGAAAAGGAATTGCCGCAGCCGCAGGAGGTGGCGGCGTTGGGGTTACGGACTTGGAATGAGGCGCCCATCATGTCCTCGACAAAGTCGATCTCGGCGCCGTTCAACAACTCCAGCGAGACACTGTCGACCACCAGCGTCACCCCATCGCGCTCGAACGCGACATCGTCATCGGTGCGCGCATCGTCGAAGCTGAATCCGTACTGGAAGCCGGAGCAGCCGCCGCCGGATACGGCAAGGCGCAGAAAGGCGCCGGGCGCGTTCTCCTGGTCTTGCAACGCGGTGACGCGCCGGGCGGCGCTGGGGGTGATGGTGACCCGCGCGGGGGCGGGCAGAGTTTCGGTCTCGGCCATGCCTTCTATGTAGGCACCGGCACATTTTTGTCAAATTCGTTTGCTGGGGGGATGATCGGCGATGTTGGCCGTTTCTATTCCTGGTGGGTGGCGGTTGCGGTCCATCGAGGGAGACACATCATGACATTCGGGCGTCGCGCGACGGTGTGGCTGGTGCCGCTGCTGCTGCTGGTGCCGCCGGCGGCATGGGCGGCGGACAATCCGCCCCCGACGGCGCAAAATAACGCGCCGCCCCCCGCCAGCGCCCCTGCCGCCGCGCCGTCCGCTGCCGCGCCGGCCCCGGCCGGCCAGCCGGGACCGGCGCCCGGCACCGTTTCCCCCTCGGCAATCAATCCCGACGCGACGCATTACACCAATCAGCAACTCGACCAGATGCTGGCGCCGATCGCGCTCTACCCCGATAAGCTGATCGGGCAAATCCTGATGGCCTCGACCTTTCCGGTGGAAATCGTCGATGCGCACCGCTGGCTGCACGATCCGAAACATGCGGGCTTGAAGGGCGACGCCCTGGTCTCGGCGCTGCAGCCGCTGTCCTGGGACCCCAGCGTCAAGTCGCTGGCGGCGTTTCCGCGCGTTGTCGATCTGCTGAACGATAATGTGGACATGACACAGGCACTGGGCGCCGCCTTCGCCAATCAGCAATCCGATGTCTGGGCGCAGGTTCAATTCCTGCGCACGACGGCACAGAAATGCGGCAACCTCAAATCGAACGAGCACATCGCGGTGCGGCAGGAAGGCTCGAACATCGTGATCGCGCCGGCCAACCCGGCCGTCCTTACAGTGCCCTATTATAATCCGGCCGTGGTTTACGGCGCGTGGCCCTATCCGGCCTATCCGCCGGTGCTCTTCCCCGGCACCTATTTCGGCATCGGGCCGCTGGCGGTCGGTGTCACGTTCGGCTGGGGACCGGCCTGGCCGATCTATCAGCCGCTGTGGGGCTGGTACGGGGTGGGTTGGGGCGGCGGCGGCGGCATTTTCATCGACAATGGCGGCTACAGCCGCATCGCCTACGGTCACGCCGGGTGGCGCGGCGGCAATTGGCGCCATGCCGGACCGGTCGGGCGCGCCGCCTTCCGTAATCGCGGCGGAGCGGGCCGGGCGGGCTTTCGCGGTCGCGGCGCCGTGGGCCGTGGGGCGATGCATGGCCGGAGCGCGATCCATGGGCGCGGCGCGATCCGGGCGGGCCGTCATGCCGGATTCCGTGGTGGACGCCATGCCGGATTCCGTGGCGGGCGCGCCGGCATTCGCCATGGCGCGGCCAATCACTCGTTTCGTGGTGGCGGCCGCGGCGCGGTTCATCGCGGCGGCGCCCGCGCCCGAGGCTTCCGGGGCGGCCATGCGGCGGTTCGTGGTGGCCGAGGCGGCTTCGGTGGCGGGGGCCATCGTGCTGCGGTTGGAGGCGGCGGTCATCGGGGCGCCTTCGGTGGCGGCGGCCATCGCGGCGGTGGTGGTGGCGGTCATCGTGGTGGTGGCGGTCATCGCGGCGGCGGCGGCGGCGGACGTCATCACCGCTAAACCCGAGCGGCTGAACTCACGGCGCTGCAATCGCCCCGAACAGGCGCCCGCCCGTGAGCGGGCGGGGCGCGCCGGTGGTGGTCGGCAGGCTCAAAGGCAGGCCGCTCGCCGAGCGTACCGCCAGATAGGCGAAGGCTTGTGCCTCTAGCGCGTCGCCGTCCCAGCCGGCGGCTTCGACCGGCGAGAATGCACCGCCGAGTGCCGCCATCAGCACCGGATTATGCCGCCCGCCCCCGGTCACCAGCCAGCGGCGGACCGGAGCCGGGAAATGGTCGGCGGCGCGCATCACGGCGGCCACGGTCATCGCGGTCAGCGTCGCGGCGCCATCCGCCGGCGACAGCCCCTCGGGCACCGATCCGGCGAATTCGTCGCGGTCGAGCGATTTGGGCGGGCGCCGTGCGAAATAGGGCAGGGCGAGGAACGCCGCGATCGCCGCGTCATCGACCTTGCCTTGCAGTGCCAGCGCGCCGTCGCGATCGATCGGGGTGCCGATATGGCGCAGTGCCCAATCGTCGATCAGCGCATTGCCCGGCCCGGTGTCGAAGGCGAGAAGGTTGTCCGCCCCGTCGCCGATCCAGGTGACATTGCCGACGCCGCCCAGATTCAACACCGCCAGCGGCTTGGGCAGCGCCGTCGCCAGCGCGACGTGATAGAGCGGCGCCAGCGGCGCCCCTTCGCCGCCGGCAGCGACATCGGCGGTGCGAAAATCGCACACCGTGTCGATGCCGGTGAGCCGCGCCAGCAGCCCGCCATCGCAGATCTGGCGCGTCGCCCGCTCGCGTGGCCGATGCAGGATGGTGTGGCCGTGACAGCCGATTAGATCGACCGCGCCGATGCCGTGCCGCTCGCGCAGCTGCATCGCCGCCGCCGCGAACGCCGCCGTCACCGCCGCCTCGGCGCCGGCGACATCGCCCCGGCCGCCGGCCACGGCGCGCAGGCGCCCGCGCATCGCCTCGTCATAGGGCAGGGTCAGCGCGGGCCCGGTTTCGACGCGGGACACACCGTCGGTTACGATGAAGGCGGCATCGACGCCGTCGAGCGAGGTGCCGCTCATCAGCCCGATGACGCGATAGGCGCGACCGCTCATGGGCTGGTGAAGCGCGGTGGCTTCATGCTAGACGAAGCGCGATGACCCAATTGCATTCCGCCTTTCTCCAGACCGTTTACGAGCGCGGCTATGTCCAGGATTGCACCGACCGCGATGCGCTCGACGCGCGGCTCGCGGCGGCGCCGCTGACCGCCTATATCGGCTTCGACTGTACGGCCGATTCGTTGCATGTCGGAAGCCTCATTCAGATCATGCTGCTGCGCCGCTGGCAGCAGGCGGGCAACCGGCCGATCGTGCTGATGGGCGGCGGCACCTCGCAGATCGGCGATCCCTCCGGCAAGGACGTGTCGCGCCAGCTTCTGACCAAGGACGAAATCGCGCATAACAAGGCGAGCATCCAGCGCGTCTTCGCCCGCTTCCTGCGTTTTGGCGATGGGCCGGGCGACGCCATCATGGCCGACAATGCCGACTGGCTCGACGCGCTGCGCTACATCCCGTTTCTGCGCGAGGTCGGACGGCATTTCTCGGTCAATCGCATGCTGACCTTCGACAGCGTCAAAACGCGGCTCGATCGGGAGCAGCCGCTGAGCTTCCTCGAATTCAATTACATGGTCCTGCAGGCCTATGATTTTCTTGAACTGGCGCGGCGCCACGATTGCGCGGTGCAGATGGGCGGCTCCGACCAGTGGGGCAACATCGTCAGCGGCGTCGAGCTGGGGCGGCGCATCGAGGCGCGCGTCCTCTATGGCCTGACCTCGCCGCTGATCACGCTGGCGTCGGGCGCCAAGATGGGCAAGACGGCGGACGGCGCCGTGTGGCTCAATGCCGACCGGCTGTCGCCCTATGCCTATTGGCAGTTCTGGCGCAACACCGAGGATGCGGATGTCGGCCGTTTCCTGCGCCTCTTCACCGATCTGCCGCTCGACGAAATCGCCCGCCTCGAAGCGGGTGGGGGCGCCGCGCTGAACCACGCCAAGGAGGTGCTGGCGACCGAGGCGACCGCGTTGTGCCACGGTGCCGAGGCGGCCGAGGCTGCCGCCGAAACGGCGCGGCGCGTCTTCACCGAAGGCGGCATCGGCGACGATCTGCCGCTGGTCGAGGTGCCGCGTGCCGAATTGGCGGCGGGGGTGGCGCTGATCGGATTGCTGCACCGCGCCGGGCTGGCGGCCAGCCTGAGTGATGCGCGGCGCCTCATTCGCGGCAACGGTGCCCGCGTCAACGACACGGCGATTGCCGATGAAGCGCATAAGCTGGGGCTGGGCGATCTCAACGGCGACGGAATCATCAAGCTGTCGGCCGGCAAGAAGCGCCACGCCTTGATCAAGGCGGCGTAGGACCGCTCATCCCCCGTTGGGAACGATGGTGCTGCGTGCATTGCCGGTGCCGGGGCCGGCGGCGTCGAACAGGAACAGATGGCGCAGGAAGCCGGGCGCCAGCGCGCTCAGCGGATTGACCGAGATGGTGGGTTCGGTCGCGGAGCCGGCAACCCGGAAATTGGCGGCGAAGATGCCCTGGCCCTTTCCGCCCAGCAGCAGATCGCCGAGGATCGGAATGTTGCCGAGGAGATTGTTGAGCAGATAGGCCGGCACCAGTGTACCGCTGACGTCGAGCGTGTCGTGGCGATAATCGAATTGGCCATTGATGTTGATGCCAATCGCCTCGCCGAAGGCACGCGCATTGCGCAAGCCGATGCGGCCGCCATCGAGGGTGAAATCGCCCTGGATCCGGCTGAAGGGAATGCCCTGGCCGCTGGCGAGCGAGGCCACCCCGGTCAGCGACGCCAGCGACAGCAGCCGCGCGAAGGCCGGCGCCTGGATCAGCCGGTAATTCGCGCCGTCCACCTTACCGCGCAGGATGCGACGGCCGGCGACATCCTCGGCCCGTGCCGTCACCAACACGCGGCCGCCCTGGATCTTGTCGGAAATGTCGAGCAGCCGGAGGACGCCGCCGAGATCGTCGCTGGCGAGGCGGAAATTGCGATCGCCCACCGCGCCGCCATAGCGCAGCGCCAGCGCCTTGCCCGGCGACAATTGCGCGTCGATGCTGGCCGATTGCCAATGCACGCCGTCACTATAGAGCCGGGCGTGAACGTTCAGCGCCGCGCGGTCCGGCGCCAGCATCACTCGGTCGAGATCGGCATCGATCACCAAGGGCGGCTCGGGCGCGGTGTTTGGCGTGGCGCCCTGGAGATTGTCGAGCAGGGTCGTGGCGTCGAAGCCGCGACCACGCAACTTGATCGACCAGCCGCCTTCGGCGCGCCGCGTGATGGTGCCCGCGATGTCGGTTCGGCCAACCGTCAGGTGCTCGATTTCCGCCCGGGCGACGCTGCTATGGTCCTCGTTGAGGGTGACGTTCAACCGCGCGTCGAGCCCGCCGCCCAGGACATGAATGCCCTCGATGCGCGGCTGCTGGCCTTCGCGCGCCGTGACCGCGAGCCGCGCGCTCGCCGGCACGCCCGGCTTCTTGCTCCAGCCGAGCTGGGCGAGGTTCATCGTGGTACGGCCGAGGTCGAGGGCGATGTCGGCCGTGGCGGTGCCGCGGCGCCGGGTGAAGTCGAGATCGACACCGATCGGACCCGAGACGAACGCGGGCAGCCACGCGATGCCGAGCCGGGCACGCGCCTCGTCATCGAAACTGCCCTTCAATTTATAGTGCGACCGCGCCGCATCGCCGGCGAAATTCTCCGCCCAGTCGATCGACACGGGCACGCCTTCGAGTTTGGCGGTCCCGGCCAAATCCAGCTTGCCGCGCGTTAATTCCAGCCGCAAATCGCCGGCGCTGAGATCGCGATCGAAAAATTCCTTGCCGATGGCGACGCCCGCGAGCTTCGCCCGGGCCGAATACTCGACTTGGCTGAAGCGCAGATTCTCCTTCATCGGCAGGCGGAAATGCACTTCACCCTCGGCGGTGCCCTTCACGCTGGCTGGATCGATGCCGAGCGCATGGGGATAGCGCAGCGGCTTGGCGTTGAGTTCATCGAGGATGGTCGCGAGCGGCCCCGCCAATTTGAGGTCGATCGTGCCTTCCTCATTGTCCGTATCGAGCTTGCTCATGCGAATCGTGCCACCGGACAATTTCACGTCGCGAACCGTGCCGGTGCTCGGGGTCAGCACGAAGCTGGTGCGATCGAAATGCGCCGTGCCTTCGATATCGCGCACCGCCGTCAGAGGCGGGAAATACTGTACCGCGACATCGCGATAGCTGAAATCGCCGTCGAGCTTGTCCACCGTCGCGGTCAGGCCGGCGGCGGAGCCGAGCCGAAGCTGGCCCGAGAGGGTGACGCCGCCATGGGTCAGCAGCCCATGCTGGAGATGCGCCATGATCCAGTGGCGGGCGTGAAAGGCGATCTGCTCCGGCCACAATTTAGCGAAATCGGCGAACGCAAGATCGTGGACCTTGAGGCTGCCGGTGAAATTCTGCGGCTGCGAGGACAGCGGATCGAACCCCTCCACCGCGCCGGTGAAATCGAGCTGGGGGCCAGTTGGCGCGTTCAGCACCGCGTGAAATTGTTCGAGATCGAGGCGCCCCTTGGCCGGATCGTAGACCGCGCGCATGGTGCCGCGCGCGACCTTCAGCGCGCCGCCGGCAAACCGGTCGTTGACGATACGCCCCTGGCCGAGTTGCAGATCGCACCAAAAATCGGTGACGCGTCGCGCGTCGGTGTCGAGGGTCATGCTGACTTGGCCGCCGAGCGGCAGGTCGAACGCCGCGAACGGCGCCAGCGCGGGCGCGGCGGCGGCATAGAGCGACGGGCGCAACCCATCGAAGCTGAGCGCCATGCGCAGATGCCGCTGGGCATCGTCGAATTGGAAATCGCCATGCAACTGGGCGGCATGGCCGCCGCGCTCGACCGCCAGCGCAAGGTCGCCGGCAAACCCTTCGGTGCCGCGCCGCAGCGTCGCATCGAACCGCTGTGCCTCCCAGGTGACACCGAGCTTGCGGTCGTCAACAGTCAGCGTCGCGTCCTTTACCTCGACCTCGCGCAGATAGCCGAAGGCGCCGCGATGGTTGGGCGGATGCGACAGATCGCTTAGAAGGCCCTCGGCCCAATCGCTGTTGCCCGGCTGCTCGCCATCGAGGCCGAGATGGAACGAGCCGTCCGCCGCGCGCAGCATGTGCAGGCGGGGCCTGTTCAGCACGATCCGTGTCGGCGCAATCTCGCCCCGCAGCGCCGCCTCGGGCGACAGCGACAGCGACACGTCGGGCAGGGCGAGCTCGGCACGCCCGTTGGCGCCCGTCAGGTGCAACCCGCGCGCGATGATCTGGAGACTGGGTCCCTCACCGAGGCTGATCAGCGTATGGTCAACCCGCGCGGTCATGCCCTGCTCGGACTGGGAGAAGGTGGCGGCGACATAGGGCGCCAGCCAGTCAAGCGACACCGGTCCCCGCGACATGATCCAGAAGCCGGCGCCGACGACCAGCGCCAGGCCGGCGAGGATGGCCCCCGCCCATTCGATGACCTTGATGCAGCCGCGGAACATCGCGCGCGACAGCTTGACCGGCCCGGCGCTGCCGCGCACCTTCGGATTCCCGCTGTGATCAGGGTTGGTCAATGAGCCTGCCGCCTCTGCCGCCCGGCGCCTATCGCGCGCTGCCCGCGCCGGCCGATAGCCGGCAGGTCGAGCTGGGCTTGTCGCGCTGGCTCGACGCCGCCGATGACGCTGAGGCGGCGCTGGCCGCCGACATGCGCGCCCTGGCGGCCGATGCCGTGGGTGCCAGTCTGTTGTCCGCGATTTTCGGCAATAGTCCGTTCCTTACCCGCTGTTGTGTCGCCGAACCGGCGATCCTGCTGACCCTGGTGCGAACCGGCCCATACCGTACTTTCGCCGAGATTATGCGCGCCCTCAATCGCCAACGCGACTCGGAGCAGCCGTTATCTGGGGATCGGCCGGCCTTGATGAAACACCTGCGGATGGCCCGTCGTCGCGTGGCGCTGACCGTCGGCGTGGCCGATTTGACCCAATGGTGGCCGCTGGAGCGCGTCACGGGGGCGCTGAGCGCCTTTGCCGACGCGGCGCTCGACGCGGCGCTCGGCCATTTGCTCGCGGCCGGCGCGGCGGCGGGTGAGATTGACTTGCCGCATCCCGGCCTGCCGGAGCGCGGATCGGGGTTTTTCGTCCTGGGCCTCGGCAAGCTTGGCGCCCGCGAGCTTAACTATTCGAGCGATATCGACCTGATTCTGTTCTACGATTCCGATCAGGTCCGCTATCGCGGGCGTCATAGCCCGTCGCAATTCTATTCGCGCCTGGCGCAGGATCTGGTCCGGATCCTCGCCGACGCGACCGGCGACGGCTATGTCTTCCGGGTCGATCTGCGGCTGCGTCCTGACCCAGGTTCGACCCCGGCGGCGCTCTCGACCCTGGCGGCGCTGACCTATTACGAAAGCGCCGGCCAGAATTGGGAGCGCGCGGCGCTGATCAAGGCGCGGCCGGTGGCGGGCGACCGGGCGGCGGCGCGGGCGTTCCTGGCCGAGCTCGGGCCCTTTCTGTGGCGGCGCAATCTCGATTTCGCCGCGATTCAGGACATTCATTCGATCAAACGCCAGATCAACGCGCATCGCGGCGGCGGCCGGATCGCGGTCGGCGGCCACAACATCAAGCTCGGGCGCGGTGGCATCCGCGAGATCGAGTTTTTTGCCCAGACTCAGCAGCTCATCTGGGGCGGCCGCATGCCGGAATTGCGGGCGAGCGGCACCTGCGCGGCGCTGGCGGCGCTGGCCGAGACCGGACGGATCACGCCGGAGGCGGCGCGCGAATTGACCGAAGCCTATCGGTTCCTGCGCCAGATCGAGCATCGGCTCCAGATGATCGACGATGCCCAGACCCACACCTTGCCGACCGATCCGGCCGAACTGCGCCAGGTCGCGATCTTCTGTGGCTATGACGGCCCCGACGCGTTCGCGGCGGCGCTGCTCGGCCACCTTGGCATCGTCGAGCGCCACTATGCGCATCTCTTCGAGGAGGCGCTGACGCTGTCGCCCCATGGCAACCTCGTCTTCACCGGGCATGAGGACGACCCCGAGACGTTGGCGACGTTGCGCCAGCTCGGCTTTGCCGATGGGCCGGGCGCGGCGGCGATGGTACGAAGCTGGCACCATGGCCGCTATCGCGCGATGCGCAGCCAGCGTGCCCGCGAATTGCTGACGGAGCTGGTGCCGGTTCTGCTGACCGCGTTCGGCAAGGCGCCGGAGGCCGATGCCGCGCTGCGCCGCTTCGACCGGCTGCTCGCCGGGCTACCGGCGGGGGTGCAGCTTCTGTCGCTGTTCTATCGCAATCCCAGACTGATCGATCTGCTGGCGGAGATCATGGGTGCCAGTCCGCGCGTGGCCGACCAACTGACGCGTTATCCCGTTCTGGTCGACGCGCTGCTGGAGGATGAGGCGCCGTCGGCCGCCGGCGCGCCCGCGCTGCTGGCCGATATCGACCGCGCCTTGGCGGAGGCGCGTGACGAGGAGGAATTATACGATCGGGCGCGGCGCTGGGTCGGCGACCGGAAATTCCGCATCGGCGTCGCGCTGCTGCGCGAGCGCCTGTCCGGCGCGGCGGCGGGCCGGGCCTTCGCCGCCACCGCCGAGGCGGCGATCGCCGGCTTGCTGCCGCGCATCGCCGCGAATTTCGCACGCGCCCACGGCACCGTGCCCGGCGGCGAGATCGCGGTGCTGGGCCTCGGCAAGCTCGGCGGCGAGGAAATGTCGGCGACCTCCGATCTCGACCTGATTACGATCTACGACGCGCCGGAAAACGCCGAGGCATCGACCGGGCCGCAGATCCTGTCGGTGCCGGCCTACTACGCACGCCTGTCGCAGCGCCTCATCACCGCGCTGACCGCGATGACGCGCGAGGGCAATCTTTATGAGGTCGATATGCGGCTGCGGCCGTCCGGCAATGCTGGGCCGCTGGCCGCGAGCCTCGCCGCGTTTTGCCGCTATCACGCCGAGGCGGCGTGGACCTGGGAGCATATGGCGCTGACCCGCGCGCGCATCGTGGCGGGGCCGCGCGCGCTACGTCAGGCGATCGAGGAGACGATCCGCGCCACGCTGACTGCCGCGCGCGATCCGGCGGGCTTGCGCGGCGATGTCGCGCGGATGCGCGCGCGCATCGCCGACAGTCACCGCGATCCTGGTTTCTGGAATGTGAAGCAGCATCGCGGCGGCCTCGTCGATATCGAGTTCATCGCCCAATATCTCCAGCTTCGCGAGGCGCATGCCCAGTCCGGCCTGTTGCATCAGAACACCGGCGCGGCGCTGGACGCGATGGCGGCGGCTGGCGTGCTGGACCAAGAGGTTGCGGCCGAACTCCGTGCGGCGCTGGTGCTGTGGAACGATGTGCAGCAGATGCTGCGGCTCGGCACGGTCGATTTCGACATCGACGAGGGCCGCGCCGCGCCGTCGTTCCTGGCGCTGCTGGCGCGGTCGGCTGGCGCCGTTGACTTCGCCGCGCTCAAGCGGGATATGGACAAGAAATACGCGCGCGCCCGCGCGCTCTATTGCACGATCATCGGAGGGGGAACGGCATGACGGCACTCAAGGTTGGCGACAAGGCACCGGACTTCACGCTGCCCAGCGACGGCGGCGGCGAGGTCAGCCTGGCGAAGCTCAAGGGCAAGAAGGTGGTGCTCTATTTCTATCCGCGCGACGACACGCCGGGCTGCACCAAGGAAGCCTGTAATTTTCGCGACGCGCACCAGCATTTCGGCAAGACCGACGCCGTGGTGATTGGCATCTCCAAGGACACCGTCGCCTCGCACGACAAATTCAAGAAGAAATACGAGCTGCCCTTCATCCTCGGCTCGGATAAGGAGCTGACCGCCGCCAAGGCCTATGGCGTGTGGGTCGAGAAGGCGTTCATGGGACGCAAATTCATGGGGGTCGAGCGCGCCACCTTCCTGATCGACGGCAAGGGTGTCATCCGCGGCATCTGGCACAAGGTCAAGATCCCCGGCCACGATGCCGAGGTGCTGACCGCCGCGAAGGAAATTTGAGGCCGGTCCGCGCCGCCATTTCGAATTTCGTTAAGCCGTCTTGCACCGGCGTGGCCCACGGCTGTCCGGTTGGATTTGGCGAAGCTCCCAAAATACTTGTCGCGGCGGGAAACAACCGCCTTGGCCGAGCTTGTCCCGGCCATCCACGAATTTTTGCCCCCGCGCGATAAAAAGAAGCAAACGCGAAGGCTCAAAGGTGCGAAGGGCACGAAGACAGCGCCATCTCCGGCGAAAAGCCGGAGTCCATGGTTGCCATGGGTCCCGGCCTTCGTGTTTGGTCCCGGAAGGTTGGCTGGAGCGAATTGGTGTATTGTCTGGCATTGCTTGGCTGGAGGGACGCCGATGCTGGTGAAGTTGCATGCCAACGCGGCGACCACGCCGAAGAGGCGGGCCTACATCCAGGCGAGTGGTCAACCGGTAGGCGCGCTGGCGCGCGAACTCGGCATCAGCGAGACCACCGTCCGGCGCTGGAAAAAGCGCCGGGACGTGGCCGATCGTGCGTCCACGCCCCACACCCTCGCCACCGGCTTTTCCGCCGAAGAAGAGGCGATC
>DATCDN010000011.1:0-6271 GCA_036510675.1 Allostellaceae bacterium
CGCTTGGATAGCGCAGACGGCTGCGGTCGTAACGCACGCGATTTTGAATCGTCCACATCGGCGGCTCCTTCGAATCAGGCCGCCATCCTTGAATCACAAACGATTCATATGATTCAACAACTCATTGGACAGACACTAAGACGTTCGCGAATTGGCTTTTTGGTCCCGCCGATTTTGATGTAGTTGCTGTTCGGTGAGACGAGAACATAGACGAAGCCTTTTGGCATGCGAGACCACCTAAGCAATCAGTTACGCGGGATTATATCTCGATCCGCTTAAGGATTGCCCGGCCGGCCTACTCCCGCGCCTCGCCGCCGAGGAATTCCTTCATCCGGCTGAAGAAGCCCTCGCTGGCCGGGCTGGTGCGGTCCTTGTCGCCGGCCTTCTCGAACTCGCGCAGCAATTCCTGCTGCTTCTTGGTCAGATGCTGCGGCGTCTCGATGGCGATCTCGATCACCATGTCGCCGCGCGTCGGCGAGCGCAGCACCGTCATGCCCTTGCCGCGTAGGCGGATATTATGGCCGGTCTGGGTGCCTGCCGGAATCGTCACGCGCGCGGTGCTGCCATCGACGGTCGGCACGTCGAGCGCGCCGCCCAGCGCCGCCACCGTCATCGGAATCGGCACCTTGCACTGAATGTTGGCGCCGTCGCGCTGGAAAAAGCGATGCGGCTTGATGCCGAGAAAAATATAGAGATCGCCGGTCGCGCCGCCGCGCACCCCGGCCTCGCCCTCGCCGGCGAGGCGGATGCGGGTGCCGTCCTCCACCCCCGCCGGAATCGTCACCGACAGCGTCTTCTCTTTCTTGGTCCGGCCCTGGCCACCGCAGGCGCGGCACGGATTCTCGATGATGCGGCCGGCGCCGTGGCAACTGGGGCAGGCGCGCTCGATGGTGAAAAAGCCCTGCTGCGCCCGCACCCGGCCATTGCCATGGCAGGTCGGGCAGGCGATCGGCTTCGAGCCGGGCGCCGCGCCGCCGCCGTGACAGCTCTCGCATGCCGCCATGGTCGGCACGCGGATCGTGGTCTGGCGGCCCTTGAAGGCGTCGTCGAGGGTGATTTCGAGATTGTAGCGCAAATCCTCGCCGCGCGGATTGGAGGATTCGCGCCGGCGCCCGCCCATGAAATCGCCGAACATCTCGTCGAAAATATCGGCGAAGCCCTGGGCGAAGCCGAAATCGCCAGGATTGCCGCCGACCCCCCGGCCGCCCTCGAAGGCGGCGTGGCCGAAGCGGTCATAGGCGGCGCGTTTCTGTTCGTCCTTCAGGACGTCATAGGCCTCGTTGGCGTCCTTGAATTTCTGCTCCGCCGTGTTGTCGTCCGGATTGCGATCCGGATGATGCTGCATGGCGAGCTTGCGGAAGGCCTTCTTGACCTCTTCGGGGGAGGCGTTTTTCGCCACGCCCAGCAATTCGTAATAATCGCGTTTCGCCATGCCGGACTAGAGCCCCCGCCCTCGACAAATTGACTGAAAATAGCGTTGCGGCCGCCCCCACCCTGACCCTCCCCCGCAAGCGGGGGAGGGGAGAGATCGCGAAGCGATCTTGGGAGGGGGTTGCAGCAGCGCCGTCATTCAAAATCAGATGATACAGCCCGATCAGCCGCCCGAGCCGCGCTTTTTCTGCTCGTCGACTTCCTCGAAATCGGCGTCAACCACCTTGTCGTCGCCCGACGCGGTTGCACCGGGCTGGGCTTGCGGCCCCGGCTGCGGCGCCTCGGCCCCGCCGGCCTGCGCCTTATAGAGCGCCTCGCCCATCTTCATCGCGGCCTGCGCCAGCGCCTCGGTGCGCTGGCGGATGGCGTTGACATCCTCGCCGGCGATCACCGACCGAACCTCGGCCACCGCCGCCTCGATCGCCTGCTTGTCCGGCGCCGGCACTTTGTCGCCGGCCTCGGCCAGGCTCTTCTCCGTGGAATGGATCAGGGCGTCGGCATGGTTCTTGGCCTCGACCAATTCCTTTTTCTTCTTATCGTCCTCGGCGTGGCTCTCCGCGTCCTTCACCATCTTGTCGATGTCGGCGTCGCTGAGCCCGCCCGAAGCCTGGATGCGGATCTGCTGTTCCTTGCCGGTGGCCTTGTCCTTGGCGGAGACGCTGACGATGCCGTTGGCGTCGATATCGAAGGTCACTTCCACTTGCGGGATGCCCCGCGGCGCCGGCGGAATGCCGACCAGATCGAACTGGCCGAGGATCTTGTTGTCGGCCGCCATCTCGCGCTCGCCCTGGAACACGCGGATGGTGACCGCGGTCTGGTTGTCCTCGGCGGTGGAGAAGATCTGGCTCTTCTTGGTCGGGATGGTGGTGTTGCGGTCGATCAGCCGCGTGAACACGCCGCCCAGCGTCTCGATGCCCAGCGACAGCGGTGTCACATCGAGCAGCAGCACGTCCTTGACTTCGCCCTTCAGCACGCCGGCCTGAATGGCGGCACCGACGGCGACGACTTCGTCGGGGTTGACCGAGCGGTTCGGCTCCCGGCCGAAGAAATTCTTCACCGCGTCGATCACCTTGGGCATGCGGGTCATGCCGCCGACCAGGATCACCTCGTTGATCTCCGAAGCCTTGAGGCCGGCATCCTTCAGGGCGGCGCGGCACGGCTCGATGGTGCGCTGGATCAGCTCGTCCACCAGGGCCTCGAGCTTGGCGCGGCTCAGCTTGACCGCGAGATGCTTCGGTCCCGACGCATCGGCGGTGATGAAGGGCAGGTTGACCTCGGTCTGCACGGAGGAACTCAGCTCGATCTTGGCCTTCTCCGCCGCCTCTTTCAGGCGTTGCAGCGCCAACTTGTCCTTACGCAGGTCGATGCCCTGTTCTTTTTTGAACTCGTCCGCGAGATAGTCGATGATGCGGCTGTCGAAATCCTCGCCGCCCAGAAACGTGTCGCCGTTGGTCGATTTGACCTCGAACACGCCGTCGCCGATTTCCAGCACCGAAATATCGAAGGTGCCGCCGCCCAGATCGTAGACCGCGATGATGCCGGACCCCTTGCGCTCCAGCCCATAGGCGAGCGCCGCGGCGGTCGGCTCGTTGATGATGCGCAGCACCTCAAGTCCGGCGATCCTGCCGGCATCCTTGGTGGCCTGGCGCTGGCTGTCGTTGAAATAGGCGGGCACCGTGATGACGGCCTCGGTCACCGGCTCGCCGAGATAGGCTTCGGCGGTTTCCTTCATTTTTTGCAGGATGAAGGCGCTGATCTGGGACGGCGCGTATTTTTGGCCGCGCGATTCGACCCACGCATCGCCATTGTCGCCCGCGATCACGTTGAAGGGGACGAGGTCCATCTCCTTCTTGACCATCGCATCGTTCATGCGGCGGCCCATCAGGCGCTTGATGCCATAGAAGGTATTTTCGGGATTGGTCACCGCCTGGCGCTTGGCCGACTGGCCGACCAGCCGCTCCCCGCCCTCGGTGAAGGCGACCATCGACGGCGTGGTGCGCGCGCCTTCGCTGTTCTCGATGACGCGGGCGGTCTTGCCGTCCATCACGGCGACGCACGAATTGGTCGTGCCCAGGTCGATACCAATGACTTTTGCCATGTCCACCCTCTTGTCAGCAGGTCCGCCGGCCCGTCTTAGGCACCGCGCGCGACCCCAATGTCAAAGTTTTTGCCCGATCCCAAGATCGTGCGAAGCTTATATATGAAGACGCCTTTGCCGTCGCAAGGGCAGGAGAGTCGCGATTGTCCCAAGAAATGGCTGAAATGCCGGATAATTTCCCCGATCTTTTGTCCCACTATCGCGACCTCGCGGCGGCGGCGCAACATCTGGCTGGCCGGGTCGTGCGCACGCCCCTCCTGGAGGCGCCAGCGCTCAATGCGCGACTCGGCTACCGCCTGCTGGTGAAGGCCGAATCGCTGCAGCGCACCGGCTCGTTCAAGTTCCGGGGCGCGCTCTATCGGCTGCTGCTGCTCGACGCGGCGGCGCGAAGGCGCGGGGTGGTGGCGTTTTCCTCCGGCAACCATGCCCAGGGCGTCGCCTGCGCGGCGGCGCTTCTGGGCATGAACGCGACCATCATCATGCCGGCCGACGCGCCGGCCATCAAGATCGCCAATACGCGCGGCTATGGCGCGGCGGTGGTGCTGTATGATCGCGCCCGCGACGATCGGGAGGCAATCGGCGCGCGGCTCGCCGCCGAGCAGGGCGCGACCCTGGTCAAGCCCTATGACGATGCCATCGTGCTCGCCGGCCAGGGCACCGCCGCGCTCGAGGCGCTGGAGGACGCGGCGGGGCTGGGTGTGACGCTCGATGCGATGCTGGCGCCGGCCAGCGGCGGCGGGCTGATCGCGGGCTGCGCGCTGGCGTGCGCCGGCTTCAACCCGGCGATCCGGGTCTATGCCGCGGAGCCGGTGGGGCTCGACGATCACGTCCGTTCGCTGGCGCTGGGCGCCCGCGTCGCCAATCCGCCGACGGCGCGCAGCATCTGCGATGCGTTGCAGGCGGCAATGCCGGGCGAGGTGACGTTCCCGATCAACCGGCGCCTCCTCGCCGGCGCCCTCACCGTCAGCGACGACGAGGTACGCCAGGCGATGCGCGCCGCCTTCGCCGAGCTGAAACTGGTGCTGGAGCCGTCGGGCGCGGCGGCGCTGGCGGCGGCGCTGGCGGGGCGCATCCCCGGCCCGAATCAAGCCGTGTGCGTCATCGCCTCGGGCGGCAATGTCGACCCGGCGTTCTTCGCCGAGGTACTGACCGGCGCGTAGCGCAACTTTCACATCGATGCAATCACCTTTACTCGTCATGGCCGGGCTTGATCCGGCGATCCATCAATGGATTCCCGGATCAAGTCCACGGCTATCCGGTTTAGCGAAAGAGGTTGTCGATCCGTCTCGGTCACGCGGCTTCGAGGGTCCATTTTCGGTTATCACGAAGCAGGGCGTTTGCGATGACGACGAGTTTTCGCATGATGGCGACGATTGCGACTTTGGCTGGCTTTCCTGCTGCGCGGAGGGCTTTGTATTTTGCCTTGAGCGGCGGATTGAAGCGGATGGCGACGAGAGCGGGCGTATAAATGGCCTGCCTGACGCTCGCTCGGCCGCCGTGGATGAAGCTTTTCCCGCGCCAGTTTCCCGACTGCCTGGTGACGGGTGCTAAGCCGGTAAGGCTGCCTGTCTGCTTGAGATTCATTGATCCGAGTTCGGGCAAATCGATCAGCAGGGCGCAGGCAGTGATGGCGCCGAAGCCAGGAATGCCGCAAGGATATCCGATCGAGCCTTGAGTGTTTCTTGAGCCGCCACGATGGTTGCTTGCTCGCGGTCGATTGCCGCGATCTGGGTTTCGATCTGGTTCAGGTGTTGTTGGTTTTGGCGTTTGAGCAAGGCCAGCGTCAAGGTCTTGCCACGGTTGAGTGTGGCGGTTCGATCTTTTATAAGCGCGCGTCGGGCGGCTAGAAGCTCTCCCAGAGTATCCATGGTTTCATCCCTGGCGGATGGGACTTCTGGCTGCATCGTATAGCCGAAGCGGGCCAGCATCGCGGCATCGACCGGGTCGGTCTTGACGCGCTTGCCGGTTGCCTGGGCGAAGCGGCGCGCTTGGAGTGGGTTGACTTTGACGGCAGGGAGCCCCGTCTTGCCCAGCGCCATTTCGAGCGCGCGATGGTAAGCCCCGGTCGCCTCGAAGATGATGCGGGTTGGCTGTCTTGGGGATATCCAGCCGATCAGTTCGGCATGGCCTTTCCGATCATTATCGCCGGGGCGTCAAACACCCTGATATCCGTTCGAGCCTCATGGAAAAGAAGGGGGCGATCAAACTCTAACTCGGTCCTCTTCGACCAGTCTGATCTCGATCCGTCCCCCTTCACCATCGGCGGGCTGCAACCAACCGATGGTGAACTCTTTTGCCCCAAGCGACGGAAAAGTCATAAGACAAGTCTGAACCACCCAAATTGAAACATTTTTTCCCTTACCGGCGAACGCCGGTATCCATCGAGCCGTCGCGCCCTGTTGGGGTGGACGGCCCCCGACGGCATCGATGTGCCAGAGTGAGGTCGTTGAGATCTCAAACCACGGGAGCCGTCCATGGAGAAGATTATCGGAATCGGCATGGATGCGTCGAAGAGTGTTTTTCAGCTGCATGGCGTGAACGCGGGCGAGGAGCCTGTGCTGCGCAAGAAGCCGCGGCGCAAGGAGATGGTGGCGTTTTTCACGGCGCTGGCGCCGACTTCGGTGGGGATCGAAGCGTGCGGCGGGGCGCATCATTGGGCGCGGGTGTTGCGAGAGTTGGGACACGAGGTGAAGCTGTTGCCGCCGCGGTTCGTGAAGCCTTATGTGAAGCGCGGCAAGAACG
>DATCDN010000012.1:0-25156 GCA_036510675.1 Allostellaceae bacterium
ACGCCGCAACACGTTCCCTCAGATCATTCGAATAGGCTCTCGCCATCCCATGCTGACCTCCACCACAGCCAGCATCTTGAATCAGAATTCGATGCCCCGGGGAATCCCCAATCGATTCCTTCCACACGAATCAGACTCTAGGGTCACGATTGGACGCGAATTGACAACCGGAGCCACCTCTCACTTCGTACTCCGCCTTGTTGTAAACGCCGCGCGAGGAACGACCGTCCTCGTGCGCCAAGCACTTCTCGATCCAATCGCTGTTGAAGCCCAGTTCGTTGAGAAGCGTGGAGCCCGTTCTTCGTAGATCGTGAACTGTAAATGGCTACAGCGGCAGGCCATCCTTCTTCGCTTGCGCGACAACCGCGTAGGTGACGCGATTGAACGTCGCGCGCGACATGGGCGCATCCGCGTCGTAGCGCGACGGAAGGAGAAACTTCGAATTTCCGGCGCACGTCTTCAGCGCGATCATGATGTCGAGAACCTGACGCGACAGATAGACGTTATGCGCCTTTGAGCGCTTCATTCGCTCCTTCCGGATTGTCCAGACGGTGTTCTCGAAATCGACCTCGTCCCATAAGGCATCCTGCAGTTCGCTCTTGCGCACCATAGTCAGCAAGTAGAGCCGCATGCCGAGCCTGATGGTCGGCAACGTCGCTACCTTCTCGAGCAGCTTGACCATGACCCTGATCTCGGTTGGCGAGAGTGATCGATCCTTCGGCACGAACGTCGCAATCGAGGCGGGTCCCACACCGTCGGCCGGGTTGGCGACCTTCTCGCCGTGCAAGATCGCGAAGCCATAGATCTGCTTGACGATGTCGCGGACATGGATCGCCGTCGCCGGCGCGCCGCGGTCGACGATGGCACCGCAATGAGCCCTCAGGTCGTCCGGCGCGATCTCGGTCAGCAGCCTGTTCCGCCGCATGGGTATCAGTTCGCGCTCGAAGATCGACCGGCGCATCGCCCGTGTGCTGTCCGCCATCGGCGCCGCGGTCAGCCATTTCTCGCCGAACTCGCCAAAGCTCTTCGCCTCCAGGAGACGCCGCTTCTCCCGCTGCTTTTCAATCGCCGGCGACCGTCCCTCGCTAATGGCCCGTTTGGCGTCGATGCATAGCTCTCGAGCCCGAGCCAGCGACAGACCGGCCGGGCCGTACTTACCGAACGTGACGGTCTCACGCCGCCCGTTCATCCGATAATTGAGTTGGAAAGTGAGTATGCCCGACGGTCTTACGAGCATATACATGCCGTCCCGGTCCGTGACCTTGTAAAGCTTCTCTTTTGATTTCAGATGCTTAAGGGCTGCACCGGTCAACATTTTGGCCGTCTCCACGAAAAAAGACCGTCAGGCCATTTTCGGGCACCTATCCGACATAATTACTTGTTCTTTCAATGTGTTATGAAGAAAAAAAGACCGTCATAGGCGCTCAGACCCTGACGGTATCGGACGAAATCCATTTTCGCAATGGGGAAGCGCACCGTCAGGGAGTACGTCAGCGGCGATCTCTGCCAGCCGAAAGTCCCCGAACGTCTTTGGATGATTTTATTTTGTTTATCAGTATGTTATGGAGGTTTCCGGGACGCTGCTGGATAGACCCGGATGGGCCAGAATCATTCCCACTCGATGGTGCCGGGGGGCTTCGAGGTAACATCGTAGACCACGCGGTTGATCCCGCGCACTTCGTTGATGATGCGGGTCGCGGTGGCGCCCAGGAATTCGTGGCTGAAGGCGTAGGATTCCGCCGTCATGCCGTCGGTCGAGGTCACCGCGCGCAGCGCCAGCACATAATCGTAGGACCGGCTGTCGCCCATCACCCCGACGCTGCGCACCGGCAGCAGCACGCAGAACGCTTGCCAGATCGAATCATACAAACCGGCGCGGCGGATTTCGTCGAGATAGATGGCGTCGGCTTGGCGCAGGATGTCCAGCTTGTCGCGAGCGATGGCGCCGGGAATGCGAATGGCGAGACCCGGCCCCGGAAATGGATGGCGATTGACGAGGCTCGGCGGCAGGCCCAATTCGCGCCCCAACGCGCGCACCTCGTCCTTGAATAATTCGCGCAGTGGCTCGACCAGTTTCAGCTTCATGCGCGCCGGCAGGCCGCCGACATTGTGATGCGATTTTATGGTGACGCTGGGGCCGCCGGCAAAGCTGACGGATTCGATGACGTCGGGATAGAGCGTGCCCTGCGCCAGGAATTGCACGCCGCCGAGCTTTTGCGCCTCCTCGTCGAAGACGTCGATGAAGGTGGCGCCGATGATCTTGCGCTTCTGCTCCGGGTCTTCGACGCCGGCCAGCTTGCCCAGAAACAGGTCGCTCGCATCGCGATGGACCAGCGGAATGTTGTAATGATCGCGGAACAGGGTGACGACTTCATCCGCCTCGTCCCGGCGCAACAGGCCGTGATCGACGAAGATGCAGGTGAGCTGATCGCCGATCGCCTCATGCAGCAGCACCGCCGCCACCGATGAATCGACGCCGCCGGAAAGGCCGCAGATCACCCTGCCCGTGCCGACCTGTTTGCGCACCCGCGCGATTTCCTCGGCGCGGAAGGTGGCCATCGACCAGTCGCCGCGCAGACCAGCAACATGGTGCGTGAAGTTCTTCAGGAGTGCCGCGCCGTCGGGGGTATGCATCACCTCGGGATGGAACATCAGCCCATAAAATTTGCGCCGGTCGTCGGCGATGGCGGCGAACGGCGCACCCTCACTGGTACCCACCACCCGGAAGCCGGGCGGCGGCTCGGTGATGCGGTCGCCATGGCTCATCCAGACCTGGTGCCGTTCGCCGGGTTGCCACAGCCCGTCGAACAGCGCGCAGGGTTCGCGAATGTCGAGAAAGGCACGGCCGAATTCGCGCTCATGCCCGCTCTCGACGCGGCCGCCCAATTGCGCCGCCATGCTCATCTGGCCATAGCAGATGCCGAGCACCGGCACGCCAAGCTCGAATACATTTTGCGGCGCGCGCGGCGTGCCGATATCGGCGACCGAAGCCGGACCGCCCGACAGGATGATGGCGCTGGGCGCAAAGGCGGCTAGCTTCTCCGCGGCGATGTTGAAGGGGTGAATCTCGCAATAGACGCCGCTCTCCCGCACCCGTCGCGCGATGAGCTGGGTCACCTGGCTGCCAAAATCGAGGATCAGAACGCGATCGGTCATGTATCCACTTCTATCTCGGTAAGATCATCCGCGGTGGCGTCTGGTTCCGGTTCCGGTTGCTGGGCCTCGACCGGCTTTACCGGCTTGGCCCGCTCCATCACCGCGACGAAGAACCCATCGGTGCCGTGGCGCGCCGGTGACAGGCGCAGCATCGGGTCGCGTGTCGGGCACTCATCGCCAACCGCATCGCGCCACACCGCGTCGATCGGCAGCAGCGAAAAATCCGCGTGCGCGACGAGAAACCCGATCACTTGATCCTCATTCTCTTCGCGCAACAGCGAACAGGTAACATAGGCGAGGCGGCCGCCCGGCTTCACCAGGCGTTGCGCGCTGTCGAGAATGTCGGCTTGCAGCGCCATCAACTCAGTCAGATCGTTCGGACGCAGCCGCCATTTGGCGTCGGGATTGCGCCGCCAGGTGCCGGTACCGGTGCACGGCGCATCGACCAGCACGCGGTCGAAGCTTTGCGCATGGCGCTTCACCCATTTGTCGCGCTGATCGGCCAGTGGCTGGCGTTGCACGATGCTGGCGCCGGCGCGACGCAGGCGCTGGGTCGCGCGCTCCAGCCGCAACGCCGAGACATCGCTGGCGACCAGGTGCCCGCGATTACCCATGCTGGCCGCGAGCGCCAGGGTCTTGCCCCCTGCCCCGGCGCAAAAATCGACGACCCGCATGCCGGGCCGCGCGTCGACCAAGAGCGAGGCGAGTTGCGAGCCTTCATCCTGCACTTCGATGCCGCCGCTTTTGAAAATCGCGAGCGTCGACAGGGGCACCCGCCCGAACACGCGCAGGCCCAGCGGCGAATATTTGGTGCGCGCCGCCTCGACCCGATCACGCCCCAGCACTGCCCGCGCCTTCTCGCGATCCGATTTCAGCGTGTTGACGCGCAGGTCGAGCGCCGCCGGCTGATTCAAGGCCTCCGCCTCGCGCGCGAGGTTGCGGCCAAGCGCGGCCTCGAGATGGGGCTGCAGCCAGGCCGGATAATTGCCGACGACGTCCGGCGGCATGTCCCGGTGCAGCAGCGTGCCACCGGCGATCATGTCGATCAGCCGCTCCTCATCGCTGGAGAGGCGCGGCGGCCGAAAGCGGTCGCCGTCGCAGGCTTCCTTGATGTCATCGGGCGACCAGCCCTCGACCAGCACCAGCGCGATCAGCAGACGCGTGCGGCCGTGCGGCGTCAGCGACGGCGCCATGCGGCCAAGCCACCAGTCGAGCGAGGCACGCCAGCGCAAGACGGCATAGATATGTTCCGAGATCGCGGCGCGATCCTTCACGCCGGCAAAGCGATGGCGCCGGAAATATTCCGCGACCGTGGTGTCGGCGGGCGCGCGACCGCGCTCCACGGTATCGAGAAGCTGAATCGCCGCCTCGACGCAGGCACCCGGCGTCAAGCGTCAGTCCCGTACCGCGAACATCGCCCAGCGCGCGCCCGGCTTAGTCACGCCCAGCAGCACCCGCGCGCATTCGAGCTCAATCTCGTCGGCCAGCAGCAGATGCTGGGTGCCGGCATGTGCGTCGCGATAGGCGCGCTGAAGCCGGCTCGGCCGCAGCGACACGCCACGCGAATAGCGATGCGCGAAGGTGGTGATCTCCGACAGCACATCGTGAATATGCCGCATCGCCAGTCGGACCAACGCGATCTGCTCGAGGGTCGGTGCAATGCCCTGCGCCGAGCTTTCGGCGATGCCGGTCCAGCCCTCGTAGACGAAGGCGCGCGCGGCGCGATATTTCGCCTCGGCCTCGGCGAAGGCTTTGCGGAAGGTCGGGCTGTCGGCCAGCAGGCCGAACGCGTCGTGCCGCTCGCGCGCCAGTCGCGCGATCTCGTCGAGCGCGCGCCGTCCGACGCCGAGCGCCCACGAGGTATGGCCCCAGGCGGTGAATCCGACGAGGTCGATTTGATATTGCGTGCCGCCGCGCCGCGGCGTCTCGGCATCGAACGAATAGGTCATGTGTTCGGGCACGAACAGGTCGGCGCCTTTCTGAACATAATCGAAGCTGCCGGTCGCGCGCAGCCCCAGCACGTCCCAATTGCCCTTCAGCTCGACCGTGTCCTTGGGATGGTGCATCAGCACGATCTCGGGCGAGCCGTCGGGATTGAGCACCGGCTTCCCGGCATCGTCCACGATGAAGCAGCCGGAATGCACCCATTCGGCGTGCGGAATGCCGCTGCCATAGGCCCAGCTGCCGCCGATGCGATAGCCGCCATCGACACGGCGCGCCTGACCGCGCGGCACGCCATTGCCGGAGATGGTGGCGTCCGGCCCATGGCCATAGATCGCCTGAGCGCCCTTATCGGGAATGAAGGCGCCGGCCGACGCCGCCATCACGCCGGCGACCATGGTGCACCAGCCCGCCGAGCCATCGGCCCAGGCCAGGCGCTCGACGATCCGCATCGCATCGACGAAATCCAGCTCGGCGCCGCCCAGTACGCGCGGCAGCAGCATCGAATAGAGCCCGGCCTTGCGCAATTCGGCGACCACCTGGTCGCTCTGCTGCTGTGCGCGCTCGGCCGCCTCCGCCTCCGCCTCGATCAGCGGCACGAGACGCTCGGCCGTCGCCATCAAGTCGCGCGCTTCTGCGCTTCCACTCATGATCCGTCCCTTCTCGCCTATTCGCGGCAGGTAAAGTTGGCGCTGTCCTCGGGATTGCCGCTGCCCTTGTACTGAGCATGCTGGGGATAGGCGCATAGCGGCCGGCTGCGTCCGGGGAAAGCCGTCCCCGTCGCGATCACCTGGTCCGGTGCGTGGCCGTGCTCCACCCAATCAACCACCGCGGTCAGCAGATCGAAATTGTCGAGCGCGGGACCGCCGCGGCAATGCCCCATCCCGGGGACGAAATAGATGCGGCTGGATTGGGCGCGCACTTTCTCCATGCCGCCTGAATCCTTCGCCATCCGCTGATAATAGTCGAGTGTGTCGAGCGGCGAGAACCACGGATCGCTCCAACCGTGATAGTAGAGAATCTTGCCGCCATGGCCGAAGAAGCTGGTGAGATTGGTCCACAGCACGGTATCGGTCAGTTGCTCCTGTCCATCGGCATCGACGCGGTCTTCGATCCGATCGACATCAATGCTTTGGTAAAATGGCGGGTTCACCGGGCTGTGCGCGGCACTGGCGAGAATGCCGGGAATGAAGCCCGGCGCGTCCATCCCGCTGTCATAGGGAAAGGCCGGATAGGATTGCGTGCCGCGCGAATTCTTCGGCCCGGCAAGGCCCGTCTTCAACGCGCCGACCTGTGCCGGCGACAGGCAGGACGCATCCTTCTCGGCCTTGCACTGCAATACCATCGGGTCGAAATGACAGTGCAGCCCGTCGAAGATCATGCCGTCCTTGATGCCGTCCAGCGCATCGCAAGCGCCTAGAATGGCGCCGACCACCAGCTTGCGATCGGCGGCGGAGAAGGCCTTCGTCGGCTCGGGCTTGCCCGATGGGTCCTTGGGCGCGATCGCGGTGAAGGCGTGATTGGCCCAGGCGAGGCCGAGATTGGAATGGCCGGTATTCATCGCCGGATCCCCCGAGACGATGCCGTCAAACGCTTCGGGATACCGTTCGGAGGCGAGCATGCCTTCGCGGCCCCCGGTCGAACAGCCGGTGAAATAGGAATGCCGAGGCCCTTCGCCGTAGTAGCGCGCGAGGATCGCCTTGGCCGCCGCCGTGACTTTGCCGACGGAAGAATTGGCGAAATTCAACGCCGCCTCCTGGTCGGCGAAAAACGAGGCATCGAACACCGCGCCCTTATGCCCGCTGTCGGTCGAGACCACGGCGAAGCCGCGCGCCAGCGCCGGCACATCGCCGGCGGCCGCCGGCCCGAGGGGCGGCAGCACCGAGCCATTGAGCCCGCCGCCGCCCTGGAACAGGAAACGCCCGTTCCAGCGATCGGGGAGCGCGATGGCGAAGCCGATGGCATAAGGCTTGCCGCCAACGCCGGTGCGCGCATCGATGACCCCATCCGCGCGGCAATGCGCGGGGACGGCGACCGCGACCGTCATCGGCCGCGGGGGTGCGATTTTCACGGAATGCGGCGGCGCGTCGGCCATGGAATCGGCCTTGACGATGGCGATGCTTGTGCCGGGAATTTTCAATCCCACCAGATCGGCGCATTTGAGGGCGGGCGCGATCGCCGCCTCAATGTCGGCGGCCCGCGCCGGCCCGACCGCAAGCGTCATCGCCGATACCAGCGCCAAACCGATCGCCCCCAGCAGGAACCGCATCTCGCCCTCTCCTATTCTCATGTCCGCAGCACTCCGTCAGACTTTCCGCGCGGCACGCGCTCATCCGCCCGTTGGATAATTCGGCGCCTCGCGCGTCACCGCGATGTCGTGGACATGGGATTCGCGCAAGCCCGCCGAGGTGATCTGAACGAAGCGACAGTCTTTCTGCATATCGGCTATGGTGCGATTGCCGGTATAGCCCATGGCGGCACGCAGGCCGCCGACCAGCTGATGAATCACGTTGGCCACCGGCCCCTTGTGGGGCACGCGGCCCTCGACGCCTTCGGGCACCAGCTTCAGGGTCGAGGTCACCTCCTGCTGGAAATAGCGGTCGGCCGAACCGCGCGCCATCGCGCCGACGGATCCCATGCCACGATAGGATTTATAGCTGCGGCCTTGATAGAGATAGACCTCGCCGGGGCTTTCATCGGTGCCGGCGAACAGCGAGCCGATCATCGCGCAATCCGCGCCGGCCGCGATCGCCTTGGCGAGATCGCCGGAATATTTGATGCCGCCATCCGAGATCACCGGCACGTCGCGCTTGCGGCAGGCACCCACGGCATCCAGCACCGCCGTCAATTGCGGCACGCCGACCCCGGCGACCATGCGGGTGGTGCAGATGGAGCCGGGGCCGATGCCGACCTTCACCGCGTCGGCGCCCGCCTCGATCAGCGCCTCGGCGCCCTCGGCGGTGGCGATATTGCCGGCGACGATCTGGGTGTAGTTGGATAGCCGCCGGATACGCGACACCGTCTCCAGCACCCGGGCCGAATGGCCGTGCGCGGTATCGACCACCAGCACATCGACGCCGGCATCGAACAGCGCCTCGGCGCGCGCGACGCCGTCATCACCGGTGCCGGTCGCGGCGCCGGCGCGCAGCCGGCCTTGCTCGTCCTTGCAGGCGAAGGGAAATTTCTGCGCCTTCTCGATGTCCTTCACTGTGATCAGGCCGACACAGCGATAGGCATCGTCCACCACGATCAGCTTCTCGATGCGATTCTGGTGCAGCAGGCGCTTCGCCTCCTCGCGGCGGACGTTCTTTTCGCGCACGGTGACGAGCCGCTCGCGCGTCATCAACTCGGCGACCGGCTGGCCCGGCTCGGTGGCGAAGCGCACGTCGCGGTTGGTGATGATGCCGACCAGCTTGCCGTTGCCCCGCTCCACCACCGGAATGCCAGAAATGCGGTGATCCGCCATCAGACGGAACGCGTCGGCCAGCGTCTCGTCGGGGTGGATGGTGACCGGATTGACCACCATGCCGGCCTCGAATTTCTTCACCTTGCGCACTTCATCGGCCTGCTCGGCGATGCCGAGGTTGCGATGAATGACGCCAAGCCCGCCCGACTGTGCCATGGCGATGGCCAGCGCGCTTTCGGTCACGGTGTCCATCGCCGCCGAGATCAGCGGAATGCCCAGGCTGACCTCGCGCGTCAGCCGGGTCTTGGTCTCGGTTTCGGTGGGTAGCACGCCCGAGGCGGCGGGTACGAGCAGTACGTCGTCGAAGGTATAAGCCTGACGGAATTCCATGGAAGGGCCTTCCACTCAACATGTTGAGGGTTGGCGACCCATCATACACAACATGCAGCGTATTGGAAGGGGCGTCTGCGCCTATAAATGCACCCGCCAGCCGCGCCTGCCAAGCCCCTGGCTTGGCACGGCCAAATTGGCTTCGTTCGGCAAAAAGCTATTTTATTGGCTTCGCACCGCCCCATCGCGCCGTCATCATTTAGGTATGATGTTGCGTACATTTTTCAAGCATTATACGGCTTTTCCGCGAAATCCCCATGCAACAACGCAACGCGGCCACATTTAGCGGCGGCGCCGTCGCCCGCTAGCGTGGCGGCGGCAACCCACCAATTGGAGCGCTCGGCCCGCAGCGTGTCGGCGGCGGCGATCGCCGCCGCGTGGTCGGGGAAAAGGGCAAAGCAGGTCGCCCCGCTGCCGCTCATCCTCGCCAGCAGGCATTGATCGGCGCGCGCCAGCCGCGCCAGCACCGCCCCGATTGCCGGCATTAGGCCGATCGCGGCACCGGTTAGATCGTTGTCGTGATCCGATAAAATAGTTGAAAATTCAAATATATCCGATGGGATATTAAATCGCCTCCGCAGCGAGAACTCGCCGCCAAATACGCGATAGACGGCGGCGGTCGGCAGCGGGATTTTCGGATTGACGAGAATGATCCCGCAGGCGGGGAGCGGCGCCGCCGGCGCCACCTCGTCGCCGATCCCGCCCAGCCATACTGGCCGCGCCACGAGGCAGGCCGGCACATCGCTGCCGAGGGTCGCGGCAACCGCCATCAGCAGGTACCGATCGGGGCAATTCCACATGGCCGCCAGCGCGCGCAGGCACGCGGCGGCATCACTCGATCCGCCGCCGATCCCTGACGCCACCGGCAGGTTCTTGACGAGGGTGATGGCGGCGCCATCGTGCCGGCCCAGCCGGCTGGCCAGCGCATCCGCCGCGCGCCACACTAGATTGTCGCGGGGCGCGCCGTCGAGTGACGCCGCGAAGGGGCCGGTCACGGTCAGGCTGGTCACCGGCGCCGGCGCGACCTGGATTTCGTCGCCGATATCGGCGAAGGCCACTAGGCTGTCGAGATAATGCAACCCATCCGCGCGGCGGCCGGTCACATGAAGATAGAGATTGAGCTTCGCGGGGGCGAAGCAGCGCCACGCGGTCACACCGGCGGTTCTAGCCGCCGCGCGGCGACGGCAAGGCGGGCTGCTGTCCCAGCCCATGCGCCAGCTTGGCCTCGATCTTGGTCTTCTCGTCGGCCTCGGGTTTGAATTTCAGCGCCCGGTTCCATTGAAAGCGCGCTTCGACATGTCGGCCGCTGCGCCAATAAGCGTCGCCGAGATGATCGTTCACGGTCGGGTCCTCGGGCACCAATTCGATCGCGCGCTCGAGATTTTCGGTCGCCCTGGCATATTTGCCGAGCCGGAAATAGGCCCAGCCAAGACTGTCGACGATGTAGCCATCATTGGGCCGCAGCGCCACCGCGCGCTCCACCATGCCGAGGGCACGGTCGAGATTGACGCCCTGATCGATCCAGGAATAGCCGAGATAGTTCAGCACCAGCGGCTGTTCCGGCTCCAGCGCCAGCGCGCGGCGCAAATCGGCCTCGGCGCGCGGCCATTGGCCCGACCGCTCCAGCGCGATGCCGCGGCTGTAATAGAGCCGCCAATCGTCCGGCGCCGCCTGGCCGAAGCGGGCAAACACCTCGTCATAGGCGGTGACGGCTTCCTTGAAGCGGTCATGCCCGCGCAGGAGATCGCCCAGCTCCACCACCGGCTGGCGGTCATGCGGCCGTTCCGCCGCCATCCCCCGCAACAAATCGATCGCCGCGTCGGTCTGGCCGAGCTGATCCATCAGCGCCGCCTCGCGCAACCGGGCGGGCCACGCCAGCGGCGACGCCGGATCCACCGCGCGATAGAGCGACAGCGCCTCGGCCCGATGGTTCATTTCGTCGGCGATTTCCGCCAGCAGAAGCTGAGCGCTCGGGTAATTGGGCCGCAGATAGGCGGCGAAGCGGGCATGGATCAGCGCTATATCCAGCGTATCGCGCCGATTGAGGATACTGGCGAGATCGAACAGGGCCTCCGCGGCGCCGTCTTGCGGCGTCACGATGAGCCGCTTTGGGATGCCCCCATTGGCAACCCGGGCCAGCGCGCCTTCGACCAGGACGCCGGTATCACTGTCAGTCTGGAGCCGGCGATAGAGATCGCGCGCCGCCGCGCTGCGCTGATGGCGCTCATAGAAATTGCCGGCGAGCTCCACGGTGCGCCAAGTCAGATGCGCGGTGTCGCGGGTCAGGCGCGCATATTGCTCGGCCGCTTCATCGATGCGATCGGCCTGATCCGCGATCAGTGCCCGATGCAGCGCCGTCAATTCGGGCAAGGCGCCCGGCGCCTTCGCCCCGCTCAGCGTCAGTTGCGCCTCGACGATCTTGCCCTCGCCGACCTCGGCCCATGCCGCGAGCAGCGGCGCCGCCAGCCGCTCCACCCCGTCATGCGGCAAATCCTTGGTGCGCTGTAGCGCCTCGGCATAGTGGCCGGCCTTGATGTCACGCAACACCAGGACCAGTTCCGCGAAGCCGGCGCGGCGATCGAGATCGGCGATGCGAGTGGCCAGCGGCAGCGCCGCATTGATATCGCCATCGCCGATCCGGAACAGGAATGTCCGCCGCACCAGGTCGAGATTGCCGGGATCGGCGGCCAGCGCGCGCCCCATGAACGCGGCGGCGGTGGTATAGTCGCGCTCGCGCTGGGCATGGCGCGCGGCCAGATAGGCGCCCAGCGGCGAGGCTGCGGCGGGCGTCGTCACCAGCGCGTCGCCCGGCGTCGCCGCGCTGGTCGCGCAGGCGCACAGCATGAATGACACCAGAAGCGCCGCGCTCTTGGCCTTGGATCGTACTTTGCTGTTCAGAAGCGTCGCCATTGCTACTCACATATTGGGATAATTCGGGCCCCCGCCGCCCTCGGGCACGACCCAATCGATATTCTGCGTCGGATCCTTGATGTCGCAAGTCTTGCAGTGGACGCAATTCTGCGCGTTGATCTGTAGCCGTGGCTCGCCGTCGCCGGTCCGGACAATCTCATAGACGCCCGCCGGGCAATAGCGCTGCTCGGGCGAATCATAGAGCCGGTAATTGACGTCGATCGCCACCGCCGGATCGCGCAGATGGAGATGCGGCGGCTGGTTCTCTTCGTGATTGGTGTTGGAAATGAACACCGACGACAGCCGGTCGAAGGTCAGCTTGCCATCCGGCTTCGGATAGGCAATGCGCTTCGCCAGCCGGGCGTTCGTCAGATGCGTATGGTCCGGGGTATGGCCCAGGGTCCAAGGTGCCTGACCGCGCAACAGATAGGTGTCGATCGCCGAATAGGCCAGCGCCAGCGGCAAGCCCCAGCGAAACGCCGGCCGGATATTGCGCGCGCCGAACAGCTCGGGCCAGATCCACGACGCCTCCAGCGCGGCGCGATAATTGGCATTCGCATCGCCCGACAGGCGGCGGAAGATGGTCTCCGCCGCGACCATGCCCGATTTCATTGCGGTATGGCTGCCCTTGATCTTGGGCACGTTCATGAAGCCGGCGGCCGCGCCGATCACCAGCCCGCCGGGAAAATCGACCGTCGGGATCGATTGGAAACCGCCCTCGTTCATGGCGCGCGCGCCATAGCACAGGCGCCGCGCGCCGGCGAAGATCGGGCGAATGGCGGGATGCGTCTTGAGACGCTGTAATTCCTCGAACGGCGACAGGAAGGGGTTGCGGTAATCGAGGCCGACCACCATGCCGATCGCGACCTGACGATCCTCGAGGTGATAGAGGAACGCGCCGCCATAGGTGCGCCAATCGAGCGGCCAGCCGACGGTGTGGACGACGCGGCCGGGATGATGCTGTTCCGGCGCCACCTCCCACAATTCCTTGACGCCGAGACCGTAGGTCTGGGGCTGATGCCCGTCGCGCAGGTGGAAGCGCGCGATCAATTCCTTGGTCAGCGAGCCGCGACAGCCCTCGGCGAACAGGGTCTGGCCGGCGCGCAGCTCGACACCGGGCTGATAATTCGCGGTCTCGTGGCCAGCCTTGTCGATGCCCATACCGCCGGTCGCCACCCCGGCGACGGCGCCATTCTCGTCATAGAGAATTTCCGCGCCGGCGAAGCCGGGGTAAATCTCGACGCCCAGCGCCTCCGCCTGCTGCCCCAGCCAGCGCGTGACGTTGCCCAGGCTGACGATGTAATTGCCGTGATTGTGCATCTGCGGCGGCGTCGGCAGCCGCACCCAATTGCCGGCGGTAAGAAACAACAGGCGATCGTCGGTCGCCGGGGTGTTCAGCGGCGCCCCGCGCTCGCGCCAGTCGGGGAACAGCTCGTTCAGCGCGCGCGGCTCGACCACCGCGCCCGAGAGGATATGGGCGCCAACCTCGGAGCCTTTTTCGATGACGCACACCGAGAGTTCGCGGCTGGCCTCGGCGGCCAGCTGTTTCAGCCGGATCGCCGCCGCCAGGCCCGCCGGGCCGGCACCGACGATCAGCACGTCATAATTCATCGTCTCGCGTGACATCGGACGCAACTATAGTGGATGCGGGACAAAGAACCAAAGGCTAGACTTTGACCGATGCCCGGCCCCCAAACCGATCTTGCCCTGCTGCGCTGGTATGTCGAGATGGGCGCGGACGAGGCCACCGGCTGGGAGGCGCCGGACCGCCTCGCGCCGAAGCGGCCACCGCCAGTGGCGCATGCGGCGGAACCGCCGCCATCCCCCACAATCGGGGCACCCGAGCCACCGCCGGCTCGCCAGCCACCCCCGAGCTTCGCGCCGCCCCTGGCAGCCATGCCGACTGTCACGGCGTCTCCCGTCGGCGCGGCGGCCGACGCGGCCAGTCTGGCCGAGTTGGAGGCGGCGGTGCGCGCCTTCGACGGATGCGCCCTGAAGCGCACCGCGACCAACACTGTCTTTGCCGACGGGGTCGCGGGGGCGCCGCTGATGATCATCGGCGAGGCGCCGGGCGCCGAGGAAGATCGCCTGGGCCTGCCGTTTGTCGGCCGCAGCGGCCAACTACTCGACCGGATGCTGGCAAGCATTGGTATCAGCCGCAAGACCAACGCCTATATTACCAATGTTCTATTCTGGCGGCCGCCCGGTAATCGCAAGCCGACCGGCGACGAGATCGCCGCGTGTCTGCCCTTTGTCTGGCGCCATATCGCACTGGGGCGGCCGCGTCTGGTGCTGCTGTGCGGCGGCACCGCGACGGCAGCGATTCTCGACCGCACCGAGGGCATTACTCGGTTGCGCGGACGCTGGTTCGACCTCGCCGTGCCGGGCCTCGATCGGCCGATTCCGGCGCTGGCGGGATACCATCCCTCCTTCCTGTTGCGTAGTCCTGATAGAAAAGCCGAGGCTTGGCGCGATTTATTGGCGTTGCAGGCGCGTTTTTTGGAATAACCGTAACAGTCTGAAATCGTTTAACAATACGCGATAAGCGGTGAAATGTGGCAAACTAGCGTCGAATTTAGGCTTGCCTCGACAAAATTCTTCCTCTAATGCGGACTTCCATGTGGAAACAAACAATTCTCGTCACACCGCGCAAGACTTTATCCAGAAGCGGGTTCGTTATCGGCATTGTCGGCGCAATTCTCGCCACTGCTATGGCGCCTCAAGCCTATGCTTCTGATGCTCCCGTCCCTACTTCGCCACCCTCCGCCACCAGCCCCGAACCAAGCGCCAATGTCGCGCTGCCGAGCCTTCTCTCGGCGGCGGATGTCGCGCGCTATCGCGACATTTTCGCGCTGCAGGCACGCGGCAAATGGGCCGAGGCGGACCGCCAGATCGCCCAACTGACCGACCGGTCGCTCTTGGCCGAGGTCGGTGCCCAGCGCCTCCTCAGCCCGCATTATCGGGCGAAATATGACGAGTTGCACGACTGGCTCGATTCCTATGCCGACGCGGCCGATGCCCCCACCATCTACACGCTGGCCATGCGGCGCCGGCCCCGGGGCGTGCCCGCCCCGGCGATGCCAGTCGTCGGCGATGGCGCGCCGATGGACGACGGCGCCTCCGACCGCATCAGCACGTCCATCGGGACCGGCGATGAGGCGGCCAGCGCCAACCACGCGCAATCCGCCGAATGGCTTGCCGGCCTCGCGGCATGGCGCGCGGGCCACCTGGACAAGGCGCGTCACGATTTCGAGGCGCTGGCCAAATCCGCGCGGCAATCGTCCTGGACCATCGCGGCGGCGGCGTTTTGGGCCGCCCGGGTCGAGCTGCGGACCGGCCATCCCGAACTGGTCAATTACTGGCTCGGTCTCGCCGCCGAGAATCCCCGCACCTTCTATGGCCTGCTAGCCCGGCGGATGCTCGGCATCGACCCGTATATCGATTTCAATGCCGCGCATTTCGGCGCGGCGGATGCCCAGGCCGTCACCGATACCCCCGCCGGCCGCCGCACCCTCGGCTTGATCGAGGTCGGCGAGACCCAGCGCGCCGAGGCGGAATTGCGGGCCTTGGCGAAACGCGCCACGCCAGACCTGTTGCAGTCGGTCGCGGCCCTCGCCCAGCGCGCCAATCTGTCGTCGCTCGGCGGCGAAATCGCCGCCCGCGTGTCGAGCGGGAAGGCCGAGGAGCATGATCGCGCGCAATTTCCGCTGCCCCACTGGAAGCCGCGAGGCGGCTTTCAAGTGGATCGCGCCCTGCTCTATGGGCTGATGCGGCAGGAATCGAAGTTCAAGCCGGTCGCCCACAATGCCTCGGGCGCCACCGGACTGATGCAGCTCATGCCGGCGACCGCGCGGTCGATGGCGGCGCGGACGGGCATGTCGCTGGGCGGCCGCGGCAGCCGGACGCTGACCGATCCCGCGATCAATCTCGCGCTGGCGCAGGAATATATCATCGAGCTGATGAACGACGATCGCGTGAACGGCAATCTGCTCTATTTCGCCGTTGCCTATAATCGCGGGCCCAATGCCTTGCCGAAGCTGGAA
The DNA here is from genome assembly GCA_036510675.1 of Allostellaceae bacterium. Taxonomy (GTDB): domain Bacteria; phylum Pseudomonadota; class Alphaproteobacteria; order ATCC43930; family CGMCC-115725; genus JAATGI01. The sequence continues at coordinate 15,847 of DATCDN010000012.1, forward strand.
TCGAAATCCGGCACAAGGGCCGATCCGTTGCTGTTCGTCGAAAGCATTTCCAACCGCGAGACCCGGTTCTTCATTCACCAGGTCCTGACGAATTATTGGATCTATCGGCTGCGCCTGGGCCAGCCCACCCCGGATCTCGATGCGCTTGCCGCCGGCGAGTGGCCGATCTATACCGCGCAGGACGACAGCGCGGGGTCCAAGATCCTTCATGCCCAAAATTGATGAAACGCGGCCTTTCCTTTCCGTCAACATCGCGATCCTGACCGTCTCCGACACCCGTACCGAGGCGGACGATAAATCCGGCCGCTCGCTCGCCGAGATGATCGGACGCGACGGCCATCGCATCGCGGACAAGAAAATCGTGCGCGACGATCAGGCCGCGATCGTCGCCCAGCTCCGCGCCTGGATCGCCGACCCGGCGATCGACGTGGTGATCGCCACCGGCGGCACCGGAGTCACCGGGCGCGATGTGACGCCCGAGGCATTCCACGCGGTCTACGAAAAGGAGATCGCCGGCTTTGGCGAGCTGTTCCGCTATCTCTCCTATCAGAAAGTCGGCACCTCGACGATTCAGAGCCGCGCCACCTCGGGCGTCGCCGGGGGCACCTATCTCTTCGCCCTGCCCGGCTCGCCCGGCGCCTGTAGGGACGGCTGGGAGGATATTATTCGCCACCAGCTCGACAATCGGCACCGCCCCTGCAATCTCGTCGAACTTATGCCGCGACTACAGGAACATCTCGCTTCCCATTGATTCATAACATCTTCAATTTTAGGTTTATTTTATCGAAATTACGACGCGATTCCGCACATTGCGCCGACGGATTCACGCTAGACTCTTGACATCCAGTATGTTCTAGTTTTGTTCACTTCGTTTATGTATGGTTAATTTTATGAACAAAAGAGTGTCGCCGGAAATTCGCAAGGGGCGCGGTGCCGGCACGAATGAATCCGGGCGCTTTGAACGCCAGCATCGCGAAGCGTTCGACACCAGCGCCGATTTGGTGACGATGCTGACCGGGTGCCGCAACTCGCGCAGCACCTCCAGCACGCGCCGCGTCACGCCGTATTGCCGCTCGGCGGGTTGATAGGGGTCGGTGTTGGCGCCGAGCGCAATGGTCCGACACGCATAGGATGGCCCAGCCAGTTCGGCCCGCAGCAATTCCGGCGCCTCTTCCTTGACGAAGATGCGGGTTTCGAAATCGAGGCCCGGCGATAATCCCAAATAGGCATGGCTCGGCCGGGCGAAGCAATAGATGCAGCCATGCTCGCAGCCGCGATAGGGATTGATCGAGCGATCGAACGGGATATCGGGCGAATCATTTCGCGCCAAAATTGTCTTCGCGCCATCACGCGTATAGGTAGTATGGCGATCTCGCTGACGACGCTCGACGGCAAGCTGGCCCGCGCGATGGAGCCACGCGCCGCGGCCGCCGCCGCCCACGGCGCCGAGGCCGCCGGCACCATCTTGCTGCGCCTGCCGCTTGAACTAGGTCCGCTCGTCGAGGATTGGCTCAACCGCCATTTCCCCGACAAGGCGAAGCACGTCCTGTCGCTGGTACGGCAGGCGCGCGGTGGCAAAATCTATTCCTCGGAATGGGGCCAGCGCATGACCGGCACCGGCCCCTATGCCGACCTCCTGCATCTGCGCTTCGAGAAGGCCTGCAAGCGCCTCGGCCTCAACCGGCGCCGCACCGCGTTCGACCTCGACAAGACGCAGTTCCGCAAGCCGGCGAAAACAGGGGACCAGTTGAGTCTGTTGTGACGAGGATGCTCGACGGTCGGCGGACGGGCGATTGCTGAATCCGTCATTGGGGTATATATCGAGATGAGGCTGGTTCCGATAACCGTCGCCGAGGTGGACCCGTTTTCCCGCAACGGCGCGACGAGCGGGATTGACCGAGGAAGAACGATTTCGGCTGATCGATTTTTTGGCCCGCAGCCCGGAAGCGGGAGATTTGATTCCGGGAACCGGCGGACTACGGAAGTTGCGTTGGGGCGGCAAGAGTAAAGGCAAGAGCGGCGGCTATCGCGCCATTTACTATTTCTTTGATCGTGACGTACCGATCTTCCTCTTGGCGATATATGCAAAGGCAATGAAGGAAGATTTGACTTCGGCAGAAAAAAAGCAATTGCGCGATTTGGCGATAATTTTGAAGGCCCGCGCCAAGACAAAGAGGACCGCAAGAGAGCAATGAGTGAACTCGGCAAAGAGTTGATCAAGGGCATGCGAAATGCCATCGCCCATGTGGAAGGGAAAAAGCGGGCGAGCCATGTGACCACCGTTGAGGTGACGATCCCGGAAACAATCGATATTGCCGCAATTCGCCGCAGGCTTGGATTGACCCAGGCGGGTTTCGCGGCGCGGTTCGGCTTCAGCGTCAAGAACATCCAGAATTGGGAACAGGGTGTGCGGCAACCGGAGGGTTCCGCCCGAGCCTATCTTCTGGTCATCGCTCGCGATCCCAAGGCGGTTGAGCGCGCGCTGGCTTCGGCCGCGTAACCCGTGACGAGTCGAACTTGCGTCCGGCGTGGCGGCCGTGCCAGCGTGGCGCATGCCTAGCTTCAGGATCGAACGCACGCTGACCGGAGTGATTTGCGGCATCGACGAGGTGGGGCGCGGGCCGCTGGCCGGCCCGGTGGTCGCGGCGGCGGTGATTCTGCCGCAAAAATTGCCGCGCGGCCTGCGCGGCGCCATCGACGATTCGAAACGCATGAGCCGGCAGGAGCGCGAAGCGGTCGGCGCCATCCTGGTCGGCGTGGTGCAATACGGCATCGGCGCCGCCAGCGCCGCCGAAATTGACCGCATCAACATTCTGCGCGCGACCTTTCTCGCGATGGCGCGCGCCCTCGCGGCCCTGATGGCGCGGGGACATCGCCCCGACTGGGCGCTGGTTGATGGCAACCAGGCGCCGCCCTTGACCTGTCCGGTCAAGACGGTGATCGGCGGCGACGGCCTGTCGCTGTCGATCGCGGCGGCCTCGATCATCGCCAAGGTGACCCGCGATCGCGCCATGCGGGCGCTCGCCGCGCGCTATCCGGTCTATCGCTGGGAGACCAATGTCGGCTACGGCACCGAGGAGCATCGCGGCGCCCTGGCGGCCCATGGTCCGACCCGCCATCACCGCCGGAGCTTTTCCCCGCTCCAGCTTGCTCTCGAATTAGAGTCGAACGAACTCTGATAACGTATTGACTCTTAAGATTATTGACGGCGCGACTCGGGCCTGCGCAAACTCCACCCCAACGGCACCAAAAGCAAAGGGCGGCGCCATGGGGGTCATCACCCGCGATCGGATTGAGCGCGACCAGATCATCGTCGGCGATAGCATCGACGCGATGGCGCGCCTACCGGCCGGCTCGGTCGATCTGGTGTTCGCCGATCCCCCCTACAATCTTCAGCTCAATGGCGAGTTGCGGCGGCCCAATCACAGCCGCGTCGACGGCGTCGAGGAGGAATGGGACCAGTTCGCCTCGTTCGCCGCCTACGATGCCTTCACCCGCGGCTGGCTGGAGGCGGCACGCCGGGTTCTGAAACCGGACGGCGGTCTATGGGTCATCGGCTCATATCACAATATTTTCCGGGTCGGCGCGCTGCTACAGGATTTGGGCTTCTGGATTCAGAACGACGTCATCTGGCTCAAGACCAATCCGATGCCGAATTTCCGCGGCCGCCGCTTCACCAATGCCCATGAGACGCTGATCTGGTGCACGCGCGACCAGGCATCGCGCCCGACCTTCAACTACGAGACGATGAAGGCGCTGAACGATGAATTGCAGATGCGCAGCGACTGGCTGTTGCCAGTATGCACCGGCGCCGAGCGGCTGAAGGGCGAAGACGGCCACAAGGCGCACCCGACGCAAAAGCCGGAGGCGCTGTTGCACCGGGTCCTGCTCGCGACGACGAGGCCCGGCGACCTCGTGCTCGATCCGTTCTTCGGCACCGGCACCACGGGCGCGGTGGCAAAGCGGCTCGGCCGCCATTTCATCGGCATTGAGCGCGATCCCGACTATGCCGCCGTCGCCCGCACGCGGATCGATGGCGTCGAGACCGCCCCCGAGGACACTGTCTCGCTGCAACAGAAGCGCGACGAGAAGCGGGTCCCGTTCGGGACCCTCGTCGAACGCGGCTGGCTGAAACCGGGCGCCGTGCTGTCCGACGCGAGCCAGCGCTGGACCGCGAAGGTGCGGGCCGACGGCACCTTGATCTCCGCCGACGCCCGCGGCTCGATCCATCAAGTCGGCGCGCAGGTTCAAGGCGCACCCGCCTGCAACGGCTGGACCTTCTGGTATTATATGGAAAAGGGCCGGCCGGTGCCGATCGACCTGCTGCGCCAGCGCGTTCGCGCGGAGTTGCGCGACAGCGCCTAACCCCGCGCGCCCTGGCGCCAGAATTGCGGGCGCACGAAGGTCCCGGCCCAGGCCCCGCGTTTCAACCGGCGCGCCTCCGCCTCGATCGGCAGATATTGGAGGCCCCTTCCATAGTAAAAGGCCAGCCCCTCGCCCACCAGCATGCCGCCGACATCCTTGCCGTCGACCGTGCAGACCGCGAATTCCCGCGCGTGCCGGTCGATGAATTCGCTGTCGACATTGCAGGCAAAGTCGGGCCGGGCCACCAGCGTCGCCATGCGCCGCTTCGCCACCGCGCCGCAGGCCCAGTCCCGGCCCGCCCCGTCCCGACAATTCTGGGCGCTTTCAAAAGCATCGACGCCATAGAGCCGCAGGCGCTGGGTCAGGCAGGACAGGCCCAGTCGCGATAGCCCGCAATCGCGCGGCGTCCATTCCAGCGTATCGCCGTCGCGCACGGCATAGAGATCGACGCCTTTTGCGGGCCCGTCCCAGATCGCGCCGGCGGCGAGGCAAATCGCCGCGATGATCGCCGCCACGGCCCACGGCAGCCAGCGCCGCGCCGGTGACGGCTCCGGCGGTTCGGAAAAGTCGGACGTCGGATCGCTCATATTGGTTCCTGGCTACGCCTGCCACCCATGCCGGTCAAGCGGGTGCCCGACGATTGAGTTTTCGTCGCGGCACGCTAAAGTCCGCCGGCAAGAACGAAAGAATGAGAGGCCGATGACCGACGATATCGTCACCCGATTGCTGCGGCTCGATTGCTGCGCGGTGTCGGACGCCCTCGACAAGCTGGGCCAGCCCGCCGCCGTCACCGGTCTGCCGCCGCGCAGTGTCCCGCGCAAGATCGCGGGCAAGGTGCATACGGTGAAGCTGGTGGCGAAGGCCGATGCGCCGCCCGCCACCGGTGCGCCGCGCCATCTCGGCACCACGGCGATCGAGGTCAGTGCGCCCGGCGAGATCATCGTGGTCGAACAGCGCACCGGCATCGATGCCGGCTGCTGGGGCGGCATCCTGTCGCTCGGCGCTAAAATGCGCGGCATCGCGGGCGTCATCGCCGACGGGCCGCTGCGCGATGTCGATGAGGCGCGCGAGTTCGATTTTCCCGTCTACAGCCGCTCGGTCACCGCGCGCACCGCCCGCAACCGGGTCGCCGAATTGGCGACCGACCTGCCGATCCAGATCGGCGAGGTGACGGTCCAGCCGGGCGATTACGCCATCGCCGATTCGACCGGAATCTGCTTCCTGCCGGCGGCGCATGCGGCCGCGATCGTCGCCGAGGCGGAGACCATCGCGATGCGCGAGGCGGCCATGGGCAAGGCCCTGCTGGCCGGCAAACGGATCACCGAGGTCATGGGCGCCAATTACGAAAAAATGCTTGAAAGGTAAATGCATGGATAAGAATGTTGAACGCGCGTCTAAGCTCGATACGGCGACCATCAGCGACGCGCTGGATCGCCACGGCATCGTCGGCCAATGCTACCGAATCAAACCCCGCGATCCGAAATTTCGCATGGCCGGGCGCGCCTATACCTTGCTGTGCGGGCCGGCATCGGTGCCGCCGGGCACGGTCGGCGACTATATCGACGACGTGGCACCCGGCAGCGTCGTGGTGATCGACAATGGCGGCCGGCTCAACGCGACCATCTGGGGCGATATCCTGACCGAGGCCGCGCATGCCAAGGGCGTCGCCGGCACCGTGATCGACGGCCTCTGTCGCGACACCGCCTTGTGCGTGGAACTCGGCTACCCGGTGTTCACCCGCGACCATTGGATGCGCACCGGCAAGGACCGGGTTCAGGTCGAGGCGACCAACGTGCCGGTCACCATCGGCGAGGCGCGGGTTCAGCCCGGCGACATCCTGCGGGGCGATGCCGATGGCGTCGTGGTGATTCCGAAGGAGCATGAGGACGAAGTGCTTGCCGCCGCCGAGGAAATCGAAACTGCCGAGAACGCGATCCGCCAGGCGGTGCGCGGCGGCATGCGGCTCGACGAGGCGCGCAAGCAGTTCAAGTACCATTCCCTCCAGACCAGGGTGAAATCATGACCGGCCTCAAGACCCTTTCGCCGACCGAGACATTGGATTTCGAGCGCGTCGACACCAAGCTGGTGGAGGCGGCGCGGCCCTTCGGCACCGCGACCCTGCACGAGGCGGGCGGCAAGATCGGCGCCCTGCCCCCGCAGATCAAGCCGATGGCACCGTCCTTCAAAGTGTGCGGCCCGGCCTTTACGGTGCAAGGCCCGCCGGGCGACAATCTGCGCCTCCATCGGGCACTGGCGGCGGCCAAGCCCGGCGACGTCATCGTCGCCTCGGTCGGCGGCGTCTATGAGTATGGCTATTGGGGCGAGATCATGTCGACCGCCGGCAAGGCGTTGCAGCTCGGCGGCCTGGTGCTCGATGGCTGCGTGCGCGATGGCGCCTTGCTGGAAGGCGTCGGCTTTCCGGTATTCGCGCGCGGCTTGTGCATTCGCGGCACCGGCAAGGATTTCGAGGCCCGCGCCTGGCTCGGCGCGCCGCTGCTGATCGGCGATGTCACGATCAATGCTGGCGATCTGGTGGTCGGCGACATTGACGGCGTCTGCGTGGTGCCGCGCGCCCGCGCCGCCGAGGTGATCCAGAAATCGCTCGATCGCGAAACCAAGGAAACCAAGGTGATGGAGCAACTGCGTGGGGGCGCCACCACCCTCGATCTCTATGGCTGGAACCGGTAGCTCTTCTCGAAGTCGGCGAGCCTATCGCAGCCAGTTTTCTTGCGGCAGCTCGCCGATTCGACCGAACTCCCGCTCATTGGCGGTCACGAGTGTGCAGTGGGCGGTAATTGCGTGCGCCGCAATCAGCAGATCGTTCTCGCTGATCGGCTTGCCAATTCGTTCGAGGCGCGCGCGAAGAGAGCCATAAGCAATATCCGCTGGCGGGCCGAAGGGCAGAATTTCGATCGTCTCCAGCAATTGCTCGACGCGTTGGGCAATTCGTGGCGATGCGCCCTTGGCGACGCCATACCTCATTTCCGCGGCAACGATAATGCTGGTGCAGATTTGCTCGTCGCCGACGGCCGAAACGCGCATGGCAACGCGGCCGGCGGGATTGCGAATGAAATCGGAAATGATGTTGGTATCGAGGAGGTACCGCCTCACAATTTGACCGGCCTCGTTGGCAGACGCTCGATCGGCGGAAATTCCTCTTCGATCGGCGTCCAACTATTCAGAAGGTCGCGCAGCGATTTCTTTCGGCCTGGCTCGATGATGAGCCGATCGCCTTCCTTGCGCATGATCGCGTCGTCACCCGGCAATTCGAATTCCCGCGGAATGCGAACCGCTTGATTCCGGCCATTCTTGAACAGCTTGACGTGGCGCTCAACGCTCGACATAGGCTTAAGCATATGCCTAGCGGGACCCGGCGTCGAGTCCGCTGCTACGCCTTCACGATATTGGCGCCCTTGACCCCGGCGCGGGCGCAGGCGTTGCGCGTGTCGATCACTAACGGGCAAATCTCGACCAGGAGTCGATAGTCGACCTGATCGTGGTCGGTGGTGATCAGCGCCGCATCGAATTGCGCGAGATTGGCCCGGTCCAGCGCGACCGACCGGCGGCCGCCGAACTCGGGATGCTCGCGCAGGCGGGGGATTTCGGGGACCAGCGGATCGTGAAACGACAGGGTCGCGCCGCGCTTTTCGAGCAGCTCCATCACCTTGAAGCTGGGGCTTTCACGCGTGTCGTCGACGTTTTTCTTATAGGCCACGCCCAGGATCAGGATATTGGCGCCGCGCACGCTCTTGGTCAGCCGTTCGCTCAACGCCTGCGCCACCCGCTCCACGACATAATGCGGCATGGCGGTGTTGATCTCGCCCGCCAACTCGATGAAGCGGGTCGAAACGTCGTTCTCCCGCGCCTTCCAGGTCAGATAGAACGGATCGATCGGGATGCAGTGGCCGCCCAACCCCGGTCCGGGATAGAACGGCATGAAGCCGAACGGCTTGGTCTTGGCGGCGTCGATCACCTCCCAGACATCGATGCCCATCGAATCGAAGATCAGCTTCAGCTCGTTCACGAGCGCGATGTTCACGGCACGGAAAATGTTCTCGGTCAGCTTCACCGCCTCGGCGGTCTCGGGCGACGATACCGGCACGGTGCCGGCGACGAATTGGTCATAGAGCGTCGTCGTCAGCAGCAGCGCGTCGGGCCCATCGCCGCCCACCACCTTCGGAATCTTGCGGGCATTATATTCGGCGTTGCCGGGGTCTTCGCGCTCGGGCGAATAGGCGAGATAGAAGTCGCGCCCCGAGATCAGACCGCCGGCTTCGAGAATCGGGCGCATCACGTCGCGCGTGGTGCCGGGGTATGTCGTCGATTCCAGCACCACGAGCTGGCCCCGCCGCAAATGGGGCGCCACCGCCTCGGTGGTGCCCACCACATAGGAGAGATCGGGCTCGCGATGCTTCGTGAGCGGGGTCGGCACGCAGATCAGAATCGCATCCACCGTGCCGAGCTTGGCAAAATCGGCGACAGCCTCGAACCGCCCGCCCAGGACCAGGCCGGCGACCAACGAATCGGGAATGTGATGGATATAGGATTTGCCGCGATTGAGCGCGTCGACCTTGGCTTGATCGACATCGAAGCCGATGACGCGAAAGCCACTTTGCGCGATGGCGCTGACCAACGGCAGGCCGACGTAACCCAGCCCGATCACGCCGATCTGGGCCGTCCGGTCCAGGAAGCGGCGGCGCAGCCATTCCGTCGTCTCCGACAAAGCCAGTGTCACGGTGGTGTTCTCCCGCCGATGCGCCTCGCGCGCCCGGCGGCGAGCCTTATCACGCGTCTCCGAACGGCTCAAGCGGGTGCTTTCGCCCGCGTGCCGATGCCGCTAATCTCGCCGCCATGACATCCTGCATCGTGCTGGTGGTGGCGGCGGGTCGCGGCACCCGCCTTGGCGCCGCGATACCAAAGCAATATCTGGCCCTGGCGGGCAAGC
>DATCDN010000013.1:0-51643 GCA_036510675.1 Allostellaceae bacterium
GTCGATGCCGGAAAACGAGGTCGCCAGCCGGTTGGAATAGCTTTCGCGCCGGATCTCACCATCCGTCACGATGTCGATGCCGGCGCGCTCCATATCACGGACCGCCAGCAGCGTCGCGTCATCCTGCGCGGATTCAAGAAATTGCGCCGGAATGCGCCACATCTCATGCGCCCGGACGCGCGGCGGCAGCCGGCCCTTGAGATTGGCCCGATCGGTCAGCCAGTCGGGCTGCGGGTAGGAGCCGACGATTGTCGTTGGCAACAGCGTATTCATGGGTTGGTCTTTATCGGTTGGTGTGGGGGTGGCCGGTGCCGGTCTCGCGGCGCATGCGCCGGATCATGGCCGCGAATTGCAGCTCGGCGATCCGGTCGGTCGCCTCGAACTTGGCATGCGTTATCGCGGTGTTGCGCAGCACCGCATCGGACAGCGTGATGTCCGGGCCGGCAATGGCGCCGGCGGCGGCCTGAATTTCGCAAGCGCGCTGAAGCGTCCACAGCAGCCGGAAGGTGCGCGGCACATCCGGCCCGACCACCAGCACGCCGTGATTGCGCATGATCAGGACATCCTTGTCGCCCAGCGCCGCGACCATGCGCGGCCGCTCGTCGATGTTGGACGCGACGCCCTCGAAATCGTGATAGCCGACATGCCCCGCGAGCTGCGCGCCATAGAAATTATCGTGGCTCAGCCCCGCCGCCTTGCAGGCGACCGCCATGCCGGCGTCGGTGTGCACATGCATGACGCAATGCGCGTCCTCGCGCGCCGCATGGATCGCGCCGTGGATGATGTAGCCCGCGAGATTGGCGGGATAGGCCGAGACGCCGATGATGTGGCCGTCGATATCGACCTTCAGGATGTTGTCGGGCGTCACCTCCTCATAAAGCAGGCCGAACGGGTTGAGCAGGTAATGCCGCGCCGCGCCCGGCACGCGCACCGTGATGTGGTTGAAGATCGCCTCGGTCCAGCCCAGGAAATAAAACAGGTTGAAGCAATCGGCGAGCTGACAGCGCAGCGCCCATTCCTCGCCGCTGATGCGTGGCGGCGCGTCGGGCCGCCGGTCCGCCCATGAATCCGTCATCGCCATCGTCTCGCCCTCCACTTTATTTCCTGCCATCGGCCGCGATGCCGCGCCAGCGCTTCACCACGCCGCTATCGAGCCCGAAGAGATCGAGCATGCGGCCCACCGTCTGCGTCACCATCGCGTCGATGCTGGCCGGCGCCGCGTAGAACGCCGGCACCGGCGGCGCCACGATGGCGCCCATCTCGGTCAGGTGCAACATGGTGCGCAAATGCCCGAGATGCAGTGGCGTCTCGCGCACCATCAGGACGAGGCGGCGCCGCTCCTTCAAGACGACATCGGCGGCGCGCGTCAGCAGCGACGAGGTCACGCCGGTCGCGATCTCCGCCATGCTGCGGATCGAGCACGGCGCGATCAGCATGCCCAGCGTCTGGAACGAGCCGCTGGCAATCGACGCCGCGACATTCTTGTGATCATGCACGGTATCGGCCAGCGCGCGCACATCGGCCAGCGCATAGTCGGTCTCCTGCGCGATGGTGATGGTCGCCGCCGCCGACAGGATCAGATGCGTCTCGACCCCCGCATCGCGTGCCAATTCCAGCGCGCGAATGCCGTAGATGGCACCCGACGCGCCGCTAATGCCGACAATCAGTCGCGGGCGCTCGCCCCCAGTCTCCGCCATCACCCATCCTTCCGCGCGCCATCCTGTCTCGGCGCCGGGTCCGGTGCAACCGCCGCGATGAATTGGCGCCAGCCGCCGAAATCGGAGATGTCGCGCGCGCCGGCGGTGGCTTGGGCCTCGCACAAAAAGCCTTTGACCCAGATTCCATCGGCCAATTCGATATTGCCCATGCACAAGGGCGGCGCGATGCCGGCGGTCAGCGTGCCCAGCGCCGTCGGCGACAGCGACCATAGCTCCGCCGCGATGGCGCGGCCATCGTTCGCGACGCGCACGATGCCGGGTCGCGCCGGGTCGCCCGCAATCTCATACATGCGATATCGCGGCGCGGTCGCGACCGGCGCCAACAGCCGCGCCCCCGCGTCGGTGAGCTGATGGTTGAGCGGCATGCCGGTCAAATGCGCGCCGAATACCGCGACCGTGATACCCAAATGTATATGTGGTGATGCCTCGACATTATCGGGCTGACGATGATGCGACGTCGCGCCGAGCGGCAGATCAAGCGTCGCGGCGAAGCGCCGGCCCAACGCGGCCAGCGCGCCATCGTGCCACGCCGGCGCGATCAGCGTGATGCCGAACGGCAGGCCATCGGAGCGAAATCCCGCCGGCACCGCCAGCGCCGCCAAGTCCAACAGATTGACGAAATTGGTGTAGTGGCCGAGCCGAGAATTGAGCGCGACCGGATCGGCCTCGACCTGCGCCACGGTGTAGATCGTGGGCGCGGTCGGCACCACCATCACGTCGATATCGCGCCACAGCGGCTCGGTCGCGCGGCGCAGCTCGCCCAGCCGATATTGCGCCTTGAAGGCATCGGCCGCCGAGAATTTATCGGCGCCGGCGATGATGGCGCGGGTCACCGGCAGCATCTCCTCGGGCTGGGTGCGGAAAATCCGTTCCACCGCCGCCAGGCGCTCGGCGACCCACGGCCCGTCATAGAGCAGCTTTGCCACCGCGAGGAACGGCGCCTCGTCGAACGCGACCGCCGTGCCGCCCAGCGCCTCTAGCGTTGCAATCGCGTCGCGATAGAGGGCGGCGCTTGCCTCGTCGCCGAAAAATTCGGGCGATCGCGGAACGCCGAAGCGAAAATGCGGCGCCAAGTCGGCGGCCTGGGGCGCGGCGCGGGAGAAGGGATCGGTGGCATCGAACCCGCCGGCGATCGCCAGCACCGCCTCGGCATCGTCCACCGTCAGCGCGAGGATCGAGACGCAGTCGAGCGAGGCGCAGGCCGGCACCACGCCGCGCAGCGGGATCATGCCCTTGGTCGGCTTAAGCCCGACGAGATTGTTGAACGCGGCCGGCACCCGGCCCGATCCCGCCGTGTCGGTGCCGAGCGCGAAGCTGACCAGACCGGACGTCACCGCCACCGCCGAGCCGGAACTGGAGCCGCCGGGGATATAGCGCGGATCGAACGGATTGCGCGGCACGCCGAACGGCGAGCGCACGCCGACGAGGCCGATCGCGAATTGGTCGAGATTGGTCTTGCCGACCAGCACCGCGCCCGCCGCCAGGAGGCGCGCCACGACGGCGGCATCCTCGGCGGGGCGATAGGTAAAGGCGGGGCAAGCCGCAGTGGTTGCGAGGCCGGCCGCGTCGATATTGTCCTTCACCGCGAAGGGAATGCCGAACAGCGGCAACCGCGTCAGGGCGTCGGGATCGGCCGCGGCCAAGCGGTCCAGCGCCTCGGCGCGCGCCATCAGCGCCGCGTGCGGCACGCGGTCGATCCAGACATGATCGTTGCCCGCCGCCGAGATCCGCGCCTCGATCGCCGCCACCAGCGCGGCGACGCTTTGGCTGCCATCGCGATAGCGCGCGCCGAGACGGATCAGATCGAGGCTCAATTCAGTCTGCGTCACCATTATCCCCCTCAACGACTATCGCGCTTTTGTAGCAGGAACATGCCGCGCGGCGTCAGGGTCTTCGCGGCGACGCGCATGCATCCAATTGGGTCAGGCGGCGCCCAGAAATTGACCAGCGGCAAGTTCGGGGGCCGGCTTTCCGCGCGCGAGCGAGTTGGCACGGACCTTGCGACCTTCGTGACCGGAGACAGCGCCCGATACCGGGCGAGAAGAGGGAGCAGGGGATGAATTTCGACCGACTTTCGCGCCGTCACATGCTGGGCGGCACCGCGGCCATTGCGCTGGCGGGGACGCTGCCGGGCGGCATCGCCCGCGCCGCCGATTTCACCGTCGGCTTCATCTATGTCGGCTCGCGTGCCGATTACGGCTATAACCAGGCCCACGCGCAGGGCGCGGCGGCGGTGAAGAAGATGCCGGGCGTCAAGGTCACGGAAGAAGAGAACGTGGCCGAGACCGACGCCGTCGAAAAGACCATGGAATCGATGGTCAATCTCGACGGCTCGACGCTGCTGTTCCCGACCTCGTTCGGCTATTTCGATCCGCACATCCTACGCGTCGCGCCGAAATATTCGAATGTCCGGTTCGAGCATTGCGGCGGGCTGTGGACCGACAAGAACCCGAAGAATATCGGCTCCTATTTCGGCTATATCGACGAGGCGCAATATGTCAGCGGCATCGTCGCCGGCCACATGACCAAGACTGGGAAGCTCGGCTTCGTCGCCGCCAAGCCAATCCCCCAGGTGCTGCGCAACATCAACGCCTTCACGCTGGGCGCGCAGGCGGCCAACCCCAAGGTGACGACGCAAGTGATCTTTACCGGCGATTGGTCGATGCCGGTGAAGGAGGCCGAGGCGACGCAGAGCCTGATCAACGCCGGCGCCGATGTCATTACCTGTCATGTCGATGGGCCAAAGACCGTGGTCGAAACCGCCGCGCGCCGCACGGCCATGGTCTGCGGCTATCACTGCGACCAGGCGATTTTGGCGCCGCAAGCCTATCTCACCGGCGCGGAATGGGATTGGGAATCGCTCTATCCCAAACTCGTCTCCATGACCATGAAGCGGGAGGCGATTCCCAATTTCTATCGCGGCGGCTATAAGGGAGGGCTGGTGAAATCGTCACCCTATGGCGCGATGGTGACGGCGCCCGCGCGCCAACAGGCCGACGCCGCGCGCGCCGCGTTCATGTCCGGCTCGTTCGTCATTTATAAGGGCGGCCTCAAGGATAATAAGGGCAACATCGTCATCCCCGCCGGGGGCGGATTGGTGCAGACCGACCCCAAGCTGGAGTCGATGGCCTATCTGGTAGAGGGGGTGATCGGCTCGACCTCCTGACATGGTTTTAGTAATCGGCGCCAAAGCCATCGGCGGACGTTTCTTGGGCGAGGGCGTCGGGCGGGCGGCGGAGATCGTCGTCATCCCGGTGCTCGCCCTGGTCGTGGCGCTGTTGGTCTTCGGCGGCTTTGTTGGGCTGTTCGGGGTCGATCCGCTCGACCTCTATGCCGACATGTACCGGGGCGCGTTCGGCAGCTTCTTCTCGTGGCAGAACACGCTGACGCGGGCGGCGCCGCTGATCTTGACGGCGTTGTGCACCGCCTTGCCGGCGCAGCTCGGCCTCGTCGTGATCGGCGGCGAGGGCGCGCTGGTCATGGGCGGGCTCGGCGCCGCCGCCGCCGGTCTCGCGGTGACGGGGACGCCGCCGCTGGCCGTACAGCTGACCATGGCGATCGCCGGCATGGCGTCGGGCGGCATGTGGATCGCCTTCGCCGGGGCGCTGCGGCATTATCGCGGCGTCAACGAAACCATCTCGACGCTGTTGCTGAACTATATCGCGCTGGCGATCCTGAACCATCTGGTCGAGGGCGCGATGCGCGATCCGGCCAGCCTCAACAAACCATCGAGCTATGCCATCGGCGATCAGAACATGATCGGTCTTATCCCCTGGCTCGGCGTGCATTGGGGCCTCGTGTTCGGCATCTTGACCGCGATCCTTGCCTATATTCTCGTCTTCCATACCGTGTTCGGCTTTTCGACGCGGATCGTCGGCGGCAATCCGCGCGCCGCGAAGATCGTCGGCTTGCCGGTCGGCAGGCTGGTGGTCGCGATGTGTTTTCTCGGCGGCGCCTGCGCCGGTCTCGCCGGCATGGTCGAGGTGGCGGCGGTGCAGGAACGCGCCAATGCCAACATAGCGGCGGGCTATGGCTATACCGGTATTCTGGTGGCGTTCCTGGCGCGACAGAATCCGCTGGCCATCATTCCGGTCGCGATTCTGATGGGCGGCATCGGCGCCAGCGGCGGCTTGCTGCAGCGCCGGCTCGGCCTGCCGGACGCGTCGGTGCTGGTGCTGCAAGGCATGATCTTCATCGCGGTGCTGGCCAGCGACGCGCTCTATGGCCGCCTCAAGATTTTCCAAATGAAGGCGGCATGAGGCCAATGAAGGGACGATGCGCGGAATGTGACCATCCCCCTCTCCGCCCCATCGGGGAGGAGAGGGTCGGGGTGAGGTGGGGCACGCTCGGCGGTTCCCCCACCTCATCTAACCTCTCCGCCCCCGGGGGCGGAGAGGGAAAAGGGAAATGGCGATGACCGACGCCGCGTCCCTCGGGCTGTGGGTGGTGCCGATCGCGGTGCTGGGCGGCGCGGTGCGCGTCTCGACGCCGTTCCTGTTCGTCAGCCTGGGCGAGTGCCTGACCGAGCGGTCGGGCCGCATCAATCTCGGCCTCGAGGGCACGCTGGTGATGTCGGCGATGGTCGGCTATGGCGCCTCCTATCTTTCCGGCTCACCGTGGCTCGGCGTGCTGGCGGCGGGGGTAACCGGCGCCGCCCTGGGCGCGGTCCATGCCGGCATTTGCAGCCTGCCGCGGGTCAACGACATCGCGGTCGGCATCGCGCTGATGCTGTTCGGCGTCGGCCTCGCCTTCTTCCTCGGCAAGCCCTTGATCGCGCCCAAGGCCAACATCCTGCCGGCGATCGATCTCGGCGGGTGGAGCGGCATCGCGCAATTGCACGACGCGCTGAAGATCAACGTGCTGTTTCTGATCGGCGTGGTGCTGGCGCCGGTCTTGGCATGGGCGCTGCGCAGCACAAGGTGGGGCCTGGTGCTGCGCCTCGCCGGGGAAAGCGCCGATGCCGCGCGCGCCATGGGCTATTCGGTCAATGGGATCAGAATGCGCGCGACCATGGCGGGCGGTTTCCTCGCCGGCATCGGCGGCTCGTTTCTGTCGCTCTATTATCCCGGCAATTGGAATGAGGGGCTGTCGAGTGGCCAGGGCATCACCGCCGTGGCGCTGGTGATCTTCGCGCGCTGGAATCCGATGCTGTGCTTCTGGGCGTCGCTGTTGTTCGGCGGCGCCGCGGCGCTGGGGCCGGCGCTGCAATCGGTGCAGGTCATCTGGGGTTATCACCTGTTCAACGCCGCGCCTTACATCCTGACGCTGCTGATCATGATTGTTACCTGCTCGCCGAAACGCACACTGGCGGGCGCGCCCGCCGAATTGTCGATTACTAAATAGGAGGCGTCCGTGCCCGAAATCCACGTTCCGGCCGATCCCTATCCCTGGCCTTATAATGGCGATTTGCGGCCGGCCAATACCGCGCTGATCATCATCGACATGCAGACCGATTTCTGCGGCGTCGGCGGCTATGTCGATACCATGGGCTACGATCTGTCGCTGACCCGCGCGCCGATCGCGCCGATCGGGCGTGTGCTGGCAGCGATGCGCGCCAAGGGGTTCGCCATCATCCACACGCGCGAGGGTCATCGCCCCGACCTCGCCGATTTGCCGGCCAACAAGCAATGGCGCTCGCGGCGCATCGGCGCCGGCATCGGCGATCCCGGCCCCTGCGGCCGCATCCTGGTGCGGGGCGAGCCGGGATGGGAAATCATTCCCGAGCTGGCGCCGCTGCCCGGCGAGGCGATCGTCGATAAGCCCGGCAAGGGTGCCTTCTGTGCCACCGATCTCGACTTGATGCTGCGCCTGCGCGGCATCGAGAATCTGGTGCTGACCGGCATCACCACCGATGTCTGCGTCCACACCACCATGCGCGAAGCCAACGATCGCGGCTTCGAATGCGTGCTATTGGAGGATTGCTGCGGCGCGACCGACCGGAGCAATCACGACCACGCGCTCAAGATGATCAAGATGCAGGGCGGCGTCTTCGGCGCGGTCGCCCATTCGCGACAATTCATCGAGACGATCGCGTGACGGAATTCGCGACGCTCGCCCGGCCACCGGTGCCGCCGCAAACGACGTTCGGCATCGAGACCGTGGCGATGACCCGGCACTTCGGCGATTTTGTCGCGCTGGACGATGTCTCGATCCGCGTCGCGCCGGGCACGGTTCACGCGCTGTTGGGTGAGAACGGCGCCGGCAAGAGCACGCTGGTCAAATGCGTCATGGGTTATGACACGCCGACCAGCGGCCAGATCATCGTCGGCGATGCCGAGCGCGCCATCGCCAGCCCGCGCGCGGCCCACGCGCTGGGTTTTGGCATGGTCTATCAGCATTTCACCCTGGTGCCGGCGATGAGTGTCACGGAAAACCTGGTGCTGGCGCGGGACGATCCGCCGCCGGTCTTCGATTGGGCGCGGGAACGCGCCGCGTTGCGCGACTTTCTCGATCGGATGCCGTTCCGGGTGCCGCTCGACGCCAAGGTCTCGGCGTTGTCGGCGGGCGAGCGCCAGAAATGCGAAATCCTGAAACAGCTTTATCTCCAGCGCAAATTCCTGATCCTCGACGAGCCGACCTCGGTGCTGACGCCGCAAGAGGCGGATGAGGTTCTGGGCATGCTGCGGCGGATGGCGGTCGCGGGCGCGCTGACGATCCTGATGATCACGCACAAATTTCGCGAGGTGCTGGCCTTCGCCGACGCGGTCTCGATTCTGCGGCGCGGCCGCCTCGTTGGAACGGGGAAGACCGGGGATTGGACGCCGGACGATATGGCGCGCGCCATGATCGGCGCCGAGACACTGGCGACGGCGCCGACGCGGTCGGGCGATTTCGGCGCGGCGCGATTGGCGATCAAGAACCTCGGCGCCCGCGACGATGCCGGCGGGCGCGCGCTCGACAATGTGTCGCTGTCGGTGCGCGCCGGCGAGATCGTCGGCATCGCCGGCGTCTCGGGCAATGGCCAGCGCCAATTGGTCGAAATCCTCGCGGGCCAGCGCGCGGCCGATTCCGGCGGCGTCGCCATCGCCGGCGCGCCGTTCCATGCGCGGCGCGACGAGATGCGGCGCCACAAGGTTTCGCTGTTGCCGGAGGAGCCGCTGCGCAACGCCTGCGTCGCGCGCATGAGCGTCGCCGAGAATCTGGTGTTTCGCAAATTCGACCGGGCGCCGTTCGCGGCCGGCGGCGTCTGGCTGCGCAAGGGCCGGTTTCGCGACGAGGCGGCGCAAAAGATCGCGCGCTATGGCATCAAGACGCGCACGGCCGATACCCCGATCGGTGCGCTATCCGGCGGCAATGTTCAGCGTGCGGTGCTGGCGCGGGAACTGGGCGAGGGCGTCGCGGTGCTGATCGCGGCCGATCCGTGCTTCGGTCTCGACTTCGCCGCCGTCGCGCAAATCCGCGCCGAGATCATGGCGGCGCGCAATCGCGGTGCCGCGATCCTGCTGGTCTCCAGCGACCTCGACGAGATACTGGAACTGGCCGACCGCATCCTCGTGATGTGCCAGGGCAAGCTGGTCTACGAGGCGCCGGCCGCGACGGCCGATCGCACCGCCATCGGCCGCCACATGGCCGGACATTGAGTGGACTAGCGGCCCGGCGGAAACGCCCCCTCCGGCGTCAGCCCCAACAGCGAGCGGCCGGCGAAGATGATGTTGGTCGGCCCGACCACGCCGTGTTGCGACACCATGTGAACGTCGCGAAAGCATCGCTCCAGCCGGCTCGTCGCATAGATCGAGGTGGCGCCGGCCGCCGTGAACAGCAGGTCCGTCGCTTCGATCGCGTTGAGCACCGCCGTCGCGCAGGCCAGCCGATTCTCCGCCGCAAGCCCCGGCGGCACCGGCTTCCCGTCGGTCATCAGCGTCCACATCGCGCCGATCGTCTCCATCAGGAAGGCGCGGCCGGAGCGCAGCAGGGCCTCGGCCTGGCCGACCTTGTTCTGAACCACGTCCTGCTGCGCCAGGAGGGCGGTCATGCGGCTCGGCTTCTTTTCATTGGCGAGACGGATGAAACTCTCGATCGCGTCGCGCCCGATGCCCAGCGCCACCGCGGCGACGTTCGGTCCCCAGACATTGGGGATCTGGGTCCGGTACAACGGCCCCGGCTGAACCGGCGGCGCGCCGATCGACGCGAAATGATGCGTCTCCGGCACGAAAATATCGACGCACTGAAAATGATGGCTGCCGGTGCCGCGCAGGCCGGCCGTGTACCAGGTGTCCAGAATCTCGCAATCGGAGATCGGCACGAAAAAGGCATTGGGTTCCGGCGTCCCATCGGGACCGAGTTTCGGCTTGCCGTTCGCGCCATAAATGAAGCACGCGGTCACCATCCAATTGGCATGGTGACAGCCGCTGGCCAGCGGCCACTTGCCGTTGATGCGATAGCCGCCCGGAACCACCGTGGCGCGGCCCTGGCTGGCCAGGATGGTGCCGGCGATGACGCTGTTGGGATCGGCGTCGAAAATGCCGCGCGCCGCCGCGCCATTCATGAAGCCCCACAGGATCGCGGTGTTGGCGCCGATCATCACGTTCCAGCCGGCGGCCCCGTCCTGGCGCGAGACTTCCTCGGTCACGCGGACCATGGTGGCGATGTCGACCTCGGCCCCGCCATAGGCGCGCGGGACCCACAGATGGAAGAGGCCCGCGTCGCGCATCGCCTCGAACACCGGGCGCGGCAATTGTCGCGCCGCCTCGCCGTCATCGCGATATCGCTCGACCAGCGGCGCCATCGCTCGCGCGCGTGCTACCCACTCGTCCCCCGATACGCGATTACCGCGCCAATCCCCTTCAGGCATGCCCGGTTACCTCCCCTTCCGCGTCATTTGGCGCTCGCATTATAGACAAAATCCACCCAGGACAATGCAAAGATGATATCGATATGATGCTCGACTTGATCCACCTTGATGAGGGGGCGATGCCATGGGAGCCGTTCCGCAATGGCGTCGAGGCAAGCTGGCTCTATCGCACCGGCGACGACGGACCGGCCGCCGCGTTCCTGCGCTACCAGCCGGGCGCGCGGGTGCCGCTGCATCGCCATCGCGGCTATGAGCATGTCTATATCCTGCGCGGCTCGCAGACCGATCGCAACGGCCGGTTCGGGGCCGGCGCCTTCATCGTCAACGCGCCCGGCACCTGCCACGAATTGATCAGCGAGGATGGCTGTTTGGTGCTGGTGGTCTGGCAAGTCCAGGTCGAGATCATCGGCGAGCGACCTTGACCCCTTGCCCACGCCGCTCTAACAATTCAGGAATTGATTGAGGTTACCAACGAATTAGCTGAAGCCCGAGGGGAGGGCGCTGATGAGCGATGTGAAGACCGTGTTCGGCTCGCTGGCCAACTACCAGAAGGGCGGGGTCGCGATCATCGACGACGACCCGAAGAACTACGTCTTTTCCAACGTGTTCGAAGTGGCCGACAAATCGAAGCCCTATGAGCGCGTCGCGGTCGGCAAGAATTTCCAATACGTCATCGAATGTGTCCGCGCCGAGGGCACGTCGCCCTGGTATGCCTGCGCCCACGACGAATTCGCGCTGGTGATGGACGGTAAGGTCGAGATCCGGCTGGTGAAGCCGACCGATCCCTTGGTGCCCGCCGACAAAGAAGGCGCGATCAAGCTCGCCGCCGAACCGCCGGGCAAGAAGATGGGCCGGGTCGTCGCCGGGCGCGGCCACATGACGCTGCTGCCCAAGGGGGCGGCCTATCAATTCCATGCCGACAAGGCGTCGGTGGTGACCATCCAGACCATCGAGGGCGATGTCACCATCCAACGCTGGGCGGAAATCTGCCAAACCAAATAGCCAGGGTCGCGAAGGAGCCACCATGTCCGTGCAAACTTATGCCGTCGACGCCACCCAGCCGGATAATTATTACGGCTATCGCACCTTCAAGAAGGGCAAGTTCTCGTTCCGCCGTGACGAGTATTTCGTCCATATCGATTGGCCGAAGGGCAGCCACACCATTCCCGCCGGTGATTTTCTGCGCGCGCTACAGCGGGACGTGGCGTGGAATTTTTTCTATGGCACGGTGAATTTCGACAGCGTCTTCGGCACCTTCAATCATTACGGCACGGTCGATATGTTCGCCGGCCGCTTCAACGACGCCTACAAGGCCGGGGGTCTCGACTATAACGAGACCTACGCGTCCGACGATCTGATGACGACCTTCAAGGCGATCCTCGACGATTGGACCAATGCCGGCTACGACCCGTTCGCCGCGCCCGAGGAAACCAAGCAAGCCTATGGCCGCAAGGATGGCGACAATAAGAGCGCGATCAACCGGCTGCGGGTTACGGCCAATCGCATGGTCGGCATTCCCGGCGACACGCCGGAGCGAACCGATGCGGCGGGCTATCCGGTCAATCGCCAGTTCGCCGATGTCGATCAGGACAAGCCCGAGGTTCATGCCGAGCCCGGCTTCGAAAAAGAAGTCGCGGCGTTCAACCTGTTCGCTTACCTGTCGCGCTCCGACGTGACGTGGAATCCCTCGGTCTGCTCGATCGTGAAGGATTCGCTCTATTGCCCGACCTCGGAGGAATTCACGCTCCCGGTCGAGCATGGCAACGATCGCGTCGAATGGTTCATGCAAATGTCCGACGAGATCGTGTGGGTGGTGAAGGACAAGATTACCGGCCGACCGCGCGCCCGCGTGACGGCGAAGGCCGGCGATATCTGCGCCATGCCCGCCGACATCCGCCATCAGGGCTTCTCACCGAAGCGCTCGATGCTGCTGGTGTGGGAAAACGCCTCGAACGACATTCCGAAGCTGATCAACGAGGGCAAGGCGCCGGTGGTGCCGGTCAAGTTCTGACCCGCCGATGCGTACCTTCATCCATGACCAGCCCGCGCTGCGGGTCGTCTTTGGCGATGGCCGGCTCGCCGATTTGCCGGCGGAGGCGGATCGGCTTGGGCTGAAGCGCCTGCTCGTCCTCTCGACGCCCGAACAGAAAGAAGCGGGCGAGACCGCGCTGCGTCTCCTCGGTTCGCGCGCGGCCGGTCTGCATGCGCAGGCGCGCATGCATGTCCCGATTGAAATCGCCGAAACCGCGCGCGCCGAGGCGACGCGGCTCCAGGCCGACGGTACCGCCGCGATCGGCGGCGGCACCACCACCGGTCTCGCCAAGGCGATCGCGCTGGAATTGGATTTGCCGAGCATCGCGGTGCCGACCACCTATGCCGGGTCGGAGATGACGTCGATCTATGGCCTCACGGCGGACGGCGAGAAAAAGACCGGCCGCGCGGAGAAGGTGCGGCCGAAGACGGTGATCTACGATCCGACCCTGACTTATGGCATGCCCCCGCGCTTGTCGGCGACCTCGGGCATGAACGCGCTCGCCCATTGCGTCGAGAGTCTCTATGCCGCCGACACCACGCCGATCATCCAGCTTTACGCCGCCGACAGCATCCGCGCCTTTGCCCGCTCGCTGCCGGTGATCCTGCGGGAGCCGACCAATGCGGCGGCACGCGCCGATGCGCACTATGCCGCCTGGCTCGCGGGGATCGCGCTCGACCGCACCGTGATGGGCCTGCATCACAAGCTTTGCCACACGCTGGGCGGCAGTTTCGATCTGCCGCATGCCGATGTGCATACCGTGATCCTGCCGCACGCGACCGCCTATAACAGCGCGGCGGCACCGGAGGCGATGCGCATCATCGCGGCGGCGCTCGGCGTGGAGGATGCGGCGCGGGGCCTCTACGATCTTGCCAAAAAACTGGGCGCGCCGGTGTCGCTCGCCGAGATCGGCATGAAGGAGGCCGACCTCGACCGCGCCGCCGACCTCGCGACCCGAACGCCCTACCCCAATCCGCGCCCGGTCGAGCGCGCGCCGCTGCGCCAATTGCTCGACGACGCCTATCACGGCCGGCCTCCCCGCTAGCCGCGGCACGCCGAATCGATAAGATTCTCCAACTCGACAGCGGTCCGGCGGCGATCTAACCTCGGTCGCGTGGGTCGAATGAAAGCAACAACGACCGAGGGGAGGGACCGAAGATGTACCTATCGACTGAAAGTATCGTGATCATCGTGGTGGTCGGCGCGATCGCGGGTTGGCTGGCCGGTCTCGTCGTTCAGGGAACCGGCTTCGGGCTCATCGGCGATATCATCATCGGCATTATCGGCGCCTTCGTCGGCGACTGGCTGCTGCCGCGCCTGCACATCAATCTCGGCGTCGGCCTCGTCGCCGCGATCATCAGCGCCGCCATCGGCGCCATCGTCCTCTTGATCATCCTGCGCCTGATCCGCGGCGGCATGCGCCGAGCATGACGGCGCTTACCGCGTAATCCGTCCTTCGGTGAATTCCGGAGCGGGCGGGGGCCACAGGTATTTTTCCGTTTGATTGCTCGATAACGAATGCAGCAGGGCGGGCGACTGTTCCAGCGCCCGCGCGATCGCGATTGAGGTGCGCTGTAGGATCGAGACGCGCGCCCGCGCCAGCTCGTCCTTGCCGATTCGCGCGGAATTGGCGGATGAATTGATCGCCGCGACCGCGCGATCGCCGATCATCACCGGCACCGCGACCGAGGCCAAGCCGTAATCCAGCTCGTCCTGGGTGCAGGCATAGCCGTTCTTGCGCACATCGGTCAGGATTTGCTTGAGCCGCGTTGGATCGGTGACGGTGCGTTCGGTCAGCGGCTTCATCACGACGCTGTCGAGATAGCGTTCCAGCACCGGCGGATCGAGATGCGCCAGCATGGCGCGGCCGATCGAGGTCGCATAGGCGGGAAAGCGTGCGCCGATCTCCGCCGCCATGCGGATGGTGCGCCGGCTGGCGGCGTGGGCGAGATAGAGCACGTCGTGCCCTTCGAGCACCGCGAGCGAGGATGAATCGCCGACCGAATCGACGATCTCGCGCAGATGCGCCTGCGCCACCTCCTCGATTTTCATCGAACTCCAGAACGCCGAGCCGAGATCGAGCACCTTGGATCGCAGCATGAACCGGCGGCCATGAGACGAAATGTAACCGAGCGCCTGCAACGTATAGAGGCTGCGTCGCGCGGTGGCGGGGCTGAGCCCGGTATAGGCCGCCACCTCGGTCAGCGTCATTTCGGGCCGGTCGCGATTGAAGGCGCGAATGACCGCTAGGCCGCGCGACAAGGCGGTGACGAAGTCCCGCTCGGACATAGTTCTTGACATCATTCAATAAATTACGCCAATATTTTCGCTAAGCGAAGAAAAATTCGCATTGCGAAAATCACAGCTTCGCGAGCGTTCGGGCGGTTCAGTCATTACGGGATTCCGATCATCTTTTTCTTCGTCGGCAGCGGGCGTGATCCGGCAATAGGCTGACGGACCCGCGCGGGCGGGGCGGGGCAAGATGGGTGGCTTTCCGGGATCGAAAACCGCTATAACGGCCGCTTGCGAAGTTCAGCGCCGCGGGAGCACAAGACCAATGGCATACCGGACCCATCTCGGCTCTCTGAAAAGCTATCAGAAGGGCTCGCTCGACATCGTCAACGACGATAAGAAGCACTATGCGTTTTCGAATCTGTTTGAAGTTGCCGGCAAGGCGAAACCGTTCGAGCGCGTCGCCGTCACCAAGAATATCGAATATGTCGTGGAGGTCTCGAAGATCGACGGCACGTCGCCCTGGTACGCCGCCGCGCATGACGAGTTCGTGGTCATCATGGATGGCGATGTCACGGTCAATTTCGTCAAGCTTGATCCCTCGGCGGCGGTGCCGACCGGCAAGCGCGGCGCCACCCAGCTCGCGGCGGCGCCCAACGGCCAGAAGATGGGCTATGTCCGCGCCAAGCTCGGCAATCAGGTATTGCTGCCTACCGGCGCCGCCTATCAGCTTGTATCCAACGGCGCGCCCGCCGTTGTGTTGATGCAGACGCTGGGCGGCGATGTCACGATCGAGCGCTGGAAAGACATCTGCATTTCGTGATTAACTCAACCACCTGTCCACTCCACCGGAGGGATCGTTCATGACCGCTGCTACTGCTTCCACCGACATCAAGATCGTCGGTAAAGATTCCGAACTGGGTTTTACCGAATTTCAATTCGGCAGTTTCAAATTCCGCCGCGATGAATATTTCGCGCATGTGGCATGGCCGCATGGCACCCGCATCATCGAGATCGATCGGTTCCTGCGCGCGCTGGTGCGCGACATCGGCTGGCAATTCTTCTATGGCTGGATCTTCTTTGACGATGTGTTCGGGACCCAGAACCATTACGGCTCGGTCGATATCTTCGCCGGCACCTACGATGGCGGCTACAAGGCGGCGAAGACCGATTTCATGGAAACCTTCCCGACCGATAAGGTCGTGACGGCGTTCGACACCATCGCCCGCGACTGGATCAGCGAGGGCTACGATCCGCTGCGCGCGCCGCAAGAGACGGGCACGCCGCTCGGCTCGAAGCGGGAGCCGCGCAAGGACGCGCTGGTTCGCGGCTTCACGCCGGCGACCCGCATGCTCGGCCTGCCCGGCGATGTCACGCCACGCTCCGACGCGACCGGTCATCCGGTCAACCGCGCCTTCGCCGATCTCAAATTGGAGAAGCCGGAAGTGCATGCGGAAAAGGGCTTCGAGGGTCAGCTCAACGCGATCAATCTGTTCGATCATATCGCCCGGTCGGATGTGACCTGGAACCCCTCGGTCGCGTCGATCACCGGCGCCAGCATCTTCTGCGTCACCTCGGAAGAGCACATGCTGCCCGTGATCCATGGCAACGACCGCAATGAATGGTTCATCCAGCTCTCGGATGAAATTCATTGGCAGATTCAGGACAAGAACACCGGCAATCCGCGTGGCCGCATCGTGATGAAGGCGGGCGATGTCTGCGCCATGCCGGCGGACATCCGGCACCAGGGCTTCGCGCCGAAACGCTCGATGCTGCTGGTGGCGGAGAACGGCACGCCGGGCCTCGACGAGCTCTATGCCAAGGGCAAGCTGCCGCCATACCCGCTCGACTTCTAATCGGGCGACGGTGGTCTGATCTTTCGACACGGAAGAGCGGCCCTGTTTGGGGCCGCTCTTTTGTTTTTGCCACATAAGGGAGGCACGCGATGCCCGACACGATTCCGAACATCCAGGTCAACACCAACCTGTTCATCGACAACAAGTTCGTCCCCGCGGCGTCGGGCAAGACCTTCGACGTGCTGAATCCGCATGATGATTCGCTATTGGCGAAAGTCGCGGAAGGCGACCGCGCCGATATCGATCGCGCGGTGTCTGCGGCCCAGGCGGCGTTTCCGAAATGGTCGAACATGGCGGCGTCGGAGCGCGGCCGCCTGATCTACAAGCTTGCCGATGCGATCGAAGCCGATGGCGAGAACCTCGCGCTGATCGAGACGCTGGATACCGGCCATCCGATCCGCGACACGCGCAATCTCGATGTCTTCCGCACGGCCGGCGTATTCCGTTACTTCGCCGGCATGGCCGACAAATATGAAGGTTCGGTGATCCCGGCCGAACCGGGCTTCCTGACCTATCTGCTGCGCGAGCCGATCGGCGTGGTCGGGCTGATCGTGCCGTGGAACTTCCCGTTGATGTTCACGAGCTGGAAAATGGGCCCGGCGTTGGCCGCCGGAAATTGTCTGGTGCTGAAGCCGGCCGAGCTGACACCGCTGACCACGCTGCGCGTCGCCGAACTTGCCGCGAAAGTCGGCTTCCCGCCCGGCGTCATCAACATCGTGACGGGCTATGGCGCGACGGCGGGCCAGTATCTTGCCGAGCATGGCGGCATCGGCAAGGTCTCGTTCACCGGCTCGACCGTCACCGGCCGCAAGATCGTCCAGGCGTCCGCCGGCAATCTGAAGCGCCTCCAATTGGAATTGGGTGGCAAGGGCGCCAACATTGTTTTTGACGATGCGGACATCGATCTCGCCGTCAACGGCTCGGCCTTCGGCATCTTCCACAATCAGGGCCAGGCCTGCATCGCCGGCTCGCGGCTGATGCTGCATGAGGACATCGCCGATCAGTTCCTCGAGAAATTCATCGGCCTCGCCAAGACCATCAAGGTCGGCGATCCGCGCAAAGTCGAGACCGAGATGGGACCGCTGACCTCGAAGCCGCATCAGGAAAAGGTGCTGCGCTATTCCCAGATCGCGCGCGAGGATGGCGGCGAGATCCTGCTCGGCGGCACGGTGCCGGACGATCCGGCTCTGGCCAAGGGCTGCTATGTCATGCCGACGGTGGTGCGCGCCAAGCCGCAGGATCGCGTCAATCGCGACGAGGTGTTCGGGCCGTTCGTCACGGTCAGCCTGTTCCGCGACGAGGATGCGGTGATGGAGATCGCCAACGCCACCAGCTACGGCCTTGGCGGCGGCCTGTGGACGCGCAACCTCAATCGCGCGCATCGCCTCGCCAAGAAAATGGAAACCGGCATGGTGTGGATCAATTGCTACAAGCGCTTCCATCCCGGCTCGCCGTTCGGCGGCATCAAGGATTCGGGCTATGGCAGCGAGATGGGCTTCGAATCGATGCACGAATACACCAACCCGAAGGCGGTGTGGGTCAATTACGCGGGTAACACGCCGCCCTTCTATAAGAGATGATGGATACGTCGCCGGGTCAACAATCCGGTAACGTTCCTATTGCTTCGAGGCATCATTCCACCCATGATCGCGGCCAAACCCGTGCCGTGGGGTGTTGGATTCGGCTCACGCATTCAACAATTTGAGGGGAGGAAGGTATGATTGTGAACAAATGGACGCCGACCCGCCGCCAGGTCATCAAGGCGGGCGGTGCGGCGGCGGCCGTCGCGGGGCTGAGCCCGCTGATCGGCGCCCCGGCGATCGCCGCCAGCCGGATCTACAAGATCGGCTATGTCAGCCCGCAGACGGGCGTGCTCGCCTCGTTCGGCGAGGCGGATAATTTCATGCTCGCGGTTGCCCGCAAGCATTTCGGCAATGGCGTGAAGGATGCCGCCGGCAAGACCGTCAAGGTCGAGATCATCGTCAAGGACAGCCAGTCCAAGGAAAACCGCGCGGCCTCGGTCGCCGCCGATCTGATCCTCAAGGACAAGGTCGATCTGATGCTGGTTGCCTCGACGCCGGAGACCACCAACCCGGTGTCGGATCAGTGCGAGACCAACGAGGTGCCCTGCGTCTCGACCATGGCGCCATGGCAGCCCTGGTTCTTCGCGCGCGGCGGCAAACCCGATGTCGGCTTCAAATACACCTATCATTATTTCTGGGGCCTCGAGGACATCATCGGCGCCTATACGGCGATGTGGAAAAAGATCCCGACCAACAAGATCGTCGGCGGCCTCTTTCCGAACGATGGTGATGGCAATGCCTGGGGCGATAAGGAGCACGGCATCGCGCCGGGAATGCTGGCGAATGGCGGGTTCAGGGTCATCGATCCGGGCCGCTTCCCCGACCTCAACGACAATTTCTCCAACTACATCGGCACCTTCAAGAAGGACAATGTCGAGATCGTCACCGGCGTCGTGATCCCGCCGGACATCGGCACCTTCCTCAAGCAAGCGGCCCAGCAGGACTACAAGCCGAAGGCCGTCACCGTCGGCAAGGCGCTGCTGTTCCCGACCGACATCAACCGGCTCGGCCCGGCCGCCAACAACCTCTCCAGCGAGATGTGGTGGGGTCCGGCGTGGCCTTATAAATCCTCGCTGACCGGCGAGAGCTGCCAGCAATTGTGCGATGCCTACACGGCGGCCACCGGCAAGCAATGGCACCAGCAGATCGGCTTCGCCTATTCGCTGTTCGAGATGGCGGCCGACGTGGTCAAGCGTTCCGAGGGGCCGGGCAATTCCGCCGCGACCCTCAACGCCCTCAAGACGACCAACCTCGAGACCGTGGTCGGGCCGATCGCCTGGAACGGCAAGGGGCCGGTGAAGAACGTCTCCAAGACGCCGATGGTCGGCGGCCAGTGGCGCAGCACCAAGGGCGGCAAGTGGCAGAACGAGATCATCACCGTGATCAACGACACCGCGCCGCAAATTCAGGTCGAGGGCAAGATGGAACTCTACAGCTGATCGTTCGAACATTTCCCTCTCCGCCCGTGGCGGAGAGGGACGATGATGTAGGGGAATTCGAGTTGTCAGGTATCAGTATTCAGTCACCAATCGACGACTGAGAACTGATGACTGACAACTGAGAACTCGGATGCCGTCGCTCTTATCCCTCGAGCATGTGTCGAAGAGTTTCGGCGCGCTCAAGGTCATCGACGATCTGTCGCTGGCGGTCGAGGCGGGCGAGGCGCTGGGCATTCTCGGCCCCAATGGCGCCGGCAAGACTACGCTCTTCAATCTGATCGCCGGCGACCTGCCGGTCGGGGCGGGGGCGATCCGCTTTCTGGGACAGGATGTGACGGCGCTGCCGGCGCATGCGCGCTGCCGTCTCGGCGTCGGCCGCACCTATCAGATACCGCACCCCTTCGGCAATATGACGGTATTCGA
The DNA here is from genome assembly GCA_036510675.1 of Allostellaceae bacterium. Lineage (GTDB taxonomy): Bacteria > Pseudomonadota > Alphaproteobacteria > ATCC43930 > CGMCC-115725 > JAATGI01. The sequence goes on from DATCDN010000013.1 coordinate 20,075, forward strand.
GAATGTGCTGGCGGGTGCCGCGTTCGGCGCCACCCGGCGCGAGGCGGATTGCTATCCGCGCTGCATCGAGCTGCTGCACCTCACCAACCTCTTGGGGAAGGCCAATCAACCCGCCGGCAAGCTGACCCTGCTGGAACGCAAGCGCCTCGAATTGGCGCGGGCCTTGGCAACCGAGCCGAAGGTGCTGCTGCTCGACGAGATCGCCGGCGGCCTGACCGACACCGAATGCCAGCTTCTGATCGAGACGATCCGCGCGGTCCATGCGTCGGGCGTCGCGATTGTCTGGATCGAGCATATCGTGCATGCGCTGCTGGCGGTGGTCGGGCGGCTGTTCGTGATGAATTTCGGCCAGAAGCTGGCCGAGGGCGAGCCGCGCGCGGTCATGAACTCGCCGCAGGTCCAGGAAGTCTATATGGGGATCGAGGCGGAATGACCGCGTTGCTGGTGACCATCGGCCTGACCGCGTTTTACGGCGATTTCCAGGCGCTGTTTGGCGTCGATCTTGTGGTCGAGGAAGGCGAGACCCTCGCGGTGATCGGCGCCAATGGCGCGGGCAAATCGACCCTGCTGCGCACCATTTGCGGACTACTCCCCGCGGCCGCGGAGCGCATCCGCTATCGCGATGGCAATATCGGCTCGCTGTCGCCCGCCGACATCGTGGCGCGCGGCATCGCGCTGGTGCCGGAGGGGCGGCGGCTGTTTCCCTCGCTGTCGGTCGAGGAGAATTTGCGGATGGGCCAGCAGTGCGGCCGCAAGGGCCCGTGGCAGCTTGATCGTGTCTACGCGCTATTCCCGATCCTGCGCGAGCGGCGGCGCCAGCCCGCCACATCGCTGTCGGGCGGCCAGCAGCAGATGGCGGCGATCGGCCGCGCGCTGATGACCAACCCGGAATTGCTGTTGTGCGACGAAATCAGCCTCGGCTTGGCGCCGATCGTGATCCGCGATGTCTACGCGGCGCTGCCCGGCATCCGCGCCGAGGGCACCACCATGGTGATCGTGGAGCAGGACATCAACCGCGCGCTCACTGTGGCCGACCGGGTCTATTGCCTCCAGGAGGGCCGCATCAAGCTCGAAGGCCGGCCGGCCGACCTTACCCGCGAGCAGATCAAGCTCGCCTATTTCGGGGTCTGAGGCGGCGATGGATTGGGTCAATGTCATCGTCCAGGGCGCGCTGATCGGCGGCCTCTATGCGCTGTTCGCGGCGGGGCTGTCGCTGATGTTCGGCGTGATGCGGCTCGTCAACATCGCGCATGGCGATCTGATCGTGCTGGCCGCCTATCTCGGCATCGTGGTGGTTCAGACGCTGGGCGTCGGCCCGTTCGCGAGCCTCGTCATCGTGGTGCCGACGATGTTCGTGCTGGGTTATGTGCTGCAGCGCGGCCTGCTGAACTTCACCCTGGGCGGCGACATCCTGCCGCCGCTGCTGGTGACGTTCGGCCTTTCCATCATCATCCAGAACGCGCTGCTCGAAGGGTTCAGCGCCGATAGCCAGAAATTGCAGGCCGGCGGGTTCGAGACCGCCAGCATCCACATCACCGATCAGCTCGCGATCGGCTGGCTGCCGTTCGCGATCTTCCTGACGGCGGTCGCCGTGATCGCGCTGCTGGAATTGCTGATCTACCGCACCGCGCTAGGCCGCGCGTTTCGCGCCACCTCCGACGATTCCGATACCGCGCGGCTTTACGGCGTGCGCAACCGGCATGTCTATGCGCTGGCGACGGCGTTGGCGCTGGGGGTGATTTCCATTGCCGCGATCTTTCTCGCGGTGCGCACCAATTTCGGCCCGGCGAGCGGTCCGGCGCGCCTGCTCTTCGCGTTCGAGGCGGTGATCATCGGCGGGCTCGGCAGCCTGTGGGGCACGCTGGCGGGCGGGGTCGTGCTGGGCGTCGCCCAGGCCGTCGGCGCTCAGCTCAACCCCAGTTGGGAGACGCTGGCGGGGCATCTCGCCTTCCTCGTGGTGCTGATCATCCGGCCGCGCGGCCTGTTTCCAAAGCTGGTGGATTGATGAGCATCACGTCGCCCATCCCCGCCTATCGCATCCAGCGCTCGACCCGCACCGGCTGGATCGGCCTGGCGCTGGCGGTCATCATCGTCGCGGTGCTGGTGTCGCTGCCCTGGTGGGGGGGCGAGGACGATCTGCGGCTGATCGTTGAGATTTGCTACACCATCGCGCTGGCGCAGATGTGGAACCTGCTGGCGGGCTATGCCGGCCTGGTCTCGGTCGGCCAGCAGGCCTTTGTCGGCATCGGCGGCTATGCCCTGTTCGCGCTGACCATCATCGCCCATGTACCGCCGATTCCCGCCGTGGTCCTGGCCGGCGTCGCGGCGGCGATCCTCGCGGTGCCGTCGGCCTGGGTGGTGTTCCGCCTGCGCGGCGCCTATTTCGCGATCGGGACCTGGGTCGTCGCCGAGGTGTTCCGCGGCCTGATGGGGTTGATCCCGGAATTGGGCAGCGGCACCGGCATGAGTCTGCCGGTCGCGATCTCGCGGGCGGTCGGCGCCACCCGGTTCGAACGCGAGACGGCGCTTTATTATGTCGGCCTCGCCATCGGCGTCGGCACGGTGGCGGCGGTGTTCGCGTGGCTGCGCTCGCGCCAGGGGCTGGCGCTGACCGCGATCCGCGACAGCGAGACCGCCGCCGGCAGCGTCGGCATCAACAATGACCGCACCAAGTTCGCCGTCTATATCCTGGCGGCGCTGGCGACCGGCATGGTCGGCGCGCTGATCTATCTTGAAAAGCTGCGCATTTCCCCGGACGCGGCGTTCGACGTCATCGATTGGACCGCCGACGTGATCTTCATCGTGGTGATCGGCGGCATCGGCAGTATCGAGGGGCCGTTCATCGGCGCCCTGGTGTTCTTCGGCCTGCGATACTTCTTGGCCGATTATGGCGCCTGGTACATGATCTTGCTCGGTGCGGTCGCCGTGATCATTATGCTGCTTGCGCCGCGCGGCCTGTGGGGTTTGCTGGCGGACCGCTTCGATATTCATTTTTTCCCGGTGCGCCGCCGGGTCCGACTGGAATGAAGGAGGAATTATGCCAAGCCTGATTGGATCGCAACTGACCGACGACGTGGTAGCGCGTTACAAGGATTGCGCCGACCCGCGCCTCAAGGAGATCATGGTCAGCCTGATCAAGCATCTCCATTCCTTCTCCCGCGAGGTGAAGCTGTCCGAGGCGGAGTGGATCAAGGGCATCGAATTCCTGACCGCCGTCGGGCACATCACCGACGATATGCGCCAGGAATTCATTCTGCTGTCCGACGTGCTGGGCCTGTCGATGACGGTGGTCGAGCTCAATCATGGTGCCGAAGCCGGCGAAACCGAGGCGACGGTGCAAGGCCCGTTCTATGTGCCGGGTGCGCCGGAACTGCCCAAGGGCGCGTCGGTCGACGGCAACCCGCCGGGCGACCCGCTGGACGTCACCGGCGTGGTTCATGACGCCAAGGGCAAGCCGATCGCCCATGCGCTGATCGATGTGTGGCAGGCGGGCGAGGATGGGCTCTATTCCAACCAGGACCCGAACAAGCCGAAATTCGAGTTGCGCGGCAAATTCCGCAGCGATCGAGACGGCACCTATCATTTCAAATCGGTGCTGCCGAAGGGCTATCAGATTCCGACCGACGGGCCGGTGGGCGCGCTGATGCGCGCGACCAATCGGCCGGCATGGCGGCCGGCGCATCTGCATTTCATGGTTTCCGCGGAAGGCTACAAGCCGCTGACGACGCATCTCTTCGTCAAGGGCACGGAGCATATCCGGGAAGACGCGGTGTTCGGCGTGAAGGAATCGCTGATCGTCGATTTCCAGCCGGTGCCAGGCAAGAATAACTACACCCTGCACCATGATTTCGGTCTCAGCCCGCGGGCGTGATGCGATGAGGGAAGGCGGCGCGGGGGACGCGTCGCTCCTTTCGGTTTTGGGCGGCGGGGGAATATGAGTTCGGTCGTTCTCGAATGGGCCAACCTGTTCGTGCGCTGGTTCCACATCGTGGTGGGCATCGGCTGGATCGGCACCTCGTTCTTCTTCATGTATCTCGACGCGCATCTGACCGCGATGGCCGGCGGCGCCAAGCATTCCGCCGGGCGAATCTTCCTCATCCATAGCGGCGGTTATTACGAGGTCGAGAAGCTCAAATACCTGCCGCCCGCCCATATCCCGCAACTCCATTGGTATAAGTGGGAGGCCTATCTCACCGGCCTCTCCGGCATCGCGCTGCTGTTCATCGTTTACTATCTCGGCGGCAGCGGCTTCATGGTCGATCCCTCGGTCGCGGACCTGACGCAGCCCGAGGCGGTCGGCATCGGCATCGCCGCCATTGCCGGCGGCTGGGCGCTTTATGAGCTGATCTGGCGCTCGCCTCTCAACCGGCTCGAAGGGGTGATGAACCTCGTCTGTTGCGCGCTGCTCGTCGCGTTCGCGTGGGGCCTGACGCATGTGCTGTCGGGCCGCGCCGCCTATATGCATGTCGGCGCGATGATGGGCATCATCATGGTCGCCAATGTCCTCTTCGTGATCCAGCCGGGACAGCGCCGCATGGTGCGCGCCAATCTGGCGGGGCAGGTGCCCGACCCTGCCTGGGGCGGCGCCGCGAAGCAGCGTTCCGTGCACAACAATTACATGACGCTGCCAGTCGTGTTCGTGATGATCAGCAATCATTTTCCGAACACTTATGGCCAGCGGTGGAACTGGGCGATCCTGATCGCGCTGTTCGTCATCGGCGCGGGCGTGCGCTATTTCCTCAACACCTTCGACCGCGGCGGCCGGGCGGCGCCTTATGTGCTGGGCGCGGCGGTGGTCGGCGCGCTGGCGCTGGCTTTCGTCACCTCGGTCCCGATGCGTGCCGCCACCACCAACGGCGCGCGGGTTAGCTTCGCCCAGGCCGATGCCGTGTTCGCGCATCGCTGCGTGCAATGCCATTCGGCGCGGCCCACGGATGACATGTTCCACGAGCCGCCCAACGGGGTGAAGTTCGACACCAGGCAGCAGATCGCCGGCATGCTCGCCAAGATCAAGCTGATGGCGGTCGATACCAACGCCATGCCGCTGGGCAACAAGACCGGCATGACCGATCAGGAGCGCACGGTGCTCGGCGCCTGGATCGCGGAAGGGGCGCCGCTTGACTGACGCGCCGCTCTATCCGCGCGACATGGTCGGCTATGGCGCCGACTGGCCCGATCCGAAATGGCCGGGGAAGGCGCGCCTCGCGCTGCAGTTCGTCATCAATTTCGAGGAAGGCGGCGAGAACGCGATCCTCCATGGCGATGCCGCGTCGGAAGCCTTCCTGTCGGATATCGTCAATGCCACGCCGCTCCTGGGTGTGCGGCACATCAACATGGAATCGCATTACGAATATGGCAGCCGGGTCGGCTGGTGGCGGCTGCGGCGCCTCTTCACCGAGCGCAAGCTGCCGGTGACCGTGTTCGCGGTGGGCATGGCGCTGGCGCGCGTGCCGGAAATCGCCGCCTCGATGGTCGAGGCCGATTTCGAGATCGCGTCGCACGGCTGGCGCTGGATCGACTATCAGTATATCGATCCCGCCATCGAGCGCGCCCATATCGACCTCGCCATCGAGGCAATCGAGCGGGTCACCGGCGTCAAGCCGCTCGGCTGGTACACCGGGCGCATGGGGCCGAACACGCGCCGGCTCGTCGCCGAACATGGCGGCTTCCTCTACGACGCCGACTCCTATGCCGACGAGCTGCCCTATTGGACCGAGGTCTCGGGCAAGCCGCATCTCATCGTGCCCTACACGCTCGAGGCCAATGACATGCGCCTCACCACCGCGCAGGGCTTCGGCAACGGCGAGCAGTTCTTTCAATATCTGAAAGACTCGTTCGATCTGCTCTACGAAGAGGGTGCGACCACGCCGCGGATGATGTCGGTCGGCCTGCATTGTCGCCTCGTCGGGCGGCCGGGGCGCGCGCTGGCGCTGGCGCGGTTCCTCGATTACGTTCAGCAGCACGAACGCGTCTGGGTTTGCCGGCGCATCGACATCGCGCGGCACTGGCGCAAGAATTTTCCCTACCGCAAGACCGCGTCATGACCGGCCGCCTGACGCTCGGCGCGCTCAACGGCATGGACCGGGCCGAGTTCGTGCAGGCGTTGGGAGAGATTTTCGAGCATTCGCCCTGGGTCGCCGAGGCGGCATGGGAGCATCGCCCGTTCATCGGCATCGATGCGCTGCACGATGCCATGGTCGAGGCGGTGCGGAATACCGGGCGCGACACCCAGTTGGCCTTGCTGAAGGCGCATCCCGAATTGGGCGCCGCCAAGATCGCGGCGGATTTTTCGCGGCGCGAGCAGGCGGCGGCCGGCCTCGCCGCGGCCCGGCTCGCCGATGCCGCCAAGCTGCGCCATCTCAACCGCGGCTATCGCGAGCGGTTCGGCTTTCCGTTCATCATGGCGGTGAAGGGCAAGGGGCGCGACGAAATCCTCGCGGCGTTTGAGGAACGGGCGACCCACGACGCCCCGGATGAATTTGCCGTGGCGCTCAACGAAGTGGCGAAGATCGCGCGCTTCCGCCTCGACGATCTGCTACGCGATGATTCGGGCGGTGCCGAGGCCGATCCGCTGGCCGGCATCGGCGAGCGCCTGCTGGCGGAGGCCGATCTCCTCGGCGCCATCACCGAGCAGGACGGCACGGTCACGCGCACGTTTCTCACGCCGCAGCATCGCCTTGCCGCCGACCGGGTGATGCAGTGGATGGGCGAGGCCGGGATGGCGGTATCGCTCGACGATATCGGCAATGTCGTCGGCCGCTATGAGGGCGACCGGCCTGGCCTGCCGGCGCTGCTGCTCGGCTCGCATCTCGATACCGTGCGCGACGCCGGCAAATATGACGGCATTCTCGGCGTCCTGACCGCCATCGCCTGCGTCGGCGCGCTGCACCGGCGCGGCGAGCGGCCGCCCTTCGCCATCGAAGTGATCGGCTTCGGCGACGAGGAGGGCGTGCGGTTCCAATCGACGCTGCTCGGCAGCCGCGCAGTCGCGGGGACGTTCGACATGAATGTGCTGGAGCGCGCGGATTCGGGCGGCGTCGCGATGAAGGACGCGCTGGTCGCGTTCGGTCTCGATCCCTCGCGCATCGCCGCTATCGCGCGGCGGCGCGACGCGGTGCTGGGCTATATCGAGCTGCACATCGAGCAAGGGCCGGTGCTGGAGGCGGAGCATCTGCCGGTCGGCATCGTGACTTCGATCGCGGGCTCGACGCGGGCCTTGTTCGAGATCGTCGGCGAGGCCGGCCATGCCGGCACGGTGCCGATGAAGCTGCGCCACGATGCGCTGGCGGCGGCGGCGGAAATCATTCTCGCGATCGAGGCGCGCGCCCGCGACAATCCCAGCCTGGTGGCGACGGTGGGGCGCATCGAGGCCAGCCCCGGCGCTGTCAATGTGATACCCGGCAAGGCCGCCTTCAGCCTCGATTTGCGCTCGCCCGACGATGCGACCCGGCACGGCGCCTATACCGATATCGTCGCGGCGGCGCATCGCATCGCACGCAAGCGCGGCGTCGCGCTGACGCTTGACCGCACGCTGGAGAGTCCGGCGGTCGCCTGTTCTGGCTGGCTGATGGTCGAGATCGAGCGGGCCATCGCCGCGCTGGGCCTGATGCGCCGGCGGCTGGCGAGCGGCGCCGGCCACGACGCGATGGCGATCGCCAGCCTGTGCGATGTCGGCATGATCTTCGTGCGCTGCAAAGGTGGCATCAGCCACAATCCGGCGGAATCCATTACCGCCGAGGATGCCGAAACCGGGGCGCGCGTCCTATACGAGGTGCTGCGCCACTTCCAGCCGCGGAAATAGCAGGCCGCTCGACTTTGGATTCCTAAGGCTACACCCATTCCTCCGTGCCGGCGAAAGCCGGTATCCATGGCGGGCATGGACCCCGACTTTCGTCGGGGAGGCGCTTTGAATTCTTCTTCGTGTCCTTCGTGCCCTTTGCGCCTTCGCGTCTTTGTGTTGAATCTTCCGCGGCCCGAAAAGCAAAACGCCCTCCTCATCCGAGGAGGGCGTTCGCCTTACGCGACTAATCGATCTTAGCCGCGCAGATCGCCCTCGACGCCTTGCGTGTACCAGTTCAGGCCGGCGATTTCGCTGTCCGGCATGTTCTTGCCGGCCGCGACCTTGGTGACGCCCTTCTTGTCGACCACCGGGCCGTCGAACGGATGCCGCGCGCCTGACTTCACCGCCTCGAGCGCCTTCATCCCGTCGGCGCGAATGTTTTCCGGAACATGGATGTTGAAGGTCGGCATCGACAGCATCCCGGAGGCAAGGCCGCCCCAGGTGTCGGTCGATTTCCAGGTGCCGTCCAGCACCATTTTCACGCGCTGAATGTAATAGGGCGCCCAATTATCGACGTTGGAAGTGACGCAATGGGTCGGCCCGAACTTCGCCATGTCGGAGGATTGGCCGAACGCCCACACGCCGCGTGCCTCGGCCGTTTGTACCGGGGCCGGGCTGTCAGTATGCTGGCAGATGATGTCGGCGCCTTGATCGATCAGCGCCTTGGCGGCATCGGCCTCCTTGCCGGGATCGAACCAGCCGTTGACATAGATCACCTTGATCTTGCCGTCCGGCCGGATCTTGCGGAAGGCGAGGGTGAAGGCGTCGATCCCCATGATGACTTCGGGAATTGGAATCGAGCCGACATAGCCGACGATCCCCGACTTGGTGAGATGGCCAGCGAGCGTGCCTTGCACGGTGCGGCCTTCATAGAAGCGGATGTTATAGGTCGCGACGTTCTTCGAGCGCTTATAGCCGGTGGCATGCTCGAAATAGACCTTGGGGAAGTTCTTCGCGACCTTGATGGTCTGATCCATATAGCCGAACGAGGTGGTGAAGATCAGCCCATAGCCCTGGGTGGCGAGCTGGGTCAGCACGCGCTCGCAATCGGCGCCTTCGGGCACGCTTTCGACCTTGTGGGTCTCGACGCGATCGCCGAATTCCTTTTGCACCGCGAGGCGCCCGAGATCGTGCTGATAGGAATAGCCCATATCGCCGCTAGGGCCGACCAGGATCCATGCCGCCTTCAGCTTATCGGCCGCGCGCGCGATGCGCGGCATCCCGAGCACCGATGTCGCGGCCACCGCGCCGCCCGCGCCGATGATGAAGTCTCTACGTTTGATCATGCCTGCACTCCCCTCGATGATGCGCGGCCCCCGGTTTGGCCAAGTCGCGCGGTTAAATTAAAGCCGTTATGCCGTGGCGCGGAATACCTTGCCAAGCGCGGCCGGCGCGTTGAGCCGGATGCGCTTGGCATCACGCGAGATTATCACCAGCACCAGAATGGTGGCGAGATAGGGCAGCATTGACAGGAACTCGGGCGGGATGCTGACCCCGGCGCCCTGGGCATGAAGCTGCGCGATCGAGAAAAAGCCGAAGAGATAGGCGCCGAACAACAGGCGCCACGGCTTCCAGGTGGCAAACACCACCAGCGCCAGCGCGATCCAGCCGCGCCCCGCCGTCATGCCCTCCGACCAGAGCGGCGTATAGGCCAGCGACAGGTAGGCGCCGCCCAGCCCGCTCATGGCGCCGCCGAACAGTACCGCGAGAAAGCGAATGCGGCGCACCGGATAGCCCAGCGCATGCGCGGCGTCGTGATTTTCGCCGACCGACCGCAGGATCAGCCCGGCCCGCGTGCGCGACAGGAACCAGCCGATGGCGACGGTCGCCGCCACCGACAAATAAACGATCGCGTCCTGGCCGAAGATCAGCGGCCCGATCACCGGAATGTCGGTAACGCCGGGAATGTACAGCTGCGGCAGACTCGGCAGCGGCTTGCCGATATAGGGCTTGCCGATCAGCGCCGACAGGCCGAGCCCGAAGATGGTCAGCGCCAGGCCGGTCGCGACCTGGTTGGCGAGGAAGAACAGCGTCAGCACGCCGAAGAGGGCGGCCAGTGCCACGCCCGCCAGCGCCGCCGCGGTGAAGCCCAACGCCGGACTGCCGGTGGTCCAGGCGACCGCGAAGCCGATCACCGCGCCGCCGATCATCATGCCCTCGACGCCGAGATTGAGGACCCCCGACTTTTCCGTCACCAGCTCGCCAGCCGCCGCCAGCAGCAGCGGCGTCGCCGATAGCACCATCGACACCAGGATGGCGGTCAGCTCGTGCATCAGGCGGCACTCTCGGCGGTGGCGGGACCAAGGCGCACGCGATAGCGCACCAGCAATTCGCAGGCGAGCAGGAAGAACAGCAGCATGCCCTGGAACACGCCGACCACCGCGACCGGCAGGTCGAGCGAAATCTGCGCCGCCTCGCCGCCGAGATAGGAGAGGGCGATCAGCAGCCCGGCCAGCAAGATGCCGAAGGGATGCAGCCGCCCGAGAAACGCGACGATGATCGCGGTGAAGCCATAGCCCGGCGAGATCACCGGCAGGATCTGGCCGATCGGCCCCGCCACCTCGTTGACGCCGGCGATGCCGGCAAGGCCGCCCGACAGCGTCAACACGAACCAGGTGATGCGCTTCTGGCTGAACCCGGCATAGGCGGCGGCGGCGGGCGTCAGGCCGATGACCTTGATCTGATAGCCGAGAAAGCTGCGCGACAGCAGGAACCAGCCGCCCGCGACCGCGATTAGCGCCAGCACCGCGCCCAGCCCGACGCGCGTGCCACTGAAGAACGGCTCGATCACGGCATAGCCGTCGAACGCCTTGGTTTGCGGGAAATTATAACCCTGCGGATCGCGCCACGGGCCGCGCACCAGAAAGCGCAGCAGCAGTTCCGCGACATAGGTCAGCATCAGGCTGGTCAGGATTTCGTTGGCATTGAACTGGGTCTTGAGCAGCGCCGGAATGCCGGCCCACACGAGGCCACCCAGCGCCCCGGCGATGAACATCGCGGGCAGGGTCGCCGGCCCCAGCATCGGCTCATAGAACAATCCGACGCCGCCGCCGCAGATGGCACCTACGATAAACTGTCCCTCGGCGCCGATGTTCCAGACATTGGCACGAAAGCCGATGGCGAGGCCAATGGCGCACAGAATCAGCGGCGCGCTCTTCACGCCCAATTCGCCGACGCCATAGAATGTCGAGAGGGGGTCGATGAAAAAGGCGCGATAGGCGGCAATCGGGTCGCGTCCCAGAATGCCGAATAGCACCGCCGTGCCGATCAAGGTCAGGACCACCGCCAGCACCGGCGACAGATAGGTTGCCCAGCGCGAGGATTGCGCGCGCGGCTCCAGCCTAATCCGCGGCATGGGAAACTTCCGCCGGCGCTTCCGCGAACAGGCCGCCCATCAGCAGGCCGATCTCATCGATATCGGTGTCGCCGACCCGTTTCGGCTCCGACAGCCGCCCCTTGCTCATCACCGCGATGCGATCGCAGATCTCGAACAGCTCGTCGAGGTCCTCAGACACCACCAGCACCGCCGCGCCCGCATCGCGCAGGCGGATCAGCGCCTCGTGAATGGTCAGCGCGGCGCCGACATCGACGCCCCAGGTCGGATGCGCCGCGATCAGGATGCGCGGGCGTTGCAGGATTTCGCGGCCGATGATGAATTTCTGCATATTGCCGCCGCTGAGGCTGCGGGCCTCGGCGTCGATACCGGCGCACACCACGTTGTAATCCTTGACGATGGCGGTGGCGAATTTGCGCACCGTGCCCTGCTTCACCATGCCGGCGCCGACATTGCCGTCGAGATAGGCGGTCAGCAGCGCGTTCTCGGCGAGGGTTAATTCGGCCACGGCGCCGCGTCCCAGCCGCTCTTCCGGCACGAAGGCAACGCCGCGCGCGCGTCGCCCGGTCGGGCCGAGATGGCCGACGCTTTTGCCGTCGATGCGGATCGCGTCGCGCCCCGGCGCCAGCTTCTCGCCGGCCAGCGCGCGTAACAGCTCGGTCTGGCCGTTACCCGCGACACCGGCAATGCCGAGAATTTCCCCGACCCGCACGGTGAGGAAGACATGGTCGAGCCGGGTCCCGAACGGATCGTCCGGCTCCATCGCCAGGTCGGTGACGGTCAGCGCCTCACCGCCGCCCTGATGTTCCTCGGGTCGCTTCACCGCCAGCACGTCGCTGCCGACCATCATGCGCGCCAGCGAGGCCGAGGTCTCTTGCCGCGGATCGCATTGCGCCGTGACTTTGCCCTGGCGCAGCACGGTGGCGCGCTGGCACAGCGCCATGATCTCGCCGAGCTTGTGCGAAATATAGAGGATGCTGCAGCCCTCGGCCGCGAGCCGGCGCAACGTCTCGAACAGCCGCTCGACCTCCTGCGGCGCCAGCACCGAGGTCGGTTCATCCATGATCAGCAGTTTAGGTTCTTGCATCAGGCAGCGCACGATCTCGACGCGCTGGCGCTCGCCGACCGCGAGATCATGGACATGGCGGTCGGGGTCGAGCGCCATGCCATAGCGCCGCGCGGTCTCGTCGATCTTGCGGCGCAGAGCGCGCATGTCGCGCTGATCGTCGAGGCCGAGCGCGATATTTTCGGTGACGGTCAGCGTCTCGAACAGCGTGAAATGCTGAAACACCATGCCGATGCCAAGCTTGCGCGCCGAGGCCGGATCGTGGGCGGCGATCGGCGTGCCTTCCCACAGAATCTCGCCCTCGTCGGCGGTCACGACGCCATAGATGATCTTAACGAGGGTGCTTTTGCCGGCGCCGTTCTCGCCGAGCAGCGCGTGCAGCTCGCCCGGCATCACCGTCAGATCGATCGATTTATTGGCGACCGTGCCAGGATAGCGCTTGGTGATGCCGCGCAGCCGCAGCCGCGCCGTCTCGCCTCCCGTGTCCCCCGCCAAGCTCATCCCGCGCCCTTTTTTCTTTTCTCCCTCTCCACCCATTGGGGGGAGAGGGAGGGGCCCATCGCGCAGCGATGGGAGGGTGAGGTGGGCAGGCTCATCGATTCCCCCACCGCACCTAACCTCTCCGTCCCCAAGGGCGGAGAGGGATTATCTGCTCCAGATTTAGTGCTTCCTCGACACTTTCGGCGTCTCTAATTTGCAGCAATTGCGCGGCGACCGCGATGGCAATCTCGGCCGGGTGCTTGCCGCCGGCGCCCGCGATGCCGATGGGACAGGTCAGGCGTGCCAGCTCGACCTCGCCGAGGCCGCGCGCCCTCAGCCGGCTGAAGAACCGCGCCCGCTTGGTCGCCGAGCCGATCAAGCCGACATAGCGAAAATCGTCGCGCCGCAACGCCGCTTCCAGAATGCGCTGATCGAGCGGATGGCTATGCGTCATCACCAGCACGAAGGTCCCGGCGGGCAGGGTGTCGATCTCCGCTTCCGGCTCGTCGCTGATGTTGATCGTGACGTTGGCGGGGGGCGGCTCGGGGAACATGCCGTCGCGCGGATCGATCCAGGTGACACGGCAGGGCAGGTCGCCAAGTAGCTTCACCAGCGCCGTGCCGACATGCCCGGCGCCGAACAGGGCGATGTGGAATTGCGGCGGCCGGATCGGCTCCAGCAGCAGCGTCGCCTCGCCGCCGCAGCATTGGCCAAGGCTGGGGCCGAGCGGAAAGCGGTGGAGCGCCGGCGCCTCGGGTGCCGGCGCCGCGTCCAGCATCGCGCGCGCCAGTTCGATGGCCTTCAATTCGAGATGCCCGCCGCCGACCGTGTCGTGAATCTTGTCGCGGGTCACCACCATCTTGGCGCCGGCCTCGCGCGGGGTCGAGCCCCGGACCCCGACCACCGTGACCAGTACCGCGTCGGTGCCGGCCTCGGCGAGCGCGTTTAGCGCGTCCAGCCAGTTGCGCATTTACTCCGCCGCCTCGCGCAGCGGGATCGCATCGCCGAGCTTGGCGCGCAGCGCGTCGATGGCGTTCAGCACCCGCTCCGGCGTCGCCGGCGCATCGAGCTGGGGGCTTGCCTGATAATCGCACACCGCGGCGATCGCATCCTTGATGGCGTGGAACACCGAGATTGCCAGCATCAGCGGCGGCTCGCCGACCGCCTTGGAGCGGTAGACCACATCCTCGCGATTGGCGCTCCACTCGGCGATGCGCACATTGAATTGTCGTGGCAGATCGCTGCACGCCGGAATCTTATAGGTCGAGGGCGCATGCGTCTGGAGCCGGCCCTTCGCGTCCCAATGCAGTTCCTCGCTGGTCAGCCAGCCCATGCCCTGGATGAAGCCGCCTTCGATCTGGCCCAGATCGATCGCCGGATTGATCGATTTGCCGACATCGTGAAGAACGTCGACGCGCTCCACCTTGTATTCGCCGGTCAAGGTGTCGATCAGCACCTGCGACACCGCCGCGCCATAGGCGAAATAGAAGAATGGCCGGCCGCGCATCGTCACCGGGTCATACAGCACCTTCGGGGTGGCGAAGAATCCGGTCGCGGATAGTTGCACCCGCTGGGCATAGGCCAGCTTCGCCAGCGCGGCAAAGCTCATCGTCTTCTTGCCGGCCTGGACCTGTCCGCCGGCGAAGCTGATCTTGCCCGGCGGCACCTTGAAATGCGCGGCGGCGAATGCGGTCAGCCGCTTCTTGATGGTGCGCGCCGCCGCCTGGGCCGCCGCGCCATTGAGATCGGTGCCGGACGAGGCGGCGGTGGCGGAGGTGTTGGGCACCTTGCCGGTGGTGGTGGCGGTGATCTTGACGTGGGCGAAATCGATGCCGAATTCCTCGGCCACGATCTGGGCGACCTTGGTGTTGAGGCCCTGGCCCATTTCGGTGCCGCCGTGGTTGAGATGCACGCTGCCGTCGGTATAGACATGCACCAGCGCGCCGGCCTGGTTGAAGATCGTGGCGGTGAAGGAAATGCCGAACTTCACCGGCGTCAGCGCGAGGCCGCGCTTCAGGAACGGGCTGGTGGCGTTCCATGTCGCGATCTCCTGGCGGCGCTGCCAGTAATCGGCGGTGGTCTCCAATTCGCCGACGATCTCATGAAGGATATTGTCCTCGACCTTCATGGTGTAGGGCGTGATGTTGCGGTCGCGCTTGCCATAGAGATTGCGCTTGCGCACGGTCAGCGGATCGAGGCCCAGCGTGCGCGCGATCTCGTCCAGCGCATATTCGATCACCATCATGCCCTGCGGCCCGCCGAAGCCGCGAAACGCGGTGTTGGACACCGTGTTGGTCTTGCAGCGATGCGACACGATGCGGGCATGCGGCAGGTAATAGGCATTGTCGGCATGGAACATTGCGCGGTCGTTCACCGGCCCCGACAGGTCCGGCGACATGCCGCAGCGCGCGGCAAGCACGAAATCGGCGCCGCGCAGGCGCCCGTCATCGTCGAACCCGACCTCGTAATCGGCGATGAAATCGTGGCGCTTGCCGGTGATGATCATGTCGTCGTCGCGATCGACGCGCAGCTTCACCGGCCGTCCGGTTCGCTGGGCCAACAGGGCGGCGACCACCGCGAATAGCGCGGCCTGCGTCTCCTTGCCGCCGAAGCCACCGCCCATGCGCCGCGTCTCGACGGTGATCGCATGGTCGGGCAGGCCCAGCGTATGCGCGACCGTGTGCTGAATCTCGGTCGGATGCTGGGTCGAGGAATAGACCATGAGATCGCCATCCTCGCCCGGCACCGCCATGGCGATCTGGCCTTCGAGATAGAAATGATCCTGCCCGCCGATGGCGAGCCGCCCCGACAGCCGCCGCGGCGCCTTGGCGATCGCCTTCTTCGCGTCGCCGCGCGTCAGGGTGATGGTTGGCAGCACCTGTGACTTCTGCTTCAGCGCCTCCTCGATCGAGAGGATCGCCGGCAGTTCGCGATAGACGATCACCGCCTTCATCGCGGCGGCGCGCGCCAGCGCGCGCGTCTCGCCCGCGACCGCGAACACCGATTGGCCGGCATATTCGACGATCTTTTCCGCGAACACCGGATCGCCGGCGAAGCCCGGACCGATATCGTTGCCGTGCCGCAGATCGGCGGCCGCCATCACGGCGGCCACGCCTGGCGCCGCCCGCGCCGGCGCCAGGTCCAGTGTCTTGATCTTGCCGTGCGCGATGTCGCTCATCCGGATATAGGCGTGCAGCAGATTGCGCGGCTCCGGAATGTCGTCGAGATAGATCGCCTCGCCCGAGACATGCTTCTCGGCGCTGTCATGCGGCAGCGACCTTCGCACGGTGCCCAATGGGGGATTTGGCTTTTTAACGTTGCGATTCATGCCGCGATGTCCCGCTTGATTACCCGGGTCGCGCCGGGTTTGTCGCTCGTCTCCAAAAAGAATTTCAGAAGCAAATTTCGCGCCACCTTGAGGCGATAATCGGCGCTGGCGCGCATGTCGCTCAGCGGCTGGAAATCGCCGGTCATCGCCCGCATCGCCGCTCGGACGTTGGCTTCGGTCCAGGCTTGGTTGAGCAGCGCCTGTTCCGCGTGACTCGCGCGCTTCGGTATCGCGGCCATGCCGCCATAGGCGATGCGGATGGTGGCGACGCGGCCGCCTTGCAGCCGCAATGCATAGGCGCCGCATACCGCCGAGATATCCTGATCGAACCGCTTTGATATCTTATAGGCACGGAAATGCAGCCCCTCGCGCGGGCGGGGCACGCGGATCGCCTCGATGAATTCGCCGGGCCGCAGCACCGTCTTGCGATAGGCGAGGAAGAATTCGTCAATCGGCACCTCGCGCGTATCGGCGCCGCATCGCAGCACCAGCATGGCCTCGAGCGCGATCAGCAGCGGCGGGCTGTCCCCGATCGGCGAGGCATTGCCGACATTGCCGCCGATGGTGCCGGCGTTGCGCACCTGGACCGAGGCGAACCGCCGCAGCAATTCGCCGAAATCGGGATACGCCGCGGCCAGCACGGCGCGGGCGTCGGTATAGGAGACCGCGCCGCCGATTTCGATGAACGCGTCGGTGACGGCGAGCCGGCGCAGTTCCGCGACATCGCCGGTATAGATCAGTGTCTCGAGCCGGCGATGGAGTTTCGTCACCCACAGCCCGACATCGGTGCCGCCGCCCAGCAGCACGGCTTCCGGATATTGCTGAACGCAGGCGGCGAATTCCTCGAGGTTGGTCGGCGCGAAATAACGCTGGCCGTCTTGTTCCAGCGCCAGCGTGTCCGCGCGGGCGATGTCCGCGAGCTGTTTCGCCGTGGTCGCGGCGCGGGCGTCGAACTGATCCTTGGGCGCGATGGCGCTCATCCGCCGTGCCGCGTCGATGATCGGCCGGTAGCCGGTGCAGCGGCACAGATTGCCGGCGAGCGCATCGTCGATGGTCTCGCGGCTCGGCTTCTTGTCCTGATGGTAAAGCGTGAACAGCGACATGACGAAGCCCGGCGTGCAGAAGCCGCATTGCGAGCCGTGGCACTCGACCATGGCGCGCTGGGCCGGATGCAGCTTGCCCTTGTGCTTCAGGCTTTCGACCGTGACGAGTTCCTTGCCGTCGAGGGTCGGCACGAACTGGATGCAGGAATTGATGGCGCGATAGCGCACGCCATTGCCGTCGCGCTCGCCGATGGCCACGGTGCAGGCGCCGCAATCGCCCTCGGCACAGCCTTCCTTGGTGCCACAGCGGCGCTCATCGTCGCGCAGCCAGTTCAGCACCGTGGTGGTTGGCGCGACGTCGCGCAGCTCGCGGATTTCGCCATCCATCACGAAACGGATCGTGTCGCTCATCGGTCAGCTGCCGCGGTAGGTGGAATAGGCAAAGGGCGAGAGCAGTAGCGGTACATGATAATGCTGCGCCGGGTCGGCGATGCCGAAGCGCACCGGCACCTGATCGAGGAACAGCGGCTCGACGCCGGCGCCGCCGCTGGCGCGGAAATAATCGCCGGCATGGAACAACAGCTCATAGCCGCCGACGCGGAAATTCGCCCCCTCCAGCATCGGCTGGTCGGCGCGGCCGTCGGTGTCGGTCACCGCGCTGGCGATCAGGCGTCGGCCGTCGTCGAGCGCGAACAAATCCACCCGCAGGCCGGCCGCCGGCCGGCCGCGCGCCGTATCCAGAACATGGGTGGTCAATCGACCCATCGGCTCCGCATTTCCTGCACACTTGGTCAGGAATGCCCATGCTCCCACGCTTGGCGGAAATCGCCAAGCGTCTTCGCGGCTTGGACCGTCCTACTCGGCCGCGTCTTTCATCCCAGGCCGCACCGCGTTGGCGATGTTCGTGGCGTAGGCGTCCTGCCACTCGGCTGTCGGGTCGGCGACGAAGAAGCCGCTCCGTGCCTTGAGATAGGTATCCGGGTCGTCGAGACAGGGCGGCGCCGCGTTCCGCACGGCGAAGGCGCGTGCCGTCTGCAGGATATGCCGGCGCGTGCGGGCGATCATGATGTCGGTCGGGGCCAGATGCTCGAATTCATGATCGGTGATCGGACCCATGCTTTCGGTCACCGCCTGATCCTGCATATGGATGTTGGAGATGCCGGTATAGCTGACGTTCGCGGCTTGTCCTTCGCGATCGATGTTCCAATCGTTGCGCGGGTTGGAGATGAGGCGCCAGCGGCCGAGCCAGTCCGTGGTGTTGGGCAGGAACTCGAACCCGAGATCGACGCCGGTCAGCGGCTTGCCGTCCTTGGCCTTGAGCCGATCGGGCATCGGCCGCTTCCAGACGAAATTGTAGAACATCATGTGATGATCATCGAGCGGGACCCACGCGCGCGCATGGACATTGGTTGCGAAATCGCCCTGCGGCTGCTGGGTCCAGAACGGGAAGAGGAAGTTCGCGGTGCGCCAATAGGTGCCGCCGCCATCGGCCGGGCGATAGGCGCCATAGGACGTGCCCCACGGCGTCTCGGTGACCTGCAGTTCCGGCTTGCGGTGGAACACCGCGCCGCGGAACGGATGATCGTCGTCGAGCTGCTCCGGGCGGATGTGACCGGCATGGAGAAAGCCGAAATGCGAGGTGTCGATATCGCCTTCAAGACCCTGCAGCCAATTGCATTCGCGCAACGCGCACAGCACCGTCAACTCGTCCTCGGGCAGGCCCAACACCTCGAGACCGGGGAGCGGCGGCGCCTCGGCGCGCTTGCCCATATAGACCCAGACCACGCCGTTGCGCTCGGCCGCCTTATAGGCCTTGGCTTTGACGTTGTTCTTGAAGTCCTGATGCGCCGGCACGCTGCCCATGTCGACGCAATTGCCATCGACGTCGAATTTCCAGCCATGATAGACGCAGCGCAGCCCGTTCTCCTCGTTGCGGCCGAGGAACAGGGAGGCACAGCGATGCGGACAGCGATGGTCCATCACCCCGACGCGCCCCGACGAATCGCGGAACGCGATCAGCTTCTCGCCCAGCAGCATAAGCCGCACCGGTGCGCCGTCGGCCTTCAGTTCGCCCGACATCGCCGCCGGGAGCCAATATTGGCGCATGAATTCGCCCATCACCGTTCCCGCGCCGACGCGGGTCAGGTCTTCGCTGTCCTTGATCGTCATCGCTATCGCTCCACTGAACGCTTGGCTATTCCGGATGCTCTTCCTTCCACGGATCCTTGACGTTCTTGATCACGTCGAAGGGCACATTGATCAGCTTGCCGTCACGCTTCTCGACCTTCTCGATATAGACATCCTGGATCACGTCGCGCGTCTTGGGATCGATGGTGATGGAGCCGCGCGGGCTGGGGATGGTGATGCCCTTATAGAAGCCGATCGCCTGATCGCCCGTGACCTTCGGTCCGAACTTCGCCACCGCGCGATAGATCAGTTCCATCGAATCATAGACGGCTATGGTGGCGATGTTGGGCACCGAAGCCGGGGTCGGTCCGTAATCCTTGAACCATTGCGTCCACAGCGCCTTGTTGATCGGATTGTCGGCATGTTCGGGATAATGCGTGGTCTGGACCAGGCCCAGCGCCGCGTCGCCGATATTGGGCAGGTCCGTCTCCTGAATCTGCAGCGAGCCGAGGAAATCGATCTTGGCCGGCTTGAGGCGGGCCGCCCAGGTCTTCACCATCATCAGCGAATTGGTGCCGCCGGTGCCGAAGACATAGATCGCGTCCGGCTTGTCCTGAACCACGCGCTCGTAATAGGGCGAGATGTCGGCGATGGTGGTCGGGTATTTGATGGTCTCGAGGATCTTGCCGCCGCCGGCGGTGAAGGTCTTGACGAAGGCGTCGTTGGAATCCTTGCCCGAGACATAGTCCGCGATCACCGATACCACCGTCTTGATGCCATGGGCCGCTGCCCAAGTGCCGAGCGGCGCCGAATCCTGCGGCAGGGTGAAGCTCACCCGCACGAAATAGGGCGATTTGCGCACGACATAGCCGGTCGCCGCGTTGGTGATGATGGTCGGCATCTTCGCCTGGGTGATGATATCGGCGATCGACAGGGCGTCGGGGCTGAAGACGAAGCCGGTGAGAAATTGAACATGGTCGCGCAGGATAAGCTCGGTCGCCATCTGCTTCGAGCGCGCGGGATCGATTCCACCCTCATCGCGATAGACGATCTCGATGTTGGTGCCGTTGACGCTCTTGCCGTGGAGCTGCTGATAGACCTCGACGCCGCCCTTGGTCTCGGCGCCCCATTCGGCATAGGAGCCGGAAAACGGCATGATCAGTCCGACCTTGACCGTGTCCGCGACGGCGGCACCGCCCCAGCCCAAGGCAATGCCGACCAGGCTCGCGGCAAATAGACGCTTCATCAATATCCCCCTTTTTGTTCAAGGCTTATGACAGCGTGGCACCCTCGGCTTGGGGCCGGCGCGGCCGTGGCGGCTTATGGTACTTGCCGTCTTTCATGATCATCAAGAGACGATCGGTGTCCTGGAGCAACCTTATGTCCGCCAGGGGATCGCCGTCGATCAGCAACAGATCGGCGAGATAGCCGGGCGCGATCAGGCCGAGCTCGTCCGCCATGCCCATGATCTCGCCGCCCAGCTTCGTCGCGGCGCGCAGCGCCTCGGCCGGCGTGAAGCCCAAATGGGTTACGAACAATTCGATATCGTGCGCGTTGCGGCCGATCGGGTTGGTCGGAAAGCCATAATCGCCGCCCGGCAGCAACCGGATGCCGCGCTTATGCAGCGCCGGCATCAATTCTCGCAGATGGTCCAGTTTCCCCATTTGCTCGCGCAGGGCGGCGCCGTCGTCGCGCTTGGCATAGGCGGGGTCGGCGTGAATGTTGGTCCAGTTGAGGCCGACGGTCGGTGCCACGAACACCTGGTCCTTTCGGGCTTCCAGCATGTCGATGGCCTCATCGTCGGGCCAGGTGCAATGGTAGATCACGCGGAAATCGTTGCGTAGAACCATCTTGATGGCGTCGGCCGAATGGGCGTGCGCGGTGAGCCACACCCCGGCCTCGCCCGCCTCGCGCGAGGCCGCCCGCAATTCCGCATCGTGATAGAGCACAACCAGCGAGGTGTTGGGCACGATGCCATTGTCGCCGGTGACCACGAATTTGACGGAGTCGACCCCGATGTCCGCCATTTCCTTGACGAAGGCGCGCGCGCCTTCGATGTCCGGCGGCCGTTGCTCGAAGCTGATATACTTTCTTCCCGCCCCTTCGGCCGGCACATAGGCCTCCCGCTCGAACGAGCAGGCGCGCAACCGCGGCCCCGGCAGCCAGCCCGCCGCGATTTCATCGCGCAGCGCCGTCTCCGCGGCCGCGCTGTGGGAGCCGCCCGAATAGGCCCCGGTGAAGCCGTGGTCGAGCATCACCTTTGCGGTATGTGCCGTGATCAGCAGCATCTGCTCCGGCGTCTGGCCGTGCGCCTTGAGCACGCGATCGACCGCCGAGCCGAACCCGAGATGGGCATGGGCGTCGATGAGGCCCGGCATCAGGGTCCCGCCGCCGCCATCGACCCGGGTCGCGCCGTTCGCCTCGATCCGTTCGGCGCCCTGGGCCACCTTGGTGATACGGTTGCCCTCCACCAGAACCTCGCCCGGAAACGGTGCGGCCCCGCTGCCGTCGAAGATGGCGACGTTGGCGATCAGCGTCGCGGTCATTCGGGATGCGCTTCCTTCCACGGGTCCTTCACATCCTTGATGACGCCGATTACGACGTTTCGCAGCTCTCCCCCGACCTTCTCGGTCTTGGCGACATAGATGTCTTGGACGATGTCGCGCGTCTTGGGGTCGATGGTGAAGGGGCCGCGCGGACTTGCTACCTTCATGCCCTTGAAGAACCCGATGGCTTGATCGCCGGTGACGTCCGGCCCGAATTTGGCCACCGCCTTGTAAATCAGGTCGATCGCGTCATAGGCCGAGACGGTCGCCATGTTCGGCACGTTCGCCGGCTGCTTGCCGTAGAGCTTGTACCATTCCGCCCACAGCGCCTTGTTCTCGGGGTTATCGACGCTTTCGGGATAGTGGGTCGTCTGCACCACGCCGATGGCGCCATCGCCGATGCTGGCGAGGTCGGTCTGCTGCAATTGCAGGGGGCCGATGAACCGGATGCCCGCCGGCTTCAGCCGGCTTGCCCAGGTCCCGACCATGATCTTGGTGTTGGCGCCGCCGGTGCCGAAGATGAAGACCGCGTCGGGCTTATCCAGCAGTACGCGTTCGTAATAAGGGGTGATGTCGGCGGTGGTGACCGGGTACTTGATGGTCTCGAGCAGCTTGCCGCCGGCGGCGGTGTAGGTCTTGGCGAAGCCGGCGAGGGAATCTTGCCCCGAGACATAGTCGGCGACGACCGCGACGACGGTTTTGATGCCATGGGTCGCCGCCCAGGTGCCCAGCGGCGCCGATTCCTGTTGCAGGGTGAAGCTGACCCGCACGAAATAGGGCGATTTGCGTGTGATGTAGCCGGTCGCGGCGTTGGTTATGATCGTCGGCACCTTGGCCTGGGTGATGATGTCGGCGACCGCCAGCGCGTCGGGGCTGAAGACGAAGCCGGTGAGGAATTTTACATGGTCCCGCAAGATAAGCTCGGTCGTCAGCTGCTTCGAGCGCGCGGGATTGATGCCGCCCTCGTCGCGCATCAGAATCTCGATCTGATGACCATTGACGCTCTTGCCGTGGAGACCCTGATAGGCCTCGACCCCGCCCTTGGTCTCTTCGCCCCAGGCCGCGAACTCACCCGAGAACGGCATGATCAGCCCGACCTTGACGGTATCCGCCATGGCATGGCCGCCACCGATCAACACAATCCCGAACAATCCGGCGGCAAGCAAACGCCTCATTCCGTGCTCTCCCGTTTTATTGGGCCGGACATGGCCCCCGCGCCTTTGGCGCATTTGTCGCGACCGCGACTTGTCGAATAGTATTACCTTTTCGCGCAGCGAAGAAACAAGGACCTAAGGAGCGCTGGTATGCCCGAAACTCCAATTGACACCGCAAGCGAGGCCGGCTTGACCATCCGCACCGAGGCGGGCTCGGTCGCCGGCGCCGCCATCGCCGGCGGCATTCGTATCTTCAAGGGCATTCCCTTTGCCGCGCCCCCAGTAGGCGAGATGCGCTGGCGGCCGCCGGGCCTGCCGCTGCATTGGAGCGGCGTGCGGCAGGCGACCGAATGGGGCGCCGATTGCCCGCAACCCGCGCCGCCGCCGGGCGGCCCGTCCAACTCGCGCGCGGGCAAGCAAAGCGAGGATTGCCTCAATCTCAACATCTGGGCGCCGCCGGCTAAGGCCGGCGAGAAACTGCCGGTGATGGTGTGGCTCTATGGCGGCAGCTTTCTCGTCGGCAGCGCGTCCGATGCCCTGTTTGATGGCGAGAAATACGCAAGGCACGGCGTGATCCTAATCACCGCGAATTATCGCGTCGGGGTCTTCGGCTTCCTCGCGCATCCGGCGCTGACGGCGGAATCGCCGCATCGCTCGTCCAGCAATTACGCGCTGCTGGATCAGCTCGCGGCGCTGCGCTGGATTCGCGACAATATCGAGAATTTCGGCGGCGATCCGCGCCGCGTCACGGTGTTCGGCGTCTCGGCGGGATCGGCCTCGATCTCGCTGCTGCTGACCTCGCCCCTGGCGAAAGGCATGTTCCAGCAGGCGATCCTCGAAAGCCCCGGCGCGTTCCGGCCGCTGGCCAGCCTCGCCGAGGCCGAAGCGTATGGCGCGAAGCTGGGCGATGATCTCGCGGCGCTGCGCCGCATGTCGACGGCGGAGCTGTTGGAGAAGACGCCGCTGTTCGTGCCCAAGGTTCGCGGCCTCACCACGCCGCGCGTGCTGCGCCCGATCCGCGATGGCTGGATCATTCCGGAGGATGAGCGCGTCGCCTTCGCCGCCGGCCGCTTTCATCCCATGCCGACGATCGTCGGCAGCAATTGCGATGAGGGCACCAGCTTCGTCGGCGCCTGGCCGGTCAAGGACCAGACCGCCTATCGCGCGTTCGTTGCCGAGAATTTCGGCGCGGCCATCGAGGCGGCACTCGGGGAATACCCGGCCTCCAGCGACGGCGCGGTGCTGGGCCGCGTCGCCGAGCAATTTGCCGATACCCAGTTCAATTACGGTGTCTGGGCGCTGTGCCGCGCCTTGGCGGGCGGCGGCGCCGGCACCTGGCGCTACCTCTTCATGAAGCGTCGCCCCGGCCAAGCCGACGGGCCGTTCCACGGCGACGAAGTGCCCTATGCGTTCGGCACGCTGGCGGCCCCGTCGCGCAAGGGCGGCGCGTTCGATGCCGGCGACGAGACGCTCTCGGACACCATGATGACGCTGTGGGTGCGGTTCGCCCACACCGGCAATCCCAATGGCGCCGGCATCGACTGGCCGGGCTACGACCCCGCCCGCGACGATTATCTTGAGCTCGGCGATCAGGTCAAAGCCAGCGCGGGCTGGCGGCGGAACAAGATGGAATTCCTCGATCGCTTCTTCGATGGGAAGGCGGGTTGAGCGGGGATTCGCTGCCGCTCGCGGGCCGCATCGTCGCGATTCCGGAATCGCGCGAACTCGATCTCTTCGCGCGCATGCTGGAGGAGCGCGGGGCCGCCACCCTGCGTTGCCCCTTGATCGCGATCCGGGATGCCCCCGATCCGGCGCCGGTCGAAGCGTGGCTGGCGCGCTTCAACGCGGGCGGCTGCGATGATCTGGTGTTGCTGACCGGCGAGGGACTGCGCCGGCTGGTTGCCGCCGCGCGGCATGCCGGGATCGACGCCGCCTTCGTCACGCGGCTCGCTTCGGTGCGCACCATCACCCGCGGCCCGAAGCCGGCGCGGGCGCTGCGCGAATTGGGATTGCGCGCCGATCTCGCCGCCGAGCCGCCGACCAGCGATGGCGTGATCGCGACGCTGGCCACGCTCGATCTCGCCGGCCGCCGGGTGGGGGTGCAGCTCTATCCCGATAATCTCCATGAGAAGCTGCTGCGTGCCATTGCCGATGCCGGGGCGATCGCCGATCCGGTCGTCCCCTATGTCTATGCTTCGGCGGTGGATGACCACCGCGTGATCGACCTGATCGACCGGCTGGCCGACGGCGCGGTCGATGCGATTGCCTTCACCAGCGGGCCGCAGGTCCGCCGGCTGATCGCGGTGGCCGAGGCCGCGGGCAAGACCCCGTCGCTGCGCGCCGGGCTGCGGCGTACCCGAGTCGCCGCGATCGGCCCGATCGTCACCGCCGCGTTGCAGGGTTTCGGCGTCGAGGCGATTATCGCGCCCCAGGACAATTTCCTCATGAAGCCGCTGGTCAACGCGCTGACCGATGCGTTGGGCGCCGCGAATTAAAGATCGAAATTCGCGGCCAATTGCGTTAGTCTTACGACCTGCGATTGAGCGAGCACGCTAGCGGCTCATCGCATGGTCGGGGGAACGAAGGGCGATGATGGGGGCCGGGCGGCTGGCAATCACCAGAATGACGGCGCTGTGCGCGCTGGCCTTTGGATGCCTGCTTGCGGGCGTGTCCCAGGCCCAGACCGTGACCCCGTCCGGAGCGATTCAGCCGGGCGAGACCCGCCCTATCCCGGAAGCGCCGCGGCCGGCCTTCGACTTCCGCATCGAGACGCCAAGGCCGTCGCCGGTGCCGCGCTCGGTCGAGGAATTGTCCTTCACCATCAAGAATATCAGCGTGACCGGCGCGACCGTTTATCCGGCCGCGTCGTTCCGGCCGCTGATCCAGCCGCTGATCGGCAAGAGCGTTCATCTTTCCGACATTATCCATGTCGCCGACGCGATCGAGGCCAAATATCGCGGTGACGGCTATGTCCTGACCCGCGTCTATGTGCCGGCGCAGAGCGTCAGCAACGGCATCTTCCGCATCATGGTGGTCGAGGGCTATGTCGCGGCCGTCTCCGTCACCGGCGGCACCGAAGATGTGCGCCGGCGGATCGAGCATGTGCTGGCGCCGGTACCGGCATCGCGGCCGCTGAAGCTCGACGTGATCGAGACCGCGCTGCTCAACGCCAACAACCTGCCGGGGGTCAATGTCTCGGGCTTGCTGCGGCCGTCCTCGACCCAGCAAGGTGCCTCGGACCTGGTGGCCACCGTCTCGGCGGAGCCGGTCACCGCGATCCTGTCGATCGACAATCGCGGGGCGGCCTTGACCGACATCTGGACGGCGGCCGCCGATTTCGCGATTCGCTCGCCGCTGGGCGATGGCGGGGTAGTGCTGCTCAGCGTCGCCGCCGCCCCCGACCAGCCGCATATCCGCAATTCGGTGGCCGGCAAATATCTCTATCCCATCGGCGACAACGGCTTGTTGCTGACCTTGAGCGCGCTCAATTCCCACGGCCAGCCCGCCGGCGGCGTCGCCGGCGCCGACTTCACCTCGGACAATCAGGCCTATGGCGTGCGTCTGACCTACCCGCTGCTGGTGTCGCGCGACAGCCGGCTGTCACTCGATGGCGGCTTCACCTGGCAGGATGCCTATCTCCACGAATTCGCCGGCGCGGTGAACGATCACGACGAATGGCGCGAGGTCGATCTGGCGCTGGTCTATCAGCAAACCGGCTTTCTGCGGGGCAACACCTCCGCGACGCTGGATTTGACCCAGGGCCTCGACATTTTCGGCGCCTCCGCCGCCGGCGCGCCGAATGTCTCGCATTTGGGCGCTGTGCCGGACTTCACCAAGCTCAGCGCCATCATCCGGCGGCTCCAGGCGCTGTATGGGCCGTTCAGCCTGGCGGTGGTCGGCACCGGCCAATATGCGTTCAACACGGTCTATATCGGCGAGGAGATCAATTTCGGCGGCGCCCAGATCGGGCGCGGCTATGATCCCGCCGCGATCACCGGCGACATGGGCGTCGGCGCCGACGTCGAGCTGCGCTACGATCTCGGCATACTGTCGGGCGTCCACATCGACAGCCCCCATCTGACCATCAACCACGCCGAGCTTTATGGCTTCTATGACGCCGCCAAGGTCTGGGTGCATAGCGGGGCGATCACCCCCGACTATCTCGAATCCGCCGGGTTCGGGGCGCGCATGGTGGTCGAGGATCGGCTGCAGCTTGGCCTTGAGGCGGCGTTTCCGCTGATCGCGGTGCCGACCAGCGATTTCGGCCGGCGGGCGATGCGGGTGCTGTTCAATGGCTCGATAAAGTTTTAGCCGGCCGATCTTTTAAGACACCCCTGGTGGAGTCGGCCGCGTTCTTGTTAGTATTCTAAATATCACGGGCGCGCATTGCTAGGTTCGGGGAACTAAAACTAATAAAGCCAAAAAAATGGCCTCTCCCGTGCGGATCTTGCCATGCGGATATTGGAGGTGAGGGTGGGGTTCGGTACCGTCGGAATTGGAGCGATCGCGTTGCGGCGCCTGGCGCGGGCACGCTGGCGGGCCTTGGCGTTCATGCTCATGGGTGCGACCGCGGCGGCCTGCGTCGCGGCCCCGGCGTGGGCCGGGCCGACCGGTGGCACCGTGGTCGGCGGCCAAGCCTCCATCACCAATCTCAAGCAGGAAACCCTGATCAAGCAGCTCTCGGGCAAGGCGATCATCAACTGGAACACCTATTCGGTCGCGCCGGGCCAGTCGGTGATCTATCAACAGCCGGGGACCAGTTCGATCGCGCTTAATCGCGTGCTGGGGGGCAACCCGTCCTCGATCCTGGGGCATATCGGCGCCAACGGCCAAGTCTGGCTGATCAATCCCAATGGTGTGCTGTTCGGCAAGGGCGCCACCGTCAACGCGGCGGGCATCCTGGCGACCACCGCCGACATCGCCAATTCCGATTTCATGGCGGGGCACTATAATTTCGGCACGCCGTCCACCAATTCCAACGCCGGGATCGTCAATTTTGGCACCATTACCGCCGCGACCGGTGGCTCGGCGGTGCTGGCGGCGCCGACGGTCGATAACGAGGGACTGATCCAGGCGCGGCTCGGCACAGTCGCGGTCGGCGCCGGCAAGAGTTTCACCGTCGATTTCAACGGCGATAACCTCCTGAATTTCGCCGTCACCTCGCCCGCGACCAATGCCCAAATCAAGAATGGCGGCACGCTGAAGGCCGATGGCGGCACGGTGCAAATCACCGCTCGCGCCGCCGGGAATGTCGTCGACAATGTCATCAACACGACCGGTATCGTCGAGGCCAACACCGTCTCGATCCACAATGGGACAATCGTCCTCGATGGCGGCAACGGTGGCGTAACCGTCTCCGGCACGCTCAGCGCGGCCGGCACGGCATCCGGCACCAAGGGCGGCACGGTTCAGGTTTCGGGTGCCTCGGTCAATCTGGGGACGACGGCGCGGATCGACGTATCAGGCCGCAATGGCGGCGGCACCGCGCTGATCGGCGGCAATTTCCATGGCGCCGGGCCACAACCCAACGCGGTAACGACCAGTATCGCGCGCGGCGCGGTGATCGATGCCGATGCGATCACGGCCGGCAATGGCGGGCGGGTCGCGGTGTGGTCAAGCAAGCAGACCGTGTTCAACGGCACCATCACCGCGCGCGGTGGCGCGGCAGGCGGCAATGGTGGCTATGTCGAGACCTCGAGCGCCGGCAATCTCGTGGTTGGTGGCTTCGTCGACACGTTGGCGCCGCGCGGGATCGCGGGCGACTGGCTGCTCGATCCCACCAATGTCGTGGTCGCCAACAGCGGCGGCACCATTGCGCCCGCCACCATCGATGTCGCGGCGAGCAACGTCACGCTGCTGGCGAATGGCGGCGATGTCACCTTCACCGATGCCGTCAGCTTGACGAACGCCGGCATCGGCTTGTCTGCCCTGGCGGGCAACAGCATTTTCGTCAACGCGCCGATTGTCACCAAGGGCGGCGCGCTGACGCTATCGGCGAACGACCCCGGCGAGTCGCCGACCGGCAACGGCTTCATCCAACTCAATGCGGCGCTCAACACCGCCGGCGGTAATATCGCCGGCGGCAATGTCCTCTTGACGCTGAACGGGGCGAGCGGCGTCGCCAATACGATTTCGCTGGGCGGCAATATCACCACGGCGGGCGGCACGGCAATCATCAGCGGCGCGGCCATTCTCACCGGAAACGTCGCCATCGACACTACCAACGCCGGCGCCGCGCCGGGCGGCGGCACGGTGATTTTCGGCGGCACGCTGGACGATGCCAGCGCCTACGCCCATACGCTCGCCATCGCGGCGGCCGGCGGCGATGTCGATTTCAATGGCCGGGTCGGCTTCAACAATCCGGAAGCCGGCGGTGTCGCCGCCGGAACGCCGCCCGGCGCCGTCACGATCACCAGTGCCAATACCGTCAATCTCGATATCCCGCTCGACGCGCCCAATATCAACGGCTTCAGCGTCGGGCGGTTCGTCATCGAGGGCAATGGCAATGCCAATTGCGTGCCCAATTCGACCTGTACGCCGGGCGCCGGCAGCCTCAACGCCCAGACTTATATCAGCACCCTCCATTCCGGCGGCGACGGCGGGCCGATCACCATCGTCACCGCCGGCGGCGTCCAGGTGCTCGACGACATTTACGCTGGCGGCACGGTCAATCAGGCGACCGGCATTGGCGGGAATGGCGGCAACGTCACCATCATGGCCGGCGGCGCGGTCGCCGTCTCGACCTGCTCCGGCTGCGATCTCGCAAATTTTGGGACCACCGGCACCGGCGATCAACAGCTGGCGAACGCCAGTATCATCAGCATTTTCGCCAATGGCTATGCGACGGGAACCGTCACCAGCGCGGCGCCGTCACAGACCGCCGGGAATGGCGGCAATATCTTCGTGCAAGGCACCAGCATCGATCTGCCGCTTGGCGCCTATTCCGATGGCGGCGATGCGATCCTTGGCGCCACCGCCGGCGCCGCGGGCGGCAAGGCCGGCACCAGCACGCTGATCGCGACCGCGGGCAGCGTCACCGTGGGCGCGCCGGAAAATGGCAATGTGGTTGGTGTCGCTGCTCAGGGCGGCAATTCGGTCGGCGGCAATGCCGGCGCCGGCGCCGCCGTCACGATCAGCGGCAGTCAATTGTTCCTGTCGCATGTCTACAGCCGCGGCGGCGACACGGTGCAGACAACCGGCGGCGGCAACGCGGGTGATATCACCCTGACGGCGACGATACCGATCGGTGAAGCCGTGACGTTCTATGGCGAGTCCGATTCGCCGATCGGCACGGCTGGGCAGGGCACGATCCTGGCGGAGGGCGGCAAGACCGGCGCGACGGCCGGCAGCAGCCCATTCTTCCTTTCCGGCGGAACCGATGCCGGGCGGGGCGGCAATATCACTATTCAGGGCGGACCGGGCGGCGTGCCGCTCAACATCTTCGGCCTCAAGCTGAGTGACAATAGCGACAATTCCGGTTTCAATGGTGGCCCCACCATCTTCATCGACAGCGAGGGGGGCGCCGGCCTCGGTGGGAATATCCTGATCAACGGGCCGATCGGCGGCACCTTCGGCAGTGAGGCGCTGCGCTCCCTGACCAACGCCAGCCAGACGATCGGCGCGATCGGCGACAAAGTACCGCTCGGCTATATCTCGCTGTTCGGCGGCACACGGCTCACGCTTTCCGGCACCATTATCACCCAGCTCCAGTCTTGTGATGGTTGCACGCCGCCCACCAATCAAAGCGGCGATGTCTTTCTCAGCGGCCCGGTCACGCTGGCGAGCGATGTCACTATCAATACCGCCAACGGCAATACCACCGGCCTTGGCGGCACGATCGAGTTCGGTCCCACTGGCGTCGCCTCGCCGGTCAATGCCGCCGCGCCGGGCGCCCAATCGCTGACGCTGGAAACCGGCGATAGCGGCTCGGCACCGGTCGAATTCCTGGCCGGCTCCGCCGTTGGCGCCAGCAACCCCTTGGGGTCGCTGCTGATCCGGGGCGGCGGCGACATCATCTTGCAATCGGTCACGACCACCGGTTCGCAATATTACGTCTCCAGCGGTAACGGCGTCGCCGGCACGATCACGCTCAACGGCGACCTCACCGCGGGCAGCGGCAATCCCAATCCGACCGGCCTCGGCAGCGATATTCAATTCATCGGCAATGTCTTCGCCAATCAGCCGAACCTGACGCTGCGGACCAACGGCACCATCAGCGGCGGTGAAATCATGGCCACCGGCCCGATCGGTGCCAGCGGAAACGGCAGCTTGGCATTGCTCACGCTCGACGCCGGCAAGGGCCTGATCGTCACGGACGGCACGGTCCTGCAAAATCCGACCGGCGCGACGGGCTGCGTGCTGACCAACCCGTGCGAGAAGGAAGGCGCGACCCAACTCATTACCGTGGCCCAGAACCCGGCCGCGATCGATGTGCAAGCCCTCGATCAGACCAAGCACATCCTGATCGACAATCAATCGGGTGGGCAGGCGGAACTGCAGATCGATAACCCATCCGGCTTGGCGCTGGCGATCACGCCGACGCTCGACCCGCTATCGTCGGCCGCTCCCCTTCTGGACCTCGATGTCGTGCAAATCGCGGGCACGGCGGGCGGCATCGTCCTCGGCGGCAATATCGGTGTTGGCAACCCGTT
>DATCDN010000014.1:0-37777 GCA_036510675.1 Allostellaceae bacterium
TGCTGCGAAAAGCCGCCGAGCGAACCGTCGAGACAACATGGAAACGCATCGGAACCCTGCTCAACGCCTTCTCATCCCAAGAATGCGCCAACTACCTCAGAAACTCCGGATACGCTTCAATCTAGATGGATCAGACTCTAAGAGGCTGTTTGAAAATTGCCGCGAGACCCGAACTGGGGGGCCACCGACCGGGCCCGCGCACAACAGAAGTGGCGCTTTTGGGCCGGCCCGATTGATCAGTATGCTCGGTTCTTATAGTCAGGGCCATTTTCAAACGGACTCTGGAGTCTGATTCACCCAAATTGAAACATTTTTTCCCTTACTGGCGAACGCCGGTATCTATCGAGCCGTTGCACCATGGGCCCCTCCCCCGGCTTGAGCGGGGGATCACGCCGGGACGGTGATTTTTTTCTTTAATCCCGTCAGCGCAGCCAGGCGGCGCGCCATTCGTCGAGATGATCCTCCATCATCCAGCCGGCCAGCACTGCATCGCGCAGCCGCGCGCCGTCGCGCCGGCATGCCTCGCGGTCGGCCGCCATCTCCAGGATGGTCTTGATCCAGTCGCGGTGCCGGTTCTTTAGCCGGGTCACCGGCAGCGCGCCTTGATAGGGCACGATGTCGGTGCAGATCACCGGATAGCCGAGCACGCCATATTCGAGAAGGCGCAGATTGCTCTTGCCCTCGTTGAAGGGATTATATTCGAGCGGCGCGATCGCGAGGTCGAGATCGAGCGATGCCAGCTTCTTCGGATAGGCATCGAGCGGCACCCATTCGTGAAACTCCGCCACGAACGGCATCAGCGCCTCGGGGCACATGCCGAAAAACACCCAGTCGACGGTGCGCGCGGTGGCTTCGAGCACGCTCGCCATCAGCGACAGATCGCCGAGATGGCCGACCGCGCCGGCCCAGCCGACGCGCGGCTTGCCCGCCGGCCGCCGCCCCGGCTCAAGACCGCGCCAGCGCGCGCCCTCGAGACGATTCGGCACCACCCGTACCTCGTCGCACAATTTGCCATAGGCGCGAGCCAGCGGCTCGGTGCTGACCACCAGTCGATCGCACAGCGCCAGCGCCTCTTTCATCCGCAGCCCGATATCGCCGGCGATCGAGGCGCGATAGGCGCTCTTGATCGGCAGGTTGGTGATCAAATCGTCGATCTCGAACACCCGGAACGCCCGGCTCGTGGATTTCACCATGCGGATGGTTTCGAGCTGATCGGGCTGAAGCTGGCGCTGGAATACGATGGTGTCGGGATCGATGCGAGCGAGTTCCGGCGGCCGCATGAAGCGCATGGTCTCGTGGGTGTGCAGCAGGCCGGCGCGGAACAGGGCGCGGCTTGGCGCGATCATGCGGTACTCGCCGCAGCCCTCGCGGTCGGCTGGATGCACCAGCACGCGCGGGCGCGGCCGGAAATCGGGGTCCCAGGTCGGCGCCCCCTCGCCCTCCGTGGTGAAGCCGGTCTGCATTAGCGTCAGGTTGCGGTTATAGGCGGGATCGAGCGCGATGGCCGGCATCCAGCGCGCATACATGGCGGATTTCTCGCGGGTGAAGCGGTCGGCCTTCTCTTGGTCGGGCTTGCCCTCGACATCGCCGCGCAGGCTGGCGCTGGTTTCGTGCAACAGCCGCGCATAGGGCGTCCACACCACGCGATAGCCGGCCTGGCGCACGCGCAGGCAATAATCGACATCGTTATAGCAGACCGCGAACGCCTCCTCGTCGAGGCCGCGCAGCTCCTCATAGACGGAACGGCGCGTCACCATGCAGGCGGCGGTCACCGCCGAGAATTCCTGCTGGACCTGGAGCCGCCCCCAATAGCCGGCCGCATCGCCTGGCGCGCCGTTGAAGGGATGATCCGCCGGCGCGCCCCAACCGATGCCCAGAATGACGCCGCCATGCTGGATCCGGCCATCGGGATAGAACAGCTTGGCGCCGACCGCGCCGACATCGGGGCGGCGGGCATGGTCCATCATCTCCGACAGCCAGTCGCCGTCGAGCGGCGCCGTATCGTTGTTGAGGAGACAGATATACTCGCCCCGCGCCGCGTCGCGCACCGCGGCGTTGTTCATCGCCGAGAAATTGAACGGCCCCGGATGGCGCAGCACCCTAAGGCGGCTGCCGATCGTCTCGCGCTTGTCGTCGATGATCCGCAGATAGTCGATGGCATCGGCGCTGGTCGAGCCGTTATCGACAACGATCACCTCGTAATTCTGATAGCGGGTGAGGCGCAGCACCGTCTCGACGCAGCGCTGGAGCAGCGCCAGCTGATTCTTGGTCGGGATCACGATCGAGACCAGCGGCTCGGCGCCGTCATGGCTATAGCGCACCCGGCAGAACAGCGGCTTCGCCCCCGGCTCGGCGACCGCCGCGATGCCCTGTCGATCGAGATGCGCCTGCACCAGCCGGGGCAGATCGGCGCAGATCGCGGTCACCGGCCGGCGCGACCGCCCCGACTTGGTGAAGCGGTGATAGAGCACGTCGGCGATGTGGCCGAAGCCGCCCGCGACCCCGCGCTCGGCGATGCGCAGCGCCAGATCGCATTCCTCGAGACCGTCCCAGCGCGGATCGAACCCGCCCAGCGCCGCGAACACGCCGTGCCGCACCGCGAGGAAACCCCCGACATAGGGCATGCTGCGCAGCAGATCGAGATTGAAATCGGGCTTGAATTGCGGCGAGGCGCGCACCCCCGCGGCATCGATGCGATCCTCGTCGGTGTAACAGGCAAGCCATTCCGGATATCGAATGATACCCATCTGAAGCGCCAATAATGCATGGCTTGCTACCTGGTCGCCGCCATCGATCAGCCCCACCCAATCCGCGCCGCTGTCCGCCAAGGCGCGGTTCAGCACCGCCACCAGCGGCCCGCTGTCGCGATGCCAGACGACGCGGCCACCCGCCTCCACCCCCGGCGGCGGCTCGCCAGCGGCCGC
The DNA here is from genome assembly GCA_036510675.1 of Allostellaceae bacterium. Lineage (GTDB taxonomy): Bacteria > Pseudomonadota > Alphaproteobacteria > ATCC43930 > CGMCC-115725 > JAATGI01. The sequence goes on from DATCDN010000014.1 coordinate 2,925, forward strand.
GACATGGAGCCGCCAATCGCCGGCAATCTGAGCCTGAAGCGAGCGCAGCGTCACCATCACCCGGTCCTCGGTGCCGGCCGGCAGAACCATGCCCAGCGCGAAGCTGGTCTCGCTATCCAGTTGCACGATCCGCTCCGCCACCCAATCCTTCCGGGCAAAGGCGGTGGTGGCGCGGGCGGCGAGCCAGGCCGCGTAATCGGGCTCGGTCACCAGTTCCCGCGTTGGCTGTGGCGCGCGGGCGGCGGGCGCCAGCGCCGGGGCGCGCGCCGGCTCGGCAATCAGCTCGCGCATCACCCGGTCGGCGCGGTCGATTTCGCCGCGCACCCGGTCGCAGATCGCATGCAGCGCCGGACCGTCGCCGACGGTGAACGCGCGCTCGATGGTCTCGACCCAGCCCGGCGGCTCGGCGGTCAAATCAGGGGCGCCCCCGTCGTCCGCCCGATGGTGCCAGAGTTCCGGCGCCAGCAACCTCCCCACCGCCGGCGCGGCCGCCGCCGGCGACACCGGCCAGTCGATCGCCAATTCCCGCGTCATCCGCTCGGCGAGCCGCGACCAGCCGGCGCGTTCCGCCACCAGATCGCGATAATGCACGATGGCGCGGCGCGGGCCGCGACTATGGGCTTCGGCCTCCAGCACATGGCGCAGCCACAGCAGCGCGGCGCGGGCCGCACTGATTCCGTCGCGCGCCGCCAGCGACGCCGCGACCTCGGCCGGCCGGCGCAGCATCAGGAGATAGCGTGGCTCGACCGCGATCTCCCGCAACAGCGGCTGCCACAACGGCAGCAGGCGACAGAGCCGCGGGTCCTTCACGCCCCAGCACGACGCGGCGGCGAAATCGCGCGCCACGATGGCGCGCAGCGCGACGCGCGACGCCGACGCGGCCGGACCGTCCTGCCAGCCTGCCGGCAGCGGGCGCACATCGTCCCAGCGCGAGCCGAGGGCGGCGAGCAGCCCCTCATGCACCGCGACGATTTCCAGATGCTCGAAATAGCCCTTGGGATTGTCGGGGGTCGCCGGCATCAGCCGCGCGCCCAGATCGACGCCCAGCCGGCTGAGAACCCCCGCCAGCGCCGAGGTGCCGCTGCGATGCATGCCCAGCACCAGCAGCGCGCCAGGCCGGCCCGCGATCGCGGCGGGCGCGAGCGATGCGGGCGCGCCGGTTTCACCCACGGTCACGGTCAGCGGCATTGTTTCATTCATCGCGCCCGTCCCCCAACACCCAAATTCCCACTTTCCGCTTTTGCTATTTTCGTCAAACCGCGTGATGCCGGTCAAGTTTCGGCGGCGCGACTCCGGCCGCTATGGGCCGATGACCGAGAACAGGCTGAGATTCTGAATCCGCGCGAATGCCTGTTCCGACGCCTGCAGCGAGACGATGCCCTCGTTATAATTTGTCAGGACTTGCGGCAGGTTGGCGGACTGAAGACCCGATAGCTGCGCCTGCGCCTGGGTGCTGGTGGCGGTGTCCTGGGCCTGGACCGATTGAATGTTGGAGAGATTGCCGCCGAGCGTGGCCTGGGCGCCGAGCACGCTGGTTTGCGCCGATTCGAGCTCGGCCAGCACGTTCTGGATTTGCTGCTGGCTGATCGCGCTGGTCGCGCCGCCCGGCATGGCCAGCGTCGTCTGAAGCGACTGGAGGATCTGAAAGACGCTGACATTTTGGCTGGGAGCGACGACGAAACTGTCGCCGGCCGCCGGCGTGCCGTTGATGCCGACATCCATGCCGCCGATGGTCAGGCCGGCGCCGGGCGCGAAACTGCCCGAGGCGACGATGCCGCTCGATGCGGTGAAGCCGGCGGCGCCGGGGCTGCCGGTGCCGCTGGTAACGCTATAGGCCATGCTGCCGTTCGGGCTGGCGGCGCCGAAGGTCACGACAAACTGGGTCCCGGCCAGTTGCTCGGCCTGAAGCTGGCTGGCGCTGGTGACGCCGCCGGCGACCGCATAGGCATGGCCGGTATTCGATCCCGACGCGGCGACCGAGAAGCTGCCGTTGCCGCCGGGGATGTTCATGAAGATGCCCTGCCCCGAGAGGGTCACCGGCACCGCCAGCGACGGCGCGATCTCCAGCGAGCTGGCGCCGCCATCGCCGGTGAACACGACCTGGCCACTGGGCTGGATAGCGAATGGCGCCGACGCCGTTCGCGAGCCGCCGAATAGATACTGCCCGTCGGAGGATTGCGTATTGCCGACCTGGACCAATTGCTGCAAGGCGCTCTGCACCGTCGCGGCCAGCGCGTGGCGGTCGTCGTCGCTGATCGTGCCGTTCGCGGCCTGGATCGCGGTCGTCTTGATCTGGGCGAGGATGGTGCTGACGCTTTGTAGCGAACCCAGACTGTTCTCGATCGATTGCACGCCGCTTTGCGCGTTGGCGCTGTCGACCGACAGGTGATTGATCTGCCCCTGGAGGCTGAGCGCCGCGCCCGCGCCCGCGGGATTGTCGAGCGCGCTCTGCATGGTTTGGCCGCTGGCGATCTGCTGATTCAGCGCGTTGACATTGCTCTCCTGGTTCATCATGTCGGCGAGCGAGCCGAGGAGAAATTCGCTAGTGCTGATGCGCATCCGAGTCCGCCGCCTACTGCATCGCCGCGATCAGGTTGGTGAAGAGACTCTGCACCGTGGCGATGATCTGGGCCGACGCCTGATAGGCCTGCTGATACGACACCAGCATCGCGGCGGATTCGTCGAGATTGACGCCCGAGATCGACTGCTGAACATTTTGTGCCGCGGTCAGGACGCCTTGCGACGATTGGCTGGCGACCTGTGCCTCCTGTCCCTGGTTGCCGATCGCGCTGACGAGCTGGGCGTAGTAGTCGCCCAGGCTTTGGCTGGCGATCAGATTGCTGGAATTCAAACCGGCCATGGCGCCGATATTGCCGTTGTTGCCGGGACCGGCGGGATCGAGCACATAGCTGTCGCCCGCCACCGCGTTGGCGCCGGTCAGCGACACGGTCAGCGCCTGGCCCGCGGCGGCGCCCGGATATTCCAGCGCGATGGTGGCGCCGCCCGAGGCGCTGAAGCTGCCCGATGTCACCGTCGCCCCGCCGCTGGAGAGCACGTTGAAGGTGGTGGGAGAGGTGAATTTGATCGACAGGGCCTGGCCGAAATCGGCCGCCGGCACGATCGCCGTGCCGGGCGGCAGCGCCCTATTGGCGACCGTGCCGCCGATCGTCGCCTGAACATTGCCGACATTGCCATCGACGATGCCACCGCCGCTGGTCGTGGCTCCGGCAGTGGCGACATAGGCCGATGCCGCCGCGATCAGTTTGGGATCGGTCATCGTTACCGCGATGCTCTTCGCGGCGTTGGTCGTCGGCTGCACCTCGAAACTGTCGCCGACATTGACGGTGCCCGAGAGGGTCATCGTCATGCCGTTATAGCTGAGGGTGGAACCGCTGCCCAACGACGTCGTCTGGCCGGTGGCCTGGTCGGTCGCCTGATAGCCGGTCGCTGTCCGCGTCAGGACGAAATTGTCCGGCACCAGCGCGCTGGCGCTGGTGATCGCGACGGCAACCGAGCCGGTCCCGGTATTGCTGGACGCGGTGTAGGTCGCGGGCGCCGGCAGCGAAAATATCGCCTGGCCGAGATTGCCGTTGAGGTCGAGCCCTTGGGCCTGCTGGCTGTTGACCGCCGCCGCGAAATTATTGGCCAGCGCACCGACCGAGCTGGCGACGGTTTCGAGCTGATTGCGAAAGCTGATCAGGCCGCCCAGCGTGCCGCCGCTGAGACTGGCGCTGATATCGTTGCCGGTCGGGCCATAGGTCACGGCGGTATTGCCGTCGAGATAGCTGCCGGAGGTGGCGGTGAGCTGATAGGAGCTGCCGCCATTGACCAAAGCGGCGCCGCCATTGGCATAGATATCGACGGCGCCGTTGCTTCCTTGAACCACGCTGACGCCGATTTCCTGCGACAATTGCTGAACCATCTGGTCGCGCTGATCGAGCAGATTGTTCGGCGCCGTGCCGCCGGCGCCGGATTGCGCGGTGATGGTGCGGTTGAGCGCCGCGATCCCCGAGGTCAGCCCATCGATCTGCGTCACCGTCGCGCCGATCTGCTGATTCTGCGAGGCGAGATTGGCGGCGACCGCGCCGCCGACCGAATTGAAGAGCGACGCCGCCGACTGGGCATCGCCGAGCATGATCTGGCGGTTCGGCAGGCTGGCGGCGTTTTGCGCGACCGTGCTGACGCCGCTGAAAAACGTATCGATCGCCTGGCTCAGCCCGTTCGCGCCGCCCGAGACGACGGGAAAGATCGCCGACAGATTCTGGGCGTTCGACAGCACCGTCTGGGCGGCCTGGTTAGTCGCGGTCGCCCCGATGATTTCCTGAAAGACGAATTGATTGAAGGCGCGCTGGATCGAGGTGACGTTGGTGCCGGCGCCCTCGCCGCCGGCCGGCAGATTGGTCCCCGGCACCGCCACCTGATTGATGGTCTCAAGATTATAGCCGGGCGTGTTGACGTTCGACGTGTTGTTCGAAATCGTCTGCATGCCCTCGGTCGCGGCGTTGAGGCCGCTGACGCCGACATTGAGAATCGAGGTGAGGCCGCTCATCTCAGACGCGCCCGATGACCCGGCCGCCGGCGTGGCCGCGAATGCCGGAGGGGATGCCCTCGCCGCGCGCCATCAAGAGATCGGCGCGCAATTGTTGCAGCCGCGCATCGGTGCTGCGCCATGATTGCGTGGTTTCGCGCCACAGCGCCTCGGCGGCGCGCTGCAACTCGACGGTGATCGGAATTTTCAGGCCGCGGCGCGCCGCGTCGGTGCGGATCAGCGCGTCGATCAGCTCGCCGCGCCGCTGCAGCAACCGTGCCACGAGATCGCGCGGGCGGCGCGATAATTGGCCCGAACGCTCGATGCGGAACAGGCGAACGAGACGGCGCGCCAGAAGGGCCTCATGCGCCACGATATCGCGTCCGCCCTCGGCCATCGGCCCTCACCCATGCGCCGAGACGAGCCGCCCCGGCTCGTCTTCATCCAGCGATGCGACGGCGTAGGACATGCGCGAACTGTCGGCGACCGCCGCCAGCTTCGCCGCGTAATTCCGGTCGGTGGCATAGCCGCCCGCCGTCAGCGCCTGGCCATAGGCCGTGGCATTGTCGCCGGCGCCGAGCGCCGAGCGATACCGGTTGCTGGCCGAGACCAGCGACACATAATCATCGACGGCGTCGCCGACATTGGCATAGGCGCGAAAGGCGCCCTGATGCGCGACCAGCCGGCCGCCCTCCATCTCGTGGGTGCGGGCGGTCACCGTTGCGCCCGGCCAAGAGGCGCCGGCCTTGATGCCGAAGATATTGTTACCGACGATCGAATGCCCCCAGCCGGTTTCGAGCGCCGCCTGCGCCAGCAGCACGCGCGGCGAGACGCCGAGCTTTCGCGCCGCCTGCTCCAGCGCGGGCGACAGCGTGTGCGCGAAGTTTTCGGCGTCGCTGGCCGTGCCGCCGACGTGGGGGACGGGATGCGCCGCCGCGCCGGCCGCGCCCTGGCTCCACGGCAAGGGGTTGGGGACAATCGATTGGTCGGCGGATTGGGCGATGACGGGTTGAGCAGCGACGGATTGGTTGGTGACAATCCCCGTCGCCGCCGCGCTGGGCGACGTCGCGACCGGCGGCAGCAGGATATGGGCCTGCGCCGGCAGGCTGATCCCCGCCCACTGCATTGGCGCGGCGGACGGCGCGGGCGACGACGACGCTACAGGCGCGAGCGCCGTCGGTGCGTGGGCGGCCGGCGTCTGGGCGATGGTCTTCGCCGGCGCCGGATTTAGCGCGGCGGGATGCACGGTGGGCGACAGCGTGTGGTTCCCCGCACCCGCCAGCGCGGTCGGCGGCTTCACCGTTTTGCCGGCGCCGGCCAGCGCCGTCGCGGCCGCCGCCATGCCGGTGGGCACGGTCATTCGGCCGATCGGCGCGCCCAGCGGGCGATGGCCGTTATTGTCCCAATAGGAATTGAGCGCGATGCCCGCGCCGTGGCCTTGCATGACCGGCTTGCCGGGGGCCGGCGCGGCGGCGGCGGGTGCCTTCGCCGTCGCGGCCTCGGCCTTCGCGGCGGCGGCCGGATCGTTCTTCGCCGCCATCGATTTATAGATGATGTCGGCCAGCCCCAGCTTATCGCCGGACATGGCATAGCGGCTCATGGTGCTGGCGAACAGCGAATTGACCGCGGCGCCGCCGGTGCCGTCGGTCATCGCCATGGCGGTGCCGGCGCCGTCCTGCATCATGCCTTGCATCAGGAACGAGCCGAATTGCGACGCGACCGCGCGCGCCACCGCCGGGTCGCTGTTGCGGTTCTGCAGCGAGGCCAGCGATTTTGGATCGACCGACGAGGCCAGCCGTTCGGCTAATCCCGCGTCCATCTAGATCACCTTGATATGCGCGTGGAGCGCGCCGGCGCCGCGCAGCGCCTGCAGGATCGCGATCAGGTCGGACGAGCGCGCGCCGATGGCGTTGAGATTGCGCACGATGTCGGAGATGCGCGGCGCCGCCTTCAGCTCGATGACTTTCAGCTGTTTCTGCTCGGCCTTGACCTGGGTGCGCGGCACCACCACCGTCTGGCCGGTGCGGCTGAACGGCGAAGGCTGCGAGACCTCGGGCTTTTCCGTGATGGTGACGGAGAGGCCGCCATAGGCGACGGCCGCCGGCCCGATCTCGACATCCTGGCCCATCACCACGGTGCCGCTTTGCGCGTCGATGACGACTTCGGCGCGCGGCTGATCGGCGGCGATCGGAATGTCGAGGAGCTGGCTGAGGAAGCGGACCCGCAGGTTCGCATCCTGCGGTGCCTGGACCCGGATCTGGCCGGGATTGACAGCCGAGGCGATGCCGCCCATTCGGGCGTTGATCGCGTCGGTGACCCGCGCCGCGGTGGAGAAGGATTGCTCGTTGAGGTCGAGCAGCACCGCGCCATTGGCCCAGAACGTCGCCTTGACGGGCCGCTCCACCGTCGCGCCCTCGGGAATGCGACCCACCGTCGGGATGTTGACGCTGGTCGATTGCGCCTGGCCGCCCGCCTTATAGCCGCTGACCAGCAGCGCGCCCTGGGAGATGGCATAGACCTGGCCATCGGCGCCGCGCAGCTCGGTCATCAGCAGCACGCCGCCGAGCAGGCTGGTGGCATTGCCCATCGAGGACACGGTGACATCGATGCGCTGGCCGATCTGCATGAAGGTCGGCAGGTCCGCCGTCACCATCACCGCCGCGACCGAAGTCGGCTGCAGGAAGGCCGACGGGCTGAGCGTCAGGCCCAATTGCCGCAGCATGTTCTGGATCGCCTGGACGCTATAAGGAATCTGCGTCGTCTGATCGCCGGTGCCCGATAGCCCGACGACGAGGCCATAGCCGATCAATTGATTGTCGCGCTCCCCCTCGACCTGGACGATGTCCTTGAGCCGCTCCGCCCGCGCCGGCGCGGCCGCCAGCCCGGCCAGCGCCACCATCGCGGCGAGCGCCGCTAAAACCAGTCGCCGGGCCATACCGTACTCACCGTCATGAAGAAGCGTTGCAGTGTTCCCATCCGCGGCGCGAGATAGGTCTCGCCGTCGCCGCTGAATTCGATATGCGCTTCGGCCATCTGGGTCGAATTGACGATATTGTTGTTCTGGATGTCCTGGGCGCGGACGACGCCCGCGATGCGGATATATTCCCTGCCGCCGACCAGCTGGACCTCATCGCTGCCGGCGATGACGAGATCGCCGTTGGGGCGCACCCGACGCACCATCGCGGAGACGGTGGAGACAAAGGCGTCGCTCTGCGCCGTGCCGCCGCTGCCCTGGAGGGTGTTGGAGCTGTTGAAGGCGACGGCGGGGCTGAACTTGTTCGCGGCCAGTTTCAGGCCGAAGAGGTTGGTGATGGCATAGTTGCTGCTGTCGCTGCGGCCGATATTCTGGCTGACATTCTTGCTGGCGGTGGCGTTCTGCTGAACCTGCACGGTGACGATGTCGCCGACGCGCCACACCGGATGGTCGCGGAACAACTCGATGCCGCCGCCGCCCTCGACATTGCCGTGATAGACGGCGCCATTGGTCGCCGGCAGTTCTTCGCCCTTGTCGCCGGGCAGATGGTCGAGCTTGCCCATCAGATCATGCTCGATTGGCGGCGGGCCATGCTGGCAGGCGGCGACGCTGCCGGCCAGTACCAGCAGCACCAGCGCCGGCGGGACGATCCGGCTATTCATCAGGTGGCGGCCGCGTTCAACGCGTTGAGCATGCCGTCGACGCTCTTCGCGGCCTGGGTTTGCAACTCATAGGCACGCTGGGTCGCGATCATGTCGATCATCTCGTCCACGACCTGGACATTGGAGCCTTCGAGATAGCCCTGCGCCATCGAACCGAGGCCGTTGAAGGTCGGCTGGCCCGGAATCGGGTTGCCGGACGCCTGGGTCTGGGTCGCGAGGTTGTTGCCGATATTCTGCAAGCCCGCCGCGTTGACGAAATTGGCGAGTTGAATCTGGCCGACATTCTGCGCGTTGGTCTGGTTGGCGATCTGGACGCTGACCGTGCCGTCGGTGCCGACGGTGATGCTCTGCGCGTTGCGCGGCAGCGTCACCGGCGGCTGCATCAGATAGCCGAGCGCGCTCACGACCTGGCCCTGGGCGTTAAGCTGAAAGCTGCCGTCGCGGGTATAGGCAACTTGCCCCGTCGGCATCAGCACCTGAAAATAGCCGGAGCCGTTGATCGCGAGATCGAGCGCGTTGCCGGTCTGCTGCAGGCTGCCCTGGGTCAGGATCGGCTCGGTCGCGACGACATTGGCGCCGGTGCCCTTTTGCAGCCCCGAGGGATAGTTGGTGGCCTGGGAGGAGAAGGCGCCGGCCTGCGACTGGTTTTGGTACAAAAGATCGTGAAACACCGCGCGGGCGCGCTTGAACCCGGGCGTGTTGATGTTCGCGAGGTTATTTGAAATCAGGTCCATCTGGGTCTGCTGACCCTCGAGACCGCTTCTAATCACCGACAATGATTCAATCATGCCAATCCTCTCCGCGCCGTTCTGGCGGGCGCGTTATTGCAGGGACAACGGACTGTTGGCGCCCTGTCCCATCGTCCCCATGGTGTGCATCAGCCCGGTTTGCATCTGAAACATCCGGGTGCTTTCGATCAGGTTCATCATCATGCCGACCGAATCGACGTTGCTCTGTTCGAGCGCGCCGGATTGCACGCGAACATTGCCGTCGATTTGCAGCGCGCCCCCGCTGTCGCCAAAGAGGCCATCGCCGCGCCGGCTCAAATTCCCGGATGACGGGTTGGCAAGCATGATCCGGTCGAACGCGACCGTCTGACTATTGTCCTGGCCCATCAGCACGCCGGAGATAGTACCGTCCTGGCCGATGGTGACGCTTTGCAGCGGCGGCAAGCTGATCGGACTGCCACCCTGGCCCAGCACCGGATGTCCGTCATTGGTCTGCAGCACGCCGTTCTGGCCGATTTCCAGCGCGCCGCTTCGTGTATAGGCGGGCTGGCCATCGCTGCCCTGTACCCCGATCCAGCCCTGGCCGTTGACGGCGACATCGAGCTGGCGGCCGGTTTGGATGATCGCGCCGGCGGTGAAATTCGCCGATTGCTCGCGCGCCGCGACGCCAACGCGATCGGCCGTGCCGCCCGAATAATACGGCACCGCCTGAAACACCGGCTGTTGCGCCTTGTAAGCGGTGGTGCTGGCATTGGCGAGATTGTTGGAGGTCGACGCCATGCGATCCATGACGGCGGTGGCGCCCGACATCAACAGATAGAGAACCTGATTGCTCATCGAGTGCCGCCCCAACCCGCCGCCATGCTATCCATCAGCCTATTGGATGGTTAGCAGGCGTTGCACGTCCTGCTGGTCGATATTGATGCCCTGGACGTTGGCCTGATACGCCTGTTGCGCCACGATCAGATTGACGAGCTGGCTGGAGAGATCGACGTTCGCGCCTTCGAGCGAGCCCGATTGCAAGGCGCCGAGACCGGCGGCGGTCGGCGTGCTGATCGCGGCCGGTCCCGATTCGGTGGTGGCCTGCCAGTTGTTTTGCGATAGCGGCGTCAGCCCCTGCAGGTTGGAGAAATTGGCGAGCGCGATAGTGCCGAAATTCTTCGTGTTGCCGTTGGTGTATTGCCCGACGACCTGACCGTCGGCGTTGATCGCGACGCCCGAGAATTGTCCACCGGCATTGCCGTTATTGGTGACCGAGGCGACGCCGAAACCGGAATTGCTGAGCGTCGAGCCAGTGAAATCCATCGTGATATTGAGTGGCGTGGCACCGTCGGCCATGCCGCTGATCGGGCCGATGCCGCCGCCGCCGGAGGTGAGCTGGCCGGAACTGTTGAAGCTCAGCGTCGGACCGGCGCCGGAGGTGACGAATTTTCCGGTCGGATCGGTTACTTGAAAATGGGTATCCCATTTGTTCGGCGTGCCGGAGCCGCTGGCCCGCGAGAAATAGGTGGTCAGCGTCAGCCCCTCGCCCATGCTGTCATAGGCAGTGGTGGTGGTTGATTCGTTATAGCTCGCCGCGTTCGAGATGCTGAATGGCGTGGTGGTGGTATCGATGGCGGGATCGGTCGAGGGCAGGTTGACGTTGAATGTCAGTTGGGACGTTGCATCAGCGGGCACGCTGCCGGTGTTGATCTGGATCGAGCCGAGCTGGCCCGACGTGCCGCTGGCGGCGAAACCCTGGACCTTCGAGTCGTCGGCGGTGGTCAAGAAGCCCTGATTATTGATCTGGAACGAGCCGTCGCGGGTATAGGCGGTGCCGGTATCGGTCTGCACCTGAAAGAAGCCGCTGCCGTTGACGGCGACATCGAGGGGGTTGCCGGTTTGCTGAAGCTGGCCCTCGGTGAAAAGCTGCGCCAAGCCGCTGACCGCGACCCCGTCGCCCGGCACCGGCCCGCCCATCGCATCGGACAGCGAGCTCGAGAATTGATCCGCGAGCTGGGTGGTGAAGCCTTTGAAGCCGACGGTATTAACGTTGGCGACGTTGTTGCCGATGGTGTTGATGTTGGACTGCGCGGCCTGCAGTCCCGACAGCTCGGTTTGAAGCGACATAGGGAATACTCCTGCGTCTCGATCGGGTTAGAAGACTTGCTGAATGGTGCTCAGCGGCACCGGCGCCAGGCCGGCGCCGAGATCGATGGTTGGCCCGTTGTTGCCGCCGACATTGACGCCGGTGACCGGCGCCACGGTATAGGAGGTGGTCGTCACCACCGCGGCCTTGGGCCCGGTCGCCGACACCAGATACTGATAATTGCCCGGCGCCGCCGTCGAGCCGTCGGCGTTCTGGCCGTTCCAGGTAAAGCCTTGGGTCCCGGCCGGCTGGGCGCCGAGATTCAGAATCTGAATCGGATTGCCCGCCGTATCGCCGATCGTGACGGTGACATCGGTGGCCGCCGTCGCCAGGTTGAAGGCGCCGCTCGCGGTCCCGCTGGTGCCGAGATTGAGGGCGTTGCCGGTGACCGCGACATTCTTGCCCACGAGTCCCGAGAGCTGGATGTTGCCATAGGAGGTCTGGGTCGCCTGCAATTGCTGAACCCCGATGGCGGTCGAGAATTGCGCGAGCTGAGCGGCGAAGTCGGAGGCCGACATCGGATTAAGCGGGTCCTGATTCTGCAATTGCGCCGTCAGCAGCTGGAAGAAATTATTCTCGTTGAGCGAGGCGTTGGCCGCATTGGTGCCGTTGGCGGCGGTCGGCAATTGATCGCCGGAGGGCAGCGAGACGACATTGGCCGGCATGGTGCTGGAGGCGGATCCGAGCATGGGGTGTGGGTTCCTGTTCCGGCGGGGTCGCGAGCGCGTTAAATCGCCAAGGTCTTCTGCAACAGCGTCTTGGCGACGTTGAAGGCTTCGAGATCGGCCTGATAATTCTGTTGCGCGGAGATCATGTTCACCATCTCGTCGACCGGATTGACGTTCGGCATCTGCACATAGCCATCGGCGTTGGCGAATTTGCTGCCGGGATCGTAGGCGCTGCGCGCCGGCTCCGAGCTGGTCACCACGCCGGCGACCCGCACCCCGGCCATGCCGATGCTGGCGGCGCCGTCACCATCGCCATCCTCGGGCGCCACCGCTTGAAACACGACCTCGCGCGCGCGATAGGGCTGACCCTGGGCATCGCCGACGCTGTTGGCATTGGCGAGATTGCTGGCCACCGCCGCGAGCCGCTGGGATTCGGCCAGCATGCCGGAGCCCGAGATCGAGAAGACGGAAAACAGCGACATCGCCTAGCTCGCCGCTCAGCTCGACCGGCCCGAGCCGGCCGAACCCTTGATCGCGGTCATCATCATGTTGACCATCTGGCTGGTGAAATTGGCCGCGGCCTCGTAATCGAGCGCGTTTTCCGCCGCCGCCAGCTTCTCGTAATTGAGATCGACACTGTTGCCGTCGAGGGTCACGGAGCCGCCAACCTGATACTTCACCGAGCGGTGCGCCGCCACCAGCGGATCGCCGTCGCCGGCGCCATTCCGGGCGATCGCCGCGCCATCGGAATCGTCCACCAGCAGCAGCAAATCCGATGGCGCCTCTGGGGTCAGCGTCCCTTGCGTCAGCGTGGCCGTCAGCGCCTCGCGAAAATCGAGATCGACCGCCTTGAAGCCGGGCGTGCTGGCGTTGGCGATATCCGCCGACAAGAGGCCCTGGCGCGCGCCCCGCAGGCCGAGCACGGCGCTATAGAAATCGAGACCGGCGTCCAAAGGACCCATCGGCGATCATTCCCCCCGCGCCGCCTTGGAGTGCGGCGCCAACAAATCGGCTACCCCGGTTCAATCACGCTTTTGAGAATTTGCGTAATTTTCATTTTTACGCTACCTTGGTTTTGGAAGTGATGCAACAGGAATTTATCCTATGTTATTGCGTTCATTGGCGACCCTGGCCTTCGCGATCCTTTTGACAGGCCCCATCGCGTCGGGGGAAGCGGCGAATTTCGAGAGTCCGGCCGCGATCCGCGGCGCGGTCCAGGCCGCCGCCGAGGCGCAATACGCGGCACGCAAGGGCATGATCGTGGAGATCGAGGTCGGCGAGATCGACGCCCGCCTCCACTTCGCCGCCTGTGCCGGCGTCGAGGTAACGTTGCCGGCGGGCAACGCGCCGCTGGTGACCGCTCGGGTAAGCTGCCGCGATCCCTACTGGACGCTCTATGTCCCGGTTCATCTGCACGCCTGGGGCCAGGCCGTGGTCGCGGCCGCCAATCTCGCGCCGGGCACCAAGCTGACCGCCGCCGATCTGACCATGGCGCGGCTCGACACCATGACCGCCAACGGCGCCTATCTGACCGACCCGGCGCAGGCCGAGGGCAAGATCCTGCGCGCCAATATCCAGGCCGGGGCGCCGATCCTGTCGCCGCTGCTGGACCGGCCGCTGATGGTGCGCCGGGGGGACACGCTGGTGCTGACGCTGATCGACAGCACCGTCACCATCCGCACCAGCGTCATCGCCATGGAAGATGGCCGGGTCGGCGACCGCATCCTGGTCGAGAATCCGGACAGCAAGAAGACGGTTCGCGCGGCGGTGGCGGATGCCGGCGCGGTCGAAATTCGCTTGGACGCGCCGCGAGGAGATTACTGATGGCGGACGACAGGGACGACGAGCTGGGCCTGCTGCTCGACGATTTGCGCCGCGTGCTGGAGGAGGAGCGCCGGACCCTGCTCTCGGGCGCGCCGACCCGGCTCGACACGGTGACCCAGCACAAGCTGGCGCTTGCCGACGCCATCGAGCGGCTGACCGAGGCCGGGGCCACGGCGCGGACCGATATCGGCGCGCTGATGGCGCTGGCGCGCTACAATCGCGAAAACTCGGTGATCTGCACCGCGATCCTGCGCCACATGACGGGCGCGCTTGACCGGCTGCGCCAGCGCGAGCCGCACCGCTCCTACCGCGCCGACGGCAGCGAGCAGAACCCGCCCAGCCAGCGTCTGGTCGGCGCCGCCTAACCGGCGACGGCGCCGCGTAAGGCTCAATCCACCCGGAATTCCTCCGGCGGCTCGAAGCGCAGGTCGCCGGGCAGCGTCGGCGCGGGGCTGCCGGAATCACGCGCCAGCCGCAGCCGATAGATATAGGCCAACACCTCGGCGACCGCCTGATAGAGCCCGGCCGGAATTTCGGTATCGAGATCGACATATTTATAGATCGCGCGGGCCAGCGGCGGCGCCTCAAGGATGGGAATATGATGCTCCATCGCCAGTTCGCGAATCCGCAGGGCGACGAGGCCGCCGCCCTTCGCGACGAGTCGCGGGGCGCGCATCGTGCCCTCCTGATAGCGCAGCGCCGCCGCGTAATGCTCGGGATTGGTGATGACGACATCGGCGCGCGGCACCTCCGTCATCATCCGGCCACGGGCGAAGCGGTTGCGCAACGCGCGCAGCCGGCGCTTGGTGTGGGCGCTGACCTCGAGATCGCGCATCTCGTCGCGCAATTCCTGGCGCGTCATCCGCAGCCGCCCGCGATGGCTCCACAATTGATAGGGTACTTCCAGCGCCACGACGCAGGCCAGCGCGCCGGCGAAGATCAGCAGCGCCCAGGTCGCGTGGTCGGCGATATTGACCGACGCGGCGATCCACGATTCGCGGCCCAGATCGACCAGCGCCGGCAGCGACTGACGCAGCACGAAATAGGCCGCCCCCCCAATCACGATGACCTTGGCCAGCGACTTGAGTATCTCCGCCAGCCCCTCGTGCGAGAAGAGACGCTTCAGCCCGGCCAGCGGACTGATGCGCTGAAAGTCGGGGCTGAGGAGGCGCGGCGCGAATACCCAGCCGCCGACCGCGAGATTGGACGCGACCCCGACCACCAGCAGCAGCAGGATGAAGGTGCCGGTCGCCGCGAAGGGCGGCCCCATCACCTGCCAGATCGCGGTGATCATCCGCGCCGGGTCGCGCATCACGTCGGCGTCGAGCCGCAGGCCGGCGCGCAGCGAGCGCTCCATCGCGCCGATCATCGACCGCCCGCCCATCATAAAGAATAGGGCGGCGGTCAGCATGATGGCCGCGCCGGACAGGCCCTGGGAGCGCGCGATGTTGCCTTCCTCGCGCGCCTTTTCGATGCGCCGGGGACTGGCTCGTTCGGTTTTGTCTTCGCTGCTGGTGTCACTCATGGCTTAACCACCACCACCGCCATCAGAGACAGGCCGGCATCGATCATGTGCTCCACCGCCGGCGCGAAAAACGGCACCAGCGAGATCGTCGCCGCGATGCCGACCCACAGGAACAGCGAAAACCCCACCGACATCAGATTGATCTGCGGCGCCGCCCGCGACAGGGTGCCGACGGCGAGATGCATGGTGAGAATAACCGCGACGATCGGCAGCGCGAGGAACACGCCGATCCCGAACAGCATGGCGCCGGCATTGGCCAGCGCCGCCCAGCCGGCCATCGTTATGCCGGCGCCGATCGCCACCGGCACGATCGTGAAGCTCTTGACCAGCGCGCTGATCAAAATCAGGTGGCCGTTGAAGGCAAGAAACAGCACCGTCCCAACGAGGCCGAAGAAATCCGCCATCACCGGCACCGCGAAATCGCCCTCGAGGCCGAGCAGGGTGGCGAAGCCGAACCCCATCTGCACGCCGACGAGATCGCCCGCCAGCGTCATCGCCGAGAGGGCGAGCTGCATCGAGAAGCCCATCGCGACGCCGATGATGATCTGCTCGACCGTCAGCACGAGACCGGCCCAGGTCAATTCCAGCGGCACCGGCTGATCGACGATGCCGGCGACCAGCATCGCCAGCACGGTGGCCAGCGCCACCTTCAGCGGCACCGGGATGGTGACGGCGTTGAACACCGGCGCCGCCGCGAACAGCCCCAGGATGCGGATGAAGGGCCAGTAGAATTCTCCCGCCCAGCGTAAGAGTTCGGCCTCGCTCCAGCTTGGCATCGCCTATTGAAGCGTCGTGACCATCTGGGCCGCGGCCTCGCGAAAATAATTGGTCATCCGCGAGCCGACCCAGGTCCCGGCAAGGGCGATCATCAGCATCACCGCGAGCAGGCGCGGTACGAAATGCAGGGTCATGTCGTTCATCCGGGTGCCGGCCTGAATCAGCGACACCGCGACGCCGACGACGAGACCGATGCCAAGAAACGGGCTGACGAACAGCAGCGTCAGCACCAGGACGTGGCGCGCCGCGAGGGTGATGTCGAGCGGGCTCATCGGATGAAGCCCTGAGCCAGCGAGCCGATCACCAGCGTCCAGCCATTCACCAGCACGAACAGCATCAGCTTGATCGGCAAGGACACGGTGGTCGGCGACAGCAGCATCATGCCCAGCGACATCATCACCGCCGCCACCACCATGTCGATGACGATGAAGGGCAGGAAGATCAGGAAGCCGATTTGAAACCCGGTCTTCAATTCCGAGGTCACGAAGGCCGGGACCAGCAATTGGAACGGCACATCGTTGGGGGTCGCATAGGTTTGGCCGCCCGCCAGTTTCAGGAACAGCCCCAGATCGTCCCGGCGCGTCTGTTTCAGCATGAAGCCTTTCAGCGGCACCTCGGCCTTGGCGACCGCGTCCATCAGCGACATCTTGTCGGCGAGCAGCGGCTGCAGCGCGTCGACGTTGATTCGCGTCACCACCGGCCCCATGACGAAAAACGTCAGGAACAGCGAGAGGCCGATCAGGATCTGGTTGGGCGGCGACTGCGTCAGGCCCAGCGCCTGGCGCAGCAGCGCCAGCACGATGATGATCCGCGTGAACGCCGTCATGGTCAGCAGGATCGCCGGTAGAAACACCAGCCCGCTCATCAGCAGCAGAATCTGCACCGGCACCGTATAGGTCTGGCCGCCATTCTTATCGGGCGCCAGATCGAGCACGCCCAACCCGGCGGCATGCGCCGAACCCCAGGCCATCAGGAGAATGGTCGCGGCGCCGCCCGACAGCGCGGCTGCGAGGATCAGCCGGCGCGCCATCGTCCCATCGCCTTGCGCACCGCCTCGCCGAAGACGCCGCCATTCGCGTCGGTCGGCGACAAGGGTTCGGTCAATTCACAGAGCAGCGATACCGCGGCAGAGCCGACCCCCAGCACCAATTGCTTGCCGCCGATCTCTATCACGATGACGCGCTCGCGCGGTCCGATCGGCATCTGGCGCAGGATGCGACAGTCGCGCGCGCCGAATGCACCGCCCCCGGCGCGGCCGCGCCGCTTGACCAGCCACAGCGCGCCCCACAGCACCAGCACGATCGCGCCGATTTCGAGAAACAGGAAGGCGAACCCATCCATACCGCCGATCATCGGAGCGCCCCCGCCCCGGCGTTCATTCGATAACCAGGTTTTGGAAGAAGACGTTGCTGACGAGATTGCCGTTCGGCGCGCCCAGCGTCTCGATCTTTTTCGGGCCCAGCGCCTGCAGCAAGACCCGATTGGTGCCGGTGGTAATCGCGATCCGCAGCTTGTTGACGCCGTCCTGGGTCTGCAACTCGTCGATCTTGAAGCCCAGCACCGTCTGGCGAATCATGTCGAGAAGTTCCGGCATCACCGCAGTGGCGCCGGCGACCGCCTCCTCGTTCGGCACCTTGAGACTGAGCGCCAGTTGCACATAGTGCATGCTGTCGTCGGCGGCCTTCATGGTGACGACGAACGGCTTCACATCGACGAAGAAGGGCTGGGCCGGCACCGCTTCCTTCGGCCCCTTTGGCGACGATCCGGCGAACAGGAAAAAATAGGCGCCGCCGGCGCCCCCCAACACGACCAGCAGGGCGACGACGATAATGATGATCAGCTTCAGCTTGCCGCGCTTCTTCGGCAACTCGATCGGAACGATCTCGGGCGCCGCCCCTCGACGTTTGTCGGCTGCCGCGGGACGGCCTTTTTCGAGCTGTCTAGCCAATTTCCATATTTTCGGTTTTTGTCAACTGACCGACTGTAATCGGCCTAGAGCGATTTGACAATCCTTCCCATCAATTCATCCATTTCAGCCTGGCTGCGGCGCAGCTCGGCCGCCAGTTTTTCCGCGTCCGCCTTGTCGCGCAGAATCTCGTACATGCGCTTTTCCCGGCGCGCCTCGACCAATTGCTGCCATTGGAGGGTCGCGGCGGTCTCGAACCGCGCCACCTCGCCTTCTTGCTTCGCGATCACCCCCTCGATCTGGCCGATGAAGCGCAGGAACCCCATGGTCGCGGCGGCGTCCATGCCGTCATGCAACTGGCCGGTCATCTGCGCCCGATAGCGGTCGGCATACTGGCGCAACTGGATCAGCTTGCGTTTCGACTCGTCGCATTGGCTCATCACCTGGCGCCAGCGCACTTGCTGGCGGTCGGCGCGGTCGCCGACAAAATCGGCAAGGCTCTGATAGCTCGTCATCGCGCGGGCTTATTCGCCGACCGCAGCCGCCAGTGCCGCCACGCTGTCCGCGAGGCCGACCGCGACATTCATGTCCTGGCGCAGGAAATTTTCCATGGCGCCGCGCCGCGACACGGCCCGGTCGAGCTCCGGATCGTTGCCGGCGCGATAGCCGCCGATGGCGATCATGTCGCGGCTCTCCTCGAGCCGGCCATAGAGCTGTTTGAACCGCTGGGCGCGCGCCAGATGGTCGGGCGCCACGATCGACGGCATGACGCGGCTGATCGAGGCGCCGACATCGATCGCCGGGTACTGGCCGCGCTCCGCCAGCTTGCGCGACAACATCAGATGGCCGTCGAGAAACGAGCGCGCGGCATCGCCGATCGGGTCGTTCGGATCGTCATTCTCCACCAGCACCGTATAGAACGCGGTGATGCTGCCGCGCCCGCCCTCGCCATTGCCGGCGCGCTCGACCAGCGCGGCGATGCGGCCGAAGACCGAGGGCGGATAGCCGCGCGAGGAGGGCAATTCGCCAATGGCGAGGCCGATCTCGCGCTGGGCCATGGCGAAGCGGGTCAGCGAATCCATCAGCAGCAAGACATCCTGCCCCTGGTCGCGGAAATACTCCGCGATCGCCACCGCGCGATAGGCGGCGTGTACCCGGACCAGCGCCGATTCGTTCGCGGGCGCCGCCAGCACCACCGCCTTGGCCAGCCCCTCGGATCCCAGCGTGCGCTCGACGAATTCCTTCACCTCGCGGCCGCGCTCGCCGATGAGACCGACCACCACGACATCGGCGGCGGTATAGCGCGCCATCATGCCCATCAGCACGCTCTTGCCGACGCCGGTGCCGGCGAAGAGGCCGAGCCGCGCGCCGCGCCCCACCGACTGCAACGCATTGATGGAGCGCACGCCGACATCGAGCGGCACGTCGATCAGGGTCCGCTTCATCGGGTCGAGCGCGCGCCCGAAGAGGGGGACCCGTTCCTCGCATCCCAGCCGGCCCTTATCGTCGATCGGAACGCCGGCGCCATCGATGACCCGGCCCAGCAATTCCGGCCCGACCATGATCTCCACCCGCCGACCGACCGGGGTGACGCGCGCGCCCACCGCCAGCCCGTCGCCATGACCTTCGGCGATCAAGAGGCTGCGCCCGCCATCGAAGCCAACCACCTCCGCCGAGAATTGGCGGCCGAAATCGCTTTCGATGAAGCAACGCTCGCCGATACCAACATGAATACCGCGTGCTTCCATCACCATACCGACATGACGCACCAAACTTCCGCTTATCTTTACCGCGGAATCGGCATCGGTCAGGCGCAGGCGGTGACGCTCCAGCGCCTCGATCAGCTTGTGCGGCGCGACCAGGGTCAATCAGGCATCCTCGCCTTCGAACATCGCCAGCATCGCGTCGCGCCAGCGCGAGGCCAGCGTCAGATCGACCTCGCAAATCCCGTGGCCGGCGCGGGGATGCCAGCGCCGGTCCTTGACCGCGGCGCCCTCGGCGCCGTCGGCGACGATCAGGCAGCCGCCCGGCTCGATCGTCTCGTCGACCACCAGCGGCAGCCCCTTGGCCTCGAGATCCGGCGCCAGCGCCCGGATCAGCTCGGCATCGGCCGGGTGCACCATGATGGTGGGCGGGCCGACATCGATCGGCACCCTTCCCACCGCGTCGCGGACGAGCCGCACCAGATGATCGCGCGACATGGTGATTTCATTGCCGATGACCCAGCGCGCGACCTCCAGCGCCAGCGCGATCACCGCCTCCTCGACCGGCCGCTCCAGGGCGCGGATCGGCTCGCCCAGCCGCTGAACGATGTCCTCGAAGCGCCGAAGCTGATCCGCGAACCGCTGTTCGGCGGCGCGCTGGCCGACGATGAAGCCCTCGGCATAGCCCTGCTCGCGGCCCTCGACGAGCCGGCGATCGATTTCCGCGGCCAGGGCGCCGGCATCGCCCGCATCCACCTCTTGGGACATGCCGGGAAAAATACCGGGATCGAGCGGCGCGGCCGGCGCGGCCGCGAGATTCTGCGCGCGGGCGCGGTTCTCGGCCTGAAGATCGACCTCGCGGAAGTCCGGCGCTTCGAGCACTTGGATCGGCGCGTGGATATCGGGGACCCGCCACGGCACCACGGCGGCTTGGCTCAGATTGACCCGACGGCTCATCTACGGTCTCCGCGATCGGACATAGAATTGCGCCGCGCCCAGCCACATCAGCCGCAACGCGATTTGCGCCAGCGAAATCATCACCCAGCCGGCGACGAACCCGGCGATGAAGCGGGTGCCGATCACGATCGGCATGCCCCAATCGGGCGCGCCGAGTTCACCGCCCTCGCTCGGGAACAGCGCGACCCACAGCAGCGCCAGGAAAGCGGCGAGCAGCACCGGGCTGATCGCCACCCGGTCGGCGCCGCCGGATCGCTTGGAGCGGAATGCCATCGTCCCGCGCTCTGCCCGCCACGGCTCAGTGCGCTTGCGGGCCGAGCGGCCACGGCGGCGCGATCACGGGTTTGTTCGACGGCGTGCCCTCGGCGGCGGCGGCGCGCGACGCGGCGCTTCGGGCCGGCGTCACCGGATGCGTGCCGCCGGCACGGTCGTTGATGATGGGTCGGACCGTGGGCGGGGCCGCCGGCGAGGGCGCGACGAGACCCGGCTCTTGACGGCTATCGTCCGCCGACAGGACGACGATCTGAACCCGGCGATTCTTTACCTTGCCATCGGGCGAGTCGTTGTCGGCGACGGGATGATATTCGCCATAGCCCGCGCCGACGAGGCGCGAGGGATCGACGCCGTCACTGACGAAGCGCTTCACGACCGAAATCGCGCGCACCGCCGACAATTCCCAGTTCGAGCCGAACTGGGCGGTGTGGATCGGGGCGTTATCGGTATAGCCATTGACCTGAATCGAATACGGCAAATCCTTAAGGACGATGCCGATCTGATCGATCACCCCCAGCGCCGATGTCGTCAGTTCCGCCCGGCCGCTGTCGAACAGCACGCTGGAATTGATGTCGATGACCACCGACAGGCCGTTATGGGCGATATGGACCTGACCCTTGTCGATTACGTCCTGCAACAGATGGGTCAGGTTCTTATAGGCGTCATTGAGCTTTTTCAGCCGCTCGCGAACCTTCTCCGGGACCTTGTCGGACGGCCGGGTGGTCGGCTGGGGCCGCATGATGGGTTTCGGCACCGGCGCGGGGAGATGGTCGAAGACGCCGCTCGGCTGGGCGCCCTCGCCCTTGTTCTGCACGATCACCTTGCCGGTGAAGACCGCCGACAGCGCCTCGGCGGTGGCCCGATAGCGCGATACGTTGATGCTCGACACGGCGTAGAGGACCACGAACGTCGCGAGCAGCAGGGTCATGAAATCGGCGTAGGAAATGACCCAGCGCTCGTTGTTCTCCTTCTTCGTGTCCTGATTGCGCCGCCGCCGATCCGATGCCAAGTGCGTCTTCCCGTTCTAACGCGTTTGCTCGGCCAATTCGCCGGCGGGGGCACCCTCGGCGCCCTCGTCGGCATGCGCGGTGCCGTGGCCGTGAACGAAGCTGCGCAGCCGCATTTCAAGCTGGATCGGCTTTTCCATCACCGCGATGCCCACCAGCCCTTCGAGGATCATGTCCATGGTGCGCACCCGCCAGCGCACCAGGACCTTCAGCTTGTTGGCGACCGGCAGGAAGAACAAATTGGCGGCGCCGACGCCATAGACGGTCGCGACGAACGCGGTCGCGATGCCGGCGCCGAGCTTCGAGGGATCGCCCAGATTCGCCATCACCGTAATCAGGCCCAGCACGGCGCCGAGGATGCCGACGGTCGGCGCGTAGCCACCCATCGCCTCATAGATTTCGGCCGAGAGATGCTCGTGATGCTCGCGGGTATGGATCATGGTCTCCAGCACCGCGCGGATTTGCGAGGCCTCGACGCCATCGACCACCAGGCGCAGCCCCTGCCTGGTATAGGGGTCCTCGACGGTCTCGGCGACCTTGTCCAGCGCCAGGATCGATTCGCGCCGCGAGATGCGCACCCATTCCATGATGTCAGTCAGCACCTGCTCGGCATTGTCCTTGGGCGGAAAAAACACCCAGCGCAGCATCTTCAGGCCGTTGATGAAGATTTTAACCGGCGTCTGCAACAGCACGGCGCTCATCGTGCCGCCGATCACCATGATGAAGGCCGGAAGCTGCAGCAGCGAGGCAAGGCTGCCGCCGTCCAACATCATCGCGACGCAGATGCAGGCCACCGCCGACACCATGGCGATGATGGCGAATATGTCCATTCCGACCCCCTCCTACCCGCGTGCCCGGCGCGCGGCGCCCCGATCGTCGATCACTTCCATCCCTCCAACGCGCTTCTCAGTCTGAGCAGCGCCCGGCCATGCGCCCGGCACACCGTCGATTTGTCGAACCCCAGAATCTCGCCCACCTCATCCATATTCAGGTTGCGCTCGTAATAAAGCGACACCACGAGCTTTTCCCGATCTGGCAGCGATTCGACCGCGCCCGCAAGGGCCGCCACGATCCGGTCGTGATGAAGACTCGCCTCGGGATTGTCCGCCCCGCTCGGCAGCTCCTCCGCGCCATCGCTTACTTCCCCGATTTCCAGCAGCCGAATGCCCGCGACATCCACGAGAAGCTGATGATATTCGGCCAGCGACAACGCCATTTCCGCCGCCGTTTCCTCGTCGGTGGCGTGGCGCCCGAGCCGGCTTTCCAGGAGCCGCATCGCCGCCGCCGCCGCCTTGGCGCGGCGCACGGTCCGCACCGGCGCCCACGATTCGCGCCGCGCCTCGTCGATCATGGCGTTGCGAATCGACCGGCGCAGCGGCCCGTCCCCGTGCCGCGCCAGATAGCCGGCGCGAACCAGCCGCAGAACCGCGATCATGCCGGCCTGGATCAGATCCTCGAGCTGGATGCCGGCCGGCAGCCGGCCCTTCAAGTGGGTGGCGAGACGCTTCACCACCGGCGCATAGCGCTTGATGATCAGGGTTTCGTCGGTCTGGGCGTATTCGGCGGCGGCGTAGCCGTCCTCGGGACGGGCCAGCACCAGGGCGTCCTCGGTATCGTCCGGCGCCGCTTCGTCGGCGGGGGCGGCGGCGAAGGCGCTACCGCCGGACATTGCCCGCCCGCTCCGGCTGGCGACCCAGCAATTCGACGACCTTGAGACGCTTTTCCGCCGGAATCTCGGCGTAGGAGAAGACCCAGACCCACGGCCGGACCGGGCGCAGCAGGTTCGAAACGAACGGCCGCAACTCCGGGCGCACGACCAGGGCGGCGGCCGCATTCATGCCTTCAAGGCGAATTGCCGCCGCCGACGCCATGGCACGGACATCGCCGGCCAGGGCCGGCTCGAGGCTGGGCTCCTCCGTAGTGTCGCCGGCGAGCCGCAGCGTATCCTGGAACAGCCGTTCAAGGTCGGGCTCCAGCGCCATCAGCCGCAATTCGTCGACCGCGCCGAAGACATGCTGGACGATGAAGCCCGCGAGGCGGATGCGCAGAACCCTCAGGAGGCTCCTGACGTCCTGGGCGGCCGAGCCTTCCTCGATCAGAGTGACGACGATGGTGCGCAGGCTGCGCAGGGGAATGCGCTCCGCCAGCAGCGCGCACAGCACCTTGTGGATGGTCGGCAGCGGCAGCAGCTTGGGCGTCAGTTCCTCGATCAGCTTCGGCGATTGCTTGGCGACGACGCCCAACAGCGCGTCGAGTTCGGTGCGCCCGAACAGCGCCTCGACATGATTTTTCACCACCCGCTCGAAATGCGTCGCGATCACCACGGCGGCATCGAACACGGTGTGGCCCGACGCTCGCGCCTGATCCGCCATCGCGGGCGCGATCCACACGGCCGGCCGGCCGAACACCGGATCGCGGGTCTTGATCCCCTGAATCTCGCCGAGGACCCGGTCCGACGGAATCGCCAGCAGCTTATCGGGATGGACCTCGCCGGTGGCGCGCTCGACCCCATAGACCAGGATGCGATAGGCCGACGCCTTGAGATCGGGATTGTCACGGACGTGAACCACCGGCACCAGGAAGCCGAATTCGCGCGATACCTGCTTGCGCACCGCGCGCAGGCGGCGCAGCACCCCGCCATCCTTTTCCTTGTCCACCAGGCCAACCAGGCGATAGCCGATCTCGACCTCGAGCGGTTCGACCATTTCGACCACGCCGACATCCAGCTCCTCGCTGTCGGCCGGCTTGGCCGGCGGCGCGACCGGCTTGCGGTCGGCTTCCTCGTGCTGGCGATGGAGCCACCAGCCGGTGCCCCCGAGCATCGCGGCGAAGCCGAGAAAGGGCAGATGCGGCATGCCGGGAACGATACCGAGCAGGCCGACGATGCCGGCGGCGATCCACCAGACCTTGGGAAACTTGCCGAGCTGCGCCACTACTTCGCGGCCAACATCGCGATCGGTGGAGACGCGGCTGACGACGAGGCCGGCGGCCACCGAAATCACCAGCGCCGGAACCTGCGCCACCAGCCCGTCGCCGATGGTCAGAAGCGTATAGGTCTGGGCCGCCTCGGCGAGATTCATGCCGTGCTGCCAGGTGCCGATGATCAGCCCGCCGATCAGATTGATGAACAGGATCAGGATCGCCGCGATCGCGTCGCCGCGCACGAACTTGCTGGCGCCGTCCATCGCGCCGAAGAAATCGGCCTCGTGCGTCACGTCGCGCCGGCGCTGGGTCGCGACCTCCTGATTGATGAGGCCGGCATTGAGATCGGCGTCGATCGCCATCTGCTTGCCCGGCATGCCGTCCAACGCGAACCGTGCCGCCACTTCGGCGATGCGGCCCGAACCCTTGGTGACGACGACGAAATTGATGATGATCAGGATGCCGAAAACGACGATGCCGACGGCGTAATTGCCGCCGATGACGAAATCGCCGAAGGATTCGATGACCCGGCCGGCGGCGCCAGAGCCCTGATACCCTTCCAGCAGAATGACCCGCGCCGCCGCCACGTTCAGCGACAGTCGTAATAAAGTCGTCGTCAGCAACAGCGTCGGGAACGACGCGAAATCGGTGGCCTTCGCGGTATAGAGCGAGGCCAGCAGGATCATCAGCCCGAAGCAGATATTGAATGTGAAGCACAGATCGAGCACGAAGGGCGGCAGCGGCACGATCAGCATCGCCAGGATCAGGACGAAGGCCATCGGCCCCGCCAGCGAGGGCAGGTGCCGGCGCCATGCCGACAGGGCCGGGGCGGGCCGGGGCGCCGCGGCGACGGTCATGACAGCATGCCGGGAAAGCCGCCCCAAATATGCACGGCGAAGCGCTCAAGCTGGCGCAGCAGCCACGGCCCCATCACCGCCAGCACCAAAGCAGTGCCGAGGAATTTCGGCACGAAGCTGAGCGTCATCTCATTGATCTGGGTCAGCGCCTGAAACATGCTGACGACCACGCCGACCGACAGCACCACCGCGAGGAACGGGCCGGCGATGATCACCGTCGTGAGAAGCGCGCCGTTGACGGCGGCCGACATCGGGTCCAAATCGAAATCCCTTCAGCGAATGCGCTTGGCCCGCTCGAGCTGGCTAACCACCTCGACGAAGCGCAGGCCGAGTTTGTCGTCGTTGACGACCACGACCTCGCCGCGCCCGATCAGTACGCCATTGACCCGGACATCGAGCGGCGCGCCCGGTCCGCGATCAAGCTCGACGACCGACCCCCGTCCCAGCCGCATGACATCGCGGATCGGCAGCTCGGTGCGGCCCAGCTCGACCGAAAGCCGCAGCGGAATGTCGAGCACCAGGTCCAATTTCCCGGGCTCGTCGGCGCGCATCTCCGCCGCCGCCCCGTTGCCGTGCAGCGCCAGATTCTCGAACGGAGAATTCGGCGCCGCGATATTGACCGCCGCATCGGCGGTCCGCCCTTCTTCAGCCATGATGCTCGCTGCCCCCGTTCATTTTTGTCGGCAAGATGTCGTCCGCCGGATTGATGGCCTCATCGACCCGCACCGCGCTCTTCGCGCCATAGCGACCCCAGCGCCCGCGGAACAGCGGCACGCCTTCGGCCTCGATCACCACGCTTTCGGGCCGCTCGATTTCAAAGACGTCGCCCGGCCTGAGCTCCAACAGCTCGTGGACCGACATTTCGATTTCCGCCAGCTCGACGCGCAGCGGCATGATGATCTGTTCGATCCCGGTCTTCAGCTGCTCGAACCAGTGGCCGTCGGGCGCCGCCGATTCCGACGCCACGGTCGACATCAATTGATCTTGGACCGGGCCTAGCATGGCGGCGGGAATGCCGATCAGCAGCGTGCCCTCGCCGTTATCGACCTTGATCTGAAAGGTCGTGGTGATGACCTGTTCGCCGGCGGTGGTGATACTGGCGAACTGGGGATTGAATTCGTGGCGCAATATTTCCGGCTGCAGCGTCGCGACGCGCTGCCAGGCGCCGGTGAACTGCTCGAGCACGATCTCCAGAACCCGCGACATCACCTTGTGCTCGACGGTGGTGAAATCACGCTGTGCCTTCGTTACCGGAAAGCGCCCGTTGCCGCCGAAGCGGCTTTCGACGATGGCGGCCACCAGCGCCGCGTCGATCACCACCAGCATGGTGCCGCGCAACGGCTTCAGGGCCACGAGGACGATATAGCTCGGCGAGGCCAGCCGCTCGATCAGCTCGAAATGCTTGATCAGATCGACGGTCCAGGAATCGATCTGCACGCCCTTGCGCAGATGGTGGAACAAGGCGCCGCGCAGCGAGCGGGCGAAGCGATCGTTGATCACCTCCAGCGTCGGCATCCGCGTCGGCGCGGTCGGGTCCTGGACGAACATGTCATAGGCACGCACGCCGGGCGCGTCCTTGCCGTCCCCGGGCAGGTTGGCGTCAGACATAGACATTCACGCCGGCGGGGCGCGGCGACGGGTCGGCGCCATCGCGGGCGGCGCGCTCAATGGCCGGCGCCGCGAAGCCGAGCCGGCGGGTCGCGGCGGTGGTGCCTTCATATTGGCGCTGCATGCCCGAGGTATCGGCGCCCACCCAGGCGCCGGCGAGATTGAGCCCGGCGCCGGCCAGATCGAGTTGCAACTGGCCCAGCGCGTCGCTGACCGCCTGCTGCACCTGCGGCTGGGCCGCGCCGAACCAGGCGGAGACGTCGCGCCCCTGGACCGAGACGCGGATGCTGATGTCGCCCAGGTGCGGCGGCTGGAGCTGCAGCGTCGCCTCCTGCCGGCCGGTCGCGGCCATGGTCAGGACGTGGCTGGCGATGGCGTCGCCGAAGGACGGGGCGGTCCCGGTCGTCGCGGCCGGGGCGGCAGCACCGGCATCGATGCTGGCGGCTGGGGCCGGCGCGGCGGCGGCCCCATCACCAATCATGCCGGCCGTCGCCCCGATTTGGGTGGGCGCCGAGAGGTCCCGCCGGTTGCCGCGCGGCGCGCTGGCGTCGGGCGGCGGCAGGACACCGGACGGCGTGGGCACCGCTTGCATGTCCGGCTGCCCCGCGCTGGCGCTTGGCGAGACGGGGGGTGGCGGCGCCAGAGGCCGGTCCTGCCGATCGGCCGGGCCGGGCGCGGCGGATGACGCGGCGGATGGCGACAGCGCGCCGGACGACGCGGGCGCGGCAAGCGGGGCGGTGGCCCGGGTGGCAACCGTCCTTGGCGGCAGCGCGACCGTGCCGGGGGCGGATGATCGCGGCGGCGACGCCTGAGACGGCGACGCTTGCGACAGCGACGCTGGAGATGGCGCCCCTTGCGCCGGCGACGGTTGCGCCGGTGAGGATTGCGCCGGTGAGGATTGCGCCGGGGCGGATTGCGGTAAAGACGATGGTGCGATGGCGCGAGGGTCCGCCGCCACGGCTTGCAAAGGTGCGCCGACGAGCGGCGCGGCCGCCGGCGACGATATCGTCGTCGTTCCGACGGGCGTGTCGGCGAGCATAGGGGCGAGCGGCAGGTCGGAAGACTGTTCCGGGGTCGGGGAAAGCGGCGCGGCGGCGGCGCTCGGCGCAGCCGACATCGGAACCACGCGCGTGGTGGCTGGGAGCGGCGCCACAGCCGCCGGCGATACCGTCGTCGGCAATGTCGGCGGCGGGGGCCGGACTGGCGTGCCAGCGACGATTGGGGCAGGCACTCTGCCGGGCATTGGGCCGGGCGCTGGGGTCGCGGCGCTCGGCGGCGCTGAGACCGGCATCGCGCGCGCGGCGACCGGGGGCGGCGCCACAGCCGCCGGCGATATGGTCATCGGCGATGCCGTCGCCAGCCGGGCCGGCGGGCCGGCGACGATTGGGGCCGGCGCTTTGGCCGGCGTTGGGCCGGGTGTGGGGATCGCGGCGCTCGGCGCGGCCGAGACCGGAACCGGACGCGCGGCGGCCGGCGGCGGCGCGGTAACTGCCGGCGATATCGCCATCGGCGATGTCGCCGTTGGCCGGCCCGGCGTGCCGGCGACGGTCGGGGCCACCGCTTTGTCAGGCGTTGGGCCGGGCTGTGAGGTCGCGGCGCTCGGCGTGGCCGAGACTGCGGGCGCGGCACCAATCGCCGGGGCCGGCGGATCGATATCATTCACGGGCGCCACGATTTGCGAGCCGGGCGGCGGTGCGGCCGCCGGGTCCGCGCCTGGCACGGCATCGGTCTGGGCGTCGGCCGACGGCGGGACGCCCGGCCCCCTGGCGACGGGCGCCGCCACCGGCGCGGCATCCCCGCGCGTGGGCGGCGGGCGCGGCGCCGCGTCTCGGGCGGTAGGCGGCGCGGGTCGCCCAGCGATCTCGCGGATCGCACGCCATGATGTACTTGCCGCGGCAACAGGAAGCAGGGCCGAGAGCGAAGCGCCCTCCGACGCCGCGACAGCGGGAGACGATTGCGCGGCAACGATGGTGAGTGTCGGGGCTGAATTGACCGACACTATCGGCTGCGCCGCGACGGACGGACCCGATGGCGGTACGACCGGCGGCGGCGAACCGGCGGGGGCGGCGCGCATGGCCGCTGGTGCGACGGCGAGGGGCACGACGGCGAGGGGCTTGGCAGACGGAGGCGCGCTCGGCCGGGGCGTGGCGGCCGCGAACGTCGCCGAAGGCACGGTGTTGACGGGTGCCGGCGCGCCGGGCGCGGCAATGGCGGGAGCGGGGGCGGAGACGATAGAGGCAAGCACCGATGGCGCGGGCGCGCTCGGCGCACGAACCACTGGCGCCGGGGCGGCCGATATTGGGGCCATCGGCACTGTGGCTGCCGATGCGGCTGGCGCCGTCGGTTGAGTATCCGCAAGGGCGGCGAGCGTAGCCGTTCGCGCGGGGGCGGGGGCTGCGATCGGTTGGGGCGTGGAGGCGCTGAAGGTCGCCGAAGGCATCGTGCTGACGGGCGGCGGCGCGGCGGCGGACCGGATGATCGGTGCAAGCGCCGATGGCGCACGAGCCGCCTGTGCCAGGACCGCCAAGGCGGGCATCATCGGGATTGGTGTGGCGAGTAGCGACGCCGCCGTGGCGGTGGAATCGACAGGTGTCGCCGCGACGGTCCCTGGATTTGCCGTCGGAGCGACATCAGCCGCGCCTGACGGAGGCGTGGCCGCCCTTGGGTCGGCCGGCGGCGACCGAGCTGCGAGCGGCGTCACCCCGGTTGACCCGATTGGCCTTCGCGTCGTTGGCGGCAATGTCGTCCCTGTCGGCATCGCTGAGACTGTCGGGGCCGTTCTGGGAACCGCCTGATCCCGCGCGACAACGGCGCCGCGCGGCAGCGCTGGCGTTGGGCGCGCATCGCCGGCGCGGAGGGTCACGACCGGCGCCGGGATCGCCGTCATAGGTTCGGACGGCGCCGCCACCACGAGAGCGGCATTCGACGCGGGCGGCGTCTCGTCGCGCGGCAAGGCCGCTGACCGCACAGCGGGCGTCGGCCGGGCGGGCGGCGCGCCGAGCGGTGTCGTGACAGCCGCCCTCGTGGTGGCGGCGCCGGGCGCCGGGCTGGCAGCTCTTGGCGCTGTTGGCACGGCCAATGACGGCGCTGAATTGATTGAGACCGAGGCCGGCGATACCGGGGCATCGCTCGGGTCGGCATGCGCGGTCGCCGGCGCGGCAGCGGCGAGCGGCGGCGGCGGCGCCGTCTCGGCGGCGGCGATTTCGGTGACGATTTCGGTGTCGGGGCGATGGGTTTCGCGGCCCGTTTGACGGGATGCGAGGAGTCCTGATGCCGGCTTCATCCGGGTATCATGAGATATCCGCGCCGGTATCACGGTGGCTGCAGCCGGTATCACCGCGCGCATCATCGGCTCCGCACGCGCCACCCCGGCTGACGGCGCATCCGATGGCACATCCGCCGACGGCGCGGCAGCGGTCGCGCGCGGTGGGCGCGGCGCCGCCCCACCTTCTTCCTCGCCGCCCCCGCCGTCGCGATGCGCCGCGTCCGAGGCGCCGGCGGCGCCGATCGCCGACTGCATCGCGCTGGCGAATTCGCCGTCGCTCGCACCGGCATCGTGCGCCGGGCCGGCGGCGCTCCGCGCCCCGGCTTCGACGCCGCGATGGGACCCGACCCCGCGCAGCGAATGGGACATGCGCTAGGCCACCAAATCCTTGGCTTCGACGCGCAGGTTGATCTTGCCCTCCGCCTCCAGTGATTGCGCGGCCACCAGAATCTGGCGCTGTGCCGCCTCGACTTCGGCGAGGCGCATCGGCCCCTTGGTCGCGATTTCCTCCTTCAAGGATTCGGCGGCGCGCGTCGACATGTTGCGGAACACCTTGTCGCGCAGCCCTTCGTCCACGCCCTTCAGCGCGGGCACCAGCAGGTTCTGATCGATCTCGCGCAACAGGGTCTGCATGCTGCGATCATCGACATCGACCAGGTCGGCGAACACGAACATGTTGTCGTAGATGCGCTGGGCCAGCTCGGCATCGTAGAGCTTGATCGAGTTGAGCATGCTCTGCGAGCGGCTGCCGTCGAACTGGTTGAGGATTTCCGCCGCCGCCTTGACGCCGCCGACGGTGGTCAGCCGCACCTGCGGCGATTCGCCGACCAGCTGATCCTTCAGCGCCTCGTTCAATTCCTGAATCGCGGTGGGCGGGATCATGTCCAGCGTGGCGAGGCGCGGGATCACCTGCTCCACCAGTTCGTCCGGCAGATGCGCCACCACCTCGATCGCCTGATCGCCCTCCATATAGGCGAGGATCATGGCGACGATCTGCGGATGTTCGGCGCGGATCAATTCGGCGACGACGCGCGCATCCTGCCATTTCACCGCCTCGATGCCGGCGGAATCGCCACCATGCATCAGCCGCTCCAACAGGCCCGAGGCGCGCTTTTCGCCGATCGCTTCGACCAGCGCGCCGCGCAGATATTCCTCGGCGCCGACGCCGGACGCGGTCTGCTCGCTCATCAGGCTGGCGAATTCCTGGAACACCGCCTCGGCCGAATCCTTGGCGACCTTCGGCAGGCGCGCCATCGCGCTGGCCAGCCGGTTGATCTCGCGCGGCGCCAGATGCTTGATGACCTCCGCCGCCTCCTTTTGACCGACCAGTGTCATCAGGATCGCCGCCTTTTCGATATCGGTCGGCTCACTTTTGGTTTCCAGGGATGCCACGGCTGATCCACTCCTTGATGACCTGGGCGGTCCGCCCAGGATCGTTGGCGACGATTTTCCTGACCGCATCGACATCGACGGTGAACGTATCGGCGCCGACACCCGAAAAATCGATCCCGCCCGAGGCCGTCGCGTTGGCGGCGCCATGCCCTGCGTCGCCACGTCCCGCCCCGCCTCCAGTACCCCCAGCGCCACCCATCGCGGTGGCGGACGCGTCTTGCAGCGTCAGCGTGCCGGGCCGGGCCCGCAGCCAGCGCAACAGCGGGAAGACGCCGCCGAACAGCGCCAAGAGGCCGGCCAGCGCCAGCGCCGCGTTCTGGCTGGCGAGCTGAATCCACGGCTCCTTCCACCAGGTCAGCGCCACCTTCGGCGCCGGCTCGATCTTGTTGAACGGCAGGTCGATGACCGTGACCTCGTGGCGCGCGCCAGCCCCGACCACCGATTCGACCAGCGTCTTGATCGATTTGATGCGCGTTGCCGGAATCGGCGCCCCGCTGGCGTTGTTCAGCAGCACCGCGACCGAAATGGCGTGCAGCTTCCACGGCGGGTCCTGAAGATATTGGACGGTCTTGTCGATGTCGTAACTGGTAACGGCGCGGCTTTCGCGGGAGCCGGCCGGCCGGGCCGGCGCCTTCGCGGCGTCGGCGCCAGCAGCGGCAGCCGCCGGCGTGGGAGCGGTCACGGTCGGCGTCTCCGGCGGCCGGTTCGACAGCGCGCCCGGAATGCCGGATGGCGTTCCGCCCTCGCCGCCCTCGCGCGTCGTCTGATCCTGGCTGAGGATGTGGCCCTCGCCGTATTTGATCAGGCTCTGCTTCGATTGCGAGAAGTCGATATCGGCATCGACCGAGATGCGGAAATTGCCCTGCCCGACCACCGGCGCCAGCAGATCGTCGATCAGCCGCTCGTACCTGGTGTTGATCTGTTCCACCACCGCGAGCTGCGCCGGAATCTCCTGCATGCCGTCGCTGTGCTGGGTATTGAGGACCTTGCCGTCCTGATCGACGATGGTGACGTTGTCGCGCTCCAGCCCCGGCACGCTCGACGCGATCAACCCGACCACGCCGGCGACCTGGGCGCCCGACATCCGCGCGCCGGTCGCGAGGCGCAGCAGCACCGAGGCGCTGGGTTTCGGCTCGTCGGCAAGGAAGCCGGTGCGCTTCGGCAACGCCAGCGTCACCTGCGCCGACAGCACGCCATCGAGCTCGCCCAGCGTGTGCGACAGATTGGCTTCGAGACCGCGGACATAATGGACCTGTTCGATGAACGGGCTGACGCCCAGCGCCTCATTGTCGAGAAGGCCCCAGGCGTCGCTGTCGGTCTTCGGCACGCCGCGCGCCGCGAGTTGCAGCCGCGCCTGCCCCAATTGCCCGGTCGGCACCAGGATCACCCGGCCGCCCTCGCCGATGCGATAGGGGATATTCAGCTTTTGCAGCTCGGCCAGCGCGCGGCCGCCCTGCTGGCCGCTGAGCCCGGCATAAAGCACCGAATAATCGGGATCGCGCGACCACAGGAAGGTCAGCGCGATCATCGTCGCCGCCACCGCGACGCCGGCGGAAATCGCGACGCGCCGATTGGCGAGGAACGCGGAGCGGGCGCGTGCCGTGATGTTCTTCGCGAAATCGGCGTCCAGTACCGTCACTCACCACTCCCCGCCGCCGTGCGGAACGATCCACGCTTGCCGCCGCCCGGCCGCGCCCTGCCTCCGCATCGTCCTCGGCCGCGTGCCCCGCGGCCGCGCCCCGAGCGGTCCGCGCTACACCTGCATGTTCATGATGCTGCTATACGCCTCGGTCACCCGGTCGCGGACCGAGACCGCGGTTTGAAACGCGAGATTGGCCTTTTCCAGCGACACCATGACGCTGCTGAGCGGGATGGCGTGGTTGCCGGCGGCATAGGAAGCGGCGGCGCCGCTGGCGGTCGCGACCTGGCTGTTGACCCGGTCGATCGCGGTCTTCAGCGTGTCGGTGAAGGACGCCTTGGCCTTCACCCCGCCGATCGCGCCCGTGCCGAGGCCGGTGCTGGCGGCGCTGGTGATTTCGCTGGCGAGGCCCTGAATGTCCGACAGGACGCCGCCGGCGACCATGGGAATGAGCGGGATCATCGGTGGCTCCCCGCCGCCGGAGCGGCATGTTGCGCCAACTGGCGCCGATGCTCGAGAAAGACCAGGCGCGCGAACGATTCACCGAGCTCGTCCGCCATCTCGGCAAGCGCGACCTCGACCGTCCACTGGCCGACGCCCGGCGCCGGCGAACACGATGTCACCCGCCCCGCCAGCGCGATCGCGTCGCGCAATAGATCGCTGAGATAGACCCGGCTGATCAGCCAGGTGTCGAGCGCCAGCGGCGCCCCTTGGGTCCAGGACAGGCGGCCGAGACTGAGCTCGATCGGCCGCGTCGCCGGCAGCGTGCCGTCGCGATAGGCGAGCCGCGCCAGCATCGCCACGATCATGTCGAGCTTCACCCGCAGCGGCTCCAGCGCGTCGTTCAGCACCGGATCGTCGATCGGCGCGGTGCCCAGATCGGCGGATTTCAACAGCATGCCGATGACGATGGCGTTGTCGCGCGCCAGCCGGTCGAGCAAGGCGGCGTCGGGCGGCGGCGTCAGCATCTCCCATTCGACCGGCACCGCCATCGCCAGCGAGAAGGTCGGCCGATCCGCGACCATGACCGGGCGCGGCGGGCGATTGCCGGCAGCGCGCACCCGTCCTTCCGAGCCCATCAGCTTCATGGCGACTTCTTCCCCGAGCCTTGATCGCACATATTGACGAAAATCGATAATTTGTCGAACTAATAGTTACCACAACCGCGGGACGGCGGGCAAGAAAGTGACGGGGTGAGGAATCGCGTCAGGCCGCCGGAGCGGCATAAAAAAAGGTGCCACACCCCGGAGCTCCCTTAATTTGAGGAGGAAGAAGAAAAGGTGAAGGTTGAACCGCCAAGGCGCCAAGGCGCCAAGAAGAAAGTCACCGTCCCGGCTTTCGAGCGTGTGAAGGATTCTGGTTTTGGGCGCGGTGGGGTGCTGAAAGGCCGAGCGATAGTGTGCCGGCGGGGGCGCGGTTGGATTTGGGCGGCCGGTTCGGTGCTTTATGCGGTAGCGGCTGCGATCCTGAGCCGGTGAGCGACCATGAGGTTGTTGGCCAGGGCGTGCCA
>DATCDN010000015.1:0-5887 GCA_036510675.1 Allostellaceae bacterium
TGCTGCGAAAAGCCGCCGAGCGAACCGTCGAGACAACATGGAAACGCATCGGAACCCTGCTCAACGCCTTCTCATCCCAAGAATGCGCCAACTACCTCAGAAACTCCGGATACGCTTCAATCTAGATGGATCAGACTCTAAAGGCCGATCCGCCCGGCCCTACATCCCGTTAAGGATGATCTGAGAAAAAATCACCGTCCCGGCGCAGGTCGGGCCCCACGGTGCAACGGCACGATGGATACCGGCGTTCGCCGGTAAGGGAAAACGAGTTTCAACTTGGGAGTTATCCGACTCCTAGAGCGTGTTGGAGACCGTCGAGAACACCGTCTTGGCGTCGGTGCTGAACATGGTGATACTGCCCGCGATCGCGATGGCGATCAGCGCGGTCAGTAGCGCATATTCCAGCGCCGTCACTCCCCGCCGGTCGCGCGCGATTTGCATCACCAGACCAAGCTGGATCCGCTGCTTCAAGCGCCTCAAGACCATGAGATCAACCCTCCAGACCCCGATCGCAGCCCGTAACAAGACAAAGCGCACGACGGAACGAGCCCGAACAATGGCACCGAAGCCATTAATATATGATGAAGTGCCACCAGCCGGCACGGTCGGAAACAAGGCGCCTTAGCGCCGATCGCACCGCCCATTGCCGCCGCCCATTGCCCAATAACCCGATGTCCCCTATCATCCGGGCGCGTTCACCGGGAAAACTCAGCGTAAAACATTTCATGCACCCTCGATTGCGTCAAGCAGTCCGCGTTCTAGCGGTCATCCTCCTCGCCACGCTGTGGGGCTGCGCCGAACTCAGCGGCCCGTTCCAATCGGCGGGTTCCGCCGAAATCGGCGACAATTCGGGGCTGCGCGTGGTCGCCGGGCATTTCGAGATCGCCGGGATGTTCGGCACGGAATCCGCCGACGCGCGCCTCATCGGCCGCGAAATCACGCTCGGCCGCGAGCGACTCGGGATCGCCGCGACCCAGCCGGACCCCCAGGACCCGACGCACGCGATCGCGCTCTATCGGTTCGTGCGGCTCGACGCGGCCCACACCCCCTATTGTGCCGGGGAGGGGTTGGGCTTTCCGGTCGCCGGCCACCTCGCCATCAGTGACGCTGGCGGCGGCGGGATCAGTATCGTCTGCCTCGGCACGGCGGCGGCGCGATGCGTCCATCTGGGCTATCAGCCATGGCGCAAGGCCGCCGACGGCACCAGCCTCGCCGACTATACCGACGCCTGCATCCGCGCCGTGCGTGCCGATTATTGCGGCAGCGGCAACAGCCATGCCGGCCAAAGCGACGCGCTGGCGCTCTATGACCGGCTGGGCATCCAGCATCTGCGCGCCGCCGACGGGATGAGCTTCGAGGCGGGCTGGGGCGCCTATGGCGCCGTGTGCGTCAATCACACCAGGGCGCCGGCGCGCATGACGCTGAAGGATTTGCGCACCGAATGCGCCAATTTGCCGAGATCGCGGCTCGGCAATTCCTGTGACGAGCGCAACCCGGCGCTGATCTTCACCAAATCGCCGGTTACGCCGTCGAGCTGATCGGGGCACGACCGCCGCCCGGCGCGGCGCCAGCGACGCATTGCCGCCCACCCTTGCCCCACCCTTGCCAGAAACGGCGCGGTGGAGGCAGTCTCGGCGCCCATGGTCTCCGGCTTTTCCATCGCATCCGCCGCAA
Organism: Allostellaceae bacterium; assembly: GCA_036510675.1. Lineage (GTDB taxonomy): Bacteria > Pseudomonadota > Alphaproteobacteria > ATCC43930 > CGMCC-115725 > JAATGI01. The sequence goes on from DATCDN010000015.1 coordinate 1,675, forward strand.
GCCCGGCGCGGCCCGGCGCCGACCGCGCGATCGCCGGGTGGCTGATTCTGTGCGCGGCGATGATCCTGTTGATGGTGATCATCGGCGGCATCACGCGGCTGACGGAATCCGGGCTGTCGATCACCGAATGGCGGCCGATCGAGGGTGTGCTGCCGCCGTTGACCCTGGCGCAATGGCATGATGCCTTCATACACTATCAGGCGATACCGCAATTCCATGCCATTCATGCCGGCATGAGCCTTGAACAATTCAAGGGCATCTTCTTCTGGGAGTATCTCCATCGGCTGTGGGGCCGGCTGATCGGCATCGTGTTCCTGCTGCCGTTTCTTTATTTCCTGGCGCGGCGGCAAATCGTCCGCGGCCTGTGGCCAAAGCTCGCCCTGATCTTCGTGCTGGGCGCGCTACAGGGCCTCTTGGGCTGGTACATGGTGGAAAGCGGCCTCGCCCATCGCATCGAGGTCAGCCAATACCGCCTCGCCGCGCATCTCTTCGCCGCCATCGTGATTTACGGCGCGATTCTGTGGGTTGCCTTCGATCTATTGTGGCCGGTCCCCGCCCCCGTCACGACGCGCGATGTTGGCGGAAGGGGGCTGCGCCGCGCCCTCGATCTTATCCTGCTGCTGGTCGCGGTGACGCTGATCGCCGGGGCGTTCGTCGCCGGCCTGCGCGGCGGCTCGATCTACAATACCTTCCCGTTAATGGGCGACCATTTCATGCCGGGCGAGTACGCGGCGATGGCGCCGCTGTGGCGGAACTGGTTCGAGAACCCGGCCTCGGCGCAGTTCGATCATCGCGTGCTGGCCGAAACCACCTGGCTGGCGATCATGCTGATCTGGGGGTTCGGCCGCGGCCGCGTCGCCGGCCCGCGCCGCCGCGCGCTCGACCTGGTGGCGGCAATGGCGACGCTACAGGTCGGGCTGGGCATCGCGACGCTGCTGACGGTGGTGGCGCTGCCGCTGGGCGTCGCGCATCAGGCGGGCGCCGTCCTGCTGATCACGGCGACGCTATATGCGCGTCATCGGTTTCGCCGCACGGCGCCGGTCGTTTCAAGTTAAGTCACTGAATTTGTGGTAAATGATGTTGGGGCGCAAATGCTCTCGAATGACGTTAAGTCTTTGCCGGAAACTACCGGTATATTAACCTAGTATCTGAATAAACCTCTCTTTAAGATCGCCCGACGCGGCGGCGCTATAACAGGGAGGCCCACGCCATGTTACGACGGATCGGGTTGGCGGCCTCTCGCGTGGGAGACGGTGAATGAAGGATCAACCGGAATTTCGCGAGTTGCCGCCGGAGCCGATCCGGCCCGAATTCCTGGCCGAGGCGGCACGCCGCCAGGGTTGGGCACTCGACAGCGCGCCTTTGTTCGCGGCGATGGCCCGATCGCGCGAAATGGCGTTCAGCTTCGCGCGCTTCGGCCTCGCCTGCCTGTTCTTTCTTAACGCCGGCGGCTTGTTCGGCCTGCCGGCGCTGGCGCAATTGATTGGCGCGCATCTCGACTCGCACCTGCAGCTCGCTTTATCCAGCCTTGGCGCCTTCACCATCGGCGTCACCGCGGCGGCGCTCGCGACCTTGCTGGCGTTTCTCGCCATGTATCGGGATTCGGCCGCGATCTATGCGCATCTTGAGCGTATCGGCGATTCCCGGGGGCCGTTCGGCATTTCGGCCAATACCTTCGTCACCAGCAAGCTCGAGATGGAGCGCAACCTGCGCCGCGATAAGCGGTCCCGGGCGCGCGCCCTGCGCTTCGGCATACTGGCCTTCGGCTCGTTCCTGATCGGCGTGGTGTTCGCCGGCATGTTCCTGGCGGAGCATCTGCCGGGCCCGCCGGTCCAGCTTCGCATCGAAGCCGCGGCCCCGATGGTGACGGCCCCGCCGGTCTGACCCGCCTGCCTCCGACGCGCGCCCTTTTCATCCCTCCCCTCGCGTGGACGGGAGATGAAAGCGCGCCGGATGCGTTATAAACTAGCATAAGGTGCATGGCTGGCGGCGCGGGCATCCGCGCCGGTCCGGCCCCGGGGCGAAAGGGATCGGCGATGCGCAAGACGATAATTCACGGCGTGGCGGTATTGGTTGGTGGGGCGCTGATCGGCTTGGGCGGCCCCAGCGGGACACCGGCCTGGGCACAGGACCATATTACGACCTCGCTGCCGGCGGTGCAGGAATGCCTCTGTGCCGAGCGCGCGGTGTCGCTGCTGACGGAGCGCGTCCGCGTCGCCAAGCGGCGCTATAACGAGGCGCAACGCCGGTCGGATGCGTTGTCGCGCCAGGTCGATGAGGCGCGCGGCCGGGTCAATACCGACAGTCGCGACGAGATCGAGGCGTTTCGCGGGCTGCTGGCGCGCCGCGACGCGGCGGCGCAAGCCTTCCGCGACGAGAGCCAGCGCTATGCGTCCGTGGTGGCGCGCTTCAATGCCGTCGCCGCCGACAACAATGCCGCCTGCACCGGGCGGCTGTTCGACCAGGAAGAAGTGGAGTCGGTCAAGAGCACGCTGGTCTGTCCCCGGCCCTGATCGCCCCTGAACTACGCCTTGATCCCGGCACCGCGCGCCGGCTTGGCATCCGGGTCCAGCGGCCATCGCGGCCGGGGCGCGAAGTCCAGCCCATCGGTGAGGCCGATCCGCAACCGCTCGATGCCCGCCCAGGCGATCATCGCGGCATTGTCGGTGCAGAGCCGTGGCGGCGGCGCGATGAAATCGATGCCTTCATGCGCCGCCAAATCCGCCAATCGCGTCCGCAGTGTCTGGTTGGCGGCGACTCCCCCGGCCACCACCAGGGTTCGGCCCGCCGGATAGCGCGCGCGAAAGAGGGCCATGGCGTGCCGGGTGCGGTCCACCAGGCAATCGCCGATCGCCGCCTGAAGCGAAGCGGCGGCATCGGCGCGAAAGGCGTTCGACAGCGCGCCCTGCGCCTCGACCCGCTCGCGCAACGCGGTCTTGAGACCGGCGAAGGAAAAATCGCAGCCCGCCCGCCCCTTCATGGGCCGGGGCAGCGCGACCCGCGTGGCATGGCCGGCCCGCGCCGCCTGTTCGATGGCGGGGCCACCGGGGTAGCCAAGCCCCAACAGCTTCGCGCCCTTGTCGAACGCCTCGCCGGCGGCATCGTCAAGGGTGGTGCCAAGCCGGCGATAGCGCCCCACCCCCTCGACCGCCAGCAATTGGCAATGGCCGCCCGACACCAGCAGCAGCAGGAATGGGAACGGCACGTCATCGCTGAGCCGCGCGGTCAGCGCGTGGCCTTCGAGGTGATTGACCGCGATGAACGGCAGCCCGCGCGCCAGCGCGATCGCCTTCGCCTCCATCACCCCGACGATGACGCCGCCGATCAGCCCCGGCCCGCCGGTCGCGGCGACACCGTCGAGCGCATCGAAGCCGATGCCGGCCGCCTCGAGCGCCTGCGCGATCAGCCCGTCGAGCCGGTCCAGATGCGCGCGCGCCGCGATTTCGGGGACGATGCCGCCATAGGGCCGGTGTTCGGCCAATTGCGAGAATACCAGGCTGGCGCGGATGCGCCCCAGCCCGGCGCCGTCATCGCCGACGATGGCGGCGGCAGTCTCGTCGCAACTGGTCTCGATGCCCAGGATCAGCATGGCGCGACATTAGCGCGCCCTGCCCGGCTCTTCCATCGCCCCGCATGAGCGCTTAAAGAGACGCTATGATCCAGGAAGCCTTATTGCGCATTGGCACGCGGGGCAGCGCGCTGGCGCTGGCGCAGGCGGCGCAGGTCGCGGCGGCGCTGGCGGCGGCCCACCCTGCGCTGGCGGTGCCCGGCGCCATCGCGACGGTGCCGATCCGCACGACCGGCGACCGGGTCCAGGACCGGCCGATCTATGAGATCGGCGGCAAGGCCCTGTTCACCAAGGAAATCGAGGATGCCCTGCTGGCGGGCCGCATCGATGTCGCGGTGCATTCCGGCAAGGACATGCCGACCTTCCTGCCACCGGGCCTGACCATCGGCGCCACCTTGCCGCGCGAGGACCCGCGCGACGCCTTTCTGTCGCGGATCGCGCCCGGCATCATGGATTTGCCGTTGGGGGCAAGGGTGGGCACCTCATCGCCGCGCCGCGCCGCGCAACTGCTGCATGAGCGGCGCGATCTTAAGATCGTGCCGCTGCGCGGCAACATCGATACCCGCATCGGCAAGCTCGATGTCGGCGTCGCGGATGCGGCGATTCTGGCGGTAGCGGGGTTGAAACGGCTCGGCCTCGCCGACC
>DATCDN010000016.1:0-9201 GCA_036510675.1 Allostellaceae bacterium
GGTCAGAGTTGCGTGTTGCAACCCAACACTACTCGGGATCGCCGCGGTGGCCGCTAACCGGCCCGCCTGCGCCAGACTCGTGGCGGTCGCTCCGGCGGGCCGGTCAGCGGCCTCCTACACCACCACCAGGGACACGACCCAGGCCAAGCCACAATTTCCGCGTCACGGCTTGCTTTGGCAATCGCGCTGGATGAACCTGCTGATCTCTTCGGGTCCGGCGAAAATGATTGAGGCGCGATCGCCCATCATGCCGGCTCCGAGAATTGCCGGAATATGGGAAGATGGTCCCTCCGCGCTCGAATCGGTTTTGAAGCGGAGATTGTTTTCCCAAAAATCATACATCTCGCCGTCGCCCGTGATGACGTGATAGCTGTCGCGGCAATAGCGTATCGTCTTGACCTGATCGGCCGGCTTGATGGTCCTCAGATTGGTGCGCCCGCCGTCCCCCATCATTCCGTTGGCTGACGGCTTGGCGGTCGCCTCGCCGCTGCTCGCCGCCTTCAAATAGGCGAGAAGATCGGCGCGCGTATTGCCATCGGCAATGCCGGGGAAAGTCATTCTGTTGCCGGGAATGAGGCTCGCGGGACTGGTCAACCAGCGATCGAGCGTCGTTCCATCCCATATCAAGTTGGCGTTTCTGAGCGCGGGCGAATAGCGATCGAAACTTGCCAGCCCGCCCGCTTTGCGGCCCCAGATGCCGGCGAGACTGGGGCCGGTCATATTGCGGTTTGGTTCCAGTGAATGACACGCGGCGCACGCCGCGAATTGTTTGGCGCCCCGATCGGCGTCGCCGGCCGCCGAGACGGTGTGCGCCGTCGCGATCATGACCCACAGTACGACAATCAGAACGACAAGCCGTGATACGCGCATCATTCGACCTCCCTGGAATCCGTCCTTAACATTGCCCGGATGTCACACTCCGCTCACTCCGCCGGCAACGCCTGACGCCCGCGTTCGGGAATGGGTATCTCGACGCGGCGAGGCAGTCGCCACCCTTTGACGATCGCGTAAATTGCCGGAATTACGAGCAAGGTAAGAATTGTCGACGAGACCATGCCGCCGACCATCGGCACGGCAATGCGGCTCATCACTTCCGACCCGGTGCCCGTGCTCCACAGGATCGGGAGCAGGCCCGCCATGATCGCGACCACGGTCATCATCTTGGGGCGCACGCGCTCTACCGCGCCGGTCATGATCGCCCGGCGAAGATCGGCGCGATTGAGCGCCACCCCTTCAACACGTCTCTGCTCGCGTATCTCGGCGAGGGCGTGATCGAGATAAATCAGCATGACCACCCCCGTTTCGGCCGCGACACCAGCCAGCGCGATGAACCCGACGGCCACGGCAACGCTCATGTTGTAGCTTAGCGCCCACATCAGCCAGATGCCGCCGACGAGCGCGAACGGAACCGAAAGCATCACGATCAGCGTCTCGGTGAGCCGCCCGAAATTGAGGAACAGCAATACGAGGATGACGACCAGGGTCGCCGGCACGACCACCTTCAGTTTCGCTTCGGCTCGTTGCAGGTACTCGAACTGGCCGCTCCACTCGACGTGGTAGCCCGGCGGCATTTTTATCTGGGCCGCCACCTTCCGAGACGCCTCGGCAACGTATCCGCCGAGGTCGCGGCCCTGGAGGTCGACATAGATGTAAGCCACCGGCTGCGCATTCTCGGTGCGGATGCTGGGCGGTCCCATCGTCACATGCACGCTGGCGACCTGGCCGAGCGGCACCATCGCGCCGCCCATCGTCGGAACAAGCACCTGGCTGGCGATCGCTTCCGGATCGTCGCGCAGTCCGCGCGGATAGCGGACGTTCACGCCATAGCGCTCGCGACCCTCGACGGTGGTTGTAACCGTCTCGCCGCCGAGCGCCGTGGCGACGACTTTTTGAATGTCATCCACGGACAGCCCGTAGCGCGCCGCCGCTTCGCGGTCCGGCTCGATTTCGATATAATGGCCGCCCTCCTGGCGTTCGGCGAAAACGCTCGTCGTGCCCGGCACGTCGTGAACCACCTGTACGACCTCGGTTGCCAGCCGGTCCAGCTCATGCAGGTCGGGGCCGAACACCTTGACACCGACCGGCGTGCGAATGCCGGTGGAGAGCATGTCGATGCGCGCCTTGATCGGCATGGTCCAGGCGTTGCTGACGCCGGGAAGCTGGAGTGCTGCGTTCATCTCCGCGATAAGTTGATCAAGCGTTTTACCGGAAGGCCATTCGCCCGGAGGCTTGAGATTAACCACCGTCTCGCTCATCTCGATCGGCGCCGGGTCGGTCGCCGTCATCGCCCGTCCCGCCTTGCCGAACACCGACGCGACCTCCGGGAATGACTTGATGATGCGGTCCTGCGTTTGAAGAAGCTCGGCCGCCTTCGTCACCGAGAGTCCCGGCGCGGTCACCGGCATGAACAGCAAGGTGCCTTCATTCAAGGTCGGCATGAATTCGCTGCCGAGCCGTGACGCCGGCCAAACGGTGACAGCCAGAACGGCGATGGCGAGAACCACCATGACCATCGGGCTTCGGAGCACGAGCCGGATCAGCGGACGGTAAATCCAAATTAGCGCCCGGTTGAGCGGGTTGCGGCGCTCGGGAATGATGCGGCCGCGAATGAAGAACAGCATCAATACCGGGACCAGCGTGATCGACAGCATGGCGCCGCCGGCCATCGCAAAGGTCTTGGTGTAGGCCAGCGGCTTGAACAGTCGGCCTTCCTGATCCTCAAGGGCGAAGACCGGCAGGAACGCGGCGACGATCACCAGCAGGCTGAAAAACAGCGAAGGACCGACCTCTTTCGCCGCCGCGATCAGCGCCGGTCCCCTAGGTTCGCCGGGTTTCAGCCGCTCGATATGCTTGTGCGCATTCTCGATCATCACGATCGCCGCATCCACCATCGCGCCAAGCGCGATGGCGATGCCGCCGAGGCTCATGATGTTGGAGCCGATGCCGAGCGCGTACATGCCCGCGAAGGCCATCAGGACGCCGATCGGCAACGTGATGATGGCCACCAGCGCGCTGCGAAAATGCAAAAGAAACACGACGCAGACCGCGGCGACGATCAGGCTTTCTTCGAGCAACGTATGCCTGAGCGTGTCGATCGCGCTGTCGATAAGCTGCGAGCGGTCATAGACCGACTCGATGGATACGCCTTCCGGCAAACCGGGCTTCATCTCGGCCAGCTTGGCCTTGATGTTGTCGATCGTGGTCAGTGCGTCCGCGCCGTCGCGCTTCAGCGCGATGCCGCCGACGACCTCGCCGGTGCCGTTCATTTCGGCGATACCGCGCCGCTCGTCGGGGCCGAGTTCGATGCGGGCGACGTCCTTCAGCAGCACGGGCGTGCCGGAACCGCCCGGATCGGCCTTGAGAACGACATTGCCGAGATCCTGCATGTTGCGCAGGTAGCCGCGGCCGCGGATCATGTATTCGGTCTCGCTCATTTCGATCGTGCGGCCGCCGACGTCGCGATTGCTGGCGCGGATGGCGTCGGACACGCGGCCGAGCGGGATGCCGAAGGCTTGCAGCTTCCTTGGATCGACGACGACCTGGTATTGTTTCTCGAAGCCGCCGACGCTCGCGACCTCGGCCACGCCCTTCGCCGTGACGAGATTGTAGCGAACGATCCAGTCCTGGATACCGCGCAACTCGGCCAGTGTCCGTTGCGACCCAAGAACGACGTACTCATAGACCCAGCCGACGCCGCTCGCATCGGGGCCGAGCGAAGGCGTAACACCCGCGGGCAGGCGCTTGGCGGCGAAATTGAGATATTCCAGCACGCGGGATCGCGCCCAGTAAAGATCGGTGCCGTCGTCGAACACCACATAGACGAACGACAGCCCGAAATCCGAGAAGCCGCGAACGACCTTGGCATGCGGCACGGCGAGCAACGCGGTGGTAAGCGGGTAGGTGACCTGGTCCTCGACCACTTGCGGCGCCTGCCCGGGATACTCGGTGTAAACGATGACCTGCGTATCCGAGAGATCGGGCAGCGCGTCGAGCGGCGTATTGGCGACCGCCCACACGCCGATGCCGATCAGCATAAAGGTTGCCAGCAGCACCAGTATTTTGTTGCGGGCGCAAAGCTCGATAACCCAGCCGATCATGGGGTTGGTCCTCGCGGAGCGGCCGGGGGCCCGGCGCCGTCGGTGAATCCCTGGAGCGCGGCGCGAAGATTGCTCTCGGCGTCGATCAGGAAATTGGCGCCGACCACGACCTGCTCACCCGGCTTGATGCCACTTAATACTTGCACCCGATCGTCGCCGCGGATGCCGAGCCGAACCGTTCGCGGCTCGAACCGGCCGCCGCCACGCGCGACCAGGACAACCTGCCGCGTGCCGCTGTCGAGCACGGCGGAATTGGGCACCGACAGAACCGGCGGCCCTCCGGCGGGGGCGTCGATTTGTACGTTCGCGTACATCGCCGCGCGCAGCGCCGCGTCGGGATTGGGCAGCACGATCCGCACGCGGGCGGTCCGCGTTTCGGCCGACAGCGCCGGGTAGATGAAATCGACCTTGCCGTCGAACGTCCGGCCGGGGAAGGCGACGAACGTGGCGCGCGCCCGCTCGCCCGGCTTGATCGCGCCCACATCCTGTTCCTGAACCTGCGCGATCAGCCACATCGATGACAGGTCCGCCGTCTTGTAGAGCGCTTGTCCGGGATCGACCCGCATCCCCTCCTGCGCGGGCTTGTCGATGACGACGCCGTCGGCGGGCGCCATTACGGCGATGCGGCGGGCCGACCGGCCGGTGCGGCGCAGCCGGGCAATCTCCGCTTCGGGGACATCGAGGGCGCGCAGGCGCTTGCCGGCCGCCGCGCCGATGGCGCCGCGCATGCGGGAAGCTATGAGGTATTCCTCTTCCGATGCGACGAGATCGGGCGAGTAAATCTCGGCCAGCACCTGTCCGCGCCGCACCGGGTCTCCGGTCGCGGCCACGGCCAGATGCTCGATCCAGCCGGAGACCTTGGTTGTGATCGTCGCCAGGTGCCGCTCGTCGAATTGCAGGATGCCGGTCGCGAGAACGGGGCGCGCCGGTGCCGGCCGCGGTTCCGCGGCTTCGGTCCTGACGCCAAGGGTTTGCAGGCGGCCGGGGCTGATGCGAACGGTGCCGGGCGGATCGCCCGCCGATCCGTCGTCGGCATAGACGGGCAGATAGTCCATGCCCATCGCATCCTTCTTGGGCTTGGGCGACGTGTCCGGCAGCCCCATCGGATTGCGATAGTAAAGGATACGATGATCGTGGGCCGCCCGCGGCATGGCCGCAGCCGAAGCTTCGGCTGCGTTGGGGACAGAACCATCGACGAACACCGGTTTGAAATCCCGCCCATCCGCCGCCTTGGTGGGGGCGGACGCGTAGAACGGCTTGCCGTCGGGGTCCTGGTAAAAAAGCGGCGGCCGCGCGACGTCGGCGTCGTAAGCGGTATTTGCCGAGGCGAGGCCGATCGCGGCCCAGGCGAGGATAACGGGGCGCATCACAGATTTCCCCCGATCAGCCGTTCGATCGCGGCGAGCGCGACCTGCTCGTCGAGTTGGGCCTGGAGCATCCGAAGCTCGACGTCGTGCATCCGATGCTCGGCGGCGATCGCGGCCGTCAGGTCGCCCTTGCCCTGGCTGTAATTAGCCAGCACCGTCTGAAAACTCGCCCGTGCCTGTGGCATCGCCTCCCGCCGCAGCAGGTCATCGGTCGCATGGGCGGCGCGCAGTCTGGCGACGGCTTCGCCCAAGGCACCCTCGATTTCCAGGAGAGCCGCCTCGTATTTCTGCCGCGCCGCGCCGAGTTGCGCCGCCGCCTCCCGCTGTGCCGAGGCCTCGCGGCCCCAGGGAAGCGGAATGTTGAATCCGATCGTGGCGGCGAACCCCATCGGCCGGTCATTGGTCTGGATCAGCGGCCCCCCGCCGATCGTCAGGTCGGGATACCAGGCCTTGCCCGCCAGCGCGCTGCGGGAACGGGCGGCCGCGACGGTGGCGCTCGTCGTGGAGAGGGTTGGATTGACGGCGCGGGCGCGCTCGATGAGGGAGCTGAGCATCGGCCCCGTGGGCGGTATTTGCCGCAGCTCTATCGGTTCGGCCAACGGGGCATCGCTCGGCCGGCCGACCAGCGCGTTAAGGCGGGCGCGGGTGGCGTCTCTGTCTCCCGCCAGCCGAACCGCCTCGATCCTGGCCGTCGTCTCTTCGCCCATCGCCTGAATGACGGCGGTTTGATCGCCGCCGCCTTGGCCGTAGCGCGCGGCGGCTGCCGCGCGCATCCGGCGCGCCAGTTCGCCGATCTCGCGGTTCACCGCGATGTCGCGGTTGGCGAGATAGTATTGCGCGTAGGCGACCTTGATCTTTTCGTCGAGTTGGTCTTGGGCGGCCCGCTCCTGGCCGCGCGCGGCATCCACGTCGGCAAACGCGGCGTCGCGGCGAAGGCCGCGCTTACCCCACAGCGGAAAGGATTGAGACAGCATGACGGTGTGCGCACTAAAAACGCCAGGGTCTTTATAATATTGGTAACTGTCGCTAATGGTTGGGTCGTCGAGCGCGCCGGCACCTTCGGCCTTGGCCGTAGCGGCTGCCGTTTCGAGCGTCGCCGCCCGCAGGGCGGGGCTTAGCTGCCGGCCGGCCGCGAGCAAGCCATCGACGGTTGCGCCCAGTGGACCGCCGGCCGTTTGGGCGGCCGCTTGGCCAATGGCGGGCGCGCCCCCGATGAGGCCGGCCGCCAATATGGCGCCGGCACCGAGCCGTATCCACTGGGCGCGCACGTCACTTCACCAGATCGGCGTTGACGGTGCCCCGGACGGTCTCCGGCTCGCCCTGAACCTTGGCGGCCAGATGCAGTGCCCAGGTGCCGGCCATGCCGGGCTCTACCTCGAACCTGTAAACGCCGTCCTTCGCAGGCAGCGCTTTCACCGGCGCCGGCATGGTTGCCATGCCCGACGGTCCCATGTCGGCCTTGCTCTCGAAAATCACCGCGTCGCGCACGGCCTTGCCATCCGCGACATGGACGAGTCGGACCTCGACGATGTCTCTTTGGCCGACGAGAAGGGGCTTGCCGACAAGCTCGAATCTATAATCCGATCCAGCGGCATAAGCCGGTAGGGAGGCGGCGACGCCAACAGCGAGCGCCGTTGCGCCCGCAACGATACGATTGCGAATCATGGAACACCCTTCGTAGCCGGCCAGCGGCTAGGCGCATGGCCGGCGAGAACAACCTGTTTGTCGACGAGGCGCACGTCGAGCGTGCGCCGACTCAAATCAGGTCGTTCGGGGCGGAAGGGGTTCGGGGGCGAGGTCCAAGCCGGCAAGCGCGGACGGCGAGGTCCAATAGTCGATCGCGCCGTACCGCGCGGGCGACGCGAAAATCATAAAATGCGCGGGCAGCGCGCTCACCGCGGCGCACCCCATCATCTTTACGCAGCCGGGTGTCATGCCCTTGCACGGCATAATCGGGCTCGTATGGTTGAGAGCCGACGCCGGCATGGTCATGTCGCATGGCGTGCCGTCCATGCCCAGGATCGGGCCGTATTGCACCGACTGCGCAAGTTCGAGCGTCGCTCCGCCGACAAGGGCGAGAATCGCAAGGAACAGCACGCAGCGGCGGAAAACCAGAATCATGATCATCCCGACTAACACTTCTATGAGTTACATTCAAGTTCGCGGCCCGCAGTTACTTGGTCGCATCCGATTCGAGCGAATTTCCGGCCCGACGACGGCGTAGCGGGATTGGGGTAAGGTACAATTCCACGGATGGCGCCGCGCGGCGCCGGGAATCCGGAAGGGCGACAGGGCATCGAGCAGCGATGAACGATAACCATCACCACCATGCCCACGACCACCACAATGGCGCCGGCCATGCCCACGCCCCGAAGAGTTTCGGGACGGCATTCGCTATCGGGACCGCGCTCAATCTCGGATTTGTCATCGTCGAAGCGGTCTATGGGTTGCTGGCAAACTCGATCGCGCTGGTGGCCGACGCGGGCCACAATTTCGGCGACGTGTTGGGTTTGGCAATGGCGTGGGTCGCGACGGTGCTCGCCCGGCGCGCGCCAACGCAAACGCACACCTATGGCCTCCGGCGCGGCACCATTCTTGCCGCTCTCGCCAATGCGATGCTCCTGCTGGTCGCGGTCGGGGCGATTGCCGTCGAGGGCGTGCGCCGTCTGATCGAGCCGGGCGAGGTCGCTGGCGTCACGGTCATGGCGGTCGCGGCGTGCGGCATTGTCGTCAATGGCATGACGGCCTGGCTGTTCGCCTCCGGCCGTAAGGGTGACATCAATCTGCGCGCGGCTTTTCTTCACATGGCCTACGACGCGCTCGTCTCGGCCGGCGTCGTGATTGCCGGCGGCGTAATTCTGATCACGGGATGGACGCGGCTCGACCCGCTCGTGAGCCTCGCTATCGCGAGCGTCATTCTCGTCGGCACCTGGAACTTGCTGCGCGATTCGGTCGGCATGTCCCTCGATGCGGTCCCGGCCGAAATCAAACTGGACGAGGTCACGGCCTTTCTCAAACAACAGCCCGGCGTCACCGCGATTCATGACCTGCATATCTGGCCGATGAGCACGACCGAGACCGCCCTCACATGTCACTGTTTGATGCCGGGCGGCCATCCCGGCGGCGAATTTCTGGCAAAGCTCGCGGATGAACTGAAAGAGCGTTTTCGCATCGGTCATGCAACAATCCAGGTCGAAGTGGATGAGCATATTGTCTGCGCGCTCGAACCCGATCATGTGGTCTAGATTGTCGCCACGCGATAAATAAACGCGAGCGAAGGCGCATATCCATCGGGGCCGATAGTTCGGCGGAAAGCGGCGTTTGCAAAGCGGCGGACCGGGAGTTCAACGTACTCGGCAGTGGATGGCTGCCCGAGCAGAGTTAAGCGCCTTGTCGTTTTGTGGCTTGGTTTGGTCTGCCGCTGTAACCATCCGAAATAACAGCGCCGCGGCCCGCCGGCATCGCAACTCGGTGGGGTCTGGTGCTAAAGGAAATCGTTATCGGACTGCTTTCGGATCGGTTGCTCGTCAGTGTGGCCGACGACCTCCATAATATCGACGTCCGGATACCCCAGCGTGTGTCGCAAAGAGCGATGGCCGGTCGTGCCCCAGGTGGTGGTGTAGGAGCGGTTTCAGCGGATTAGGCCCGTAGGGCGGCGTAGCCGCCCGGAGGGGCTGATCCGCTGGTTGGTCATCGTGGATCTTCGGTAACGTCTGGTCACGACAACTCAACCTTAG
>DATCDN010000017.1:0-47889 GCA_036510675.1 Allostellaceae bacterium
TTTTGACATATTAGAATAGGGCCGGAAGTAAACCCGCCAAACCCGCCGATCTATACCTTAATGAGCCGCCATTCAGCCGCCCCGGCGTGGCTGTTGTCACCCGCCCTGGCCAGCCTCCACCTACTCGCGATCATGCCGGCATGCGCCGCGAGGTAGTTCCCCATTTTCTTGGCATTGAGCATGTCCCGCCCGATTTGGCCGGCGCGGATTTGGCTATCGGTCGCTTCGCACGCCGCGACGAACAGTTCCATGTCGGCACGGCCAGGCTTCGCTATATCGTGAAGGTCGGCAATATCCCTGACCGTGAAGCGGCGTGACCCAAACACCTTGGCGAATAGAGAGATCAGCCGCTCGGCCGCCTCACGGTCGGGATCAGACGCCTCCACCACGGCCCGCGTTAAGAGCGGGTCCGCCGCGCCGGCCCATAGCAGCGGGAAATGGACGAAACGCTGCCAATCGTGAAAGCGCCATGCCGGGGCCTTCACCTTCGGGCAACCTGCGGCAAAGTAGGCTCGCATAATCGTCAGTGCGGCGCCGACTAGCTCGGGTCGGCCGCTCTTTACCTCGTCCAACGGGTCGAAATCGAATGTCCGGGTCTCAGGATGCGCTATGTTGGGTTCGATATGGCAGACCAGCGCCCGCGTGGTGATATCACCCTTGAAAACGAGATTGTTGCCGGTCACGAGGAACGTTGTTGTGGTGGGAACTTCGACCGTCTTGTTTAGTGACAGAATGCGGTCCTTGAAGATCGCGCCGGTCAGCACTTGGCACATGATGTCGCTTTCGATGGGCCGGGTGCAGTTATCGACCAGCGCGACGGGATCGCCGCTCAGCAGAAGGGAAGTTATTCGCTTGCGTTCCTCCTCGCGGTCCCGAGCTTGCGGCATGGAGGCGGGCGTATGCCCCGTGGCGACGTAGCCGACAATCTCGGCCGCCTTGGTCTTGCCCGATCCCGCTGCCGTGGCGCTGAACCCAAATAGAGGCGCGCTCGGCAGCACCGGGCGCACGAGCGCCGTTATCACGGCGGCGGCCCACACAGCCTTGGCTTCCGGCGTGAACGGGTATGTGCGCATCGGACGGCATAACCGCTCATACGCGGCGCATGCCTCGTCCCGCGACGGCTTGTCCGCTATACGGGGAAATTCGACGCTGGGCAGGTACAGCAGTTGCGAAGCGGCGTCGTAGCCCGGCGTTTGCAACACTGTCCCGTTCGTGCGGAGCGTCGGTGCCTCGACAATCCGCCGCAGTCCAGGGACGCGCCAACCGTCGGCTTTGTCCAGATAATGCTCCGCCAGGACGGGCGTGCAGTCTGCCTCCACCGGCCCTTTTTTAGATCGGCCATCCGATTTCAGGAACGTTGCGGCACGCGAGGCGAGTTGCTGGCACGGCCGCACTTCCATGACGCGGATGACCGGGGCGACATCGGTACGTGTTATGCCCTCCTCGGTTACGTGGCCTGTGCCCAAGTCTGCTATCCGGGCGGTTTCGCCGGCGTTCGCAACGCGCACAAGGACACCCGCGCGCTGATAGACCGGCTCCCCCGAGGCGACGAAGGCCGCGTCCAGTTCCTCCAGGCTCTCATTGAGCTTGCCGCTCTTGAGCGTGATCACAGGCTTACCTGGGGCCGGCTCGGCGGCCAGCAGCATTAGCTCGGTGCGTTCGGCGCCGTACAGCGCGACGTAATCATCCAGCCCGACCTTCACGCCGTCATCGGCCGGTGGGATGGTCGCAATAAGGACAACGGCGCCGCGCCGGCGCAGCTCTTGTGCCAGTCGCTTTTCGGCCGCCTGAATGGCCGGGTTACCCGCGCGGTCGCTGTCATAACACACGATGACTTGGCGGCTCTGCCAAGCGATGGTCGCCAGCTCCGGCAGGAAGGCGCCATCGTTCGTGAAACTATCGACGCCACCAAGCCCAATAGTCGGGATGCCCGCGTCGCACGCGGCAATGGCTTTTACCTCCCCCTCGGTCATGACCAGCGGCACTTGCGGATCGGCCAACACCTTCGGCCAATCGATCCCGGTGCCGCAGGGGAAATAGGCCCGGACTGGGCTGCCCGCCGGCTGGTCGTAGCGTTGTTGCTTGACAGACGGCGGCAGGAAGCCGCGCGGCTCGTCGCCGAGATACCGGACCCGCATAAACGCCCGCTGTTTGCCACCATCGCTCCACGTCGCCGGCGCGCCGGTGAGCGGGTCAAAATAGGGGATCGCGAGGGCGGGCCGGCGTTTAAACGTCTTGTCGAGCTGGCGCGCGTTCGGTCCCGGCACAAGCCCGGCCGCATTGGCAACATCGAAAGCGATGCCGCGCACCGATAGATATTCCTCCGCGAGCCGCACATGCTGGGGCAACGCCGCGCCGCTTTCGTCGGCGGCCGAGCGGCGGCCGGCTTGAAAATGTGCAGGCTCGGCTCCAGCTAATAACTGTTCCATTTCAAACTCCGTTTCCTAGAAGGCCGGCGTCCACTTCTCAGCGCCGGCCTTCGTCATTTCTGTGAGCCGCTCAGTCCGATTGACTTGAGCAAATTAGGCTCTGCGCGCTCGGCATATTTCTCGGCCGCCCCTTCGGATACGCGGATCAGCGCCAGCCACCGGGTGAAATAGCCGCGATAGGTGTCAGGGTTATCGCTGTAGAGCCGGTACGGCTCCTTCTTCGAACACCTGTCGAGACACATGAACGGAAACGGGTCGCGGTCGAGCGCGATTACCCCGAGGTCGTCGCCGCACGTGGAAAACATCCGCCATAATTGCAACTCGCCGGGCATCCGCCACGGCTCGACTTGCTCAAGCCGCTGGGGAGCGGTGCGATTGCCGATGTCGTGCTCCAGAGCAAATTCGGTGTCATCATCCACCCGCTTTTGGGTCATGCGGTCGAGGAACCATGCAATGGTCTCCTCAGCGGTATCTGGGGCGATCCACAGTGTGAACGGCTTTCCCGTCTCAGGGTGTGGCAGCACTCCCCATTCGCCCTTCCCTGAACGCCAGGCGCGGACGACGGATTTATTGAAGAGTTGGATGTGCTCGCAGCGGCAGCGAGGCATCTCTGCCCGGCGCGCACGTTTGGTTCGGCGGGTCATCGCGATACGCCCCCAGCGACATTGCCGCTCGCGTTGAGCGCCCCGGCGCGGCGGTTAATCCATTCCGATACGTCGGTTGAGCGGAAGCGGACAGCGGAGCCGAGATCGCCGGTGCGCAGTGGCGCAGGGAAGCGTCCTTCGCGGCACAAGCGCATAACGCTGGTGGGATGCAGGCCGAGAATCTCAGCCACGGCACCTTTCGACAAAAGCTTTTCGGGGATCATCAGTCATACTCCACGGATGGTGCCGTGGTGCTGGATTGCTCCACGGCAGGCTGTGAAGTTCAATCTGGGAAGGCTGCGCGCCTCCACCTATATTCGGACAATTATCGAGTGCTACGCTTCCGCTGTCCTCGGCGCTTGTTGTCCATGGCCCCCTTCAATGCGCGGACCTTTTGCGTGATCTTAACCTCAGGCATCCCGCCGTCGCGCCATACTGTGGCGGCGGTCTCGACCAGGCTCCGGCTACCTTTAGACAAAGCGCCGCGCTGGCCGGAGCGCGCTTGAGGTTGACGCTGGAGTGCCGAGAGGCCGGTAGTGCCTTTGGCGAGGGCATATTGCTGCACCCGCTCGGCAGCATCCGCCGACAAGTCGGCCGTCGCCACTGTCAGCACCCTCTCCAGAAATTGCGTGGCCGGGGTAGCTGCCTTGACGCCCCCAGCAGGGCGTGGGGAGCGATGCCCGCACCATTGCCGCCGGACAGCGACACGGAGGCGGCGTTTGATCTCGGATGGCGGGCGCCGCTTGAGACTGCTGCCGGAGAACTCGAACACCGCCGACGCCACATGGAGCGGGACGAATGCCTGGTCGATGGCCGCGCTACCGTAGGCTGAGGCTTTGAGCTTCAGATGACAGTCGAGCATCGCGCCAAGCAAATCCTCATCGGATATGCCGGCGTTCAATTGATCCTTAACCCACCCGTACCAACGCGCCACTTCCTCATCTTCTCGCTTGCTCATTCTGTCGCGCTCCGCGTCGGGAACGGCACCACCTTTGCCGTTTCGCCATCGATGATCTGGCGGAGCAACCGGGCCAGCCGGTCCAGCGCGTCGCGCTTTTCATCCTCGTAGCTGTGCCGGTCGTAGGTGCCCTCCACGCCGCCGATCTTGTGGTTCAGCACGCGCTCGGCATGATCGGGCCGGACCTTGGCCCGCGCCATTAGAGACCGCGCCGTACGCCGCAAGTCATGTAGCCGCCAGTTAGGGAGCGGCTTTACCTCGGTGTGATCGTCACCACGCGCCCGCGCCACCGCTTTGAGGCGCCGCAGGATGCGCCGGTCGAAATCCGCCTTGCTGTGACCCCAGTTCTTGAATTCCGCCCTACCGCCGACGCTGAATACCACATCCTGGCCATCAACACGGGACTGGGCCGCTATCGTATCGAGCGCATCGCGGGACAGCGGCAGGTACAGCGGCTCGTGATTCTTTGTTAGCTCACCGGGCAGCGACCATATTCCGTCAGCACCGATCTGCGAGTGCCGCATGGCGGCAACCTCGCCCTTGCGAGCGCCCGTCAACAGAAGCATCCGAACAGTGCGACCGAACGTTCCAGTCTTACCGGCTACATGCCACACTAGCCGAAGCTCATCATCGCTCAGCATCCGGTCGCGCGCCGTTTCCTCGGTTGGCGCCATCCCCCGAACAATCGGTGACGTGAACTTCGTCCCGCGCTGTGTCGCGTACCAATTCATCATCGCGCTCAACAATGCGAGCACCCGATTTGCCATCAACGGAGTCGCTTCCGCGATCTCGGCGAGGTGATCTACGATCTCGTCGCGAGTGATGCTATGGATGGCGCGGCCCTTCCATCGCGGGATCAGCCGCGCATTCATCATCGCGACGTAATCCCGATGCGTTCGTGGTTTCCAGCCCCGCGCTCGCTTTTTGAAGGCACCACCTGTCGCCAGGAACGCCACCGCGACCTGTTCGAAGGCATGACGCTCCTCGCGCTCGCGCTGCGCAGCTTGCACGGCTTCCTGAGCGCGCTTCTCGGCGCGGGGGTCGATACCCTGCCGACACTCTCCGTCCACCTTGACGGCCCACGCGCGTGCGGCTGAAAGGTTGCTGATATGGGCGCGCTCCGTATAGGTAATGCGCACCGGCTGAGCTTGGCCGTTGATCCGCACACGCACAACAAAGCTCCGGTCACCCCTCGCCGAAATCCTCAACCAAAGGGGCGATAGGTCGTCCCGACGCTCTATCCGCCCGATCTTCGGCGGTCGCATTTCCAACACGGCCGGCGTGAAGCGAATGCGTCTGGCTGGTGGGATACGTGCCGGCACCACCAGTGCTTCCGCACCTGCCAGCGGCAACCCACCGTAAGATTCACCACCCATGCTCGCCTCCACTTGACCCGCCAGCGTTTAAACGGGCCGGGACACGAGCTGCGCACGAAATTGACCGCTCAGCGACGCTCGCCCTCAAAGAGGTATGTGGAGCGTTACACAGGGAAAAGCAAGGCGGTGTCTATGGTTAGACTGAATCTGTGCTTAAGAATGTTCAGGGTTAATTAGCCGTATACAGTATTAACATGGTACTTTTAATCAGGAGGTCGCGGGTTCAAATCCCGCCGGGCTCACCAATTTTTTCAATGGCTTAGTAGATCCGGCAAAACATCTTAGGCTCGCTATAGGCTCATCCATCGTCATTCGAGTTGGTCGGCCAACTTGCGTCTTGGAGTTCCGCGTAAAACGCGGGGAACCGCCTTTGGCCGGGAACGAGTTTGTCGGAATTGGTGTGATGGCCGCCCTGTTTGCCAGAAGAAGCGTCTTTGCCAATGCGCACTGTCCGGAATTTCTCCGCTCATTCGTAGACATCCTGAAATAAGCGATGGTGGTCCATGAGTAGAGTTAGAATTGACTCCGTAAATGTCTCGTTCTGTTCATAATTTGGTTGTGAATCCAGGTTAAGGCGGTATTATCAGGGGAAATAGGGGATAAGATGGGTGCGAAGTTGCGAACGCCTTTCGACGGAGACGCGCTCATTGTGCTAGGCTAGGCCAACAGACCGGTAATGTGACCATCTGCACTAATGGCGAATTAAATCTCGCCCCTTTTAAACTAACGAATGCGCATTCACAGCATCAAAACCCATTGCGGGCATGCAGCATGAAGGGCACTTCAATGTTCCTCCGCGTTTTCAGCGCCATTTTCGCGTTCATTGGAATTAGCTCCGCCCTAGCCGCTTCACCAACGGTGGCGCTCTCGCCGCAAGACCAATCTGCGTGCGCCGCAATCTTGGCGAAAATGCCGCCGGAAGTTCAAACCGCCGGTCCAACACTTCACCGCTATTGCGGAAACTATGAGAACGGCGGCGGGCATGTCGTGATTGCCGTCTCGGGCAATGCCGGGAGATACATGGTCTATTTCGGATCGGATTCGGCGATGGGCACGCGCCCGCTGCCGGGCACCCTTGAAAACGGCACCCTAACATGGGTGGTGCGGAATATCGTTCCGGAAAACCCGAGTTACACCTTCACCTACCATTTGGGGCAGGACAATGTGTTGACCCGCGATTTGTTCACCGGGAAACATGATCGAATCATCAAGACGGGACCGATGGTGCGGATGTAGCCGCAGTTTTACGCGGCAAGGCGCTTTGGACCGCACAGTGAAAATAACGGGGCAGGCGAGTTGGGGGATGAGGGATTTTTCGTGACTTAGCAAATCAGGCAATCGCGTACGGCACACGGTTCCTATTGCTCGATTGCTCCCTCGAAATCGGCGAGGCGGAGACCGTTCGGCGGGCGATTGGGGCGTTGCAAAATAAATGGGCGCGTCGATTAGGCGTGTATAAAGTGAGCCGCAATGCCTATCGCACTGCAATATGGCGCTCTGACTCCAGGTCAGAGCGCCATATCTTCCGATTCCGATTTCATCCCGAATGGCTAACGCTCGGGCGGGAGATTAACTACTACTCAGTCGGGGGGGTCGATGCGGCCCCTGCAACAGCGCCGGTGCCTCCGCCAACCGCGGCACCAACCGCGGCGCCGGGAGCGCAACCGATTGGAAGTGTCACGATGCATCCGATGACCGCACCCACGGCCGCTCCGCCCGCTCCACCCGCGACCGCGTTTGCGCCGGGGTTGGGTTGCTGGCTATAGACGACCGGCGGCGGCGGCACGTCCGGTGCGGTGGCCGTCTGCGTTGTGGTCGTGGTTGTCGTGGGCTGGGTCACGGCGGTCGACGACGTGGTTGAGGAATAGCTGTCCTGAGCGAGCGCCGCGCCCGTCATTAGAGCGAACGCCGCGACACCGGTGAGCAAATGACGGATCATGCTAGCTCTCCTTGAACTGTAGCGCGAGCAACGAGCCCGCATAGACCCTTGAAACGCCGCGTCGCCGGCATTGTTCCGCATCGACGGTTCCTTCAATTGATTGTTGTTTCGGCACGGGAAGCTTCGCCTTCGCTTGCACCGGCTGCAATGGACGGTTCTATTTCAACCATTGCGGCAGTCCCCGAATCGCGAGCCGCGATACCTATAGCCGTTATCGGCAAGCCGCTTCATCGGGCAAACGCCAGGTAGCATCGCGACACCGAGACGCCATCGGGGCGGTATTATTCGGGGTATCATTTGGGTATCGCGGAGGCATGATTTGCTCAGCGGGCGCGCGCACCCTCGGGGACGGTCCGCGGCGCCTGGTTGAGCTGTTCGATGGCGAAGCCCGCAGCCGCCTTGTAGCCCGCCATGAACTGGGCGCGCTCATCGGGCGAGACGACATCGTCGATATTGTCGAACGTGCCGCCGCAGCGTTCATCTACGATATTCAGAAGCCCGAATGGTCCGGCCCCGCGATTGCGCAGGATCACCTGCGAGATCGGGCCGCATAGCTTGTCATCATAGGCGGCGAGCGCCTCCGGCCCGACCCCATGCGCGACCATCGCCGCGCCCAGGACGCGGGCATCGACAATCGCCTGGCTGCCGCCGTTGGACCCGGTCGGATACATGGCGTGCGCGGCATCGCCCAGCAGCGCCACCGGGCCGTCCCGCCAGGTCGGCACCGGGTCGCGGTCGATCATCGGGTTTTCGAAGGCGGTGTCCGCCTGCCTGATCAAGGCCGGCACATCGAGCCAATCCCAAATCCAGTTGTCGAAATGGTGGGCGAAATCGCCAATGGGCACCTCGCGGAACCAGCCGCTCTGCTTCCAGCCCTCGCTATTGTCCATCGTGACCTCGGCGATCCAATTGATCATCGAGAGGCCCGTGCGCGGATCGGGATGGGAGATTGGATAAAACACGATCCGATGATTGTGCGTGCCCAGGCCGATAAAGGAGGAGCCGCTGCGTATCGGCTTCGCCCAGGTCGTGCCGCGCCACATCACCGCCCCGCCCCAATGGATCGGCGGCTGCGCCGGGTGCATCTGCGCCCGGATCGCCGAGTGGATACCATCGGCGCCGATCAGCAGCGCCCCGGTCGCCTCGTCGGTCGAGCCGTCGGCATGGTCGATGCGCGCGCTGACCCCGCCGTCGGGATTTTTCCGATAGCCGGTGACGCGGCTGCCGAGCCTCACCGCATCCGGTCCGATCCGCTCCACCAGCTTTTGATGGAGCAGCATGTGCAGCCGGCCACGGTGAACCGCGTATTGCGGCCAGGTGTAGCCGGCAAGCATCCCCCGCGGTTCGGAATAGATGTCATTGCCGTTGAGCCCGACCAGCGCCCATTCCTTGGCGGGCAGTCCGACGCCGTCGAGATCGGCCTCTGTGATGCCGAGATCGTAGAGTTCGCGCACGGCATTGGGTTGGAGATTGATGCCGACACCGAGCGGGCGCATCTCCCGCGCCGCCTCGAAGACGATGCACGGCACGCCGATTTGGTGGAGGGTAAGTCCTGCCGCGAGCCCGCCAATGCCGCCGCCGGCGACGATCACCGGATGGTTCGTCACACCGCACCCGAAATTCGCAAATGCTCAATCTCCGCGTCGGTGAAGCCCAATTCGGCCAATACCGCATCGGTATGTTCGCCGAGCGACGGCACCGCGTTCTCCCGCACCGGCCCATCATGCGCGAAGCGGAATCCGGCGCCGGCGAGCGTCGCCGGGCTATCGAGACCCGGCACATCGACATTGTTGAAAAACTCACGCTCCGCCACATGGGGATGCGCGATCGTCTCCAGCAAGTTGCGCACCTTGCCCGCGGGGACCTTCGCCGCGGCGAGTTTTCCCTCCAGCTCGGCGGCGGATTTTTCCGAAAACGCGCGCTGTAATTCCGCGCGCAGCGCCACCGTGTTCTTCATCCGTGCATCGTCGTCGATGAAGCGTGGATCGGTCAGCAGCCACTCCTCGCCCAGCACGCGACACAGGCCCTCGAATTGCGGCTGCCAATTGGCGCCGATGCAAATGAACCCGTCGCGCGTCTTGTAGGTATCGGACCCGGCGACCATGCGGAAGCCGCGATTGCCGCTGCGCTTCGGCGGCTCTCCCGTCAGCACGACACCGGGAATGATCTGGCTCATCATCACCAGCGCGGCGTCGAGCATGCCGACATCGATCACCTGTCCGGTGCCGGTCCGCGCCCGTTGCAACAGCGCCGCGAGAATCGAATAGGCCGCGAGAAACCCCGAAAATGTGTCGGCCACGGGTATGCCGATACGCAGCGGGTCCTGGTCCGGCTCGCCGTTGACCTGCATCAATCCCGAGATCGCCTGCACGATATGATCGATCGCGGGCCAGTCGCGCATCATGCCGGTCTGACCGAAGCCGGAAATCGAGGCATAGACGAGTTTCGGATTGATCGCCTGGAGGGCGGTCGCGTCGAGGCCGAGTGTCTTGGCGACGCCGGGCCGGAAATTCTCTACGACGACGTCGCTTCTTGCCGCGAGGCGATGGATCACCGCGCGCGCGGCCGGCGCCTTGAGGTCGAGCGTGACCGACCGCTTGCCGGCGTTGGCGGCGATGAACGGCCCGCTCATCTGTTTCAGCCCGCCATGCGCGGTGTAATGGCGGAAATCGTCGCCGAAGCCGGGCTTCTCGATCTTGACCACGTCGGCACCCAATAGGCCGAGGTGATAGGTGCAAAACGGCCCCGCCAGCGCGTGGGTGAAGTCCAGCACCTTGATGCCGTCAAGCGGTCTCATCGGGTCGCCTCCGGCGCCAGGTACAGCGGCGCGGTCATTTTTTCCGGCACGACAATTGCGGCTCGACCTCGCCGCTGTGTTGCAGCACCTCGATCGTGCCGTCCGCCTTCACCCGGCCGATATAGGTCGCCTCGGCGGCGTAATTGTGGACGATCGAAAGCGGGCCGGCGATCCCGTCATAATGCGCATGCGCCAGCGCCGCGATCACCGCGGCGGGCTTGGTGCCGACTTGCTTCACCGTTTGCGCCAGCAGGCCGAGCGCATTCGCGGCATGGACGGCCCAGTAATCGGGCGTGACCTTGTCGCCGAATTTGGCGCGCATCGCGGCCTTGAAGGCGGCATTGGCCGGCGTATCGATGCTGGCGTAATAGGACGACGCGACATAGACGCCGTCAACGTCCTTGCCCAAATTCTTCGCCATCGATTCCAGGAGAAAGTTGTCGGCGAGCTTGATGCCCTTTACCCGCGGGTCGTTGGCGAATTGCCGATGAAATGAGACGATGCCGGCGCCGGTAAGATTCTGCAGCACCACATCGGGTTTCGCCGCCGCGATCTTGCCGAGATCGGCCGAGTAGTCGGACGTGTCTTGCGGCGTGAAGCTCAAACCGACCACCGTGCCGCCATCCGCCTCTACCCGCACCTTCGCCATGGCGAGACCGGCGCGCGGCGCCGAATAATCCGCGCCGATCAGATAGACCCGTTTCAGCCCCTGCTTCAGCAGATAATCGACGAACGGCAAGATGAATTGGTTCGGCACCTGGCCGACATAAAACATGTTAGGCAGGCAGATGTCGCCGGCACTGCCCGACGCCGCGATGTACGGCAGCCCCGCCTTCGCCGCCGCCTGGTTGCACGCAAGCCGCGACGGCGTCGGCTGGGCGCCGATGATAGCCTGAACTTTTTCCTCGAGGACGAAGCGCGCGCAGACCTGCGCCGCCGTCCGTGGGTCGGAGGCGTCATCGCCGGTGACGAGCACGATCTTGCGCCCGGCCGCATTCGTCGCGTTGGCGCGCTCCACCGCCACCTGAATGGCAAGATTGGCGGCGCCCGACGTGCCGGCGGCCCGGCCACTGAGGCTGGTGATCCAGCCGATTTTGTACGGCGCCTCATCGGCCCAGGCGGCCGAGCCCCCGGCATAAAGAAACGCCGCGACGGCCAGTGATAGCGCCCGAAATTTCTTCATCTCCGCCTCTTCTTCTTGTCAGCCAACCGAGCTTAAGCGGGTGCGCGCGGGTACGTCCAGCCAAGATAATTGGCCAGACGAACGATGATGGGGGCCATAGTCGGGGGCGATGGTCAGGGCGCCAGTTGATTTTCCAGCGTCGCGCGGATGCCGGGAGCGGTGACCGGCGCCGCGAACTGGATCTGGCCAAGCTTCATCACCGCGACGCTGTCGGCGAGCGCCAGCGCCAGGTCGAGATTCTGCTCGACCATCAGGATGGTGGTTCCACGGCGCTGCCGTTCCGCCGCCAGCGCGCCGCGCACCGTCGCCAGCATCGCCGGCTGAAGCCCGGCGCTGATCTCGTCGAGGATGATGAGTTTCGGCTCGGCCAGCAGGACACGGGCCAGCACCAGCATTTTCTGCTCACCGCCGGACAGGCTGCCCGCGCGCTGGCGCGGGCGCCGGCCCAGCACCGGGAAATAGTCGAGCACGCCCGCGACGCGCGCCGCCGACGCGCGGCGCCGCGTCACATTGGCGGCGAGATTCTCGCCGACCGAAAGATCGTCGAAGATCGCCTCTTCCTGCGGGCCATAGCCGATGCCGCGGCGCACGATCCGCGCCGTCGGCCACGCCGCGATATCGTCGCCGTCGAGCGTGATCGTGCCGCTGCGCGCGACCAGGCCGAGGATCGCCTTCAGAAGCGTGCTCTTCCCCATGCCGTTGCGGCCGAGAATCGCCAGCGCCGCGCCGTCTTCGATCGTCAGGGAAAGGCCGCGTACCACGGTCGCGGAGCCATAGCCCGCCTGCAAATCGGCGACCGCGAGCCTCACGGCGCTGGTGCTCCGGCGATGCCGAGATAGGCGTCGCGCACCACCGCCGACGCGCCGACCTCGGCGAAGGTGCCGGTCTCCACGACGCGCCCGTCATGCAACACCGCGACGCGATCCGCGACCTCGCCGACAAAGTCGAAATCGTGCTCGATCAGCACGATGGTGATGCCGTCGGCGACGAGGCGGCGCAGGATGGTGCCGACCACCGCGCGCTCGGTCGCGGTCAACCCCGCCGTCGGCTCGTCGAGCAGCAGCAACACGGGGCGCGCCGCGACACTCATGGCGATCTCCAGCCCCTGCTTCAGGCCATGCGCCAGGGCGTTGCCGGTCACCGACGCGCTGGCATCGAGGCCGGTCGCGGTGAGCACCTCCCGTACCGCCGGCGGCACGCCGACCGCATCGGTCCGGCGCCACAGCGACGGCCAGCGCCCGCGAAGGCTCGCCAACAGTAGATGCTCCGCGACCGTCAGGCTGCGAAACAGAGCCGGAATTTGAAATTTGCGCACCAGCCCGTGCCGCGCGATGGCGTGCGGCGGCCCGCGATGGTGCTCGCGCCCCGGCTCGATATGAAAAGTTACGTCGCCGCCGATGGTCCGCCGCCCGTCGGTCAGCACCTCGATCAGCGTCGATTTGCCGGCGCCGTTGGGTCCGACGATGCACAACAGCCGGCCGCGCTCGATCGCTAGGTCGATGCCGCGCAACACGGTGAGCGGGCCATAGGAAAATCGCACGTCGCGCATCGTGACCAGGGTGCCGGCGCCGGCATCGCCGCGCGGCGGCGCCGGCGCGGCGACGAGGTTGCGCCCGCCGCCCATGATGCGGCGGCGGAGCCATGTCGCCCAGGGCGCGACGATGCCATCCGGCACGAAGACCACGACCGCGACGAACAGCGCGCCGAGCGCCAGATTCCATTGCGCCGGAAACGAGCGGTTGAGCTCCGAGCCGACGAGGCTCAACGCAATCGCACCGACCGCCGGTCCGACGATGGTGGCGCGCCCGCCGACCGCGACCCAGACCAGCATCTCGGTCGCGAACTGAAAGCCGAACAGCGGCGCCGAGACCAAGCCGACCACCGCGCCATAAAGCGCGCCGGCAAATCCCGCGCCGGCCCCGCCGAGCGCGAATACCACGATCTTGACGCGCTCGACATCGTTGCCGAGATAGCGCGCCCGCCGCTCATTGTCGCGGATCGCCGCGATCAACAGACCAAAATCGCTGCGCACCAGCACCAGCGCGCCGAGCATCACCAGAAGGAAACAGGCGCCGATGAGATAGTACCAGGCGATGGTCGACAGCCCATCGTAGCCAAAGCCGAAGAGCCCGTTCTCGCCGCCGGTAATGCCCGGCAGTTGCGTGTAGAGCGGCTGGATCGCGGTGCTGAGCGCGAGGCCGACCACGCCGATATAGAAGAGATTGCCGCCCCGCGATGGAAAGGCATACCAGGCGACAATGCCCGCCGCGATGCCCGCCGCGAGCGTGCCCAGGATCACCGCCGCGACATAGGTCAGCGCCGTGCCGCCGGCCTCCAGCACCAGCCCGGTGTCGGACACGCTGGTCGTCATCAGCCCGACCGTCAGCGCGCCGATGCCGAACCACACCGAGTGGCCGAGATCGGGGATGCCGGTATAGCCCCAGACCAGATCGAGGCTGATCGCGGCGATGGCGAAGGTGAAGGCCTGGGTCCAAAGCTGGGTGCGATATTCGCCGCCGAGCCACGGCACGATCGCGATGGCGATCGTCAAAACGGCGCCGGCGATGAGGAAATCGCGGCGGCGCCGGCTCATGTCCGGCGCCAGGTGAAGCCGGCGGGCCAGATGCGCAGGGTGACCACCGCGACCACGATGACGATGACGCCGGCATAGACGGGGTTGGCGTAGATCGTAACCAGCGCCTGCGTCGTGCCGAGGAGGATCGCCGCGACCACCAGGCCGCCGAGATTGCGGCCCGATATCAGCACGGCGAGAAAGGCGGGGGCCAGAAAGGCCACGCCATATTGCGGCGAAATGCCTTGCGTCGGGCCTAGCAGCGCGCCGGCCGCGCCGGCGAAGGCGGCACCGACGATGAAGGTCACTTGGCGCACCCGCACCGTGTCGATGCCGACGCCACGCGCCAGAATCTCGTTGGTCATCACCATCCGCACGGTCAAGCCAATGCGGGTGAAGCGCATGATCGCGGCCAGCACCAGGACCATCGCCGCCGCGACCGCGACCAGGAACAAGCGGTAGGCGGGGTAGTCGATGCCGAAAATCATAATGCCGCCGGGAATCGGCACCGCCAAGCCGGAAGGCTCTCGCCCGAACCACCACGAGATCAGTTGAATCAAAATCAGCGACACGCCCCAGGTCGCGAGGATGGTGTCGTCGATGGCCCGGCCATAGAGCCGCCGCACCACCACGCGCTCGACAATCGCGCCGACCAGCGCCGTCACCAGCGTCGCGCCGAGCACAGCCGGCAGAAAGCCGAACCCGAAGCCGGCCAGGACCACGGCGGCATAGACGCCGACCGCCATCAGGCCGGCATGAGCCAGATTGATGATTTTCATCAGACCAAGAATGATGCCGAGCCCGATGATCACGAGCAGCAGGGTCGCCGTCGTCACGCCGAGATCGAGAACGAGATTCATGGGGCTGTCGCCGCTTGCCTTGTTTTCTCTTTGTAAACCGCGCCTCCGCTCGGCACAATTCGCCGATGGAAGCATTGGAACGATTGCGCCGGGACTATCGCGCCCGCGAGCGGGCTGCCCGCGCGGTACATGCCGACGGTGGCAAGGTGGTCGGCTATTTTTCCAACAATGTGCCGACGGAGCTGATCCTCGCGGCCGGCTTGGTCCCGGTGCGGTTGACCGGCGACCCGACCGAGACGACGGAACTGGGCGACCGCTATATGGAAGAGTTTTGCGACGGGGACATCCGGTCGATTTTCGACCGCATGCTGCGCGGTCATTTCAATTTTTGCGATCTCGTCATCGTGCCGCGCACGTCGGAGAGCTTTCTGCAACTTTACTATTATCTGCTGGAGGCGCGGCGCTGGGAACCGGACCGGCCGTTTCCCGAGCTATACCTCTTCGACCTGTTGCAGGCCCCGGGCGACACCGTCGCGCGCTACGATCGCGGCCGGTTGGACGATTTGCGGCGGAATCTGGATCGCGTCTCGGGCCGAATCATGAGCGACGCCGACATTCGCGCCGGCATCGCGTCGGTGAACGAGAACCGCGCCCTTCTCAGCCGGGTCAACCAATTGCGGCGCCGCGCCCTGTTGAGCGGTGCCGACATGCTGCGCGCTTACGGCACCGCCGGCTTCATCGCGACGCACGATCATTCCGTGTGTTTGGCCGAAATATTGGCGGACGCCGCCTCGCTGCATCCTCTCCCTGGCGCGCGCCTGATGATCAAAGGCAGTCCGCACGACGATGACGAGTTCTATGAGTCGGTCGAATCCCGCGGCGCGATCATCGTCGCCGATGACCATACAAGCGGCGAGCGTGCCTTCGAGCATTGCATCACGGAAAGCAGCGACGCGATGGCGGCGCTGACGGAGCATTATCATCGCCACGCGCCCAGCCCGCGCTCCTACCCGCAGGCGCAACAGGATCGCCGCTTCATCGCGCTGGTCGAGGAGGCGCGGGTGCAAGGCGTGATTTTTTACCACGACGAATGGGACGATGTGCTGGGCTGGGATTACCCCGATCAGAAAAAGCTGCTCGATGCGCGCGGCGTGCCGTCGGTGCTCCTGCAAAAGCAATCCTATCGCGCGCCAGACCGCGCAGCGCAGCGCGATGCCGTGCAGCGACTGGTAGAGTCGATCGCATGACCGATACGCGTCTGCCCAGCACGCGGCTCGCCAACGAGCATCAGCGCGGATGGTTCCTGGATTTCCGCCGCCGCTGCATCGAAAGCGGCGAGCCCTATGTCATCGCCGGCGCGGTCGCGCCGCACGAAATTTTTCACACCATGGAAATCCCCGTGGTCACGACGCAATGGTATTCGGCGATCATCGCGGCCAAGCAACTCTCGCCCTATTATTTCGACATGATGGACCGGCTCGGCTGGCATGACGGACTGGCGCGCTATAGCAGCCTGCCATTCATGACCACGCTCGACGACAATGCCGAGCGCGCGCCTTATGGCGGCCTGCCCAAGCCGATGATGCTGGTCGACCGGGTGCGCGGCGATTTCGGCCAACGCATATCGGAGCAATGGGCGCGCGCCTACGGCGTGCCGGATTTCATCATCGATTGTTCGTCATCGACCCGGTTGCTCGATCGCTGGCATGAACGGGCGCGGCACGATTGGGAAGAATTGTATGAGACGCATCGGCTCGATTTTCAGGTCGAGCAGCTAGAGGATTTGATCGCGACCGTCGAGCGCTTGAGCGGCCGGCGCTTCGACCGCGACGAATTCGCCCGGCAGATGCAACGCGTCAACGAGGCGGGCGAAATCGTCGCCGACATCCGCGATCTGATCGCCCGCACCCACCCTTGTCCGGTGCCGCTGACCGAACAACTCAACAATGTCATGGCGGCAACCTGGAGCCGCGGCAGCCAGTGGGCGGTCGACCATCTGCGCCAATATCGGGACGAGGTTCGGGAACGCGCGGATAGCGGCGTCGGCACCTGCGCGAATGAGCGGCACCGCCTGCTCTGGCTCAATAACGGATTGTGGTTCAACACGAGCTTCTACCGCGCCTTCGAGCAGAGCCACGGCGCGGTCTTCGTCTGGTCGATGTACACCAATTTTCTTTCCGACGGTTATCGCAAATATTTTTCGGGCGATTCGCTGCGCGCGCTGGCGGCGCGCCATATCAGCATGAATGAACAGCTTCATCTGCCGCCGTGGATGGCCGATTGGATCATTCAGCAGGCGCGCGATTTCGGCGCCGATGGCGCGGTGATGCTGGTGCCGGAGGCCGACCGCATGTCCGCCTATGGCACGCGCTTTGCCAAGCTGGCCCTGGAAAAGGCCGGCATTCCGGTGCTGGAGCTGCGCGCCAGCATTGTGGATTCGCGGCTGTGGGACAATGACAAGATGACGCAACAGGTCGCGCGTTTTATCGAGGACCGGCTCGCCCCTCGATAGACGGCGTCTACCGCGTCAGCCACGCCGCTTGGCCGGAGCCGTAATAGACCGAAGGCTTGTCCCAATAGGCTTTGGTCTCGGAATAGCCGGTGATCGGCGCCGGATGCGTGACCGCGCCGAACGAGGTTGCGGTCGTCTGAAGATCGGAGGGCAGCGGATCGAGGCCGAACACGTCATCGGCCTTCGGCGTCGCCGGCAGCAATCCCAAATCCATCACGAACATCGACGCGGCGGTCAGCGAGACATCGACACGGTAGGAGCCGCCTTCCCGCGCCCGCCGGATCAGCGCGCCAAGCGCGCCGGCGGCGGCGAGATAGGCGGTAAGGTAATCATTCATCGTGCCGGTCGGGGCGAGGCGCGGCTTGTCGGTCGAGCCTTCCTCCATCGCCAGGCCGCTGACGACCTGCCCCACCGGGTCATAGCCGCCGCGCGCCGCCCACGGTCCGCCGGCGCCATAGGCGCTGATCGAGACATAGATCGCGCCGGGCCGCAGCGCTGCCACCTGCTCCGCCGCGAAACCGCGCCGGTCGAGCGCGCCTTGCCGCCAGGAATGCACGAAGATGTCGCACTCTCGCGTCAACGCCGCCAGTCGCGCGCGATCGCGCTCCCCGTCAAGATCGAGATAGGCGGACCGTTTGCCGAGGCTGGTATCCATCATCATCACGGCGGAATCCGGATGGCGCAGTGACGCGATATGCAGCACGTCGGCCCCCTGCTCGGCGAGGGTACGGGCCGCCGCCGGCCCAGCCAGCACATGCGTCACGTCGAGGACGCGAATTCCCGACAGCGGGTGCGACGCCGGCGCGAACGGCTCGGGCGCGGAATCGCCGATCTTCGCGATGGAAATGGTTGGGCGCGCGGCGAGGAATTTGCCTTGCGGGTGCGCGCGCCATTCGTCGCGGTCGCGCGCGATTACGCCGACCAGCTTGCGCTCGGCGATTGCGTCTTCCAGCTCATCGCTGTGCCAACTCGCCACCGCCTTGGCGATCGACTCCGTGTTGTTTTGGCACTGCAACAGATCGAGCATGCCGAACAGCATCCTCTGGTAATCGGGCACGCGCAGCAGATACACCGCGCGATTGTCGCGGGTGCGGAAGAACTGCACGCCGTCGCCGCGCGCGGTCGGGCGCAGCGGATACCCGTTCTGCGCGATGGCATAGATGGTGCGCAGGCCCGGCACGGCGGCGCGGCGCACATCGACGGCGACATCCTGGCCGCGCCCCGACCGTTGCCGCCAGATCGCGGCGATCGCTGTGCCTTGCGCGGCAAGCGCCGCGGCCGATGCCGCGCCCAGCCGATGCGGACTTGGCACGATCGGGTCCGCGCCGGTAATCGAGACCGTGCCGCCGGCGTCGCTCTCGGCGATGCCGATCTCCGTCAGCAAGCGGCGGTAGGCCTCGGTCGCTTCAATTGCGGTCATCATTTCTCCCCCGCCAAGCATTGCGGTACGTCCGTGACACGACATACGATGCTACCCGATTTCGCGGGAGGGATGCGTGGGGAAGATTGGCATTGTAGTCGCGGTGTTCATGCTTGGCCTGCTGGGGGCAGTCACGGTGCCGGCGTCGGCGGCCGACCCGGTTTTTACCGTCGCCACAGGACAAGAGCCGGACAATATCGACGTCTCCAAGACGCGCAATCCGCCAATCATCGCGCCCAGCATGCTGAACATCGTCGAGCCGCTGATCGGCCTCGCGCCCGACGGCAGCTTCGTTCCGTCCCTGGCGACCTGGACCGTCTCCCCCGACAGTAAGATGGTCGAGTTCAAGCTGCGTGAGGGTGTGCGCTTTCATTCCGGCGACCCGCTGACCGCGCGCGATATCGTGTTCAGCCATCAGCGGCAAATGATGTACGACGAAAATTACAAGCGACGGATGCGGCTGATCGACAAGGTCGAAGCGGTGGACGACCGGACTGTTCGCTTCTTTTTCAAACAGCCGGACGCGATCTTCCTTAAGTCGCGCGGGCCGATGGTTCTCTCCCAAGCCTATCACGACCGCGTCGGCGAGGAGGAATTCACCAAGCATCCGAACGGCACCGGCCCTTATCGCTTTGTCTCCTATCGGCCGGCTGAATCGCTGGATATGGCGGCATTCGACGGTTATTGGGGCGGCGCGCCAAGCATCAAGAAAGCGCGCTTCGTCTTCGTCAAGGACGACGAGACGCGCGTCGCCAAGCTGCGCGCCGGCGAAGTGGACATCATCATGAGTACGCCGTTCAGCGCGGTCGATGAATTGCGGGCCGCCGGCTTCCACACCGCCAGCGTCGCGGTGCATCCCACCGTGTCGTTGTTCTTCGATACGCTGAACAAGAAGGCGCCGTGGGGCGATGTGCGCGTGCGCGAGGCGCTGGCGCACGCGGTCGATGCCGACGCGATTGTATCGGGCCTGTTTCACGGCATCCCCAAGCGCTTCCCGGCGCTGGCGCCCGGCGAAGTGGGCTACGCTCCCGACCTGCCGTTCTATAAATACGATCCGGCGCTGGCGAAAAAGCTTTTGGCCGAAGCCGGGCGCGGCGGCGGCTTTTCAATGCCGCTCTATTACATGACCAGCAGCTATTATGGACTGCGCGAGACCGCCGAGGCGGTGTCGCTCTATTTCA
Source organism: Allostellaceae bacterium (assembly GCA_036510675.1). Lineage (GTDB taxonomy): Bacteria > Pseudomonadota > Alphaproteobacteria > ATCC43930 > CGMCC-115725 > JAATGI01. Next base: position 19,812 of record DATCDN010000017.1, read on the forward strand.
AGGCGGTGGGCGTCGAGGCGCAGGTCAAAGGGTTCGACGCGCCGCGTCTCATCGGCATGATTCGCGCCGCGCACAAGGACCCCAATCTCGAATTCGCGGCGGTATTTCCCCATTACATCTCGGTGACGCCGGAGCCGACGGAAGTGTTGTCGCTCAGCTTCTATTCCAGCTCCGGCTACACGCTCTATTACAATCCCGAGATCGACAAACTGTTCGAGCAAGCGTCCGTCACCATCGACGACACGAAGCGCGCGGTCTTCATTCGCGACGCGTTCCGGATTCTGCACAAGGATGTGCCGTTCGCGCCGTTATGGACCAACGTCTCGGTCTATACGATGAAGCCGACTGTCGCCTTCACGCCGGTCGCGCGCGGCTTCCTGCTGATGCAGCTCAAGGACGTGCATCGGCAATAGCTGCGCGCTAAAACTCTTCAAGCAGCCGCCCGAAGCCGGAGATTTTGTCGTTGATCCCGTTGTGGCGCAGCGCGTGCCAATAGGTGGCGGTATTGATGGCGATCACCGGCTTGCCGAGCCATAGCTCCGCGGCGGCGGCCAAGCGGACCATGCTGAGGTTGGTTCCGACCTGAACGATCGCATCGGCATCGTCGCGGGCCAGCTCGATCAGCGTCTTGCGCAGGGTCGGTACATCGACCTCGGCGATGGCGAGCCAGCTCGAGCACTGCAACGCGAGGTCGCGCCCGACCTCGAATCCCGACTCCGTGAAATACCGGCGCACCTCGGCGTTGGCCGAGGGAAAATAGGGCGAGAAAAAGCTGATCTTCTTGACGTTGCCATAGGCGCGCAGCGCCGCGGCGGTCGCGTGCGAGCCGATGCTGACGCCGATGCCGGATGCGTCTTCGATGCTGCGCTGAAACTTGTCCGCCCCCGCGACGCCATCGAAGAAGGTGACCGCCGACATGCCCATCACCAGATAATCCGGCGCGCAGGTCATCAGCGATTTCACCGCGTCCAGCGTGTTGGCGCCGATAACGCGGGCGCCGGCCATGAACGATTCGTTGCTGACCGCCTGCGCGTTCGGGGTAAATATCCGGCCGTAATGATTGGTGACGCCTTTGGGGCGCATATCGTCGAAATCAGGTTGAACGACGGTGTTCGTCGACGGGCCGATGACCCCGAATTTTTTGCGCCATCCCAATTGGTCGGTCATGAATGTCTCTCCCTCGATCCATCTCGCCTTAGAGTGTCAGGCCATAAATCCGCAGGACATTGTCGCGCAACAGCTTTCGTCGCGGCTCCGGCCGAATGGTCAGCGCGGCGATTTCGTCCATCGCGCGCTTGAAGTCGATCACTGGAAAATCGGTGCCGAAGATCACCTTGTCCTGTCCCCAACTGTCGATGAAGCGCACGAAACTGTCGGGCCAATAGCGCGGACTATGCGCATCGCAGCCGATGAAAATGTTGGGATGTTTCCACGCCATCGCGATCATTTCATCGTGCCAGGGAATGCCGATATGAATCCCGATCAATTTCAGCTCGGGGAAATCGCAGGCCACGGCGTCGAGCGTGACCGGCCGCGCGACGCTGCGGGTCCGGTGTTCCGGCGCGTAGATCATCGATTGGCCGACCTGAAGCTGAAACGGCACGCCGAGTTCGACGCACTTGGCATAGAACGGGTAGTATTTGGCATGGTCGGGCGGCAGATCGAACCAGTGGGGATAGCAATGGGCGCCGATGAAGCCGTCGTCGCGCACCGCGCGCTCCAGCGCCCGCACCCCGTCCATGCCCTCATAGGGATCGACCCCGGCGAGGCCGTGGAACCGATCGGGGTGCTTCTCGACCGCGCGCGCCACTACGCCATAGGGCAGATGATAACAGCCCGGCAGGCCGACCCGCCCGGTCTTGGCCGCGACCAGGAAGCCGTGATCGATTCCGGCGGCGTCCATGCGGTCGATCATGTCCTGCAGCGACAAGCCGCGCAGCAGCGCCTCGTCCATCTTCATCTTGCCGACGAAAAAGCCGGGGCCCCAGCCGGGGCGATAGCCAAGCGCCTCCGGCGTCCAGATATTGACCACCGCGTCGATGGCGCGGACCGACTCATCCATGCGGATATTCCCTCTTTTGGCGGCGACTGCTCATGAATTTAGCCTCAATCTTCCTCAATCACGCGACGGCGCGACCCCGATCGATCGCGATTATCGAGGAGCCGGCGCACCTCGACTATGAGACGGCGGCGCGGTTCACGGCGGGGTTCGCCGCGCATCTGGCGCGACAGGGCGTCGGCCCGCGCGATCGGATCGGCTTGTGCCTGAAGGATTCGGCGGATCATCTGTTGCTGCATTTCGCGACGATCTGGCTGGGCGCGACCATCGTGCCGATCGACCATCGCTGGACCCTTCACGAAAAGATCGCGGTGGCGCGCGCCTTCGATTGCCGGTTCGTGATCGTCGAGCCCGATGCCGCGCCGATTGGTGACATCCCAAGCCTGGCGCTGGATCCGCGCTGGCGGGGCGAGCGCGGCGCGCCGCCGCCGACCGATGACGAGCGGCTGGCGATGATGCTGTCGCTGTCGTCGGGAACCACCGGCCGGCCCAGCGGCGCCTTGGTCTCGCACCGCGAGCTGTACGAGCGCTGGATCGGGCAATGGGTCGGCATCGGCTTCAATGGCGGGGATCGCTATCTGGCGGCGACGCCGCTGTATTTCGGCGCCGGCCGGTCGTTCGCGATGAGCTTTCTCGCCGCTGGTGGGACGGTGATCTTTCGCCCTCCGCCGGCACAGCCGCTCGATCTGATCGAGGCGGCACGACGGTATCACGCCAGTATCATGTTCTTGGTGCCGACGCAGATTCGCGGCCTGCTCGACGCCTGGCAGGGGGCATCGCCGGCCTTGCCGACGGTGCGGCGTCTCGTCACCAGCGGCGCCGCGATCGCGGCGGCGGAACGGCGCCGCGTCATCGAACGCCTGACCCCCGGCCTGGTCGATTATTACGGCACCAGCGAGGGCGGCGGCATTTCGGTGCTGATGCCGGAGGAGCAATTGACCTTTGCCGAGACGGTGGGGCGCCCCGCCTTTCGCACCGACATCGAGATCGTCGACGATGCGATGAACCCCGTGCCGCCGGGCACGGTCGGCCGGTTGCGCTATCGCGGCCCCGGCGTCTCTCGCGCGCTGGTCAGCGCCGATGGCGTCGCGACCAGCGGCGAGAACGGCTGGTACTATCCCGGCGATCTTGCGCGGCTCCTGCCCTCGGGTCATGTGCAACTCGCGGGCCGCGCCAAGGATTTGATCATTCGCGGCGGGGTCAACATCTATCCGGCCGAGATCGAGGCGGTGCTCGGCACGCATGCCGCGGTCGGCGAGGTCTGTGTCTTCGGTATCGCCGACGCGCGGCTGGGCGAGATCGTCGCGGCGGCGGTCGTGCGGCGGCGCGGCACCGACCCGACGGAAGCCGATATCCAAGCCCATGGCCGCGAGCGCCTGGTGTCCTACAAAGTGCCCGACCGGATTATTTTCGTTGCCGAGCTGCCGCGCAATTCCAGCGGCAAGGTGCTGCGCGCCGAGCTCGGCAAGTTGCGCTGACTTCATCGGCCGAGATAGGCCGCGCGGATGCGCGGGTGGTCGGCGAGCTCGCGCGCCGCGCCTTCCAGCACGATGCGGCCATTCTCCAGGACATAAGCGCGCGACGCGATGGACAGCGCGATCGCGGTGTTTTGCTCGACCACCAGGATGGTGACGCCGGTGCCGCCGATTTCGGCCAAGCGCTCGTAAAGCTCCTCCGCGATCAGCGGCGCGAGACCGAGCGATGGTTCGTCGAGCAACAGCACGCGCGGCCGCGACATCAGCGCGCGCCCGACCGCCAGCATCTGCTGCTCGCCGCCGGACAGCGACCAGCCGCGCTGTCCCGCCCGCTCCTTGAGGCGGGGGAAAAGGGCGAAGACCTTGGCGAGATCGGAATCGATGCCCTGCCCCATGCGGCGCCAGCCGCTGGTCGCGACCTCGAGATTCTCGCGCACCGTCAGGCCGGGAAAGATGCGGCGCCGTTCCGGCACATGCGCCAGCCCCATCCGCACGCGCTGTTCCGGCGCCACCCGGTCGATGACCGTGTCATGCAGCGTGATCGTGCCCGATCGCTGGCGGATGAGACCCGAAATCGTCCGCAACAATGTCGTCTTGCCGGCCCCGTTGGCGCCGAGCAGCGCCACGCATTCGCCCTGCCCGACCTGAAGCGCGACTCCGTCGAGCGCCTGAATCGGTCCATAGAAGACGCTGATGTCACGACAGGCGAGCATGGGCCGCCCGGCGTCCGAGATAGGCCTCGATCACCTGTTCGTCGTTCACGATATCGCCGGCCGTGCCCTCGGCGATCTTGCGGCCGAAATTCAGCACCGTGATCCGGTCCGCGAGCCGCATCACCAGGCCCATATTGTGCTCGATCAGCAGGATGGTCAGGCCGCGCGCGCGCAATCCCTCGATCACCTCGATCAGCCCATCGACCTCGCCCGAATTAAGCCCGGCCGCCGGCTCGTCCATCAGCAGCATGCGCGGCTCGAGAATCAAGGCGCGCGCGATTTCAAGCTTGCGCTGTTTGCCATAGGGCAAGGTCGATACCGGCCGATCGGCGTCGGCTTCCATGCCGAGAAGATCGAGCAGGGCATGCGCGCCAGCGGTCAAATCGCGCTCCTCCGCGCGAAAGCGGGGGCTGCGGACCAGCATGCCGACGAACGAGGCGCGAAACCGCCGCTCGGCGCCGATCAAGACATTTTCGATGACCGACAGGCGGGTGAACAGCCGCCCGTTCTGGAAGGTTCGCGCCAGGCCGGCGCGCGCCACGCGGTACATCGGCAATCCAACCAGGTTGGTGCCATCGAACGAAATCCGCCCCTCCGTCGGCCGCATCGCGCCAGAGAGAAGATTGACCAGCGTGCTCTTGCCCGCGCCGTTGGGACCGATCAGCGCGTGGACGGCGCCGCGCCTCACGTCGAGATCGAGCGCGTTGACCGCCAAGAGACCCCCGAACCGATGCAACAGCCCCCGCACCGACAGAATAATGTCGGAGGGCGCGCCCGCCGGGTCAGACATGCCGGGCCACCCGGCTGCGCCACAGCCGCGACAGGGTTCCGACGATCCCCTCCGGCATCAGGACCAGGATCACGATGACCCCGATGCCGAACACCGCCAGATAGGCTTCGCCGACAAAGCGCAGCATCTCCGGCGCGAAGCCGATGAGAATGGCGCCGCCGATCGCGCCGATCATCGAAGTCTCGCCGCCGACGATCAGCATCACCAGATAGGCGATGGAGTGGACGAAGTCGAAATCGCTGGGTGAGATGTAATTGGCGTAGTGCGCATAGAGAGCGCCGCTGAGCGCGCCGAAAACGGCGGCGATGGTGAACGCCAGAACCTTGGTGCGCAGCGCGAAGACACCGGAAGCACCGCAGGCGAGCTCGTCATCGCGCACCGCGATCATCGCGCGGCCGAAGCGCGAATGGCGAATGGCGAGGCCGATGGCGATCACGATGGCCAGCATCGCCAGCATCAGATAGAAGAAGCGCAAATCGGAATCGAACCGGAACGCGCCGATGCCGATGGTGGGGATGGCGCTCAACCCATCCTCGCCACCGGTCACGCTCTCCCAATTCTTCGCCACGATTTCCGTCGTGACATTGAGCCCGACGGTCGCGAGCGCCAGATAATGCCCGCGCAGCCGCAGCATCGGCACGCCGACGATGATGGCGGCGATGGCGGCGATGACCAGCGCGCACGGCATCGTCACCCAAAAGCCCAGGCCGAACCGCGCCGCCAGCAGCGCCGACGCATAGGCGCCGATGCCGACGAACGCCGCCTGACCCAGATGCAGCAAGCCCGCATAGCCGAACGCGAAGCACAGGCCGATCACGGCGATGGCCGAAATCAGGCTGAGGTCCAGCACGCGCAGGCCGTAAGACGAAATCCCATAGGGCAGCGACAACAGGATCAGCGCGCCGACGACATAGGCCGCGATCTTGCCGGGGCCGGACGTCAACCGCGATCTCCGATCCGCTCGCCGAAGATACCCTGCGGGCGCAGCAACAGAAAGCCGATCATCAGCAGAAAGACCAGCGCGTCCTTATAGGCGGACGAGATATAGGCGGCGCCCAGTATCTCGCACAGCCCGACCAGAACCCCGCCGCAGATCGCGCCGGGAATGCTGCCGAAGCCGCCGATCACCGCCGCGGCGAAGGCGTCGAGCGCCAGCGCGTCCCCCATGCTGACATCGATGAACCAGATCGGCGACAACAGCAGGCCGGCAATGCCGGCCAGCACCGCCACCAGAATCCAGGTGACGCCGTGGAGCCGCCACACCCGGATGCCCATCAGCATCGCCACCTCCGGGTCCTGGGCGACGGCGCGAAATTGCTTGCCCAAAGGCGTGCGATACAGCAGCAGCCAGATGCAGCCCATCAGGATCACCGCCGTCGCGATGACGAAGATCGAATGGAACGGAATCGCGGTCTTCGACAGATGCAGAATGCGGCCGCCGAACGGCGATGCCACCACCGCCGGCAACGGTCCCCACACTAGTTGGGAGACATTTTGAATCGCGATCCCGGCGGCGACGGTGCCGATGACGATGGTCACCACCGACTTGCCGCGCAACGGCAGATAGACGGTGACGAAGAAGGCGAGGCCGACCGCCGCCATCGCGGCGATCGTCATCGCATAAGAGACCGGCATGTTGCCATGGCCGTAAGCGATCGCCGACGCGCCGACGAACGCCCCGACCGTGACCAGTTGGCCGGTGGCGAAATTCACGACGCCCGTCGCCTCATAGGCGATTTCAAAGCTGAGAGCGATGACGGCGTAAATGCAGCCGATGGCCAGCGCGTTGACGAGAAGCTGAACGAACTCAAGCACGCTGGCCCCGTCCGGTTACTTTGCCGGATAGCGATCGAGCAAGGTGAATTTCTTGGTGCCTTCGGTGAATTTGACCAGCGTGACGGAATGGGCCATGTCGCCGCGCGCATCCGTGGTGTAGGTCCGCGTCACGCCCTGATAGTCCTTGATATGGGCGAAATAGTCGCGAATCTTCTCGCGGTCGGGGCCGAATTTCCGCAACGCATCCGCGAGGATCATCGCGGCGTCGTAGTAACAAGAGCCGAACGGATCGGGGTACATCTTGAAGCGCGCGGTATAGCGCTTCACATAGTCGGCGCTGCGCGGGCTGATGGTCGCGCCGAGAAAGGCGTCGCCAATGGCATAGAGATTATGCGTGTCGGCCGGCGTCACCAGATCGAGCAGCGAGGCGATGATGAACGAGCTGTTGCCCAGCACCGGCATGTCGAGGCCGAGCGTGCGCTTCTGCGTCAGCACCAGCGCGCCATCCCGGACATAGCCATAGATGATCAGCAGTTCGGCGCCCTTGTTCTTGAGATTCAGCAGTTGGGGCGAGAAATCATTGTCGCGGATATTATAGGATTCGTTGCCGACGACGGTGATGCCGGCTTTCTCGATCGCCGCCGCGGCGGTCTTCGACGAGGCGGTGCCGTAATCGTCCGCGACATGGATGATGCCGACCTTCTTGACCTTGATGTACGACACGATCGCCGCCGCCATCGATTCCGCGCCGAGATTGTCGGGCGGCCGGATGCGGAACATCCACGGGTCCTTGCGATCGGCGACGGCGACGGCGCCGCCGGCATAGACCACCGGAATCTTGGCCTTCGCGACCTGCGGCTCAACCGCGAGATTCTGCACCGTGTAGCTGCTGAGGAAGATGAACGGCGGATTCTCTTCCTTCGCCAGTTTGATGAAGGCATTGACGGCGACACTGTTGGACGCCTGGGTGTCCTCGAAGACGATGCGCAGCTTCTTGCCGTTGATGCCGCCGGCGGCATTGATATCGTCGCGCGCCATCTGCAGCGCGTCGTAATATTGCAAGCCCGACGCGGCGAGCGGGCCGGTCACCGGAACGGTGGCACCGACCACGATCTCGTCCGCGGCGCGGGCGAGACCCGGCGCGACCGCCGTCACCCCGGCCAGCGCCAGCAACGCCAGCCCCGCATTCCATCGATTATTTCCTATCATCGTTCACTCCCTCCTTATTAAAGGCCAAGCACGCCCGGATTCATGATCCGGTCGGGATCGAGTTCGCGTTTCAATTCATGCCACCGGTCCTTGACCCGATCCGCGACACCGGGATGCGCGGCATAGGCGCGGCCGATCTGGTGATGCGCGGCGCCGGCGCCGTCCAGCGCCGCGATCAGCGCGCGACGCAATTCATGGACCATCGCGCGCGCCGCCGGCTGTCCCGGCCGATCGCCGAACGACGCGAGCTGATCCGGCTGTACCAGCCGCCGATGCAGCGGCGACAAGGCATCGGGCCAGAATAATTGCGGCTCAATCACGATGCGATCCCCCATCAGCACCGCGAGGATCGAGGCGCGGATCGCATGGGCGCGCATGATCGGCGCGCGCTCCGCCAGCAGCGCGGCGATCGCCGCGAGGCCACGCGGCGCGTCGTCGAGGCTGAACACGCCATGCGTCGGCAGCCACAGTTCGCCCTCCGGGCCGAGCAGCGCCTTGATGTGCCGGAACGGCCGCGCACGCGTGACGCGCGGAATGACATCGGGGATCGAAATGCCGCCCGCCGCCGTCGCGCGGCGCGCAACCTCCGCCAAGGCCGCCTCGGCGTCGCGCTCATCGCCCTCGACCGAGACATGGAGCGACCAGGCAAGGCTGGCGATCGCGGTCTTGCTCCACCGCGCGGCGCGAACGACGTCGGCGATGCCGCTCAGTACGTTCCGGCTGGCCTTGAGAACATCGCCCGCGAGGGTCGCGCCCTCGATCGTCGAAAAGCCGGAGCGCGCCAGATTGGCGTGCGCGCCGGGATCAAAGACATAGGCCTCGCCCAGGCCGGCAATGCCACCGAGCGCGCGCAACGCCGCCAGCACGTCCCGGCCCTCGACAAACGCGAACGAGGCAAAGAGCGTGGTCGCCGGGCGCGGCATCAGCGCCAGCGCGATCTCGGTGCGCACGCCGAACGCGCCGCAATCGCCCGCCAGCGGCTGCGGCGCGGCAACGCCATCGACGCGATCGGCCGGCGTCAGGGTGATCGTGTCGCCGCTGCCCGCGACCATCGTGGCACCGAGCAGGCTCTTATCGGCGATCGTGCCATGGCCGGCGGTGCCGAAGAAGCCGCCATTCTGCGACACGAGCCCGCCGACCGTCGCGCCGATGCCGGACAGCGGGCCGAAGCTCGGCACGCGCAACCCGGCGCCATCGAGCGCCGCGTACAACGCGCCCCAACTCGTGCCCGCCCCCACCCGGACGCGCGCGGCGTCGCGCTCGATTGCGATGTCGGTCAGCCGCGACAGATCGACCATCGCGGCCGGCGCGCGCGACGGCGTGTAGCCGCCGCTATAGGACCAGCCGCCGCCCCGCGGAAACAACGCGACGCCCTCGCGCCGCGCGACGCGTACGATTTTCTCTACATCGTCCCGGTCGCCGGGCTTGAGGATCGCGGCGGCGGCACACTCGCCCGGCCCGGCGATATCGGCAGAGGCCAGCGCGCATTCATCGGCATCATCGACGACGATGGCGGCCGGCGCGGCCGCGCGAAATAACCCCGCGATGGCGTGCGGCGCGCCGGTCAAGGCGCCAGCACCTCGGCGATCGCCGCCGCGCGCGCCGTGCGCTCGTCCGGCACTTGACGCAGCGACAGCCCATTCTCGGCGGCGAAGGCCGCCATCGCCACCGACCACGGATGCGCGGGCACGACGATCATGCTGGTGCGCGCGCGGAGTGGCGGGACCAGCGCCGACAGCGGTTGCGCCAAGGCCGCCGCCAGTGTTTGCGCGCCCTCGCCGTCGCCGCGCATCCAATCGGTGATGATGGCTTGCAGCGTCTCGACATCGGGGTCGGTGCCGCAATCGAGCGCCTGGGCCGGGCGCGCATCGAACCACGGCCGCCACAGCCGCCGGTCACGCAATTGGTGCCACGACGCCAGGAGGTGTGCGCCGTCGCGGCGCGGCGTGATATCGGCCATTTCTCGGACCAGCGCGGCGCGATCATCGTCCGGCACCGGATCGATCAACACCAGGCGCGCCTGCGGTGCCCGCGCCGCCAGCGCGCACCCGAGGCCGGCGCTTTCGCCGATGGCGGCAATATCGAAGTCGATCACGCCGACCGCGCGCAGTGAAGCCGCGAGCGCGGCGGCGATGCCGTCGATGTCCGGCTGCCCCGAAAGATGCGAGGCACCGAAGCCCGGCGGATCGAGCGCGAGGATCGCACGATCGCGGCCGAGCGCGCGAAGGAGCGGCGCCTCGCCGCGCGCCGATCCCGGAATCGCCGGCAGCAGCACCAATGTCCGGCCCTTGCCCCGACCACACGCGGCAAGACCAATCGTGCCGCCCGGCACCCGAACCACGCTTTGCGCCAGGCCCGTCGCGAGAAATCGCGGCGCCGGCGCCGGCACTGGCGGCGCGGTGCCCGTGGCGCCCGGCGCCATCGCGTCGCCGATGGCGCGCGCCCACGCGGCATGATCCTCGCCCAGTTTTTGCACCGAGACATTCGCGGGCAAATCACCCAGCACATCGAGATGCCCGAACAGCAGATCGTCGGAGCGCGCCATCACAATGGTCGGCACCGTCAGCGCGCGCAACGGCGGCCCGCCATCGAAACGGAACGCCGCCGCATAGGCGGCGCGGTAGGCATCGCCCGCGGCGAGGAAATCGATCACCACTTGCTGCATCGCGTCGGGCGTCAGCAAGGCGCGCGGCAGCCGCGCCCATTGGCCCAGGAGATGCCACGGAAACACCGTGAACTGGTCCTTGACCCGGCTCCACAGCCAGGCGAGATGCGTCCCGGCCCAATCCGGCCGGATCGGCGTCAGGTAAAAACTGGCATACTCGGTGTGCTCGGCCGGCGTGAACATGGCATAGCCGTCGAGCACCAGGGCCGAAATCCGCGCCGGATACAGCAGCCCCGCCGCCACCGCGATCGCGGCGCCGGTATGGGAGCCGTAAACCGGAACGCGGTCGAGGCCCAGCGCGTCGAGCGCCGCGATCAGCGCATGGCCGAAATCGGCGGCGTCCGGCCGCGCGATCCGCAGCGGCTGCGACCAGCCGAAGCCCGGCGTATCGAATGCGAAGACGGTGAACCGGTCGGCCAGACGCTCGGCCAGCGGCAGCAGTACCGCCGCCGACCGTGGCGAGGCATGCAGCAGCACCACGGGCGGGCCGTCGCCGAAACGGCGATAGCCGACCTCGCGGCCGTCCTCGGTTACGACGATGCGGGGGGCAAGATCGTGCGCCATCGCGTCACCTTTGTTTGCGCAGATCGGTCTTGAGCACTTTGCCGGCGGCGTTGCGCGGCAGCGCATCCACGAACGCGACGTGACGCGGCACCTTATAGCCGGCCAGTGCCGCTTTACAGGCCGCGATCACCGCCTCGTCGGTGAGGCTCGCGCCCGGCTGCATCGCGATAAAGGCCTTGCCCGCCTCGCCCCAATAATCGTCGGGCACGCCGACCACCGCCGCTTCCTTGACGCCGGGCAGCCGGAATAGCAGCTCCTCGATTTCGCGCGGATAGACGTTGACGCCGCCCGATATGTACATGTCCTTCTTGCGATCGACGAGGAAGATGTACCCCTCCTCGTCCCGGCGGGCGAGATCGCCGGCCGAAAACCAGCCATCGCGCAGCGACGCCGCGGTCGCTTCGGGCTGATTCCAATAGCCGAGGAACAGGCACGGCGAGTTGTTGTAAAGCTCGCCGACTTCGCCGACCCCAACCGGCGCGCCATCCTCGCCCAAGAGGCGGATGTGATTCATCAGGAACGGCAGCCCGACGCATTGCAGTTTCCGCAATTGGTCGCGCGGCCGCAAATTGGTGACGATGCCGCCCTCGGTCGAGCCGTAGGTCTCGTGCAGGATGCCGTCGCCGAAATAATCGACGATCAGTTCCTTGGTGCGTTGTGGCAGCGGCGCCGCGTTGGAGACCAGCGCCTTGAGGCCGACGCCGCGCCACCGCTCGCGGATGGATTTTTCCAGCGCGAAGATGGCGTGGAAATGCGTCGGCACCATGAAGGTGCCCCCGGCGCCGCTTTCGTGCAGTTTGCGGATCGTGGTTTCGGCATCGAAATTCGGCTCGATCTCGCACGAGCCGCCGAAGAACACCGCGGCATGCGCGAAATTATAGCCGGCGCCATGAAACAGCGGCGCGATGGCGAGGTAATGATCATCCGGCGAATAGCAGCCATATTCCGACGCCATGCAGAACCCAACGAGGACGCGGGCGCGGTGCGGCAAGGTCACGCCGCGCGGCTTGCCGGTCGTGCCCGAGGTATAGGGGATCGCGAATGCATCCCATTCATCGACCGGCGGCAAGTCGCCGCTGGGCCGCGCCTCGGCCAACAGCGCCTCATAACCCGGACCGATGACCACGATCTGCTCCAGCGCGGGGCAGTCGGCGGCGCGAATCAGCTTCTCGGTCTCCGGCGTCACAAACGCAACCCGCGCGCCGCAATCGTTGAGGATGAAGCCCAGCTCGGCCGAGGTCTGGCGCGGATTTGGCGTCGCAGCCGCGACCCCGGCCTCGGCCAAGCCATCGACGATCTCGATATATTCAAGGCAATTGCCGGCGACGATCGCGGCGCGATCGCCCTTGACGAGGCCGAAGCGATGCCGCGCCACGGTCGCGACCTGGTCGATCCGTTCGACCAAGCGCGCATAGGTCAGGTGCCGCTCGCCGCAAATCAACGCGACCTTGCCCGGATCGCGCGTGGCCGAGGCGCGAATGCCGCTGGCCATCGTCATCGACCGATAGGTCGCGGGCAGCATCGCCTGTCGCGCGCCGCTCATCGCCGCAAACTCGCGCTTTCGGGCAGGCGAAACACGCGCAGGGCATTGTCGCGCATCAGCATCGCCTGTGCGTCGGGACGCAGATCGAGATCGCGAATTTCGGCGACCGCGCGCTCCGGGTCGATCACTGGCCAGTCGGTGCCGAACAGAACCTTATGCTTGCCGTAGGTATTGAGATAATGGACGAGCTGCGGCGGCCAATGTTTCGGCGCATAGGCATCGACGCCGATATAGACATTCTCATGTTTCCACGCCATCGCGATCATCTCATCGACCCAGGGAATGCCGATATGAATGCCCAGCAGCTTCAGTTCGGGGAAATCGATGGCGACCCGGTCGAGGGTGATCGGCCGCGCCACGCTGGGCAGGCGCCGGTCGCGCTGATAGATCAGATTCTGTCCGACCTGCATCATGATCGGAATGTCCAGCTCGCAGCATTTCGCGTAGTAGGGATAATATTTCGCGTGATCGGGCGGCAGCTCGAACCAGTGCGGATAGAGATGCGCGCCGACGAAGCCATAGTCGCGAACCGCGCGCTCCAGCTCGCGCAGGCCCTGCATGCCGCGAAAGGGATCGATGCCGGCGAGGCCGGAGAACCGCCGCGGATCGCTCAGGCAAATCGAATGAACGCGCTCGTAGGGGATTTCGAACGAGCCCCTAACATTGAGATCGCCTGCCCGCACCGCGATCAATAGCGACCGGTCGATGCCGGCGCGATCCATCTTCTCGCGATAGCGGTCGATCGACACGCCGTGGCGCATGCTGTCGGGCATGCGGATCTGATCCATGAAGGCGGCATCGAGTCCGGTCTGCCCGAGTTCAAGCTCTTGCGCCGTGAAAAGATTGACCACGATATCGATCGCGCCCATGCCCGGTTCCGCCTATCGACGTCGCAAGGAACAACAGGATTGTATACCGGAGGGGAAAAAATCGGTCGCCGGCGCGCGGCGCGTTAGCAAAATCAACAACATTCCCGCGCCCGAAGCCATCCGATATTTTTCATTCCGGCGGTTTATGTATACAGATTGTACCGTCGCATACTACGCAAAAAAGACGTTGCCGCTATTCCGCGGCGCGCCCTTCGTCCTTGCCCCATTTGCGCTCGAACGCCCAGATTTCCTCGAAGCCGATGAGGCGGCAGAATTCGTTGAAATCAAACAGCGGCACGGAGGGATCGGCGCCGACGCCCTTTTCCTTCAGGGTACGCAACGCGTGCTCCACCGCGTGATTGGCGGCGAGCGCGGTTAGGCCGGGAAAGATCGCGCAGGCAAAGCCCAATTCCTCGATCGTGGCCAGCGGCAGGATCGGCGTGTGACCGCCATTCGCCAAATTGACCATCAGCGGCCGGTCGATCTCGCGGCACACTTTCGCCATCTCTTCCTCGGACATCAGCGCCTCGACGAAGACGATATCGGCCCCGGCCTTGCCATAGGTCTCGGCGCGGCGCATCGCGCCGTCGAGGCCCTCGCTCTGACGCGCGTCGGTGCGGCCGATGATAAGCGTGTTGACGGGATCGAGCCGCGCGTCGCACGCGACCTTGATCTTCTCCACCATGTCGGCGGTCGGAATGATGCGCTTATAGGGCGTGTGGCCGCATTTTTTCGGAAACTCCTGATCCTCGATCTGGATCGCGGTCACGCCCGCCTGCTCATAGCCGCGCACGGTGTGATGAACGTTGAGCAGGCCGCCATAGCCGGTATCGGCATCCGCCATCACCACGGCGCCCGAAATTCGCGCCAGCGCGCCCATCCGCTCCACCATCTGGGTATAGGTCGCGATGCCGGCGTCGGGAATGCCGTGGGTGGAGGCCGTCAGCCAATAGCCGGACCCATACACGATCTCGAAGCCGAGCTTCTTGGCGATCAGCGCCGCCATCATGTCGTGGCAGCCGGGCGCGAAAAAGAATTCGTGGCGATCGAGCTTCTGGCGCAGAAGAGGAGAGGACATGGTGCTTTTCCTTATGCCTTGAAAAAAGAGATTAGCGCGCGGGCGGCGGCGGCGGATCGATAGCGAAATGCCGTTTCAGCACATAGGCGATATCGGCATAGCACGCGCCGAATCGCACGATTTCCAGGGTCTCGACATTCAGCAAGGTCGATGAGGCGCGATAGAAATGAAACGGCTGTAGCCCGTGATCGATCACGATATCGGCGATGGCGACAATCTCGGGTTCGATGTCCTCGACCTTGAACTTCGTGCCGCCCAGGGAAAAATTGGCCGATGAGCCGAACAGCGGATGGGTCTCGGCGTGGCTCAGCCGCGTCAGCGCGGCGTGGAACGGCCCGGCATTGAGCAGCATCGCGATGGTGCCGTCCTGCGTGCTGGCGGCCAGCGCCTCGGCGTCGAGCCGAGCCAGCAGCGGATGGTCGAGCCGACACGGCGCGATGCAGCCGAGCGGCAGGTCATAATCCTCGACGATGGCGCGAACGATATCGCGGCCGCGCGGCGAACAGTGCTGTACCTCCGCCTGAATGGCCCGGTTCGCCACCATGGCGTTACGCTTCGCGGCGCCCCGCCGCTTGGCGTCGAAGATGCGCCGCAGCGCCGGACCCGATCCGCCCAGCGCGGCATAACCGATAGTGTGGGGCACGATGGCGATGCCGCCGCCGGTCAGCACGTCGAACGCGCGACGGGCATCGCCCGCGATGTCGAACAGCGCCACTATCGGGTCACCGCGACGGGCCCGCGCATCTTCCTGGTTTCACCCGGCACGGGCTTTCCTTAGAATGGCGGCGTTGGGGGCGACGCGCGGAACATCATGAGCGGCGATACACACGCAAACGATCTGTCGGGCCGGCCGATCGGCGTTGCCGAGGCCGCGGCCCGGCTTGGCATCTCGACCCTTCGCGTCCGCCACCGCCTGCGCACCGGCGCGCTGAAAGGGTTTCGCGACAATCGCGGCCACTGGCAGGTGCGCATCGACGGCGGCGAACCGGCCGGCGGCGACCAGCCGCTCAATCGCGACGCGCTGGCCGACATGCTGGTCGAGGAATTGCTGGAGGCGAAGGACCGAATCGACGATCAGGATGTCGCCATCAAACGGCTTCACGCCCTCGTCGCCCGCCAGCAGGATTTGCTCGACCGCACGGTGGCGCGGCTCGAAGTGACCGCGCGGCCGCCCACTGGCGGCGACGGCGGGAAATTGAAGCAGACCCTCGACCGCGCGCTCGCCATGCTGGAGGCCGCGTTCACGCGCCAGGAGGAATTGACGGCGCGCGCCGAACGATTCCGCGCGATGATGGACCGGTCGCTGGCGCTTCTCGAAAAAGTCGCGCCCGGCACGCCGATGGCGCCGCAGGCCGACGGCCGGGTCGCCGGCACGCTGGACCACGCCGTTGACCTTGCCGACAAGGCGCTGACGCGCGCCGAAACCGCGTCGCATCACGCGGCGCGGCTCGACGGCATGCTGGAGCGCGCGCTTACCATCGCCGAGGAAAATTCCGCAGGACAGCAGCGCGCCGAGCGACGGCTGACCCGCCACGACGAATTACTGGAGCGGTCGCTGACCCTGGTCGAAGCGGCGGCGTCTCGTCTCGTCGGCGACAGCGCGGCGCGGCGCGGGGTGTTTTCGCTGTTCGGGCGCGGCGCGCGGCGGCCTTCCGACGGATAGCGGCATCCGTCACGCATTGCGCCGTTCCGCCGCCGCGATATAGGCCAGCACCTCGTCGAGATCGACGACATCGGCATAGCGGCGCTGAACGTCCCGCAAATTGTCGCGATGCGGCCCCTCATCGACATCGCCACAGCACGGCTCCGGCACGATGACGCGAAACCCATAGGAAAACGCGTCGGTGATGCTGGCGCGCACGCAGCCCGAGGTATTGCATCCCGTGACGATCACGGTATCGACGTTTTCCTTGATGAAGTACGAGGCAACGGCGGTATTGAAAAAGATCGAGGCGGCGGTCTTGCATACCGCCATGTCGTAGGCGCGATCGTAGATGCGCTCGTCGAGCTCCGTGCATGGCGCGCCGTGGTGGAAGTCGTTGACCACGGTCGGGATTTTCCACAGCGGCGCGTCACGCGCGCTGGAATAGGCGGTATAGCAGCAGGCAACCGGCAGCCCGGCGCGCCGGGCGGCGGCGACAAGAATCGCCGTGTTGGTGACCGCGCGCTCGACCATCGGCCGGCCACCGAGCGGAAAGCGGCTTTCGGTGAAAGCTTTTTGAAAATCCACGACGACCACGCCGGCGCGCTTGCCGAAGCCGATGCGATTGGCGTCGAAGCCGATATTCTTATAGGGATCGTTCACGCACCCGCCTCCGTTACGACACGGGTCAGATCGACGCCGAAACGCGTGGCGAACGCGGCCCGCAGGCGATCGAAGCAATGACCGACCCGCACCACGGTGAAATCGCGGAAATCGATGATGGTGCTGGATAGCCCGTCCTTATGCGCATATTTCGATTGGCCGTAATCGAAATGAACCGCGGCCGCGTCGCGCACCGCGGGTTCGATATCGGCATAGCGATATTTGCTGCCGCTGAGCGACACATTGGCGGACGAGCCGAACACCGCGGTGCCGCGCGCGACCGACCCTTCGGCAATCGCGTCGTGGAACTGGCCCGCGTTGAGCAACATGTCGAGCGTGCCGCCTTTCGACGAATTTCGCATCACGAAGGGATCGACCGCCGCGAACAGCGGATGGTCCGCGCGAAACGGCGCCACGACCGAGAAGGGCAAGCCCTCTTGCTCCACCATGTCGCGCACCATGGCGTGTCGGCTGTCATCCATGACATGAATCTCGCGACTGAGCCGCCAGTCGCCGAACATTCCCGACGGCTTGTCATAGGAGCGGCGCTTGGCCGCGAAGATACGCTGAATGCCGGTGGGCATGGTCGCGACCACCGCATAGGCAACATCCAGCGGCACGATGCCGATGCCGCCCGCCGCCAGCGCATCGAAGAGACCCGCGATATCGGCCGCGAGAGTCTGCGGCGCCACCGGGTCCGACGTCAGCCGGCCGGCATCGCTCACGGCGCCGCGCCCGAATTGCCGAGCCGGCGGAAATAGGCGATGGCGTCATCCTCGCCGACGACATCGCCATATTTGGCGCTCATATCGAAGAGGTTCGCCGCGTGCGGTTCTGGCGCGCGGTCGCCGACCGCCTCCCGCACCACGATCGGGATGAAGCCGTTGCTCATCGCATCGACACAGGTGGCGCGCACGCAGCCCGAGGTCGTGAGGCCGGTGATGACCACCGTGTCGATCTTCGCCGCCGTCAGGGTCGCGGCGAGAGAGGTGCCGAAAAACGCGCTGGGATATTGTTTCGAGACGACAAACTCATCCGCTTGCGGCTCGAGCCCATCGGGCCAGCGGCCCATCGGATTGCCGTCCTCGAATGCCTGAAGCGCCGGCACCTTGCGGGTAAAGATACCGCCATCGGCAAGGCCCTTGCGGTACTTGACGTTGGTCATGATGCGCGGGACGCGCGCCGCCCGCGCCGCCGCCAAGACACGCAGCGCCGAGGCCAAGGTCCCTTCGACCCCGGCATAGAGCGGCGATCCCGGCTCGAAATAGGCCTGGACGAAATCGACCAGGATCAAGGCCGGGCGTTCGCCGAAGCCAAGGCCGCTGTGATAGCCGGCCCTGGCATAGTTGCGGTCGAGTTCTTCCGCCACGCGCGCGCCCCGCTATTCGGCCGCCGCCACCTGAACGCCGCGCACCCATTTCTGGAATTCCGGCGTGCGCGGCGGATCGAACCCGGTCTCGGCCTTGCAGCGGGCCTTCAACTCCTCGACCGTGCCGCCGAAATCGAACATTTTGAGATCGCCGCGCTCGCGCTCCATGCGCTGGCGCAGCGCCTGGGTCGCCTGCTCGTCCACCGAATAATCGCCCCGAACCACGACGCCATAGCGCCGCGCGCCATCGACGCTGACGAGGCCACGCGCCACATCCTTCGCCACCTTCAGCGCGTCGCGTTTCAGCGGATCGCCCCAGCCGCCGCCGCCCCAGGTATTGAAATAGAGCACATCGCCCGGCTCGACCTTGATCCGGTCGCACTTGGCGTGCATTTTTTCCTCGGTGCCGTTGGCGCGGATCATGATCTTGTTCGACCGCCCGCCGGGGTGGCCGCCATTGACCCCCCAGGGATGGGTCAGCCAGCGATCGTCATGGATCGAAATTTCCCCCGGCTCGAGAAACATATAGCCGAGGCTGACGCCGTTGCCGCCGCGATGCAGCCCCGCCCCGCCGGTATCCGCGATGGTTTCGTATTTGACGATGCGCAGCGGGAAATAGCTTTCGAGAAACTCGTTCGGCACATTGGTGAAGGCGGGCCACAGCGAATGCCCGTCGGGGCCATCGCCGGCCGGCCGGCCCGGAATGCCGCCGAAGCCGATCTGATAAAGCTGATACCACTCGCCGCGCTTGTCATAGCCCGAATACATGAAGTGCGGACTGTCGGAAAAGCCGGCGGCGTTGAGCGCGTCGGGCGAGCCCTGCCCCAGCACGCCGCCCATGATGTCGAAAATCCGCCCCAGCATATGCGTTCGGCACGACAGCGCCGCGGGCCGCCGGGGCTTCAGGATGCAGCCGAGCGGGATGCGCACATCGACCAGATCATAGAACCCGTCATTGAATAGGATTTGCGGGTCGAACAGATTGATGGTGAAGGCGCCGAGGAACATTTTGAACATTTCCTCGTTCAGCAGGAAATTCACCGAGCTGATCGATTGCGGGTCCGAGCCGGCGAAGTCGAAGATCGCCTTCTCGCCCTCGCGCCACATGGTACACGCGACCTTGTAGGGGCCCATGCCCAGCCCGTCATCGTCGATGTAATCCTCGAAATAGGCCTTCTTTTCGGGAATCACCATTTGGATGATGGCGCTCATCGCGCGCTTGTTGCGGTCCAGCATCTCTTCCATCGCCGCGATGAAATCGTCGACGCCGAAGCGATCGCAGATTTCATGAACGCGGCGCTCCGCCATGCGCAGGGCGGCGATGACGGCGTTGAAATCGGAGCGATTCCATTCCGGCAGCCGGCAATTGCGGAGGATCATCTCCAGCACTTCGGTATTGAGGATGCCCTTCTTGTAGATTTTGAGCGGCGGGAATTGGATGCCTTCTTCGAAAATCTGCGCGGCGTCGGTCGGCAGGCTGCCCGGCACCTTGCCGCCGATGTCGGTCATATGGCCGAACATCGCACCCCAGGAGACGAGGCGCCCGTCCTTGTAAATCGGCATCATGGTCAGCCAATCATTGAGATGGCTGATCGCGCCATTGACCGAATAAGGGTCATTGGTCAGGAAAATATCGCCTTCCTCGATGGTACCGCTATAGCCCTCGTTGAAGCCATAGATGAACGAGCCGAACTGGCCGACCACCATCTTGCCTTCCTGATTGGCGATCATGGGGAAGGCGTCATGCTGTTCGCGAATGCCCGGCGACATCGCGGTGCGGAACAGCACCGCGTCCATCTCGGTGCGCGCGTTGCGAAGCGCGTTCTCGATGATGTCCAAGGTGATGGGATCGACCTTGACGTCGCGGAACGGCGTGTTGTTGGTCTGAACGATCTGTGCGGTCATATCCGATCTCCCCTTATTGCCGAGCGGGCCGAATGAGAATGTTGCCGAAGGTATCGACCTCGCCGACATGGTCCGGCAGAATCAGCGTAGTGGCGTCCATTTCGACGACCACGGCGGGACCGGCGATGCGATTGCCGGCCTTGAACTTGGCGCGATCGTAAATCGTCGCCGTGACATCCGCGCCGCCGATATAGAGCGTGGTGCGCTCGACCGCGGCGGCGGACGGGTCGGCGCCGCCGCGCGCCACCGCCTCCGGCTTCACCACCGTCTCGCTGCCCTGAACGATGGCGCGCAGATTGACCAGCTCGTGCGGCGCCTCGAGGGCGAAGGTGAAGAGCTGGGTGTGCACCGCGTCGAAGCGCGCCGCCACCGCCGGCAATCCGGTCGCGCGGAACTCGGTCGGCGCGACATCGACGGTGAGCTGCATGCCCTGCCCCTTGTAGCGCATGTCGATCTGGAACAGTGTCGATTGGTCCGCGCGGCTGACGCCCTCGGCATCGAGCGCGCGCGCCGCGTTTTCCGCCAGTTCGTCCAGCATGCCGGTGACCTCGCGGTCGGAGGTGTCGCCGACGCGGCGAATGAAGGTGCGCGACGCCTCGTCGCGCAACCGGGTCGTGGCATCACCATAGGCACATAGCACGCCGGGGCCGGGCGGGACGATCACCGGCCACGACCCCATCAGCTTGCCCAGCGCATTGGCATGAAGGGGACCAGCGCCGCCGAACGCGACCAGCGCGAAATCGCGCGGATCGAAGCCCTGCTCCACCGAGACCAGCCGCAAGGCGCCGAACATGTTTTCATTGACGATGTTGACGATGCCCTCGGCCGCCTTCTTCAGCGGCATGTCGAGCGCGTCGGCGATCTTCTTCACCGCCGTCTCGGCCAAGCCGCGATCGATCTTCATGTCGCCGCCGAGCTTCGACGTGCTGGGCAGGTAACCCAGCACGACATTGGCGTCGGTGACGGTTGGCTCGACCCCGCCCTTCATATAAGTGGCGGGACCGGGATCGGCGCCCGCGCTCTGCGGTCCGACCCGCAGCGCCTTCGTCAATTGCGGCACATAGGCGATGGAGCCGCCGCCGGCGCCGACGCTGCGCACGTCGATCGAGGAGGCGCGCACCGTCACGTCCGCGACCCGCGTCTCGCGCCTGGTCTGGGCGACCCCCTTCTGAATCAGCGCCACGTCGGTCGAGGTGCCGCCCATGTCGAAGGTCAGCAAATCCTTGTACCCGGCCTGCGACGCGATCCACAGCGCGCCGGCGACGCCGCCGGCGGGGCCGCTCATGAGGAGATTGACCGGCGCCGCCTTCGCGCCCTCGACCGAGGCCAGCCCGCCATCCGAGCGCAGGATGTGGAGCTTCACGTCGCTCATCGTGCGGCTCAGCTCGTTGTGCAGATTGGTGATGTATTTCGACACCACCGGCCGGATGTAGGAATTGACCACCGTGGTTTCGGTGCGCTCGTATTCGTACATTTCGGGCATGACCTCGGACGAGATCGAGACCGGTATGTTCGGCATCGCCTCGCGGGCGATGTCGCGAATGCGGCGCTCATGCACGCCGCTGGCATAGGCATTGATCAGCGACACGGTCAGCGCCTCGGCGCCCTTTTTCGCCAGCGCCTGCAGATCGCGCCGGATCCGCGCCTCGTCCAGTTTCTCGACGATATTGCCCTGCACGTCCAGGCGTTCATGCGCCTCGATGGTCAGCTCGAGCGGCGCCAGCGGATCGCGCTTATTGAAGATGACCCAGCCGCCGAGACCACCCGGAACATAGGAGCGGGCGATCTGCAGCACCTGACGAAAGCCCTTGGTCGTCACCAGCCCGACCTTGGCGCCGCTCGAGGTCAGCACGGTATTGGTCGCAACCGTGGTGCCGTGCATGACGAAATTGATCTGGGTCGGGTCGATGCCGGTCTGCTGGCACAGTTTCGCGATGCCATTCAGCACGCCGATCGACGAATCCTTCGGCGTCGACGGGACCTTGGCGGAATGAGTCTTGCCGGTCTGCTCGTCGATCAACAGAAGGTCGGTGAAGGTCCCGCCGACATCGACGCCCAGCCGATAGCCCCTGCCTATTCGGCGCGGGGCCGCGCCGGCCGCCGGCCGCGCCACGGGCGCGCCGGATTCGAGGCGCGCCAGCCGGCGCTCCAACTCGGCGAGCCGCGACTCATATTCCGCGGCAATGTCGTCAATCGCATCACTCATCACACGTCCCCGATTTTTCCGATCAACCGAAACTTTGCGGCTGGCGGCGCCGCACCAATTGCGACAGCACCACCGCCACCACCAACCCGCCGCCATAGAACAGGTTCTGCACGAAGGACGGTATCCCCAAGATCGTCAGACCGAGGATGCCCGTGGTCAGCACATAGACGCCGATCAGCGATCCGAACGGATTGAAGCGCCCGGGAATGATGCTGGTGGCCCCGAGGAACGCGCCCGCGAACGCCGGCAGCAACAGTTGCAAGCCCGACAGCGGATCGGCGGAACCGGTCATGCCGCTATACATCACGCCCGCGATCGCCGCGATGACCGAGGACGCAAGGAGGGCCAGCGCGCGCACGCGATCGACCCGAATGCCCGAAAGCCGTGCGACCTCGCGGCCACGGCCGACGAACAGCAGCCGGCGGCCCGGCAGGGTGTATTCGAGAAACGCCCACATGCCGACGCACAGCAGCAGCGCATAATAGAAGCTCAACGAGATGCCGAAGATACGCTTGACGATGACGAGATCGATCAGCGTCGGCGACACGCCGGAGATGGTTTCCGACGCGCTGATCCACAGCACGATGCCTTGCAGGAACGTGCCCGTGCCCAGCGTGACGATCAGCGAATGGATGCGGAAATAGACGACGATGAAGGCATTGACCAAACCGACCGCGACCCCGCACGCGATCGCAACCGCGATCGCCGGCGGCGCCGCCCAATGATATTGGACGTTCAGCACCGCCAGGGTCACCGAGGAGAGAACCAGCGTGCTGGCGATCGACAGGTCGAAATCCCCCGCCGTCAGCGGCAACAGCAACCCCAGCGTCAGCACCACCAGGATCGCGTTCGCGGAAAACATGCTGGAAAAGCCGAGCCACGACAGGAAATAGGTCGGGCTGATCGCGCCGAACACCGCGACCAGGATGATCCACGCGCCGATCAGCGCGTAGCGTTCGCCGATCTCCTTGACCCAGCCCTGCTCGCGCCGGGCGCGGATCGGGCGCGCCGCTTCCATGTCGTGCAGGCGCCGCTCGAGCGCGGCGAGGCGCGCCTCATAGGCGACCAGCGCGGGATCGGCCATATCGCCGGCACGCGCGCCGTTCATGCCGGCTGGCCTTCCGTTCGCACGGCCTGTCCGGTCAGCGTCATGCTGCGGTAACATTGCTCCGCGATCCGATCCTTGCCGAGGTCCGGGCCCTGTAGCACGCGAATGATCTCGCCCCGCGCGAAGATCAGCACACGATCGCATATCTGCTCAAGCTGTTCGTAGTCGGTGCTGGCGATGATGATTGAGGTGCCTTGCTTCGCCGCCTCGCCGATCGCCATCAGCAATTTTTGCCGCGCGCCGACATCGACCCCCTGGGTCGGCTCGTCCAGCAGCAGCAAAGTCGGCTTGGTCTGAAGCCATTTATAGAGCAGCACCTTCTGCTGATTGCCGCCGCTGAGCCCGTCCAGCATCATCGCCGGCACGTTCGGCCGCACCTCATAGGCGGCGCCGAGTTCCCGCGTTCGCCGCGCCATGCCGAGCCGATCGAGAAAGCCGCCATGCCGGAATTCGCGCAGCACCGGCAGGGTCGCGTTGTCCACGATCGGCAAGCCGCCGACACCCGACGCGCCAAGCCGGTCGGCCGGCAGAAAGGCGATGCCGGCGCCCATCGCCAGCGACGGGCTCATGGCGGCCAGCGGATAGCTCTCGGCGCCCAGCGTCAGGGTGCCCCCTTGCGCGCGGCGAGCGCCGAAGAGCAGCGCCAGCACCTCGTCGAAGCCGGTGCCGATCAGCCCGGTCAGGCCCAAGACTTCGCCGCGATGCAGCGCGATATCGACATTCCGCAACGTACCGCCCGAAAGGCCGGTCGCCGCGATATCGGCGGGCCGGCTTTCGACGTCGCGCGGCGCCATGTGAAACGGCACGACGCGGCTGCCGATGATGCGCTCGACGAAGGCATCGTGGCTGGCGCCCTTGGTGACGAGAGTGCCGGCGACGATGCCGTCACGCAGCACGGTGGCGCGATCCGTGATTTCCATCACCTCGCCGACATCGTGGGTGACGAAGATGACGCTGGCCCCGCGCTCCACCACGCGATGAACCAGTCCGAACAATTGCTCGATGCCGACGCGCGGCAGAAACGGGGTCGGCTCGTCGAGCACCAGAAGGCCCCGGCCGCCGTGTTCGGCCTGATTGCGCTCGATGTCTTCCATCGCCCGCACGATCGCCAGCAGCGCCCGCGTCACCTGCGGCAGGTCCGCGACGACCGCGTCGGGGTCGAGCGCGACCGCGAATTTCTCGAACGTCCGCCGCGCCCGCCGCCGTTCCGCGGCCCAGTCGATGGGCCAGCGCCGACGGCTGGCGAATTCGCCGATGCGCAGGTTTTCCAGCACCGACAGAGACGGGATCAGGCCCAGATGCTGATGAACGAAGGCCAGCCCGTAATCGCGATGGTCGCGCGGCCCGCGCCGCGACGGCATGGGGCGGCCGAATACCTCGATGCTGGCGCCCGGCTCCGGCTCGTGGAAGCCGGACAGGATCTTGATCAAGGTCGACTTGCCCGAACCGTTCTGACCCAGCAACCCGTGAATCTCACCCGCCTCGACGGTGAGGTCGACCGCTCGCAGCGCCGGGGCGCCGCCGAATGACTTGCTGAGATTCCGAAGCACGAGGGCCGGGGCCATCGCCCCGGCCTCCGCCGTCCGAACCGTTACTTCACGCCCCATAGCTTCAAGAAACCCGCGACATGGACGTTGCCATAACCCGTGTCATAGTCGGCGGGAACACCGGCCGTCTTCACATTGTCCTTGTCGAAGATGATCAGCGGCGTGTGCGGATCGGTCACCTTCGCCAAGCCGCACAAGACCCGCATGTCGGCATCGACGCCGGCCATCCCCCACCAGCCCAGGCTTTCGCCGACATCCATTTCGATGTCGCCGTTGCGCAGCATGTCGAGCATGCCAGGCGAGCCGTTGAAGGTCGCGATCTTCACCGAGCCCTGCCGGTTGGTGACGCGCAGCGCCGGCACCACGAAGGTCGCCATGTTGTCGTAGATCGGCAGGATGTAGTTGATGGTCGGATCGGCCACCAGCGCCGATTGGACGCTCGGCTGGATCTTGGTGCCCCACTCCGGGAACGGCACGTTGATATGCTGATGCTTGCTGCCCGGCGCGTTCTTGTCGAGATAGTTCTCGATCGCCTTCACGAAGGGCTTGGTCGGAACCACTTCGTCCGAGCCGATGATGACCGCGTTGACCTTGCCGCCGGTATGGGTGATCGCCCACGCCGCCATGATCTCGCCCGCCTCGGTGTAATTGTCCTGCGTCGAGCCATCGATCGTATCGGGAACCGGCTGCGTCACGTCATAGAGATGGGTCGTCGTGACCTTGATGCCTTTGCCGCGCGCTTCGGTGATCTGCGGCCCCAGCGCCGCCGGTGGAATGCCGCCCATCAGGTCGATCAGGCTGTAGCCTTGGGCACCGGCCGTGGACATGCCCTGAACCCACTGATCGAGCTTGGCCTGGTTTTCCCAGATCGTCAGCTTGAAGCCGACTTCCTTCGCCGCGACGGCCATCGACTTGGCGATCGCGACGTTGAACGGATTCGAGCTGGCCAGCGGGATGACGAACATCGATTTGCCGGCCATGCATTGCTTGGCATTGAAGGCCGGGCCCGGTGCCGTGAATTTCGGCATCGAGCGATGCTGTTCGATAAGCGCCTTGGCCGCCACCATGTCGGCCGACGCGGGCGCCGAGCCCACCGCCAACATCCCGGCCGCGGCTGCCGCCACGACCGCGACACCCATGATCTTCGACATTGTCTTTCTCCCCTCCCCTTTGTTTGTCCCCCTCGCGTGGAAATTCCGCACACGGCATTTCCGCGCGATGAGCCGGTTCCGGACAGGTCTCTCCGGTATACAATCAGAGTTGATAACAACGCCGATCAGGTCAAGAAGAATCGCGCCGCCAAGAGCGATCTCAATTGATTCGTCCGGCCAGCCGTCCCGATAGCGCTTGATCGGTGACGGCCGCGACGCGGATCGTGTTGGACCATGCGCCTCGGTTCAATGTATACAATTATGGAGACCGATAAGATGCGATGAGTAGGATGCGATGAGCGCCGGACCGCGCTGGTGGCTGCAATATCTGGTGCGAATTCCGGTGGGGCCGGAAACCCGGTCCGAGGAATATCAATTCGGCTTGATGATCCTGCGCCAGATCGAGACCTGGCTGCGCGACAATCACGCGCCACGCGCGCTGTTCGATCCGCATGGCCGGCCGAAAACGCCGCTGGTCAGCGTGTCCTTCGACGAGACCGAGCTGGAAAAAGCCCTGGCCTATCGCATTTTCTGCAACGAGTTGGGACTCAGCAATTCGCTGCGGCAAAGCCGCATCGTTCACAATGCCTGTGGGCGAACGACGCCGCGATTCTAAAAAATCTTCCTCGGAAGAAACAAATTCAGAAGAAACAATATTGTCTTGCCGAGCCGGCATCAATCCTGCATAGGGGGCCATGTCCAAATCGACGGACAAAGCGTATGCGGTGATCTACGAGGCGCTGACGGCGGGGCGGTTTCGTCCGGGTGAGCGCTTGGCCGAGGAACGGCTGGCGCGCGAAATCGGGGTGTCGCGCACGCCGGTTCGCGAGGCGCTGCGCCGTCTCAGCGCCGAGGGCTTTGTCGAGTTCATGCCGAATCAGGGCGGCAAGGTGCCGTCCCTCTCCTTCGACGACGTGAAGGAGGTGTTCGATCTGCGGGTGCTTCTGGAAAGCTATGGCGCGTCGCTGGCGGCGCGCAATATCACGCCGCCACAGCTCGTCGATCTTGCCGAGCTGTGCGACAGCATGGAACAGGCGTTCGCCAAGCGTCGGCCCGGCTATATCGAGGAAATCTCGGCTGGCAACCGCCGCTTTCACCGCGTGCTGATCGAGGCGGCGGGCGGCCAGCGGCTGAGCCGGCTGCTGCCGCAGGTGATCGAGATGCCGCTGATGCTCGATACTTACGACCGCTTCTCGACCGCAGACATGAACCGCAGCATGCGCCACCATCGCGAGCTGACCGTGGCGCTCGACGCGCACGACGCCGATTGGGCCGAGGCGGTGATGCGCGTTCATATCCAATCGGCGCGCAACGTCTATCTGGAATCGGTCAAGAGGCGTGCCGACGCGAACCGGGCGGACGCCATCGCGCCGCCGCGGCGCGGCACCCAATAGGGCCACCCCCGGATCGCGCGCTGGAAACACAGACAAACATTCCTCATCCCGAGCGCGCCCGAAGGGCGCGGTCGAGGGACGCACGACGGCTTGCCTAAATCTGAACCGTCAAGCCCGCCCCGGCCACGAGCCGGGGACGCCAAGACACCAAGCCTATTCTCGAACTAATCGAGCGCCTCCCCGACGAAAGTCGGGGTCCATTTCTCCATCGGCACGATGGATACCTGTATGAAGGTTGTGCTCCGCGGTAGCGTGGAGAAGCGGCCGGAGCCCGTTGGATACCTGCTTTGAAGAGCGTAAGCCGGCATGGGCCCGGCCGCTGGTGCGTTGATCCGAACAGTCGCTTGGGGGC
>DATCDN010000018.1:0-22806 GCA_036510675.1 Allostellaceae bacterium
GGTCAGAGTTGCGTGTTGCAACCCAACACTACTCGGGATCGCCGCGGTGGCCGCTAACCGGCCCGCCTGCGCCAGACTCGTGGCGGTCGCTCCGGCGGGCCGGTCAGCGGCCTCCTACACCACCACCAGGGACACGACCATCGGCGCAATGTTTCGCGCTCCGCCACCCTCCGGAATTTCCCAACTATACCTGTTGAATGGATACCGGTGCTGCCCCACCAGATAGATTGAACCGTCGGCATCGACAGGCACGACGCCGATCGCCAGATTCTTGAAGTGGACAACCCCATAGATCCCCGGACCACCGCGCGGATTGAGGATTTGATGTTCCGTGACTTCTATCCACGGATTGCCATAGGCCCGCGCAGAACTGAGCGTCGTCCAAGGATTGCGCTCACTGATCGCCGCGATGCGCGGTCTATTGCCAGTCCCGGTCGACGGTGCCCTCATGGGGCGTGCCATCAAAGCCACATTGCGATCCGCCTTATGTTAAGAGCTCACGGTAAGAACGGCAGAAATCAAGACCGCATTGGTACTCTCGCTCGCTACCGACTGGATACCATAATGTCCGCAATGCGGCGACACATTCCCGCCGCTCCCCCCGAGGCCGAGGGACGGTTCGTTATCGTGGCATCGTCTAGCCGCCCCCGCCTTCATCCAGTCATTCTGTCCGTCGGGTCGGGGACCGCCTCTGGCCGATGTCGCGGGCGCATCATCCCAAGCAATTATTGCGGGCGAGAGACTGCACGAAGCGGCATGACGTTTCGCGCGAGTTCATCCGCATCTGGGTCGGCAAATATGAAGCAGGCGCCTTTGGATGACGACGTTCAGGCTGCGGACCTGCTTCAGGAGTACGAGGCCAAGATCGCGGTGCTTGAGCGGAGGTCGACAGGCTCTTGATAAACAAGGCTACGAGCCGCGCGCTCCGCGCGCGGCAGCGGCGCCGCGGTCGACCGCGGCATAGGCGGAAACATTGTATTAGCGCCGAGCCGAGTAGCGGCGCACCGGGATCGGAACCAGATCTCGATTGGATTGCCGATATTCGGCAATGACCCGCGCCACGGCGACGCCGCTCGCGATTGACGCAAAAAGAGCCACGAATGTGAACGGGTCCATCGCCTGTCTCCCTCGGCTTCTCCCTAAAGAAACAGGCCGAAGGTTAACGGCGTTCCCGTGCTGGGCGCGGCGCTCGATTAGAAGATGACGACGCTGCGGATCGATTCGCCGCGATGCATCAGGTCGAACGCGTCGTTGATGCGCTCCAGCGGCATGGTGTGGGTGATCAGATCGTCGATGTTGATCTTCTTGTCCATGTACCAATCGACGATGCGCGGCACGTCGGTGCGGCCGCGCGCGCCGCCGAAGGCGGTGCCTTTCCAGGTGCGTCCGGTGACGAGCTGAAACGGGCGGGTGGCGATTTCCTGACCCGCGCCCGCGACCCCGATGATGATCGCCGTCCCCCAGCCGCGATGACAGCATTCCAGCGCCTGGCGCATCACCTTCACATTGCCGATGCACTCGAAGCTGTAGTCGGCGCCGCCCTTGGTCAGTTCCACGAGATGCGGCACCAGGTCGCCCGCGACCTCGGTCGGATTGACGAAATGCGTCATGCCGAATTTCTCGGCGAGCGCGCGCTTTCTCGGGTTGGTGTCGACGCCGACGATCATGTCGGCGCCGGCCATGCGCGCGCCCTGAATGACGTTGAGGCCGATGCCGCCGAGCCCGAACACGACGACGTTGGCACCCGGCTCCACCTTGGCGGTGAAGATTACCGCGCCGATGCCGGTGGTGACGCCGCAACCGATATAGCAGACCTTGTCGAACGGCGCGTCGGGCCGGATCTTCGCCAACGCGATCTCGGGCAGGACGGTGTAATTGGCGAAGGTCGAGGTCCCCATGTAATGATGCACCGGCGCGCCCTTCAGCGAAAAGCGCGAGGTGCCGTCCGGCATTACGCCCTTGCCCTGGGTGTCGCGGATCGCGGTGCAGAGATTGGTCTTGTGACTGGTGCAGGATTTGCACTCGCGGCATTCGGGCGTATAGAGCGGGATGACATGATCGCCGGCCTTGAGGCCGCGCACGCCGGCGCCGGTCTCGACCACGATGCCGGCGCCCTCATGGCCCAGAATGGCCGGAAACAGGCCCTCGGGATCGGCGCCCGACAGGGTGAATTCGTCGGTGTGGCAAATTCCAGTCGCCTTGATCTCGACCAGCACCTCGCCCGCCTTCGGTCCTTCCAAATCGACCGTCTCGACGACCAGCGGCTTGCCGGCTTCAACCGCGATGGCGGCGCGGACTTTCATGCATTCCTCCCGATTTGACGGCGAAGTAGTAGTCGAACCGAAACCGAGACGCTAGGCTTCATCCCCGGCCGGGATATCCGTGCCCAGGAGGCTTTTCGTGAACCAGGAAGATCGCATCGCCGAGCAGCGCCACGCCACCAATCCGCTGTTCAACGGCCGGAAGCTGAAACTCGGCACGTTCTGTAGCAATCTCAGCGGCGGCTGCACCATGTCCGAGGCCGAGGGCATGCTCGATTGCGATTGGCCCAGCACCGCCCGGCTCGCCCAGATGTCCGACGCCATGGAGTTTGAGGCGCTGGTGCCGGTCGGGCGGTGGAAGGGCTTCGGCGGCAACACCGATTTCAACGCGCGCGGTTTCGAATGCTATACCTGGGCCGCCGGCATCAGCGCACTGACGAAATATGCCTCGGTTTTCGCCACCTCGCATGTGCCGACGATGCATCCGGTGATGGCGGCGAAGCAGGCCATGACCATCGACCATATCAGCGGTGGGCGCTTTACTCTCAATATCGTCACCGGCTGGTTCACGCCGGAAATCGAGATGTTCGGCGCGCCGCTCTTGGATCATGACCGCCGCTATGACATGGCGGCGGAGTGGATCACCATCATCAAGCGGCTATGGACCGAGGACGCGCCGTTCGATCATGACGGCGAATTCTATCGCATCCGAAAAGGTACGATGCAGCCCAAGCCGCTGCAGCGGCCGCACCCCGTGGTGATGTGCGCCGGCGGCTCGGAGCGCGGGCGCGCGTTCACCGCGAAATACGCCGATGTCGGCTTCACCGCGCTGGAAAAGCACGATCTTGACAGTATGCGGGCCCGCGTCGATGCGCATCGCAAATATGCCTGGGACGAGAACCACCGCAACATTCAGGTCTGGACCAACGCTTATATCTTCCAGGGCGAGACCGAGAAGGAGGCGCGGGATTATTACCAATATTGCGTGTTCGAAAAAGGCGACTGGCCCGGCGTCGAAAATCTAGTGTCGATCATGGGCATCAATTCGCAATCCTTCGCGCCGAATTTGCTGGCGAAGCTCAAAGAGCATTTCATCGCCGGTTGGAACGGCTATCCGCTGATCGGCACCAAGGATCAGATCGTGGACGGGCTACTGACCCTATCCAAGGCGGGGTTCGACGGTACCCTCCTATCGTGGCCGCGCTATATCGACGGCATGGCGGAATTTCAGCGCGTGACCTATCCGCTGGTGCGCCAGGCCGGGCTGCGCGATTAGGGTAGCATCGGGGCTGGCATTCGGGGGAATGAGGCATGGTCCGAAGCTGGGCCATTTTGGCGCTATCGCTGGCCTATGTCGGGCTGCTGTTCGCCGTCGCCTATTATGGCGACCGGCTGGCGCGCCGCCGCGACCGCCGTCAAATCTCGAAGCCGATCGTCTATTCGCTGTCGCTGGCGGTCTATTGCACGTCCTGGACCTATTACGGCAGCGTCGGCCTGTCCGCGTCGAGCGGCTATAATTTCCTGCCGATCTATATCGGCCCGATTCTGCTGTTCGTGGTGGGCTGGCCGCTGGTCCGGCGCATCGTGCTGCTGTCGAAGCGGCACAACATCACGTCCATCGCCGACTTCATCGCGGCGCGCTATGGCAAGAGCCAGTGGCTCGCCGCCACCGTCACCGTGATCGCGGTGATCGGCATCATGCCTTACACCGCCTTGCAGCTCAAAGCCGTGTCGACCAGCTTCACCGTGCTGAACCAGTTTTCGGACGGGCCGCTATCGTCGCTCGCGACCCAGCCGGGCGCGGCGGTTTATACCGAGCTCGGCGTGTCGCTGTTGCTGGCGACCTTCGCCATTCTGTTCGGCACGCGCCGCATCGAGGCCACCGAACATCATGATGGACTGATTCTCGCCATCGCCTTCGAATCGGTAGTGAAGCTGCTGGCCTTCCTGTTCGTCGGCGCCTTCGTCACCTGGGGCATGTTCGGCGGCTTCGGCGACCTGGCGGCCCGCGTCGCCGCGCGCCCGGACCTTGGGAAATTGTTCGGGTCCGGCGGTAACGGCACGCTGTGGATGACGATGACGGGGCTGGCGTTCACCGCGGCGCTGTGCTTGCCGCGCCAGTTCCACGTCACCATCGTCGAGAACGCCGGCGAGCGCGATCTGCGCAAGGCGCAATGGCTGTTCCCGCTCTATCTCATCGCCATTAACATCTTCGTGGTGCCGATCGCGATTGCCGGCCTGTCGATGTTCCCGGAGGGCAGCGTCAACAGTGATCTCTTCGTCATCGCGCTGCCGCTGGCGGCCGGGCAAAACCTCGTCGCGCTGGTCGCGTTCATCGGCGGCTTTTCCGCCGCCACCGGCATGGTGATCGTGAGCTGCGTCGCGCTGTCCACCATGGTCAGCAACGATCTGGTGATGCCGATCGTGCTGCATGGCCGCCGCCTCGGCCTGGCGGAGCGCGAGGATATGGGGGCGCTGATCCGGCGCATCCGGCGCATCGCCATCCTGGCGGTGATGCTGCTTGGCTATGGCTATTGCCGGCTCGCGGGCGACACGCCGGCGCTCGCGTCGATCGGCCTCCTCAGCTTCGCGGCAATGGCGCAATTCGCGCCGGCCTTGCTTGGCGGCCTCGCCTGGCGCGGCGGGAACGCGGCGGGCGCGATTGCCGGCATCGTGGCCGGCTTCCTGCTGTGGTTCTATTGCCTGATGCTGCCGACGCTGGCGCAATCGGGCTGGCCGCTCGGCGCGCTGGTCGCGGACGGGCCGTTCGGCATCGGCTTCCTGCGGCCGCAGGTGTTGCTCGGCCTGCATTTCGACCCGCTGACCAATGGCGTGCTGTGGAGTCTCGCGGTCAACATCGTGTGTTATGTTGGCGTTTCCCGGGTGTTTCCGATG
Source organism: Allostellaceae bacterium (assembly GCA_036510675.1). GTDB lineage: Bacteria > Pseudomonadota > Alphaproteobacteria > ATCC43930 > CGMCC-115725 > JAATGI01. The sequence goes on from DATCDN010000018.1 coordinate 5,157, forward strand.
CGTGTCATCGAGCGGGTGCAGGCCAGCGCTTTTGTCGATCTCGATGCCGGCGCCGGGCCGTTCGTGCCGCGCGCTTGGCGGGGCGCGATCGCGGTCGGCGAGTTGACGGCGCTGGTGGCGCGCTATCTTGGCGCCGAGCGGACGCAGCAAGCGTTCGCCGATCTGGCGGCACAGCGGGGCGCCGATCCCAGCGCCCAGGCCGATTTCCAGCTCGTCCGCCACGCCGAGCATCTGCTGGCCAGCGCCATCGGCGCAGCCTCGGCGCGGCTGGTTCTGGCGCTGGCGCTGGAGCGGCGCAATCTCGGCCTCGATGCCGCGATGGGTCTGCTCGACGATGCGACCGCGGCGATTCAGTACAATCGCGCGCTGCTCGAAGAGACATTGGAGACCGTTCGCCAGGGTATCAGCGTCTATGACCGGGATATGCATTTGGTATGCTGGAACCGTCATTTCCGCGAGCTTCTGGGCTTGCCGGCCGATCTGGTGCGGGTCGGCGCGGCGTGGCAGGACATCATTCTCTATGCCGCGCAACGCGGCGAGTTCGGCCCCGGCGACTCCGAAACCATCGCCGCGCGCGAATTGGAGGCGTTTATCGGCGGCGGCGAGACGGTCGCCGAGAACCGCCGCGCCGACGGCCGCGTCTTCGAGATTCGCACCAACCCGATGCGCGGCGGCGGCCATGTCTCGACCTATACCGACATCAGCGAGCATGTCCGCTTCGCCGCCGAACTCGCCGCCGCCAACGAGCTGCTGGAGCGCCGCGTCCACGCGCGCACGCTCGAGCTCAGCGCCGCCAAGGCGGTGGCCGAGGAAGCCAATCTCGGCAAGACCCGCTTCCTGGCGGCGGCCAGCCACGATCTGTTGCAGCCCCTCAATGCCGCGCGTCTCTACGTCGCCAGCCTGATGGATCGCCAGGCGCGCGCCGGCGCCACGCCGGGCACCGACGAGCTGGCGCGCAAGATCGATGCCTCGCTGGGCTCGGTCGAGGATCTGCTGGGCGTGCTCCTGGATATATCGCGTCTCGACGCCGGCGCGCTGGTGGCGCAGCGCGGCGCGATGGCGCTGGGCGATCTGTTCCAGGCGCTGAGCGTCGAATTCGCGCCGATCGCCGCGCGCAAGGGCCTCGCTTTGACCATCGTGCCGACACGAGCGGTGGCGATCAGCGATCGCCGCCTGCTGCATCGCATTCTGCAGAACCTCTTGTCGAACGCGGTCCGCTACACCGCTGCCGGCGGCGTGGTGATGGGCGTGCGGCGCGCCGGCGACGATCTGGCGATCGAGGTCGCCGACACCGGAATCGGCATCGCGCCCGACAAGCTCGGCCTGATCTTCCGCGAGTTTCAGCGGTTCGCCGCGCCGGGCACGGAACAGGGGCTGGGCCTCGGCCTCTCGATCGTCGAGCGTATCGGCCGCCTGCTGGATCATCCGATCAGCGTCACCTCGCGGCCGGGACATGGCACGGTGTTCCGCGTCCGTATGCCGCGTGGCACGCTGGCGCCGAGCGCGAGCGCGCCGCTGCCGCCGCGTCCGTTGTCGGGGTTGGAGCGCCTCGCCATCCTGTGCATCGACAATGATGCGGCCGTGCGCGACGGCATGAGCGCGCTGCTCGGCGGCTGGGGTTGCCGGCCGATTGTCGTGGCCGGACTGGCGGAGGCCATGGCCGCCCTGGTGCGCGAGCGCCTGCCGCCGGCGCTGCTGGTGGTCGATTTCCATCTCGACGATGTCGCCGACGGGCTCGGCTGTATCGATCGCCTGCGCCAGCAGGGCTGCGCCGGCGTGCCCGCCATCCTCATCACCGCCGACCGGTCGGAGGCGATCCGCGCCCGCGCCGCCGACCGGGGGGTGGCGCTGTTGAACAAGCCGGTGAAGCCGGCGGCGCTGCGGGCGCTGGCGATGCGCCTCGTCGCCACCCGCGCGGCGGCGGAATAGCGTCCGCCTCTGTGAGGCGAATCCGGGGGCGCCACGTCACCAAGAAAAAATCACCGCCCCGACGAAAGTCGGGGCCCATGGTGCAGCGGCCCGATGGATACCGGCGTTCGCCGGTAAGGGAAACTGTGTTTCAATTTTGGTGTATCGGACTCTTGGAACCATGACGTGGCAAAACTGCCTCGCGTTAATTTGCTCGCTATCGAGGCTTTCGTATGGTCGCTGAAACCGTGCTTCTTGAGCCGCACGGCCAAATTGCTCATAGGTCACGTCGGCGCGCTTTAGCTCGGCAATTCTAAGTCAGGGCAGGGGGTGCCGGCTCCGGCAGGGCGGCGATGTCGCGGGCCAGGATCACCGCCTGGGTTCGGTTCTCGACCCCCAGCCGTTCCAGAATCGCCGAGACATGGGCCTTGGCGGTCGCCTCCGAAACCCCGAGCGCATGGGCGATGCGCTTGTTGGGAAAGCCGCCGCTGAGCATCGTCAGCACGTTAATCTGGCGCGGTGTCAGGCGGGCGAGCCGGGCGGCCATCCGTGCATCGTTTCCGTCTTGGCGGGCGCCCAGTGTCTCGGGCGCCCAAGTGCCGCCGGCCAGCAAGATGGTCAGCGCCGCGCGGATGCGGTCGGCGCCGGTCGATTTGGCGATGTAGCCGGCGGCGCCGAGGGCCAGCGCGCGCTGAACGATGCCGGCATCTTCCTCGGCGGAAATGATCGCGACCGGCACCGCGGGGAAGGCGGCGCGCAGGAACAGCAGCCCCGAGAGACCATGCATGCCCGGCATTTTCAGGTCGAGCAGCACGAGGTCGGTCTCCGGCTGCGCCGCCACCCGCAGGCGCAGCGTCTCGAACGATTCCGCCTCCGCGATCGCGGCGTCGGGAAACGCCTGCACGATGGTCAGCCGCAACGCATCGCGGAACAGCGGGTGGTCGTCGGCGATGACGATACGGGTCGCGGCCATGGCGCTCCGGTTATAGGCCGCATCCCTATTAGACGAAAGTCTAGTAGCTGGCCCCCCCGACCCCGGGCTATCATTCAATAGGGATGCCCTTGCGTCCCCAATGCCGCCGCGCAATCCCAAGGCCGGTCAAGGCCGGGGCAAGACAGGGAGGATGAAGATGGGTTCGTTCGACTTTACCAAGCCGTCGCGCCGCACCGTGCTGAAGGCCGGGACCGCGCTGGCCGCGACCGCGGCACTGCCGCCCTTCGCCTTCGCCGCCGACGAGCCGCCGATTGGCACCTGGCCGGCGGGGTCGTCCGGCAATTCGGTCACCATCGGCATCACCGTGCCGCGCACCGGCACCTATGCGGTGTCGGGCGAGGACGAGCTGAAGGGCATGCAGCTCGCGGTCGAGCATCTCAACAGCGGCGATCCGCTGATGGTGGCGATTTCGCCCAAGACCAAGAAGGGCGTCTTGGGCAAGGAAGTGAAATATGTGGTCGCGGATTCCGCCGCGAAGCCCAATCAGGCAGTCCAGGAACAATCGAAGTTCATCAACGACAATAAGGTCGTGCTGATGACCGGCTCGACCTCGAGCGCGGTGGCGGTGGCGATGAACCACTTCGCCCAGCGGGAAAAGGTGCTGTATGTCGCGGCCATCTCCGGCTCCAACGACACCACCGGCAAGGATTGCGTCCGTTATGGCTTCCGCCAGAATTTCTATGGCCAGACGGCGGCCGCGGCGCTGGCGCCGGTGCTGATCAAGGCGTTCGGCAAGAACCGCAAGGCCGCCTATATGACGCCGGACTATACCTACGGCCACACCGTCACCAAATCGATGAGCGAGGCGCTGGCCAAGCTGGGCGGCTGGACCATGGTGACCAACCAGGTGTCGCCGCTCGGCGCGCCCGACTACAGCAACTATGTCACCAATATCGGCAATTCCGGCGCCGAGTTCCTGATCAACGTGAATTGGGGCCATGACGCGGTTCTATCGACGCAACAAGCCAACCAGTTCGGCTTGCTGAAGAAGATGAAACTGGTGATCCCCTATCAGATTCCCTTCCTGGCGAAGGAAGTCGGCCCGGAGATCACGCAGGGCGTGTTCGCCGCCACCGATTTCTGGTGGACGCTGGAAGACAAATATCCGCTCGCCAAGATGTTCGTCGAAAAGTTCCAAAAGCGGTTCGGCTATCGTCCGGAATGGGGCGCCGAGAACGCCTATATGGAATTCGCCCTGTGGGCCGACGGGGTCGAGCGCGCCGGCACCTTCTATCCGCCGGCGGTGATCAAGGCGCTCGAGGCTGGCAATCACAATAATTCGGTGGTCGGCGATGTCTATTTCCGCGCCGCCGATCATCAATTGGTGCGGCCGGTGATTATCGTGCGCGGCAAGAAGCCGGGCGACATGAAGAACCCCGAGGATTTCTGGGACGTTCTTGAAGTCGTTCCCGGCGCCGGCCTGATGCAGGCGCCCGACGCGTTCGGCTGCAAGCTCGGCTCCTATACCTGACCCTGGCGGTGCCCCGGCGTTGCCGGTAGTTTGAACCGCCGGCAGCGCCGGTCGGGGGCACCAATGGCATGATCAGCTGGTCTAATTTCGTCTCGCAATTGTTCAATGGCCTGGCGTCCGGTGCCTTGCTGGCCTTGATCAGTTCCGGATTGACCATCATCTACGGCACCCTCGGCGTGCTGAACTTGGCGCATGGCGCGATGTTCATGCTCGGCGGCTATGCCGGCTTCGTCGCGTTCCAGGCCACCGGCTCGTTTCTCATCGCCGTCATCGTCGGCTCGCTGTTCCTGGTGGTGGTCGGCGGCATCCTCGAATTCGTCGTCATCCGGCGCTTCTATGGCCGGCCCCCGGAAGATCAGATCCTGGTCACTTTCGGCCTCGGGATCGTCATCGTGGAGCTGGTGCGGCTCGGCTTCGGCAGCCTGTCGCTGACCGTGCCGCCGCCCAGCTGGGCGGTGGGTGTCACGTCGATGGGCTTCATGATCTATCCGACCTATCGCATCGTGGTGCTGGGCATCGCGGCGGCTTCGCTGCTGGTCTTGTATTTCATCCTTTATCGCACGCGGCTCGGCATGATCGTGCGCGCCGGCATCGAGGATTCGACCATGGTCGGCATGCTCGGCATCAATGTCGATCGCGTGTTCATGCTGGTCTTCGGCATCGGCGCGATGGCGGCGGGCTTCGCCGGCATCGTCAACGCGCCGGTGGTGTCGCTGACGCCCGACATGGGCGACGCGATCCTGGTGCAGACCTTCGTGGTGGTGGTGATCGGCGGCGTCGGCTCGTTCCCCGGCGCCATTCTCGGCGGCCTGATCACCGGCGAAATCCTCAGCGTGACCTCGATGGTGGACCCCGCCTATTCCGAGGTGATGCTGTTCGCGGTGATGACGCTGGTGCTGTTCCTGCGGCCCCAGGGCCTGCTCGGCCTGCCGAGCCGCGAATAACCCGCCCCATGTCGCGCCGCCGCCCCCTGTTGATCGAGGCCCTGACGGCCCTTGGCCTGATCGCCGGCCGCTTCCTCTTGCCCGAGCTCGGTGTCGCGCCCGACACCGCCAACCAGATCCTGGTCTGGGGGCTGTTCGGCATCGGCTTCGATATTCTGTTCGGCTATACCGGCCTGTTGTCGTTCGGCCAGGCGGCGTTCTACGGCACCGGCGGCTTCGTCGCGGCCTATCTCTTGACCCAGGACATCATCTCGAACGTGCTGGTGGCGCTGCTCCTCGGCATGGTCGTGGCGGCGGTGGTCGGCGTCGCAGTCGGCGTGATCGCGCTGCGCCGCACCGGCATCTATTTCGCGATGATCACCGTCGCGATCGCCGAGATGTTCTTCTTCGTCGAGAATAATCCGCTGTCGACGTGGACCGGCGGCGAGAATGGCCTGCCCGGCGTGCCGACCCCCAGCTTCTCCATCGCCGGCTTCCAGTATCAATTCGGCACTGGCTGGTCGCTCTATGGCTTCATCGCCGCGTGCTATTTCGTCGGCATGGTGATCGCGCTGCGCATCGTGCGCTCGCCGGTCGGCGCGGTGTTCGCCGCCATCCGCGACAACCCGTTGCGCGCGCGCGCCGTCGGGCATTCGGTCTGGCTTTATAAGCTGACCGCCTTCGTCATCGCCGCCGCCTATGCCGGGTTCGCCGGCGGCCTCTTGGGCGTGGTGCAGGGCTTCATGCCGCCCGAGGCGTTCACCTTCGAGACCTCGGGCCAATTGGTGATGCAAACCGCGATCGGCGGCATCGGCACATTGTTCGGGCCGCTGATCGGGGCGGCGGTGTGGCTGATCCTGCGCGATTTCCTACAGAGCGCGCTGGGCCTCGGCGCCGCCTGGATGCTGGTGCTGGGGCTGGTATTCGTGATCCTGGTGGTGTTCTTGCGGCGCGGCCTGATCGGTGGTGCAGCGGCGCTGGCGCGGCGCTTCACCCGGCGCCCAGAGCCGCCGACGCCGGCCGAAGCGCCGCCCATCGCCGCGCCGACGCCGCTGACCGGCGTCGCCGCGTCGCGCCGGCGCGACGAGACGCCGTTCGCCGGCCCGATTCTGGAGGCGCGCGGCCTGACCAAGAGTTTCGGCGGCATCGTCGCCAACCGCGGCATCAATTTCTCGGTGGCGCAGGGCGAGCTGCGCGGCATCATCGGCCCCAACGGCGCCGGCAAGAGCACCTTCTTCAAGATGCTGACCTGCGAGCTGCGGCCGTCGGCCGGGCGCATCATGTTCCATGGCCGCGACATCACCGGCATGGATGTGTCGCTTGTATGCCAGCTCGGCCTGACCAAGAGCTATCAGGTCAACCAGCTGTTCTCGCGCCTGACGTTGCGGGAAAATGTCGTGATCGCGGCGCTGGCGGAGCGGCGCGGTCCGTTCAAGCTCGACCTGGTGCGGCGCATCGACCATGTGCCGGGCCTGCGTGCGCAGGTCGAGAGTACGATCGCGCTGGTGGGGCTAACCGCGCGCGCCGACGTGCCGGTGGCGGAACTGGCCTATGGCGAGAAGCGGCGGCTGGAGATTGGGCTGGCGCTGGCGGCGTCGCCCTCGCTGCTGCTGCTCGACGAGCCGCTGGCGGGAATGAGCCCGCGCGAGCGCGCGGAGACCGTGCAGCTTCTGAAGAACATCCGGCGCGGCCGCACGCTGATCGTGGTCGAGCACGACATGGACGCGCTGTTCGGCATGGCGGAGCGCATCACCGTGCTGCATGAGGGCGTGCTGCTGGCCGAGGGCACGCCGGCGGAAATTCAGCGCAATGCGCTGGTGCAGGACGCCTATCTCGGCGGGGTCGCGGCGGCATGAGCACGCTGCTGGAGGTCGACAAGATCAATTCCTATTACGGCGACAGCCACATCCTGTTCGACGTGTCGCTGCATATCGACAAGAACGAGGTGGTGGCGCTCCTCGGCCGCAACGGCGCCGGCAAGAGCACCACGCTGAAAAGCCTGATGGGCGTGGTGCGGCCGCGCTCCGGCCGGATCATGCTCGATGGCACGCCGACGCAGGCCCTGCATTCGCACGCCATCGCGGCGCTGGGCCTGCAATTGGTGCCGGAGGAACGGCGTATCTTCGGCAGCCTCAATGTCGAGGAAAACTTGGTGCTCGCCGGCCTCACCGCCAAGGCGCGCTGGCCGCTCGACCGGGTGTGGGAGATTTTCCCCCGCCTCAAGCAGCGCCGCCGCAGCCGCGGCACCGACCTCTCCGGCGGCGAGCAGCAGATGCTGGCGATCGCGCGGGCGCTGGTACGCGACCCCAAGATCATTCTGCTGGACGAGCCGTTCGAGGGGCTGGCGCCGATCATCGTGCGCGATCTCCTCGCCACCTGCCGCGGTCTCGCCGATGCCGGGCAAACCATCCTCGTCGTGGAGCAGAATATCTCCGCCGCGATGACCCTGGCCGACCGGGTCTATATCCTCAATAACGGCCACATGGTCGAGGAGTTGAGCGCGCAGGCCATCCGCGACCAGCCGGAGGCGCTGCACCGGCATTTGGGGGTATGAGAGGAAAGCACCGTGCGGCCTTCGAGACGGCGCTTCGCGCCTCCTCAGGCTGAGGACCAATGAGAAATAATCCTCATGCTGAGGGGCAATGCAAAGCATTGCGTCTCGAAGCACGCAGATCCGTTGGGGGTTTGAGAGGAAGCATTGCGCGGCCTTCGAGACGGCGCTTCGCGCCTCCTCAGGCTGAGGACCAATGAGAAATAATCCTCATGCTGAGGAGCAATGCGGGGCATTGCGTCTCGAAGCACGCACATCATTCGTGCGGTGAAGGTGGTACTAGTCGCGCGCGGGCGGCATCATTGTCACCGCGAACATGATGTTTGGCAGCAATTCCCGGATGGCGCCGCGCAGGCTGGCCTCGTCCGCCGCCTCCGCCATCGCCAGCGCCTGACGCGGCGCGCGGCGGAAAATCGTGGCGTTGGCCCGCCCCGCCTGGTTCGATGTCACCGTGGCGAAGGAGGTGGCGGGATCGACCCGCTTCAACAGTTTCTTCAGCGCGGCCTTGCCGGCATCCTTGTCGAGATCGTGCACCGGCATGTCGGACTGCGCCTCGGGCTCGGGCGGCAGCTCGGCATTGACGGCCTCGACGCGGGCGTGGCGCGACAGGCGCTGAAATACGGCGCGGCCTTCCTCGGTGTCGATGCGGAATTGCAGCTCCCAGCTTTCGCCGCGCGCCGCCAGCTCGGAGATCAGCGCGAACAGATCGTCGCAATCGGCATCGTGCGAGCAGGTGATGAAGGCGAGTTGGCCCTCATGCTCGATGACGCGGTCGTCATTCTCGGTAAAGCCCAACTGGTCGAGCGCGTTGTTGAGCGCGCGCTCCGACGCGATCAGCAGCGTCGAGACGTGGAGCTTGGGGCTTTCCTCTTTTTCGTCGGCAGGTTCCATCGGCAATGATCTACCGCGTCGCTGGGGCGACGACAAGCCGGCGAACGTCAGGGGTCGATCAACACGCCCGGATTCAACAAACCCTTGGGGTCGAGCGCGCGCTTCGCCTGGCGCAGCGCCTCGGCGAACAGCGGCGGCCGCTGGCGGTCGTACCAGGGCCGGTGATCGCGCCCGACCGCGTGGTGATGGGTGATGGTGCCGCCGGCCGCGATCAGCGCGTCGGACGCCGCCGCCTTGATGGCGTGCCACTGTTCGATCAGCGCGCCGTGCCGGCCCAGCGCGTGGAAGCTGAAATAGGGCGCCGGCCCGTCGGGATAGACATGGGTGAAGCGGCAGGTCACTTGGCCCGGCCGGCCGGCGGCGTCGCGGATCGCCCGCTCGGTCGCGGCCTTGACCTTGTCATGGAAGCTTTCGAACCGGTCCCAGGTGATCGCGGTCTCGAACGTGTCGCCGATGATGGCGCGGGCGACCATGCGCTCGCGCGCGAACGGCATGCGGATGAAGGCGTTGCGCCACATCCCGGCGGCACCGTCGCGGGTGGCGTCGCCGCCATCCGCCGCCTCGGGCGTGCCGCCATGATCGGCGCAGAGTTCGAGCGCGCGCTTCAGCCATGGGCCGATCTCGTGATCGCCGGACTCGAAGGCCAGCACCATCACCGCGGCGCTGCCATCGCCGGCGCCGGTGTTGCGCGCCTCGTTCGGGTCGAGGATGCGGCAGTTCGACGGGTAAAGTCCCGCCTGGCTGATCGCGCGCAGCGCGCGGGCGGCGGTGAACAAATCCTTGAACCGCACCGCGCCGCCGCCCCGAAAGCGCGGCCGGTCCTGCAACCGCATCCACGCCGCGGTGATGATGCCGAGAATGCCTTCGGAGCCGATGAACATGCGGTCGGGGCTTGGCCCGGCGCCGGAGCCGGGCAGGCGCCGCGTCTCGATCCGGCCTTGCGGCGTCACGATTTCCAGGCTTTCGACGAAATCGTCGATATGGGTGTAGAGGCTGGCGAAATGCCCGCCGCCGCGCGTCGCGATCCAGCCGCCCAGCGTCGAATATTCGAAGCTCTGCGGGAAGTGGCGCAGGGTCAGCCCGTGCGGCTTCAACTGTGCCTCGAGCGCGGGACCGAAGGTGCCGCCCTCGATCCGCGCCGCGCGGGAGGTCTTATCCACCTCCAGCACGCGATCGAGATTGCGCAGATCGATGGTGAGGGCGGCCTGATATTTCCCATCGAGGCGCGGCTCGACGCCGCCGACGACGCTGGAGCCGCCGCCGAACGGAATGACCGCCGCATCGACGCCGCCGGCCCAATCGAGCAGCGCGGCGATATCGCCAGCGTCGCGCGGATAGGCGACGAGGTCCGGCGCGTTGGCATAATCGCCGGCCAGGCCGCGTACATAATCCAGAAAGGATTTGCCATAGGTATGTTGCGCGCGGTCGAAGCGGTCGGTCGTGCAGATCGCGGCCAGCGCCGGCGGAGGCGCGATGCGCGGCGCGCGCAGCGTGATCTGGTCGAGCGAGGGCGGCGTTCGCTCCTCGAATGCATCGACGCCGAAGGATTGGCGATAGCGGCCGAGCGCGAAATCCTCTTCCGCCGGTGACAGGTTCTCGCCGACCCGGCCCCAGCCGAAATGTTTGAGACGCGCTTCCGTCATGATGCACCCGCCAGGAAATCGAGCAGCAGGCGATTGAATTCCGCCGCCGCCTCATATTGCACCCAATGACCGACGCCCGCCACGACATCGAACCGCGCGCCGGGCTGGATCGACCGCAGCAACGCTTCCCGCTGGTCGAGATGCGGATACGCGGTGATGTCGCGCGCGCCCCAGATGCCGGCGATCGGCGCTGTCACCAGCGGCAGGGCGCGCGCCAGCCGGTCGCCCGGCGCGAACGGCACCGATTTGAACCGCCCGATCGCGACGTGGCGCACCTGCATCCACACCGCGACCTCGTCGATCTTGGCGGCATCCTCGAACATGAAGCGGCCGAGATTGTCGCGTTGCAACGCGGCGATGTCGTCGGCCGACAAGCCGCGCTCCACCTTGCGCAGATTGCTGGCGCGGCCGCGCGGCAGGCCGAGGCCGCCGGCGCCGACAATGGTCAGCGAGCGAACGCGATCGCCAAGGCGCGCCGCGATGCGGCCCGCGGCCTGGCTGCCAAAGGAAAAGCCAACGAGATGAAACCGCTCGCCCGGCGCCAGCACGCGCGCCAGCCCGTCGCCAACAATGTCCGAGACCTCGTCGAGATTGTCGGTCGGCGGCGGGTTCGCGGATTCGCCGAGGCCGGGCAGATCGGGCGCGATGACGCGATAGCCGGCGGCGACCAGCGGCTCGATATTGCGCAGCCAATGCTGCCACGAGCCATAGCCGCCATGGAGCAGCACTACCGGCACCCCGGCGCCCCATTCGCGCCAGATCATGCTGCCATCGCCGCAGGGCGTCGCATGGCGCCGCGCCGCCCGGTCGAGTGCGGCGATCGGTTCCGGAACCGGACCGAAATCGCGAGATTTATCCAAGAGGCCTATCGCCGTTTCATGGTGGGGTCGAGCGCGACGCGCATGGATTCGCCCAGCGCGTTGAAGGCGAGCGCGGTCAGCAGGATCGCCATGCCCGGCGCGTACATTTGCTCGGGCGCGATCTCGATATAATTATAGGCGCGCGCCAGCATGCCGCCCCAGCTCGCGGCCGGCGGCTGCACGCCCAGCGACAGGAAGCTTAAGGCCGCCTCGGCCAGCAGCGCGATGGCCAGCATCAGCGTCACCTGAACGATCACCGGCTGAATCGCGTTGGGAAGGATGTGGCGCACGATGATGTGCGGCGTCGAGGCGCCGAAGCCGCGCGCGGCATCGACATAGAGCGCGCCCTTGACGACCAGCGTCTGGGCGCGCACCAGCCGCGCCAGAAACGGCGCGAACACGAAACCGACCGCCAGCATCGCGTTGGTGAGCCCGATGCCGAGCGCGCCAGTGACGGCGATCGCCAGCACGATCGGCGGGAACGACAGCAGCGCGTCGATGAAGCGGCTGACGATCTCGTCGAACCAGCCGCCGAGAAACCCGATCAGCAGGCCGATCGGCAGGCCCAGTATCACCGCGACCAGAACCGCCAGGAATGAGGCATAAAGCGAATTGGGCGCGCCATAGATCAGGCGGCTCAATACGTCGCGGCCGAGATCGTCGGTGCCGAGCCAGTGCGCGCCGCTGGACGATGCCAGCAATTGCGAGACGTTCTGATCGTTGGCGCCATAGGGTGCGATCACCGGCGCCAGAACGGCAATGAGCAGCAGCAGCACGAGGAACGAGATGCTGGTCACGGCGCGGATGTCGGAGCGCATCCAGCGAAAGAAACGCGCGGGGCGGCCGCGCGGGCGCGGTGGCACGATGGCGTCGGGCCGGGCCAGCGCGGTCATGCCGCCGCCACGCGCGGGTCGAGCAGCGCGGTGATGACATCGACCGCGAGATTGACCGAGATGACGATCAGCACCAGCACCAGCACGACCCCCTGGACCACCGGAAAATCCTTGTTGATGGCGGAATAGCTGACGAGGCTGCCGACGCCGGGAATGGCGAACACCGCCTCGATCACCACGGCGCCGGAGAACAGGCGATTGACCTGCAGGCCGACCAGCGTCAGCAGGGTGGCGCTGACATTGCGCAGCCCGTGCTTCCACAGGATGGCGCCGCTGCTCAACCCCTTGGCGCGCAGCGTGCGCATATATTGCTGGTTCAGCACCTCCAGGAGATCGCTGCGCACTTGCCGCGCCAGCGTCGCGATGACCGCGACCGCCAGCGACAGAGCGGGCAGGGTGGCATGACTGAGCGCGCCGAGCGGGTCGCTGAAAAAGGGCGCCGCGCCGGTGGTGGGAAACCAATGTCGATAGAGCGAGAATTGTAGCGCCAGGATCATCGCCAGCCAGAAGCTCGGCAGCGCCACGCCCAGCGACGCCGACGCCGTGACGAAGCTGTCGAGCTTCGAGCCGCTGCGCGTCGCCGCCAGCACGCCCAGCGGAATGCCGATCGCCGACGCGACGATCAGCGCATAGAGCGCGATCAGGATGGTGTTGGGCAGCCGGTCGCGAATGAGCTGGGTCACCGGCTCGCTGGAAAACAGCGACAGGCCCAGATTGCCCTGCGCCGCGTGCCACAGCCAGATGCCGTACTGCACGATCAGCGGCTGGTCGAAGCCGTACTCGTGGCGGATCTCGGCGAGATGCTGGGTCGTCGCATAGTCCCCGGCCAGCGACAGGGCTGGGTCGCCGGGGACCAGCTGCAACAGGCCGAACACGACGAAGGTGGCGAACACCACGATCGGCAGGAATTGCAACAGCCGACGGCCAATGAGGCGGGGCAGCTTATTCATGGCGGGGATTCCAACCGTGCGTCCCTCGACAGCTCGCTGCGCGAGCGCTCGGGATGAGGGGCATTTCCCAATGCCACGACGGATTTTCCCTCATCCTGAGCTGGCGCGCGGCGCCAAGTCGAAGGACGCACGATAATCATGCAACAATCGCAGCGCTACGCCGCCAGCCAGACATCCTGGAATTTCGGCGTGCCGATGATGCCGGCATTGTAGTTCCGTACCTTCGGCGACATCACGGTCACGCCGGGCGCGATATATTGCACGACCTGCATCGCCTGCTCGATGACGAAGCGCTGCAGCTTGACGAAGGCCGCCTTGCGCAATTCCTGGGTCTGCGCCTCCTCGGTCGCGTCCATCAGCGGCCGGAAGCCCGGCAGTTCGATCTTGCCGGCGTTGCGCAGCGCATCCTTGGCGAACTGCACCTCATAGGATTGGCTGGGGTCGGGATAGCCGCCGGTCGGGCTGATCAGCATCTCGCCCTTCTTCTCGATCATGAATGCCTGCATCGCCTGTTGCGGCGTGGTCGGCGTCAATTTCAGGCGGATGCCGCTCTTGGCGAGTTGGGCGATCAGCAATTCCTGTCGCTGCATCGCCACCTGGTCGGGCCAGCCATAGGCCGGCAGCTCGATGCCGTCGGCATGCCCCGCCGCCTTCAACAGCGCGCGCGCCTTGTCGGGATCGTGCTTGTAATAGTCGATGGTGGCGGGATCGGTGGCCCAATGCTCCTTCGGCAGGATGGCGCAGGTCGGCTCGCCCAGCCCGGCGTTCAGCACCGTGTTGAGCTCGTTGCGGTCGATGCCGTAATTCAGCGCCTGGCGCACGCGCACGTCGGTCAGCGGCCCGCGCGCGTAGTTCATGAACATGCCATAGAACACCAGCGATGGCCCGGTCTGCACCACCAGATTCTTGGCACGGTCGGCGATCAGCTTTTGCGGCACCAGCAGGTCGAGCGCGAGATCGGTCTCGCCGGCCATGACGGTGCGCACCACGGTATTGAGCTCGTTGATGATGCTGATCTTGATGCCGTCGAGATAGGGCTGGCCCGACTTCCAGTACTTGTCGTTCTTCACCAGGGTGAAGCTGGCATTGTCCTGCCATTCGACGAATTTGAACGGCCCGGTGCCGACCGCGATGCGATCGACGTTGGGGCCGTGATCCTTGATCGATTTCGGCGACACCATCAGGCCGACCCGGGTGGTCAGGATCGCCGGCAGGCCGGCATTGGCGCGGGTCAAATGCAGCGTCACCTGGCTCTTGCCGCTGACCTCGACCGTGGCGACGACGTTGAGGTCGGACTTGACGTTGGAGCGCACATCGCCGCGATAGCGGTCGAGATTGAACTTCACCGCGTCGGCATTGAAGGGCGTGCCATCATGAAACTCGACGCCGTCGACGATGTCGATCACCAGCGTCTTCGGGTCCTTGAAATTCCACGCCGTGGCGAGGCCCGGTTTCAGGTTGAGCGTATTCGGATCGAAATCGATCAGCGCGTCGTAACAGGCGTAGAGCACGTTGAGGTCGGGCAGGTTGCGGCCGGTCATCGGATCGATCGCGGCCGGATTATAGGGCTGGGCGACGCGCAGCGTGCCGCCCTTGCGCGGCTGTTCCGCCGCGGCGCGCAACCTCGCCGGCAGCAGCGCGACGCCGCCCGCGGCGGCGACCCCCTTCAACACGGTGCGGCGATGGAGAGTCCGTCCGGTCATGGCAACCTCCCATTTTTTATTGAGCGATAAATTTAGCGCACTGGGGCGGGTGGTGTCTCGGCAAAATGACAGGCGACGAAGCGCCCGGGCGCCAGCTCGCGCCACGCCGGCTCCTCGGCCGTACAGATCGGCGCCGCCAGCGGGCAGCGTGTGTGGAAGCGGCAGCCGGAGGGCGGGTCGAGCGCGCTGGGCACCTCGCCCTGCAGCACGATGCGCTCGCGGTTGCGCAGGCGCGCCGGCACCGGCTCCGGTTCCGCCGACAGCAGCGCCTTGGTGTAGGGATGGAGCGGCGCGGTCATCAGCGCGGTGGCGGGGCCGAGTTCCACCAGCTTGCCGAAATACATCACCGCGACGCGATCGGCGATATGCGCCACGACGCGCAGATCGTGGCTGATGAAGACATAGGTCAACGAGAAATCGCGCTGTAGGTCGGCGAACAGGTTCAGCATCTCCGCCTGGATCGAGACGTCGAGCGCCGCCACCACCTCGTCGCATACGATCAGCTTCGGCTCCAGCACCAGGGCCCGGGCGATATTGGCGCGCTGTTTCTGGCCGCCGGAAATTTCATGCGGATAGCGCCCCGCCATCTCCGGCGAAAGCTGAACCCGGTCGAGCGCCGCCATCGCCTTGCGCTGGCGCTCGCGGCGGCTCCCGAGGCGCGCGACGTTCAGCGGCTCCTGCACGCTCGCGAGGATCGTCATGCGCGGATCGAGCGCCGCGTTGGGGTCCTGGAAGATGATCTGGAAGCCGCGGCGGTGACGGCGCAGCGCCCCGGCGCCCAGCACGAACGGGTCCGCGCCGAAGTGGCGGATGCGCCCCTTGGTCGGCCGCATCAGGCAGACCAGCGCGCGGCCCAGCGTGGTCTTGCCGGAGCCGCTTTCGCCGATGATGCCGAAGGTCTCGCCCTGGCGCACGGTGAAGCCGACCTGGTCCACCGCCTGAATCAATTGATGGCGCCGACGGCCGGGAAAGGCGATCTCCAATTCCTCGACGCTAAGGATCGGCGCGTCGCTCATACGCCGCTGCCCGCCAAGGCGAGCGCGTCGGCGCGGATGCAGCGGACCTGCCGCTCATCGATGGCGCGCAGATTTTGCGGTGCGGCGCACGGCGCGATGGCATAGGTGCAGCGCGGCTGGAAGCGGCAGCCCGCCGGCATGTCGCGCGACGAGGGCACGCGCCCCGGAATCGACGACAGGCGCGATTTCGGCGCGCGCCGGCCGGGCAGCGATTCCAGCAGCCCGGCGGTATAGGGATGCAGCGGCCGGTTCAGAATCGCCTCGACCGCGCCATCCTCCACCACCTGGCCGGCATACATGGTCAGCATGCGCGAGCAGCTCTCGGCGATCAGGCCCAGATTATGGGTGATGAACAGCAGCGCCGTGCCGGTGCGCTGGCCCAGCTCCAGCAGCAATTCCATGATCTGGGCCTGGATGGTGACGTCGAGCGCGGTGGTCGGCTCGTCGGCGATCAGCAATCGCGGCTCGCACACCAGCGCCATCGCGATCATCACGCGCTGGCGCATGCCGCCCGAAAGGCTCATCGGATACATGGTCGCGCAATTGGCGGGCGAGGCGATGCGCACTGATTCAAGGGCGTGGACCGCGCGCTCCTTCGCCTCGCGCGCCGAGACGGGGAAGTGGGTGCGCACCGTCTCCGCGATCTGGTCGCCGACGGTGAAGACGGGATCGAGCGCCGACATCGGTTCCTGAAACACCATGCCGATCTGCCGGCCGCGCACCTGGCGCATGCCGGCCTCGTTGAGCGCGACGAGATCGCGCCCGCCGAACATGATGTGCCCGGTGCGGCGGCAGCCGCGTTTCGGCAGCAGGTTGAGGATCGACAGCGCGGTCAGCGACTTGCCGCAGCCGCTCTCGCCGACGATGCCGACGACCTCGCCGGGCCGCACGGTGAAGGCGACGTTGCTGAGCATCGGAACCCACCCGGCATCGTCGCGAAACGACACAGTCAGATCGCGCACGTCGAGAAGGGCGCCCGCGGTTCCGGTTGTTGCGACGGTCATGCGGGTGTTTTGCCCGTTCCGGGGCAGGATCACAAGCGCGGCAAACGAACCCCTCTCCCGCGAGCGGGAGAGGGGTTGTGCGATCGGAGAGAGGTTAACGCCCCATCGAATCTTGGCCAAAGCCTTCGAGATGCTTCGGGTTGGAGCCGAGATCGGGAAACCCAGAATCGATCATTCCGCATGCATCCTTCATCAATTCGGACAACGATGGGTCGGCGATTTTTCGAGCCACCGCGACGCTGTGAATTCGGTGCGGTTCGGTGAAGAGTCGATAAGAGGAAAAACCGCCTTTTTCAATAAGCGAGCAAAGCGCCTCCCGCGAACGATACGTCATCTCCCAATTGACGACGTGCCGCAGAAAGTATGCCTCGATATTAGGATGGATATGACAAGTAAAGAAATAGCCACCCACTTTCAGACAGCGCTGGATCTTGCGAATCAACAAAATGATAGTTGTGTCCCGGAGATAGTCGATCATTCCCATCATTTCGATTATATCGGGTCTAAAATCACCAATCGCGCGATCAAAGAAAAGTACATCTCCCTCTTTGATTGTGATCAACTTTTCGATTCCATGTTTCCGTGACAGAGCGCGGGCATAATCCAGAGCGGATATGTCAGAATCCACCAAAAGGAGTTCGGTTGAAATTCCCTGCACCTTTAATTCCGAAATAGTTTCGATTACCGCCTGTGCCGAGCCGGAGGTCGTGTCCCTGGTGGTGGTGTAGGAGGCCGCTGACCGGCCCGCCGGAGCGACCGCCACGAGTCTGGCGCAGGCGGGCCGGTTAGCGGCCACCGCGGCGATCCCGAGTAGTGTTGGGTTGCAACACGCAACTCTGACCC
>DATCDN010000019.1:0-44027 GCA_036510675.1 Allostellaceae bacterium
GCCAAAGCCGGCCCCCAAGCGACTGTTCGGATCAACGCACCAGCGGCCGGGCCCTTGCCGGCTTACGCTCTTCAAAGCAGGTATCCAACGGGCTCCGGCCGCTTCTCCACGCTACCGCGGAGCTCAACCTTCATACAGGTACCCATCGTGCCGATGGAGACATGGACCCCGACTTTCGTCGGGGTGGGGTGACTAATTTTCGTCGTGCCTTCGCATTTCAAATTGGGCTTACTCGATCTCGACCTTCTGGCCTTCCAGCACTTGGTAGATTTCGGCGCCTTGGTCGAGGAACTCCTTCGACTTTTCCGCCATGCCCGATTGGGCGTACTCGCGGACCTCTTGCGAGATTTTCATTGAGCAGAATTTCGGCCCGCACATCGAGCAGAAATGCGCGAGCTTGGCGCCATCGGCCGGCAGGGTCTGGTCGTGGAATTTCTCCGCGGTCTCGGGATCGAGCGCGAGATTGAACTGGTCCTTCCAGCGGAAATCGAAGCGGGCGCGCGACACGGCATTGTCGCGGGTTTGCGCGCCGGGGTGGCCCTTCGCCAGATCGGCGGCGTGCGCCGCGATCTTGTAGGTGATGACCCCGACCTTCACATCGTCGCGATCGGGCAGGCCGAGATGTTCCTTGGGCGTGACGTAGCACAGCATCGCGGTGCCGAACCAGCCGATCATCGCCGCGCCAATGGCCGAGGTGATGTGGTCATAGCCCGGCGCGATGTCGGTCGCGAGCGGCCCCAGCGTATAGAACGGCGCCTCGTCGCAATGCTTCAATTGCAGGTCCATGTTCTCTTTGACCTTGTGCATCGGCACATGGCCCGGACCCTCGATCATCACCTGGACATCGTGCTTCCACGCGATCTTGGTAAGCTCACCGAGCGTCTTCAACTCGGCGAATTGCGCCTCGTCGTTGGCGTCGGCGATGGAGCCGGGACGCAGCCCGTCGCCCAGTGAGAAGCTGACATCGTAGGCGCGCATGATCGCACAGATTTCCTCGAAATTGGTGTAGAGGAAATTCTCCTTGTGATGCGCGAGGCACCATTTCGCCAGGATCGAGCCGCCGCGCGACACGATGCCGGTGACCCGCTTCGCCGTCATTGGGATGAAGGGCAGGCGCACCCCGGCATGGATGGTGAAATAATCGACGCCCTGCTCGCATTGCTCGATCAGCGTATCGCGGTAGACCGCCCAATCGAGGTCCTCGGCCTTGCCGCCGACCTTCTCCAGCGCCTGATAGATCGGCACCGTGCCGATGGGCACGGGCGAATTGCGGATGATCCATTCGCGGATGGTGTGGATGTTCTTGCCGGTCGATAAATCCATCACCGTGTCGGCGCCCCAGCGGATCGCCCAGACCAGTTTCTCCACTTCCTCGGCGACCGAGGAGGTGACGATGGAATTGCCGATATTGGCGTTGATCTTCACCAGGAAATTGCGGCCGATGATCATCGGCTCGCTCTCGGGGTGGTTGATGTTGTTGGGGATGATGGCGCGGCCGCGCGCGATCTCGTCGCGCACGAATTCGGGCGTCACGAAATCCGGGATCGACGCGCCGAAATCCTGGCCGTCGCGCGGCTCGGCCAGCGCCTTCTCCCGCCCGAGATTTTCGCGGATCGCGATATATTCCATCTCCGGCGTGACGATGCCGGCGCGGGCATAGGCGAGCTGCGTCACCGCCGCATTGCCCTTGGCGCGCAGCGGCCGGCGGCGCCCGCGGTCGAACAGCGGCACGTCGCTGATCTCGCCGGGGCGCAGGCCATTATCCTCGGGCCGGACGGAGCGCGGCGCCTTTTCCGCGACATCGCCGCGCGCCGCGATCCAGGGCGCCCGCAGCGGCGCCAGGCCCATGCGGATATCGGTGCGGACCGCCGGGTCGGTATAGGGGCCGGACGGGTCGTAGACCCGGACCGGCGGCTCCTTCGCCGACGGGGTCAGGTCGATCTCGCGCATCGCCACGCGGAGGTCGGGAAAACGCGTGCCGGGTATGGCGATCTTGCGCGAGGCCGGCAGCGCGCCGGTGGAGACACGGAATTCCTGGGTGAATGAGCCTTCGGGCATGAGACCTCCTAGGGTCAGCGGGCCCGGCACACAGAAAGGAGGGGCGTGCGGTGTTCCTTTCCCTACGCCGGTACGATCCGGATCAGGTTCGAAGGGTTGTCGCGCGGCGCGTTGGCCCAGCGGCGTCTCAGCCCCTTGCCGGGGCACCCCTTGGAAACAGGACCATCTTTCGGCACGCGCCGCCCGGCGTCAAGCCGCTCCGTTCGAGGGGCTGGTTTGACGGGGAGACCGGTGACGCGTTATTGGTCGGGCGCAACAGCCGCGAGAATCATCGATGAAGGGCGCCGAGCGTAAGGCCGCGATCGCGGCGTATAAGGAAAAGAAGACCGTCGCCGGCATCTTTGCCGTGCGCTGCGCGGCGTCGGGCCAGATCTGGGTTGGCAAGGCACCCGATCTTAGCACCATGCAAAACCGCATCTGGTTCACCCTGCGCCAGGGCAACCATCCCGATGCCGGGCTGCAACGGGCCTGGAACGGCCATGGCGCGGATAATTTTGCCTATGAGGAAGTCGAGGCGCTGGCGGAAGAAGAGACGGGCTATCTGCGCGAGGCCGCGCTGAAGTCGCGCCTCGCCCATTGGCAAGCCGCCCTCGGCGCCGCGATTATCTAGACCCGCGCGGCTTCGCGCGTCGCCGGTCCCGCCTTGCGGGGCTTGGCGCGGCGCTGGCCCTGGCGCAGGGCGACGCCTTCGGCATGCATCAAATCGCGGCATTTGAGGAGGAAATCGAGGATCAATTCGAGTTGATTGTCGCTATAGGATGCCCACATCGCGGTCATCGAGCGATGCAGCGGCTCGAACAATTGCGGCACTGTCTTTTCGACGCAGGCGGTCGGACGGACGATGACCTTGCGCCGGTCGCTGGCGTCGCGGTCGCGCAATACCAGGCCGGCGCGCTCCAGCCGGTCGATCACCCCGGTGATGGCGCCGCTGGTAAGGCCGGTGGCGCCGGCGAGTTCGCCCGCGGTCACCCCGCCCGCCGCCGCGCCGCGCGCGAGGTTGAGGCATTCGAGATCGCTGGAATTGATGGCGAGATGTTCGGCGATCGCTTGGCTGATCACCAGGTTTTGCGCGCTGATCGTCCGGGTGGCGTCTTCCATGGCCGCCATGATTTCGGCGCGCTTAATGGACAGCCTCGACACCAGACATTCTCCCTTGGCGTTTTGGTATCTTATTCGCTAAGATATTAAACGATTGAACGATCCTACGGGATAAGGGGCGTGCCTGTCGAGCGCGGCGTTGGCTTTCATTGATCCGCGAATCACTTTGACGGCGCGACGCGGGCCGTGAGAGTTTCCGGGTCGTTTTCGGGGATGGCCCGGAACATCCGCGGCGCTGAATTCGGTTCATATACGGGATGGCAGGGGAATGAGCAGCAAGGGTATCACCGAGGCATTGCCGCGCGCGGCCGGGCGGCCGCGCAAGCCGCGCACCCGGGGCCGGCTGATTTTCCGCCTGGTGCTGGTGATCGTGCTGATGGCGGTGGTCGGCTTCGGTCTCTATTCCTTTCAGGCGTTCAAGGTGAAGATGATCGGCGGCTTCATCGCCAAGATGGCGCCGCCGCCGGCGCCGGTCGCCGCGGTGGCCGCGAAGTCACAGACCATGCCGCGCTATCTCGAGGGGATCGGCACGGTGATCGCGGTGCATCAGGTCACGCTATCGCCCGAGGTCGCGGGCCGCGTGACCCAGATCCTGTTCACCGCCGGCCAGACCGTTAAGGCCGGCGATCCGCTGCTGCAGATCTATGACGGGCCGGAGCGCGCCGATCTCGCCAATTTCCAGGCGCAGGAGCGGCTGGCGCAGGTCAATCTCGGCCGCGCCCGGGTGCTGGCGTCGAAGGAGTACGGCTCCAAGCAGTCGCAGGACCAGGCGCAACTGGCGCTCGACCAGGCCCATGCCGGCATCGCCCGGACCCAGGCGGTGATCGGCCAGAAGCAGGTGCGGGCACCGTTCGCCGGCGAGATCGGCATCCGTCAGGTCAATCTCGGCCAGTATCTCAACCCCGGCAACCCGATCGCGACGCTGACCAATCTCGACACCATGTTCGTCGATTTCACCCTGCCGGAGCAGGCCAGCGGCGAGATCAAAATCGGCCAGGCGGTCGATATCGCCACCGACGCCTTCCCCGGCAGGGCCTTCGTCGGCAAGCTCACCACCATCGAGCCGCAAGTCGATCCGCAGACCCGCGCCATCAAGCTGGAAGCGACCATTCCCAACCAGGACCATGCGCTACGCCCCGGCATGTTCGCCAACGCGCGGGTGGTCCTGCCGTCGCAGCCCGATGTCGTGACGGTGCCGGAAACCGCCGTTGAGTACACGCCCTATGGCACCTCGGTCTTCATCATCAAGGAGATCGGCAAGGACGATAAGGGCGCGCCGAAATACATTGCTTCGCAAAGCTTCGTCACGCTGGGCGAGCGCCGCAACGGCGATGTCGCGGTGAAGTCCGGACTGCGGGCTGGGCAATTGGTCGCCAGTTCCGGCCAGTTGAAGATCATCAACAATGCCCCGGTGCGGCTGTCGTCGGAGGGTCCGCTGAAGCAACCCGCCGTTCCGCCCCGCGACTAAGCCGCGCCGAGCACAAACCATGCGTTTCACCGATCTCTTCATTCGCCGGCCGGTCCTGTCGATCGTGGTCAGCCTGATGATCCTGCTGCTGGGTCTGCGGGCGCTCTACGGCCTGCCGATCCGGCAGTACCCGCAGATGGACAATACGGTGATCACCATCACCACCATCTATCCCGGCGCCTCCGCCGAGGTGATGCAGGGCTTCATCACCCAGCCGATCGAGCAGGCGGTATCGGCTGCCGAGGGCATCGACTATGTGACCTCGACCTCGACGCTCGGCACCAGCATCATCTCGGTCAATGTCCGGCTGAATTACGCTCCCGGCACCGCCATGACCGATGTCATGGCGAAGACCAACCAGGTCCGCTATCTGCTGCCGAAAGAGGCATTCGATCCGATCATCGTCAAGACCACGGGCCAGACCACCGCGGTGATGTATCTGAATTTCTCGTCGTCGCAGCTCAGCGCGGCGGCGGTGGCGGATTATCTGGCGCGCAATGTTCAGCCGCTGCTGGCGACCATCGATGGCGTCGCCTCGGCCGATATTCTGGGCGGTCAAACCTATGCCATGCGCCTGTGGCTCGACCCGACGCGGATGGCCGCGCGCGGCGTCACGGCCCTGGATGTCGCGGGCGCGCTGCTCGCCAATAATTATCAATCGGCGCCCGGCCAGACCAAGGGCTATTTCACCATCGCCAACGTCGTCGCCAACACCGACCTCAAATCGGTGGACGAATTCAAGAACATGGTGGTGCGGGCGCAGAACGGCGCGCTGGTGCGGCTGAAGGACGTGGCCGATGTCGATCTCGGCCCGCAAAGCACCAATGTCTCGGTACTGATGAACGGCAACCGCTCGGTCTTCATCGGCATCAGCGCGACGCCGACCGGCAATCCCTTAAACGTCGTCAACGATGTGCGCGCCATCCTGCCGCAGATCGAGCGCGGCCTGCCGCCGACGGTCAGCATGGCGGTGGCCTATGATTCCACCAAGTTCATCCGCTCGTCGATTTCCGAGGTCGAGCACACACTGGGCCTGGCGGTGATCATCGTCATCATCGTCATCTTCCTGTTCCTCGGCACCTTCCGCGCGGTGCTGATTCCGGTGGTGACGATGCCGCTGTCGCTGATCGGCGTCGGCATCATCATGGCGGCGATGGGATTCAGCTTCAACCTGCTGACCCTCTTGGCGATGGTGCTGGCCATCGGCCTCGTCGTCGATGACGCCATCGTGGTGGTGGAGAATGTCTATCGCCACATCGAGGGTGGCGAGACGCCGTTCCGCGCCGCCATCATCGGCGCGCGCGAAATCGTCGGGCCGGTGATCGCGATGACCATCACGCTGGCCGCGGTCTATACGCCGATCGGCTTCCTGACCGGCCTCACCGGCTCGCTGTTCCGCGAATTCGCCTTCACCCTGGCGGGATCGGTGGTGATCTCCGGCGTGATCGCGCTGACCCTGTCGCCGATGATGGCGTCGCGCTTCCTGACCTCGACCTCGCAGGAGGGCTGGTTCGCCCGCCAGGTCGATCGCTTCTTCTCCGCCGTCACGCGCGCCTATTCGCGGCGCCTCGCCGGCACCCTCGACTATCGCTCGGTGGTGGTGGTGTTCGCCATCGGCATCTTTTTGATTCTCGCCTACCTCTATACCCATGTGCAGAAGGAATTGGCGCCGCAGGAAGATCAGGGCGTGCTGTTCACCCTGGGCAAGGGGCCGCAATACGCCAATCTCGACTACACCGAGGCGTTCGGTCAGGACATTCAGAAGATCTACAAATCCTTTCCGGAAACCGACGCGACCTTCATGATCAACGGCTTCCAGGGGCTCAACAGCAGCTTCTCGGCGATGGTGATGAAGCCGTGGGAGGACCGCACGCGCTCCACCAAGACGCTATCGCCGCTGGTGCAGGCGAAGCTCAACGACATCGTGGGCGAGCGCGCCAGCGCCTTCAGCCCGCCGGCGCTGCCGGGGGCCTTTGGCGGCCTGCCGTTTCAATTCGTGGTCAGCGCGGCGGCGCCCTCCGACACGATCTACAAGCTGATGCAGGAAATCCGGGCGCGGGCGTTCCGCAGCCACAAATTCATCTTCGTCGATACCGACCTCGCCTATAACCAGCCGGTGGTCGAGCTCAATGTCGATCGCGCCAAGGCCAGCGATCTCGGCATCAACATGCAGGCGATCGGCCAGACGCTGGCGCTGATGGTCGGCGGCAACTACGTCAATCAGTTCGATTTCAGCGGCCGCGCCTATCAGGTGATTCCGCAGGTGCCGCGTGGCGACCGCCTCAATTCCGAACTCCTCGGCAAGTATTTTATCCGCACCTCCAGCGGCGGTCTGGTGCCGCTATCGACGGTGGTCTCGTTCAAGACGCGCACCGATCCCAATGCGTTCTATCATTACGACCAGCTCAATTCCTCGACCCTGTCGGGCGTGCCGTTTCCCGGCGTCAGCATGGGCGAGGCGGTGGCCTATATTCAGCAGGTCGCGAACGAGGTGCTGCCGGCCGGCTTCCATCAATCCTTCCTCGGCGAGGCGCGCCAGTATGTCGAGGAAGGCAATCAGCTGACGGTCACGTTCGTCTTCGCGCTGGTCATCATCTATCTGGTGCTGGCGGCGCAGTTCGAAAGTCTGCGCGACCCGCTGGTGATCCTGATCTCGGTGCCGCTGTCGATCTGCGGCGCGCTCGTGCCGCTGTTCATCGGTCTCGCCTCGCTGAACATCTACACCCAGGTCGGCCTCGTGACCCTCATCGGCCTCATCAGCAAGCATGGCATCCTGATGACCGATTTCGCCAACCAGCTTCAGCGCCATGCCGGCCTCGACAAGCGGCAGGCGATCGAACGCGCGGCGGCGGTGCGGCTGCGCCCGATCCTGATGACCACCGCCGCCATGGTGGTGGGCCTGTTCCCGCTGCTGACGGCGACCGGCGCCGGCGCCGCCAGCCGGTTCAGCATCGGCATCGTGATCGTGGCCGGCATGACCATCGGCACGCTGTTCACCCTCTTCGTGCTGCCGACGGTCTATACCTTCCTGGCCCGCGACCATCGCGAGGCCGCGGAGGTAGACCGCGCGCAGGAAGCCGCGCTGGCGGCTGAGTAGGGGCGAAAACAAAACGACCCCCGGCGTGAGCCGAGGGCCGTTATGTCGCGGACCCGAAAACCTGCCCGAAAACCTGATCGACGCGAAATCAGCCGGCCTTCGGCGCCATCGATTTCGTGCTGTCCTTATGCATCTTGCTCTTCTTGGCAATATGCTTGCGATGCTTCTTCGCCTTGTGGGCGGATTTCTTGTGGACCTTGTGCTTGGTGGCCGACTTCATGGTCTTGTCGGACTTCATGTTCTTGTCGGACGACATGCTCTTGGTGGTGTGGTCGGCCTGCGCGTCCGCCGCCGATGCCGCCATGGGCAGGGTCGACGCGGCGACGAACGACAGAAGTGCAAACGCAGTCAGCAACGCCTTCATTACCAGCTCCTGATGAAAAGAGATTGTTCCCCCGGAAAGTCTTAAAAACATCCGAACCCCGGTCGATTCGAAACCACTGTCATTCTATCATGCGGCGTATCGGGCGGCGCCCATTTTCATGCCGAGTCGCGCAAGAAATCGCGCCGTCCGGTCACCCGGCGCCGCGCCGCACCGTCGATGCATCCTGGCCGAACAGGATTCTGCGCGCGTCGGGATGGGTCGGCGACGTGTTCTGGAACTCTTTGGCCCTTTCATAGGCGCGCACCGTCGCCGGGCGAGCCTTGATGGCATCCTGCCAGCGTTTCAGATGCGTGAAATCCTCGATTTTCTGGCCCATGCGCTCATAGGCGGTGGTCCAGGGATAGGACGCCATGTCGGCGATCGAATAGGCGCCGGCGACGAACTCGCGGTCGGCCAGCCGGTGATCCAGCACCGCGAACAGGCGCCCCGTCTCCTTGACATAGCGCTCAATCGCATAGGGCAGCTTTTCCGGCGCGTAATGCGCGAAATGGTTGTTTTGTCCGGCCATCGGCCCCAGGCCGCCCATCTGCCAAAACAGCCATTGCAGCACTTCGGCCCGGCCGCGCAAATCGGCCGGAATGAACTTCCCGGTCTTCTCCGCGAGATAAAGCAGGATGGCGCCGGATTCAAAGACGCCAACCGGCGCGCCGCCGCCGGCGGGCTCCGTGTCGATGATCGCGGGCATGCGATTGTTGGGCGAGAAAGCGAGGAACTCGGGCTTGAATTGGTCGCCCTTGCCGATATTCACCGCGTGAAGCTCATAGGGCACGCCGGCCTCTTCAAGGAAGAGGGTGACCTTATGGCCGTTGGGCGTCGGCCAGTAAAAGAGCTTGATCATGGCATGCCTCGCGGGGTTCGGAAGGGCGCTGAGATGACCCGCAGATTATGGCCGCGCCTTGGCGGAAACAAGGGCATCGCCGAGCGTGGCGACCAGCCCCCGCATCATGCCTTCGGGGTCGGGCGCGCGCATCGCGGCGCCCATGATCGCGACCCCGGCGGCGCCGGCCGCCAGGCATTCGGCGGCATTGGTCTCGTCCACCCCGCCCAGCGCCAGGATCGGAATCGGCAGGGTCTTGGCGATCTCGGAGAGGGTGCGCAGGCCCAGATGCGGGCCGTAATCGGGCTTCGAAGCGCTAGGGAAGATCGGGCTCAGCGTGACATAGTCGGCGCCCAGCGCGATGGCGTGCTGGACCTCGTTGCGGTCGTGCGTGGAAATGCCGATCAGCGCGTTGGCGCCGAGATAGGCGCGCGCGGCGTTGATCGAGCCATGGCGCGGCAGGTGCACCCCGGCGGCGCCGGTGGTCATCGCCGCCTCGAAATCGGCATGGACCGTGACCGTGGCGCCCGCGCGCTCGCCGAGATTGACCAGCCGATAGAGCATATTCACCCGCTCGCTGCGCCCTAAATCCGGCTCGCGCAGGCTGAGCCAGCGGCAGCCGCCGGCGAACAGCGCCGCCGCGACCTGCGGCACCGGCCGCTCCGCCGTCTGCTTACGGTCGGTAATCACCAGCAGCGGCGGCTGCGGCAGCCCCCTCATCGCATCATCCGCCGATCAGGCCGAGTTCGGGGCTGGACGGGTCGGCATGGGTGCGCTTCGGGATGCGGCCGGCGATCCGGGCATCGCGCCCGGCGCCGATCGCCGCCCGCATCGCGCCCGCCATCCGCGCCGGATCGCGCGCCTTGGCGATGGCGGTATTCAGCAAGACGCCGTCGCAGCCGAGCTCCATCGCCAGCGCCGCGTCGGAGGCCGTGCCGATGCCGGCGTCGAGGATCACCGGCACCGAGCTGGTGGCGACGATGCGCGCGATGGCATAGGGGTTGCAGATGCCGAGGCCCGAGCCGATCGGCGAGCCGAGCGGCATCACCGCCGCGGCGCCGAGATCGGCCAGCTTGCGGCAGGTCACCGGATCGTCATTGCAATAGGGTAGAACTGTAAAACCTTCGCCCACCAGCTCCTCGGTCGCGCGTAAGAGTTGCTCCACGTCAGGATAAAGCGTTTCGCGGTCGCCGATAAGTTCTAGCTTGAGGAGATCGGTCCCCAGCGCTTCGCGCGCGAGATGGGCGGTCAGCACCGCATCCTTGACGGTTGAACAGCCGGCGGTATTAGGCAACAGCGTGTACTGGCTACCCACCAGATCGACCAGACTGCCGGCATACGCCTCAAGGCTGATGCGCCGGATCGCCACCGTCACCAGCGCCGGCCCTGCCGCCGCGAGCGAATCGAGCAGCACCTGCTGATTGGGATAGCCGCCGGACCCCATTAGCAGGCGGGACGGATAGGCGATTCCGGCGATGGTCAGTTGATCCGCGGCGCCGGGGGAGGCAGTGGTGGGTCCCTCGACTATGCCCTTCGGGCCCGCTCGGGATGAGGAAATTTCTTTGGATGCCATCGAAAATCTCTCCTCACCCTGAGCTGGCGCGGAGCGCCAAGTCGAAGGGCGCGCGATGCCGGTGCAGCCTCATTTTCCTATCCACCCCCGAACGGACGCACGATTTCGACCTCGTCGCCCGGCGACAGTATTGTCTCATCCCAGTGCCGCGCCGGCACTACCGTGCCATTGAGCGCGACCGCCAGTCCGCGCCGGCTGGCGATGCCGCGCGCCGCGATCAGCGCCGCGACGGTGCCGCCGGGAAACGGCTCGGCCTCGCCGTTGACGCGGATCGGCGCGCTCATGCCGGCGCTATCGCGGTGAAGCGGCCGGCGCCGAACGGCCGGATCGCCGGCGCCAGCTCGCCGGTCAGGATGTGGTCCGCGACGGCGCGCGCGGTGACCGGCGTCAGCAGGATGCCGTTGCGGTGATGGCCGGTGGCGTGGATCAGCCCCTCGACACCGCTGGGTCCCAGAATCGGCGCGTCGTCGCGCGAGCCGGGCCGGAACCCGACCCACTGTTCCGCGATCGGCAAATCCTCGATGCCCGGCACCGCGCGCCAGGCGCCATCGAGCAGCGCCAGCATGCCGCCGGCGGTGAGACGCGGATCGAAGCCGCGCTCTTCCACCGTGCCGCCGACGATCAGCTTGCCGTCGGCGCGCGGCACCAGATAGGCCTTCGCCGCCCACAGCACATGCCGTACCAGCGGCGCCGCCGGGTCCATCGACACCGCCAGCATCTGGCCCTTCACCGGCCGCACCATCGGCCGCGCGGCGGCGGGCAGGCCGGCGATCTCGCCCGACCAGGCGCCGGCCGCCAGCACCACCGTCTCGGCGGTGTGGACGCGGTCGCCGATGCGCAGGCCGGTGACCCGGCCATGGGCGATCTCGACGGCGTCGATCCGGGTCTCCTCATGCAGGGTGCCGCCGGCCACGGCGAAGGCCCGCGCCAGCGCCGCGACCACCAGCCGGTTATCGACCTGATGATCCTCCGGGCTGAGGATCGCGCCGGCGAGATGCGGCGTCAGATGCGGCTCGCGCCGGCGCGCCTCGGCGGCGCTGAGCCATTCCAGCGCGATGCCGAGCGAGCGCTGAAAATCATAGGTGAATTTGAGCCGCCCGACATCATCGCGGGTCAAAGCGAGCATCAGCGTGCCCTCTTGCCGCAGGCCGACCGGCAGGCCGGTGGCGCGCTCCAGCTCGGCGGCGAAATCGGGCCACATCAACTGGCTTTCGCGGTTGAGCGCGTAGAGGGCCTCTTCTCCCGGCTCGGCTTCGAGGCCGGCCGCCAGCATCCCCGCGGCGGCCCAGCTCGCGCCGTGCCCGGCCGCCCCGCGCTCGAACAGATCGACGGCGCAGCCCGCCTGGGCGAGGCGCCAGCCGATGCCGAGGCCGATAACGCCGCCGCCGATGATAGCGATGTGTCGCGTCGGTGTGGGGATGGACTTGACGATGGCGGGCTCCCTTCGCTGGCATGACCCAGACAGGTTCCGTGGGTATGTTCTCAGCCGGCTACGCGCCGGCACCCCAGCCGTTTCGCCAATTTGGCCATAGCCCGCCGCCGCCGCAAGTCTTTTATGCGACCCGGCCGGACACGGGGACCATCACGCTTTCGCCAGCGACGCCAATTCACCGCAAGGCCACCGGTTCGGTGGACGTCGTCAGTGAATCGTCGTGCCGCCGCCTTGCGGCCGATGTTGGCCGGCGGCGTCCCGGACCGACAGGGCGGCGGCCGCGATCAGGGTTCCCGCCATCGCCAGGCCGGCATCCCACAGGCTTTGCGCCAGGCGGTCGA
Organism: Allostellaceae bacterium; assembly: GCA_036510675.1. Lineage (GTDB taxonomy): Bacteria > Pseudomonadota > Alphaproteobacteria > ATCC43930 > CGMCC-115725 > JAATGI01. The sequence goes on from DATCDN010000019.1 coordinate 12,270, forward strand.
GTTCGTCGGCATTGCGTACTAGATTCTCGGATATATCGATCTTCAATGCTTTTACTCTTCAGCCTCTGTCGGCGTCGTTGCCGAAAGTTTACCCTGTTGATTAATATGGCGGGGCGGCGCGATCCAGGGTTGGTGTCGAGAACGCCAAAGGTGGGGGGATGACGGAACAATTTCAGCATCGGCTGGAAGCGGCGCTGCGACGGCGCCTCTTTCCGAACTCGCCGCTGCATCTAAAGCAGCTCGCAGGCGCGGTCGGCCGCTCAGAAAACACGGTGGCGCGCTGGTGGCGCGGCGAGACCCGCATCGCGGCGGCCGATGTGGATGGTCTCGCGGCGTTCTTCGCCCGCCGGGGCGATCGGAATTTCCTGGCGGAATTGTTTGACGATAGCCTGCCCGCGGCCAAGGCCGGTTCCGATTTCGAGGAGACGGTGCTGGCGCTGGTGCGCACCGCCTTCGCCCAATTATCGGATGACCCGGTGTGGCGGGATGCGCATCTGTGGTTCACCGCCGAGGGCATCGTGGCGGCGGCGACCGAGGGGCATGCCGATTACGCGGCGCGGGCGCTGCGGCTGCTGCCAGGTGCCGAGGACGGCGTCATTCGGGCGTTGCGCGATTTCGGCTGGATCGCGCTGACGGTGCGGCCGGGGGGCGGGCTGGTGCTGCGCCATGACGGGCGCAAGCTGGCGCCCCTCGCGGCGGAGCGGCTGGGCGAATGGCTGGCGCAGCGCGGCGACCGCGATTCGCCGGCGCGGCGCGCCATCCATCTCGAGGGCCGGTGGTTCGAGGTCATGCACGAAAATAACGCGCGGGCGATCGCGGCGATCAAAAGGCTTGCCGTCATCGCGATCCGCCCGCGTGAGCGCTGGACGGTTAAGCGATTATCGCTCGACGCGGTGGCCGACCCGCGCCTGAGCGCGCTGCTGCGCCTGCACGGCGCGGCGCCCGGCGACATCGTCCATGGCGCCGCCGAGCTCGGCGCCTTCACCACCAGCAGCGTCCTTCGGGTCGATGGCGGGGACGTGATTTCGCTGCACGCGCCGACCGCGTTCGGCCTCGACTATCACGCGATCGAGGGGCGTAACGTGCTGGCGCGTCCCGATACTGATTACGGGCTGATGATCCGGGAGCGCGTTTTGCTAACCTGGCGCGAGGGCCCGCTCTATCACGAACTCAGCGGGTCGATCGGCAACCGGTATGTGCGCTATCTCTGTCTCGGCCTACCCGAGGCCGGACCCGGAGGCCGAGTGCTGACCTCGTCGGTGCTGCTGGACGACCGGCCCGCCGTTACAGCAGACCCGCCTTCCGCGCCAGCTCCTTGAGCGGCGCCTCGGGCCGGGCGCCGTAATGCGAGATCGCCTCGGCGGCGGCGAGGCTGCCGAGCTTGCCAGAGGTGGCGAGGTCCTTGCCGTTGGTCAGACCATAGAGGAACCCGGCCGCGTATAGGTCGCCGGCGCCGGTCGAATCGAGCACGCGGTCCGGCGTCGCGGCGGCGATGCGGTGTTCGCGGTCGCGCGTCACGATCACCGAGCCTTGCTCGCTGCGGGTCAGCGCCGCGATCTCGGTCTGGCCGCGTACATGGTTCACCGCCATCTCGAAATCATTGACCTGATAGAGCGAGCAGATTTCCGATTCGTTGGCGAACAGGATATCGACATGGTTCGCCACCAGCTCGCGGAACTCGTCGCGATAGCGATCGACGCAGAACGGATCGGACAGCGACAGACTGACCTTGCGCCCGGCATCGTGGGCGATCTTCGCCGCCTTGCGGAACGCCTCCTTGGCGCGCGGCGGGTCGAAGAGATAGCCTTCGAGATAGGTCACTTGGGCGGCGGCGATCAGCGCCGGATCGATATCCTCCGGCCCCAATTCGACGCAGGCGCCGAGGTAGGTGTTCATGGTGCGCTGGGCGTCGGGCGTTACCAGGATGAGACAGCGCGCCGTGGCGGGGCCGCTGGTCAGGGGCGTCGTATCGAACCGCACGCCGAGCTTGCGCAGATCGTGCGCGAACACATCGCCCAGCTTGTCGTTGCGCACCTTGCCGATATAGGCGCCACTGCCTCCCAGCGACGCGATGCCGGCCATGGTATTGCCACACGAGCCACCCGACGCCTCGACGCCGCTGCCCATGGCGCGATAGAGCGCGTCGGCGCGCGCCTCGTCGATCAGCGCCATCGTGCCCTTATGGAGATCGTGCTTCGATAGGAATCGATCGTCACTCGGCACCAGCACGTCGACAATGGCATTGCCGATGCCGACGACATCGAGGGTTTGCGTCGCCATGTATTATTTTCCCGGCTCGTTCGATGGAAGTCGGCGGAGTATAAGGGGCTTTCCGCCCCGGGCAAGCCGCGTTCCGCCACCGATGCGTCCATGATCGCCGCCTTCTTTCTCGCGCTATCCGACCTCTTCGAGCCGAATCAGCGGCGCGTACTGCTGCTCAGCCTGGTGGGCGCGCTGGCGCTGTTGGTCGGGCTGTGGCTGGGCGCGACCCTATTATTGCAATTGGTTCATTTCACCGGCCTCGGCTGGGTCGATCGCGCGATCGGCGTGTTGGGCAGCGTCGGCGCGGTGTTCCTCGCCTGGATTCTTTTTCCGGCGATGAGCGCGATTCTCATGGGGTTCTTCCTCGAAAGCATCGCGCGCGCGGTGGAGCGGCGCCACTATCCCGGCCTGCCGATGCCGCGTCATCAATCGATCGGCGAGATTCTCGCCATATCCTTGCGGCTGGGGCTGCTCGCCATCGTCATCAACCTCATCGCGCTGCCATTTTATTTTTGGCCGGCGATAAATCTCTTGGTCTATTACGGACTCAATGGCTATCTTGTCGCCAAGGAATATTTCATCCTGATTGCGCTGCGCCGGCTCAATGTTGTGGCGGCAAACGCGATGTGGCGGCAGTACCGATTGCGGTTGGTGTTGTCGGGGGTGGTGATTGCCTTTCTGCTCACGCTGCCGGTGATCGATCTGGTGGCGCCGGTGTGGGCGGTGGCCCTGATGCTCCATCTGTTTCAGGGTCTGCGCGCCCGGCCGGCCGCCACCCTTGGATCACGATCGGGACCACGATCGGGATACGGCCAGACGTAAGCCGCAAGCATGACGAACGCGATCATCGAAACAGTAACATCGTGGCTGGCAAGCTTGATTGCCAAACTTGACGGGTGAGGACATGGCGATATTCAGCCGTACCAAGAAACCAGGCGATGACGGGGACAATTCGGTGCTGGACCAGGATTCGGAGCTCGACCTTCCGGTGAAGCCGGCCTCGCGCCCCAGCGGCGGCGGTGCCGTTCCGACACGGATCGCGGCGGTGCCGCCGGTCGGCCCGAGCGAAAAGACATCCGAACCGCGCAGCGCCAATGCGCGCACCGCCGCTGAAATCAAGGCAATGGAGGGTAAAGCCGTGGCTGACATGACGCGTCCATCGGACATGGCACGCAAGCTGGTCGAGGCGCCGCCGCCCGCCAAGGTGGAGCCGGAATTGCGGCGTCTGACGGTCGGCCGCGAGATTTCGCTGCAAGGCGACATCACCCATTGTGACCAGCTGGTGGTCGAGGGCAGCGTCACCGCCAACGTGACCTGCCAGGAAGTCGCGATCATGGAGAGCGGCGTGCTGAAGGGCGTCGTCGAGATTGGCCATGTCGAGGTGCGCGGCCTGTTCGAGGGCACGCTGAACGTCACCGGGCGGCTGTTGATCCGCTCCACCGGGCGGGTCGTTGGCAAGGTGCATTATGGCCAGATCGAGATCGAGATCGGCGGGCAGATTTCCGGCGAAATCGAAAGCCAGCCCACGGCGAAGGGCGCCGCCAAGAACGGCGCCGCCGTCGCGCCGGCCGGCATCCTGTAGCGCCGTCGCTCATCCCGCGATGGCGTGAGAGTGGACGATTGTTGAGGCGTTATCGCGGCATGACGAGGCATCGGACCAAGCTCCTGCTCCTGGGGGCGCTCTTGACGCTGGCCGGGTGCGATTCCGGGGTCAAGCTCGGGGCGGATTTCAATGCGCCCTTCGCCACCGAAGCGACGACGCCGGCCGCCGCTTCAGCCGCCGCCGATCCAAAGGCGGCGGCGCCCGCCGCGCCGGAGACCACCGCTGCCGTGCCGCCGCGCCTCACCAAGTTCCATAATATGAGCGCGCCCGAAGTCGAGGCGCTGGTCGGCGAGCCGGACTTTCGCCGGGTCGAGCCGCCGGCCGAACTGTGGCAATATCGCACCCCCCAATGCGTGGTCGATCTCTATCTCTATGGCCAGGGCGACGCGATGCATGTTGTGCATGAGGATGCACGCGGCCGCAACCCGGCCGCCACGGGCGATGCGTGCGGCGACGGCGCCCAGGTGCTGCGGAACCACCGCCCCGCCGGCTGATTGCTGGCTAGGTGTTTAGTCCCGGCATTTGATGGACCGGACTCAAATATTTCAATATATTACGTCCCCAAATAATACGTCTTCACCAGCGTGCTGTTGCGCAGCTCGTCCGGGGTGCGGCCCTCGAACGCGATTTGGCCGTGGACCAGGACGTAGCCGCGATCGGCGATGCGCACCGCCTGGTGAAAATTCTGTTCGGCCATCAGCACCGAGAGGTGATAGCGCTGCTTCACCAGGGCGATGGTGTCGATCATGCGGCTAACCAGGATCGGCGCGAGGCCGACCGACGGCTCGTCGATCAACAGGATGCGCGGCGCCGACATCAGCGCGCGGGCCAGCGCCAGCATCTGCTGTTCGCCGCCGCTCATGCTGCCGGCGAACTGGCGGTGGCGCTGCTTCAAGGCCGGAAAGGCGTCGTAGCAATCGGCCATGCGGTCCGTCCGCTGGGCGCGCGCGGCGCGGCGATAGGCGCCCAGCAGCAGATTTTCCTCGACCGTCAGCTTGGGGAAGAGCCGCCGGCCTTCGGGCACCAGCGCCATGCCGAGATCGGCGATCGCCTCGGTGCGGCGTCCCGTCAACAGGGTGCGCTGCCCGTCCTCTTCGAGATAGATCGCGCCGGCGCGCGCCCGCACCAGTCCCATGATCGCGCCGATCAGCGTGCTCTTCCCGTTGCCGCTGGTGCCGAGCAGCGCCACCGTCTCGCCCGGCTCGAGGCGCAGCGAGACATTCTCGAGGACACGCACCGCGCCATAGCCGGCGCTCAACCCGTCGACGATCAGCCTAGGCGCCGAGATAGGCACGCTCGACCTCCGCATCGCGCAGGATCGCCTCGGGCGGGCCGTCGGCGATCTTGCGGCCAGCGTCGAGCACGATGATGCGCTGAGAGAAGCGCATCACCGCGCGCATGATGTGCTCGATCATCAAAATGGTGATGCCGTCTTCGTTGAGCTGAAGCAGCAGCACCAGCATCTCGTCGATTTCGGCATGCGACAGGCCGGCCATCGCTTCGTCGCAAATGACCAGGCGCGGTTGCGCCGCCAGCGCCCGCGCCAGCTCCAGCTTGCGCAGCTCGATCTGGGTCAGCGCGCCGGGGAGGGAATCGGCCTTGGCGCCGAGGCCGAGCCGGTCGAGCAGGGCGCGCGGATCGGGGGCATCGCCACGCGCGGCATAGTCGCGCGGAATGGCGAGATTCTGCGCCAGGGTCATGGTGCGGAACGGGCGGGGCAATTGAAAGCTGCGCGCGATGCCGGCGCGCGCGCGGCGATGGGCCGGCAGATGAGTCACGTCATCGCCCGCGAAGAAGATGCGGCCGCTTTCCGGGCGCAGCAGGCCGGAGATGCAATTGGTCAGCGTGCTCTTGCCGGCGCCGTTCGGCCCGATCACGCCCAGCCGTTCGCCCTCGCGCACCTCGATCGATACATCGTTCAACGCGACGAAGCCGCCGAAGCGCTTGGTTATATGCTCGACGCGGAGCAAGGGTTCGCTCATGCGCCCCTCCGGATCAGCTTGCGCACCAGCCCGACGATGCCGTCGGGCGCGAAGATCACGAAGCCGATCAGCAGCAACCCGACGATCAGCAGATTCCAGATCGACGAGATCGTCACCGTCGCGATCTGCTGGGCGCCGCCCAGCAGCACCGCGCCGAGGATCGGCCCGATCCAGCTCGTGGTGCCGCCGATCATCGGCATCGCGATGGCGTTGACGGCGATCGCGAGGCTGAACGCCGATCCTGGCTCCAGATGGCTGACATAATAGGGAAAGGGCGCGCCCGCGACACCCATCAGCGCGCCCGACAGCGTCGCCGCGAACAGCTTCAGCCGCAGCGTCGGCACCCCAGCGCTTTCGGCGGCCTGTTCATCGTCGCGAATGGCGGCGAGGCCGCGACCCAGCCGCGAATGCTGGATGAACCGCGCCAGCACCGCCGCGCCGACCGCCAGCACCAACATGGCGAAGAACAGCGCGCGCGCGTAATTGACGAAGCCCGCGACATGGCGCGGATGCAGCACATAGATGCCGCGCGAGCCGCCGACATAATCCCAATTGTTGACGATGGTCTCCAGCACCACGGCCAGCGCCAGCGTCGCGATGGCGAAGTAAATCCCCTTCACTCGCAAGGTCAGATAGCCGGCGATCAGGCCGATCGCGCCGGCGACCAGGCCGCCGCCCACGATCATCACCGGCAACGGCGCGCCCAGCCATTCATGGAGAATCGCCGCTGTGTAGGCGCCGGCGGCATAAAACCCCGCCGAGCCGAAATTCACATAGCCGGCATAGCCGCCGAGGATGTTCCACGCCGTCGCGATCACGACATATTGCAGGACGATGTACGCGGCATAGAAATAATAATCATTGGCGACATACGCGGTCGCGCCATAGCCGGCGATCAGGATCGCGACGGAAGCCGCGACGAAAGCGAGGCTGCCCCGGCGCAATTATCGGCCCAACAAACCGGCGGGCCGCACCACCAGCGTGATCAGCAGCGCGCCGAACGCGACGGCGGGCGCCCAGGACGGGCCATAGAAGGTCGCGGTGATGCTCTCGGCGATGCCGAGCGCCATCGCCGCCAGCAGCGTGCCCATGATACTGCCGAGCCCGCCCAGCACCGCGATGGCGAAGACCCGGCCGATATAGTCGCGGCCCATCGACGGCTCGACCGGCGCGATGGTCACCAGCAGCGCGCCGCCGATGCTGGCGGTGGCGATCGCGAGGCCGAAGGCGATCTCCTTCACCCGCACCGGGTCGGCCGCCATCAGCCGCAGCGCCACCGCATCCTGCGACACCGCCTTGATGGCGCGGCCGAGAAAGGTGCGGGCGAGGAGAAGCTGCAAGGCGGCGAACATCGCCAGCGACACCAGGAACGGCAGCAGCATTCGCAGCGGCACGGCGACGGGCCCATAGCCGACCATGGTTTCGAGATAGGGCAAATTGACGCCGCGATAATCGACTCCGAACAGCAGGATCAGCGCGACCTCGGTCAGGAACAGCACGCCGAAGAAAAAGGCGAGGCCGCGCAGCCCGGCATCGCCGCGCCGCTCGAAGCTGACATGATAGACGCGGAAGATCGCCGCGCCCGCGACGAAGAACACCGGCGCGGCCAGCACTCCCGCCACCATCGGATCGATGCCCCATTGCGCGTTGAGGAACCAGGCGGCGAAGGCGCCGAGCATGATGAAGCCGGGATGCGCGATGTTGACGATGTCGAGAAAGCCGAACGCGATCGACAGGCCAAGCGTGACGGCGGCATAGAAGCCGCCGAGCAGCAGCCCGGTCACGATCGCGTTCAACAGCAGGTCGGCCATGGGGCGACTTATTTCAGGCGGTAATAGCGCACGAACAAGAGATGCGGATGCCGCTCCGCGATGCCGAAAAAGACGAAGCGCGACAGCCAGTCATAGCGTCCGACCGGCGCCTCGAACACGGTATAGGTGCGGAAATAATACTCGTTGGGATCGACGATCTCGGCATTGGCGGCGACCCGCGCCATCACCTCGGCCGGGCCATAGCGATAGCCGGTATTGCGCACATTGATGAAGACCCCGTCATCGGTCTCGAAGGTATAGCGCGCATCGATGGTGCCGATGCCGTCGGGCCGCACCAGCGGCCATTCGGTGCCGCCCGGCACCACGCGGCCCTTCAGCCCGTTCGGTCCCTCGAAATCGCCGCCGGTGACCGTGATCATCAGGCGCTGGCCGGTGCCGCCGAGATCGCCCAGCACCATGCGCGGCGCGGTCAGGACGCGCGTCTGCATGACATACTCGAATTGCGGCAGCATCTCTTGCAGCTTCTTGGGCTGCAAATTGGGGTCGAGCGTTTCGCCGGCCATGGTTCCTCCCGGTTCCGTCTTATAGCGAATCAGAATTCGTCGGTCGCGTCGAATATGCGCGCGAAGCGGACCTGCCGCCCGAACCGCGCCGGATGGCCGCGCCGCCGCGCCACCAGATAGCACAGGCGCGCATGGCGCCACACCGCGAGATCGGTGCGGCTGTTGCCGACATAGTCGAAGGCGCCGAAGCGCGCGGCGAGTGCCGCCGCCTTGCGCGGTCCGGTCAGGCTGATGGCGCCGTCGCTCGCCAGGATGTCGTCGAAGAGGCCGAGATGCCGCGCCACCGCGGCAACCACGCGGCGGTCGGCGCCCGAGGCGATGACGAGGGTGCGGCCGCGATCCTGTTCCGCGCGCAGCCACGCCAGCAGGCCCTGATGATAGACTAGGCTGGCCGGGTCGAACCGGGTGCGCCGTGCGATCTGGTCCTTGAGATGGCCGCGCCCGCGCAGGCTCCACAGCGCCAGCGGTGGCACCAGCCAGGGCCGGCTCAGCGCCAGCCGGCAACCGGCGCGAATCATGGTGTCGCCGCGCGCCAGCGTGCCGTCGAGATCGACACAGAGAACCGGCTCGGGCGTATCCTCGACCATGCCGGCGCGCGATCGCTACTCGCCGAAATCGGCGAGTTCCGTGTCGCGGGCCCGGTGGTGCGGCGCCAGATCCTGCCAGCGCGCGCCGGGCGCCAGATCGGTATCGGGGACGCCGGCGATGCGCGCCATCGCCGGCAGGCGTGGCGGCTCCGTCCCGGCCGCCATGTCGCGCGCCATCGTCATCAGCAGGCGGCGCGTATACATCACCGCGGCGTCGGCGGGCACCAGATGCTCGCGGGTGCGGTCGAAGATCGGCCCCATCGACAGCGACACCGCGGCGTCTTCCTGTTCCAGCCCGCCGAAGCCGCCCCAGCGCTCCTTCATGGTCGTGCGATCCTGGCCGAAGCGGTTCTCCCAATTGCCGCGCCACTTGAAGTCGCGTTCGGAATAGAGGTTCGGGTCGCCGATCCCGCTGAGCGAGCGGTGATGCGTGCGCTCGTACGGAACCGCCCCATGCACGATGATGTAGGTGGAGGTGTGCTCGTCGTCGAGCGGCACTTCGAACAGCGTCGCGACCCGCGCCTGGGCGGGAATGACCCGCGTCGATGGCAGGACGAAGGGCACGATCCGCACGCTCGGCACGCCGTTCGGTCCCGTGCGGATGGCGGCGTAGTGGAAGCCGAAATCGGTGGTCTCGATCGCCAGCGTCGGGGCGTTGTCGTCAACCGCGAGCGCGCCTGGGTTCAGCGCGTCGGTATTGCGCGTCACGTTGTTGGTATGCCATCCGGGCCGGGCCTGGTCGGAATGCAGAATGCCGACATGCGAGCTGTCCATGCCGCCTTCGAGCAACTGAAGATAGTTGCAGTTGAGGTCGATGCGCTCGATGTTGCGATGCGTCGCCGGTGCCGCCATGAAGCCGAAATCAGGCAGCGATGGTATCGTCGCGCGCGGTCCGAAATACCCCCAGATCAGGCCGCCGCGTTCCTCGACCGGATAAACGGGGGCGCGAAATTTTGTCCGATAGTCCGGGTTCGGATAGTTCGGCGAATCGAGCAGCCGCCCCTCCACATCGAATTTCCAGCCATGATAGATGCAGCGGATGCCGCCTTGCTCGACCCGCCCCAGCGCCAGCGACGCGCCGCGATGCGGACATTGCTCGTCGAGCAGGCCCAGCCGGCCCTCGGTATCGCGGAACAGCACATAACTCTCGCCGCAAAAGCGCACCCGCGCCGGATCGCTGTCCGGACGATCGACCTGGCTGGCGAGTGCGATCGGCGTCCAATAACGGCGGAATACTTGGCCCATCGGCGTCTCCGGTCCGACCCGGGTCAACAGCTCGTTTTCGTCTTTCCGCATCGTGTCCGCTCCCGATTATTGCCCTGCGCGATTCCGACCCGAAGAATAGTCGGGCCGCGCCGGGTTTGCCTCATATTTTGCGGCTCATGCGTCCTCCTTCTCGCCCCGCGCCACGATGCGGATGAAATCGTCGGGCAGTGGCCGTTGCAGGCGCAGCGCCCGCTCCGTCGGCGCGGTCAGCCACCAATCGATCGCGTCGGGCGAGATCAGGATCACCGGCATCGCCTTGGCGTGAACCGGCGCGACGGTGGCGTTGGGCGTCGTGGTCAGAAAGGCGAACAGATCATGCGTGCCGGTCGTAGGGTCGGCCTTGGTGCCGCGCGTGCCTTGCCAGCGGCACCACAGGCCGGCGAAGCAAAAAAGCGGGCGTCTCTCGTCCCGCGCGAACCAGGTCCAGATCTTCTTGCCGGTGACGGGATCGGGCCGGTCGGTCGGCTCGCAAAAGCTGGTGGCGGGCACGACGCAGCGCTGCGGCGGCGCCAGCCATTCGCGCCAGTGCGGCGACGCCGGATTGCGGATATTGGTGACGCCGCGATCGATCCCGCCCGTCCGATAGGCGGCCGGCGTCGGCATGCCCCAGCGCATCGTCACCAACTCGCGCGTGCCATCCGCGCCGATGCGCGCCACCGGCGCTTCCTGGTCGGGAAAGATGCTCGGCATCAGCGGCAGATTGCCCAGCCGATCGCGCACCGCCCCCGTCAGGCCGCGCAGCTCCGCCTGGCTGGACTTCAGACTGTAGAGATTGCACATGTCAGATTGCACATTTCCGCATCCTTGAGCCCACGTCTGCCTCCTTGAACCGGCGCCGCGCAACGGCGATGTTGTGTACGCGATCCTTCCGTCGCGCGGAGATGTTATTCCATGCTGCCGATCTCGATACTCGATCTCGCCCCGGTGGTGGAGGGCGCGACGCCCGCCGACGCGCTGCGCCGCTCGCTCGATCTGGCGCGGCACGCCGACCAGTGGGGCTATAACCGGTTCTGGGTGGCGGAACATCACAATATGAGCGGCATCGCCTCGGCCGCGACCTCGGTGGTAATCGGCTATATCGCCGGCGGCACCCCGCGCATCCGCGTCGGCGCGGGCGGTATCATGCTGCCGAACCATTCGCCCTTGGTGATCGCCGAGCAGTTCGGCACGCTCGAAACGCTCTATCCCGGCCGCATCGATCTGGGTCTCGGCCGCGCGCCGGGCACCGATCAGCGTACCTGGCAGGCCATGCGCCGTGACCCCAGCGCCTCCGAGCGTTTCCCCCAGGACGTGCTGGAGCTGCAAGTGCTGCTCGGCCCGTCCCAACCCGGACAGGCCTATCATGCGACGCCGGGCACCGACACCAACGTGCCGCTGTGGATTCTGGGGTCGAGTCTCTTCGGCGCCCAGCTCGCGGCGATGCTGGGGCTGCCTTACGCCTTCGCCTCGCATTTCGCGCCCGACGCGCTGATGCCGGCGCTGGAGGTTTATCGCGCGCGCTTCCAGCCGTCGGAGCGGTGGCCGCGCCCTTACGCGATGGTCGGATGCGGCGTGATCGCGGCGCCGACCGACGCGGAAGCGCGCCATCTCTTCACCTCGGTGCAACAGCGCATCATCGGCATGGTTCGCGGCGCGCGCGGCCTGACGCAGCCGCCGGTCGACGATATCGATCGCCTTTGGACGCAGCCGGAGAAGGCGCACGCCGAACGCATGCTGGCCTGCTCGTTCGTCGGCTCGGCCGAGACGGTCCGGCGCGGCCTCCAGGAATTTGTCGCGCGGACCGGCGCCGACGAACTCATGGTCACATGCGGGGTCTACGACCATGACGCCAAGCTGCGCTCTTACGAAATGCTGGCGACGCAGATCGCGCCGTCGCTCGTCAAGGAACCGACGTTCGCCTAGAGTGCGATCCGCCCCGACGGAAGCACTCTTGCTTCCGTCCGGCCGGAGAAATCGCACTCTAATCATTAAATCAGAGGCGGATTCACGCCTGATGGAATCGCGAACGCGATTCCATCAAAGGCGATCCGGCTCTGAGGAGCGGTCTCACATTTTTTTATCGATCAGCCCCGCCACGAGATCGATGATGTCGAAAATCTTGAATGGCTTGCGGATGAAAAGCGCGTAGCCGGAGCAGCGCTCGGCCACCGCGGCCTCCGGCAGCGAACTCATCACGGCGATGGGAACGTCCTTGAGCACGGCATCCGTCGCCAGCGCCTTGATCAGGGCCGCGCCATCCATGGTCGGCATCATGAAATCGGTGAGGATCAGGTCGGGGCGCTCCTCGCCGGCGCGTTCCAGCGCTTGGCGGCCATTGCTGGCGACGAGCACGCGATAACCCTCGTCCTCAAGCACGTCCTTGAGGAAATTGGCGATCCCGAACTCGTCCTCCACGATCAGCACGAGGGGCATGCTCAGATCTTCGGCAATGTTCCGTCGGCGGGTGCGGTGCCGAAGGACAAGCTCGACAGGATTGTCTCGGCGCTTTCCGGGTTGTCGTGAATCTCGACCCCCCGGCTGGTGATGGCGAACTGGTGAACCGACGGATTGAAGTCGCTGTCTCTGACCTTGACGATCGAGATCAGGCGGTAGAGCCGCGTGCGCAGCTCGACATAGCGAAGCAGGAGCATGTTGTCCGCGAGACTCGCCAGATCGTCCATGGGCACATGGATGGCCAGCCCCAATATGTCGGGAATTTCCAGCGAGTAGCAGGCGGTGACGCCGAGCACGCGCAACTCGTTGGAGAGCGCCGTGAAGAACAGGCCCATGCGGGAGGGATCGATGGCGACGTTCTTGAAGCCAGTGAGGCCGTCGATGAACAGCCGCTTGACCTTGCGCCGGTGAATGATCTCCAGCAGGCGCCCGCCATAGGCATCGAGCATGTCGCCCGTGGGCGCTTGCCAGAGCAGTTCGACGATGCCGCTATCCAAGAGCGCCGGCAACCCCGGGGATATGGCGTTGGCCTTCGCCTTGAGGCGATTGGCGGATTCGTGAAAGCCGAACATCAAGCCCGGTTCCGCTTCCGACGAGCGCGACAGGAATTGCAGGCCCAGCGTGGTCTTGCCGATGCCCGACGGGCCCATCATCATGGTGGTCGAGCCGACCGGAACACCGCCGCCGAGCAAGGTATCGAGCCGGCCATTGCCGCTCGAAATGCGCCCGAACACACGCTCGTCCGCGCGGCTCGGTTCGGCGAGCAGCGCCTCGATCCGCGGATGGACGGCAACACCGTCCCCCGTAATCTCGTAGGAGTGCGCGCCCCGGAGGAAGCCGCTGCCCCGGAACTTGCGCACCTCCAGGCTGCTTTCGGTACGCGAGCCGCTGAAATGGTCGCTCAGCTTGATGAGACCGTCGACCATGGTCTGCTCGGGCGACATCGTATCGCCGGCGCTCGTGGTCAGGAACATCGTGCAGTCGGTGGCCAGCGCGACTTCCTGGAGATCGTGCACGAATTCCTTGAAGGCGAGGTCGCTATCGGACGAGGTCTGCACCGTGATGAGGCCATCGATGACCAGCATGGTGCTGCGGCGGTGCTGAATTTCGCGACGGAGCAGGTCGATCAGCCCCTTGAGGCCGCCCTCGCGCAGTTCGCGGAAGGCGCTGAGATAAGTCATCTGATCCGGAATGCGGGCTTCGTCGAAGAAGGACATTTCGCGCAGATTGCCGATCATGCGGGCATGGTTTTCGGCAAGCAGCGTGACGAACAGGCCACGGCCGCCGCCAATGGCATGGTGGAAGCAGATCTGGTTGGTAAGAATGGTCTTGCCCGCGCCGGGAGGTCCCTGGATGATATACATGCCGCCCTGGAAAAACCCCCCGCGCAGGATCGTATCGAGTCCCGCGATGCCGCTCGGTACTCGTTTGAATCCCGTCTCTCCTTCCAACGACGCTGTGCTCATAAGTGTTCCTTCGAAGATTGCAACGGCAGCATCGCACGGAAAATCGACCCCGCCCCAGGTGAGCTCGTTACCTCTATTTCGCCGCCCATGGCCTCGATGAACTGCCTCACGATCCACAGGCCGACACCGAAGCCGCCGGTGCGCTCGTCCGCCCGCACCGCGCGCTCGAACCGTTCGAAAATCCGCGCCTGGTCGGCGGGCGAGATGCCGGCCCCGCCATCCTGGACCCGGATGAAGGCGATGCCGCGCCGCGGATCGGCGCCGACAGTGACCAGAACCGGCGTTCCGGCTCCGTACTTAATGGCGTTCGATACCAGATTCTCGAGAATTTCCTCAAGCGCGAGGCGGTCGCCAAGGACAATGAGGCTGTCGCCGGGAAGCTCCATCGTCAATTCGCAACCGGCATGCGCGGCAACCAGGCGAAAGCCGTCGGCGACCTCGCGCGCGATTCCGCACAGATCGACCGGCCCCCGGTCGAACTGCAACTTGCCGCTCGTGAGCCGCGAGACATCGAGGAGCATGGTCGCGCGCTTGACATATTGGCCGATCAGCCCCTCGATCTGCGCCAGGTCATGCTCCGCCTTCTCCTGGGGAAAGGCGCTGTTGTTGGCCATCATTCGGCGCAACAATTGCACCCGGCCCAGAAGCGGCGTCATCGGATTGCGCAATTCATGGCCGGCGACCGCCAGAAGCGCATCGCGCGCCGCGACCGCCTCCCGCAAATGTTCATTCTCCTGGGCCAATTCGTCCAGGCGGCGGCACAGCTCATCGTGCTGAATCGCATCGGCGCCCCGTTCCGTCGACGAGTGTGTCCGCGCCAAAGCCAAGCTTGGTGGCGCCGAGGGCGCGGCAACGTATGTGGGGGCGTCTGGCTCAGCCACTCATGTCACACGAAGCGATTTCCATCCCGTATAGCACATCTGTCGGCGCTTCGCGCACGGTCCACTGGCGGTGAAGCCGCCATGGCAGCCAATCGCGTTTGGCCGGCCAAAATCGGCTCATATCGGTTTCGGGTCAATGACCGGCATCCGCGCGCCCTCGATGGCTGGTTTTGGAATTCCTTGGCGCAAGACGAACCGGTAGTATCGGCAAGCGATGCCTTGCCGCCATGGAAAGAACGATAAATGCATATCGAATTCGGCGCCGTCGATCATCTCGACCAACAATCGGACCGGCCGGTCCATGAGACATTCGATGCCCGGCTGAAGCTGATCGAGGCCTATGACCAGGCGGGTTTCTACGCCTACCACCTGACCGAGCATCATTTCACGCCGCTCGGCATGTCGCCGTCGCCCAACGTGTTCCTGGCGGCGGCCTCACGCGTCACCACCCGGTTGCGGCTCGCGACGCTGGTCTATGTCATGACCGCGTACCACCCGCTGCGGCTCGCGGAAGAGATCTGCATGCTCGACCAGCTCAGCCACGGGCGCCTCGAAATCGGCACCGGGCGTGGCATCTCGCCGTTCGAGATCGGCTATTTCGGCGTCGACCATCTGGTTAGCCGCGCCGTCTATCGCGAGGCGTGGGACATTGTCAGCCAGGCGCTGACCGGCGACACCGTCAATTTCGAGGGCAAATATTTCCAGTGCCACGACGTGCCGTTCGTGATGAAACCGGTGCAGCGGCCGATGCCGCCCTTGTGGCTGGCGCCCGGCAATGCCGAGGGCGTCGCCGCCGCGGCGCGCGCCAATATCTCCTGCGCCTTCAATCGGCCGGCCGAGATCACCAAGCCGTGGACCGACCTCTATAAGAAGGTCTGGACCGAGACCCATGGCGACAGCGGCAAGCCCATGCCGAAACTGGCGGTCGGCGCGCATCTTTATCTCGACGCCAATGGCGAGCGTGCGAAGGCCCGCGCCCAGTTCGGCTATGAGGGCTGGTACAAGAGCTTCGTCCATTTGTGGCGGAAATTCGTGCCGATGGTGCCGACCCAGGACGTGCCGGGTGTCGGGCGTCAGCGCCTCCTGATGGCCGGCACGCCGGCGACGGTGCGCGAGCAGATCGAGAAGCTGGTCGGCGATTGCGGCTGCAATTATTTTCTGGCGCGCTTCGCCTATGGCGATCTGCCGTATGAGGAAAGCGCCGCCTCGCTCGGCCTGTTCGTCGATGCGGTGATGCCGCATTTCACCGATCGCGCGGCGCGGCGGGCGGGCTGATGCGGCTCGCGCGCTTCGACGATAACCGGCTCGGCCTCGTCGACGGCGACAGCGTGCGCGATGTCAGCGCGGTGCTGGCGGACCTGCCGGCATTGCGCTGGCCGGTGCCGCTGGGCGACCAATTGATCGCGGCGCTGCCGGCGATGCGGGAAAAAATTCAAGGCACGGCGGGGCCGGCCAAGCCGCTGACGTCGGTGAAACTGCTGAGCCCGGTGGCGAACCCTTCCAAGATCATCGGCGCGCCGATCAACTACGCCGATCATGTCGCGGAGTCGAAACAGGATCAGGCCATCGCCTATGGCCGCAAGCTCAACCATATCGGCGAATTCGGCCTGTTTCAAAAGGCGACCAGCTCGCTGGTCGGGGCGGGCGAAGGCGTGGCGCTGCGCTTTGTCGAAAAACGCAACGATCATGAGATGGAATTGGCGGTGGTGATCGGCCGCGCCGGTACGCGCATTCCCGAGGCGCGGGCGCTCGATCATGTCGCGGGCTATTGCATCGGCCTCGATATGACGGTACGCGGGCCGGAAGTGCCGACCTTTCGCAAATCCATCGATAGCTATTGCGTGCTCGGTCCCGCCTTGGTGATGGCGGACGAAATCGCCGACCCGAACGATCTCGATTTCTGGCTCAGCCTCAATGGCGAGATGCGCCAGAAATCCAACACCCGATATCTCGTCTATAACGTCCAGAAGCTGATTTCCTGGGCGTCCGACTATTACACGCTTTATCCCGGCGACGTGATCATGACCGGCACGCCGCAAGGCGTCGGCCCGGTCGCCCCGGGCGATGTGATGGATTGTGAAATATCCGGCATCGGACGGATGCAGGTGAGGGTGCGCGCCGCCTAAAAACAAAAAGGCCGCCCAGTGGCGGCCTTTTTACCGATCGGCGCGGAGGCGCCTTACTTCTTGACGGCGAAGGTCTTCAATTCCTCGAAACCCTCGGTGAAGCGGCGGTTGAGCACGCCGAACGCCTGTTCGTTGGTCTTGGCGATCAGCTCGGCCAGTTCACGCGTCGCCGATAGCGCCTTTTCATAGGACGCCTTGGCCAGCTCGGCGTTCTTGGCGATCTTCTCCTCGGGGGCGCCCGGGGCGGTCAAATCGCGCAGCGCCGTCGAGGCTTCCTCGATCGCCGCGCTGACGATCTCGACCTGGCGCTTGGCCAGCGCCTGGATGCCCTCGACCGCGAATTGATTGGCCTGGGTGAAGGCTTCGAGATTCTTGCGCTGAGCGGCGAGAATGCTGTCGACATCGAAGCCGGGAAAGGAAAAGCCGGCAAACGCCTTGCCGACGTCCAAATCGAAATAGCTCTTACCGTTGTTCATGATCGTTCCTTAGGTTTCCTGGGGGCGGTTTGCCGGTATCTGGTGTGTGCTGTTTATGCTGCACTGCACAATAACCGGAATATGGAGGAACCAAGGACTTCGGTCAAGGGCCGCGCCAAAAATATTGCAGCGCGATAACGATACTAGGCGGCGGTGCCCTCGGCGGCGGCGCTGAACGCCCTGGCCTTCAGACGGCGATCCAGCGCCGCCATGGTCTTCGCAAGATCGTCGCTGTCATCGTCGAGAAAGGTCCGGAATACAGCAGCATAGGTCCCGGTCAGCGCCAGGCAGCGGGCGTGGCCGCGCCAGCCGGCGGCGGAAATACCGGCGGCCTCCAGCATCCACGCCATGGCATTGAGGGTGGTGGGCACCCCCAGAATGGCGGCCGGATCGCCGATGCTGCCCCGGAGAATCGCCTTGATCGCCGCGCGATGGGGCCGCAGCGTGTCAAAACGCCGCATGAACAGCTCGAACAGCCGCTCGCGCGGGGAGCCTTCGGGCTCGGCGCCGGCGAGGACGGTTTCATTGATATGGCGGGTCACGCCGGCCAGGAGGCATGCCTTGTTGCGATAGACAGCATAGGCCTCGCCCAGCGACAGGCCGGCCTCGCGCGCGATCTCGCCCATCCCGACATCGCGCCAGCCCTTGGTCGCCGCCAGCTCCAGCGCGGCCGCGATCAGGCGCGTCTTGGGGTCTTGGGTGCGGACGGGCGGGGCGGGGGGCGATGGTTCGGCCGATTTTCGCGCGCGTGGCATGGCTGCTCCTTGCTGGTCGCTCCCGTCGAAAATAGGAACTTTCCCGCCGCCGCGCCAGGGCCGCTGCTTTCGTGCCGCCAAGGTGCGTGCTAGCGTCCCGCGAACAAATCCGAGGGACGCCATGACTTCGCCCGCGAGCAACAACGCCGCCTTTCCCAGCGCCGATCAAGCCGGCGAGGGCCGCAACGAACCCAATGCCGCCGACCGGCTGCTCAACGCGCTGCACCAGCACGGCATCGATTATTTCTTCGCCAATGCGGGCACCGATTTCGCCTCGATCATCGAGGGCTTCGCCCGCGCGTTCGAGACCGGCGCCCCGGTGCCGAAGCCGATGGCGGTGCCGCACGAAAATGCGGCGGTCGCGATGGCCCATGGCTATTACATGATCACCGGCCGGCCGCAGGCGGTGATGGTCCATACCAGCGTCGGCACCGCCAACACGATCAATGCCCTGATCGATGCCGCTCGCGACAATGTCCCATTGATCCTGATGGCGGGGCGCACGCCGCTGACTGAGCACAATATCCCCGGCGCGCGCAGCGCCTATATCCACTGGGCGCAGGAAATGTTCGACCAGGCCGGCATGCTGCGCGAAGTGGTGAAATGGGATTACGAGCTGCGTCTGCCCGAGCAGGTCGAGGAAGTGGTCGCGCGCGCCTATGAGATCGCGATGACCGAGCCGCGCGGCCCGGTTTACCTGTCGCTGCCGCGCGAGGTGCTGGCCGCGGCGGCGGCGCAGATCGCGGCCTCGCCGCCGCGCGCGGTGCCGGCGGCGCCCCATCCCAATCCCGCGTCGGTCGCCATGCTGGCCGACTGGCTCCAGCAGGCCGAGCATCCGCTGATCATCACCACGGCCGCCGGCCGCCATCCCGCCACGGTCGAGATTCTCGGCCGCTTCGCCGAGCGCTTCGCCGTGCCGGTGGTGAACAGCGTGCCGCGCTATGTCAATCTGCCCCATTCGCACCCGATGAATTTGGGGACTCAGGTCATGCCCCTGCTCGAGCAGGCGGATCTGGTGATCGTGCTTGACGCCGAAGTGCCCTGGGTCCCGGCGCGCGAGCAGCCGGCGCCTGGCGCGCGAATTGTCCAGATCGGCGTCGACCCCAGCTTCGCGCGCTATCCGATCCGCAGCTTTCCGTGCGATCTGTCGATCATGGCGGAGCCTGGCGCGGCGTTGGAGGCGATCGAGGCCGAACTGGCGCCGCGCCTTCCCGTCGATGACAAACGCCTTGCCGCCCGGCGCCGCCAATTGACCGAGCGGTCGGCCGCGCTACGGCAGCGCTGGACCGAGGAATCGTCGAAGGCTGGGAAGGCCGGGACCATCGACTATGTCTGGTTCACCCGCTGCATCGCCGAGGCGGCGGGTCCCGACGCCATCATCGTCAACGAATATCCATTTCGTCTGGAACATGGAAAGCGCGAAAAGCCGGGTACCTTCTTCGCCGTCAGCCCGGCGGGCGGGCTGGGCTGGGGGTTCGGCGCGGCGATCGGCGCCAAGCTCGCGGTGAAGGACCGGCTGGTGATCGCGACCCTGGGCGACGGCTCCTATATGTTCGCCAACCCCACCGCCTGTCATTGGACGGCGCACGCGCAGAACCTGCCGGTGCTGACGGTGATCTACAATAATTCGATCTGGAACGCGGTGAAGATGTCGACGCTGGGCATTTACGGCTCGGGTGCCGCGGCGCGCGCCCAGGGCAAGATTCTCGCCGACCTCTCGCCCAGCCCGCAATTCGAGAAGCTGGTCGAGGCGTCGGGCGGCGTCGGCTTCCGCGTCGATGCCGCCGCCGATCTGCCCGGCGTGCTGAAACGCGCGATCGAGGTGGTAACCAAGGAAAAGCGCCAGGCGCTGGTCAACGTCATCGCCGGCAACGCACCGCGTGACCCGCCGCCGCGTAAATGATTTGACGCATGACGTAACAGATAATATTCTATTGTCTGACATCGATAGCGGGCCGATAACGGATGATCCGGTCATTCCGAGACCGAGATACCCTTGCTTTTTATGAAGGGAAGCGGGTTCGGAGATTTGACGGGTTTCGCGATCAGGCAACGAGGCGCCTGCAAATGCTGGACGATGCGACGGCGCTTCGCGATCTTGCTGGCGTTCCCGGCAACCGCGTCGAAGCCTTAAGCGGTAATCGACGCGATCAGTTCAGCATTCGGATCAATGCCCAGTGGCGCGTGTGCTTCCGCTGGGGTTCCGACGGTCCCTATGACGTCGAGATCGTCGACTATCATTGAGGAGTTGGATGCGGTGGCAAAAAACGGCATGAATCCCATCAGCCCCGGGGAAATCCTTCGGCGGGATGTATTGGAAGAGCTGGAGATTTCGGCGAATGCGTTGGCGCGCGCGCTGGACGTTCCGGCAAACCGCATCACCGCGATTCTCAATGGCACACGCGCGGTAACGGCGGATACGGCGCTGCGCCTAGGCCGCTATCTCGGTACGACGCCGCAATTCTGGCTGAACTTGCAGTCCTCCTATGAATTGCGCAAAGCCGAGTTGGCGGTCGGATCGAGCATCAGCCGCACTGTCAAACCACGCGCGGCATAACCCGCCTATCGCAAATAGGCGGTGAAGTCGTTGCGGATTTCGTGGTCGAGGGTCGGCGCCAGCTGCTCGATGAGCTGCATCGTCAGATCGTACATCATGCCGTCGCGCTGGACCGGCGCGGTACTGCGCAGCACGGTCTGAAAGCGGGTCGCGATACCGCGCACGGTGGCGACGGCATGACCGCTCGGGTCGAGAATATCGAGCCGCACTTCGGCGATGGCGTCATAGCGCTGTGATTGCTGGTCGGTGGCGGCGGCGGCAAGCGAGCTGTCATTCTGCGCGAGCTTCGTTTCGGTGATGTGCGCGCGCTGGATGGTGACGCGCAGGCGGTTGGGGCCGCCGGTCGCGACCAGCCGGTCGCGCACCCAGGCGCGGATCGCGCGCGCAGGCGCCAGCGGCACCAGATGCTCGACCCGCGGCGGCGCCAGCGTCGGCGGATCGCGATTGACGATCTCGATCTCGCCGACCGCCAGTTGAAACGGCGGCTGGCTGGTGAAACGCGGCTCGGGGAAGGCGCCGCGCACCGGTTGCGCGACGCCGGCCGATAGCGGCGCGGCGATGAATAGGACGGCAACGGCCGACAGCCAAACGCGACGCATCATCGAACGATCTCCAGGCAAGGTCAGCGCCTGCACTTGGCGCGGGTGGCGCCGTTTTCAAGCATCGGATGTTGCGCGGCGCGAATTCCGCTAAGATAGTGTGGATTGCGTGACTTCGTGGGAGACGGGCATGTTCATCCGCAATGCATGGTATATCGCGGCTTGGGGCGACGAGCTGACCGACAAGCCGCTGGCGCGCCGGATTTGCGACGAAGCGATCGTGCTGTTCCGCGACCAGGGCGGCACCGCCGCCGCCATCGCCGACCGATGCTGCCATCGCGGCACGCCCTTGTCGCTGGGCGAGGTGACGGCACAGGGTCTCCAATGCGGCTACCATGGGCTGGTGTTCGACGGCGCAGGCAAATGCGTCCACATTCCCGGCCAGGACACCATCCCCGCCAAGGCGGCGGTGCCGTCCTATCCCCTGGTCGAGCGCGATCATTTCCTGTGGATTTGGATGGGCGAGGCGGCGCAGGCCGATCCGTCGCGCATTCCCGATGCCGCCTACCATAACGACCCGCAATGGCCGGAGCGGCATGGCCGCCTCGCCATCGCCGGCAGCTATCTGCTGATGGTCGATAATCTGATGGATTTGACCCATCTCGGCTATGTCCACCGCCGCACCATCGGCGGCAACCCCGCCCAGCATGTCGATGCCAAGATGGAGACGGTGCCGACCCAGGACGGGCTGCGCTTCACTCGCTGGATGCTGAATTCGCCGCCGCCGCCGACTTATGTCCGCGCCTATGGCTTCAAGGACACGGTCGACCGCTGGCAGGAATTCGAATGGGTGGCGCCGTCCAACATCCTGCAATGGACCGGCGCCAAGGATGCCGGCACCGGCGCCTATGAGGGCAATCGCGCGGGCGGCTTTCAGTTCAAGGTGTTCCACGGCCTGACGCCGGAGACCGCGACGAGCTGTCATTATTATTTCGCCACCGCGAATCACTGGGCGCCGGAGAATGACGCGGCATCGGACCAGTTCTTCCGCGAAAGCCGCGACACCTTTCTCGAGGATAAGCATGTCGTCGAACAGCAGCAGGCGCGCCTCGACGAATTCGGCGAGGATTGGCTGGTCGATATCGTCTCCGACGCGACCCGCATCCGCATGCGCCGGTTCTTGAACCAGATGCTGGAAAGCGAGCAACGCCTCGCGGCCGAATAATATCTCGGGAGGAAAACCATGTTCATTCGCAACGCCTGGTACATTGCCGCCTGGGGCGACGAGCTGAGCGACAAGCCGCTGGCGCGGCGCATCCTCGACGAGCCGGTGGTGCTGTTCCGCGACAAGGCGGGCAAGGCGGCCGCGATCGCCGATCGCTGTTGCCATCGCGGCACGCCGCTTTCCCTCGGCGAGGTGGTCGAGACCGGGCTGCAATGCGGCTATCACGGGCTGGTGTTCGATGGCGCCGGCAAATGCGTCCACATCCCCGGCCAGGACACGATTCCCGCCAAGGCGTTCGTCCCGGCCTATCCGCTGGTGGAGCGCGACGGCTTCCTGTGGATTTGGATGGGCGAAGCGGCGAAGGCCGACCCGGCGCGCATCCTCGATATCGCCTATCACAATGACCCCGAGCATTGGGGGCACCGTCATGCCGTCATTCCGATCGCCGGCAATTACATGCTGATGGTCGATAATCTGATGGACCTGACGCATCTGGGCTATGTTCATCGCCGCACGGTCGGCGGCAATCCATCCGCCCATGTCGATGCCAAGATGGAGACCGCGCGCACCCAGAACGGCGTGCGCTTCACCCGCTGGATGCTCAATTCGGTGCCGCCGCCAACCTATGTCGCGGCCTTCGGCTTCAAGGGCACGGTCGATCGCTGGCAGGATTTCGAATGGGTGGCGCCGTCCAGCGTGCTGCAATGGACTGGCGCCAAGGATGCCGGGCAGGGCGCCTATGAGGGCAATCGCGACGGCGGCTTCCAGTTCAAGATTTTCCACGGCCTGACGCCGGAGACCGCGACGAGCTGCCGCTATTATTGGGCCTCGGCCATCGGCTTCAAGCCGCAAGACGCGAAGGCCAATGACGATTTCGCCGCCGCCCTGGCGCTGACCTTCGACGAGGATAAGGCCATCGTCGAGGAACAGCAGCGCCGCCTCGACGAATTCGGCGAGGAATGGCTGACCAACATTGTGTCGGACGGCACGCGGGTGCAGATGCGCCGCATGTTCGACGACCTGCTGGCCAACGAACAGCGGTTGGCGGCGGAGTAAGGGCCCGCTATTCCGCCAGTGCCTTGCGGTCCTCGTCGTTGAAGAGGTAGGTGGCGTTGCAGAATTCGCAGGTGACGCTGATCTGGCCGTCGATGCTCATCTCGTCGAGCTCGCCGTCGGGCAGCGCCCGCAGCACCCGTTCCACCCGCTCGCGCGAGCAGCGGCATTGCGGGACCAGGGGGCGCATCGGGTGTACACGCACGCCCGGCTCATGGAAGATGCGATAGAGAAGAAGTGCCGGCGCCAGCGTCGGATCGGTCAGCTCGGCATCGCCGCACGAACTCATCAGGATGACGGCATTGCGCCACACCTCGTCGCTGTCCTCGAGCATGGCTTCCTCGTCGGGAATCCGCTCGATCATCAGCGCGCCGCCATGCCAATGGCCATCGGCCTCGCGCTCGACCGCGACTTTCATCCCCGCTTCGATCTGTTCCGACTGGCGGAAATAATGGTGCGCGCAATCGGCCAGCGTGGCGCCGACCAATTCCACCAAGCCCTGGTAACGCTCGGTATCCTCGCCCTGATCGACGGTGAAGGCGAGATAGCCGGCGCCAAGCAAGGTCGGCACCGGCGCCAGCGTCAAGGGCGCCTGGGCGAGGCGCTCCGCATCGTACTGGGCATAGCCGCGGACATGGCCCGCCGCCGTGACATCGGCGACCAGCAGGCGCACTGGCCCGTCGCCCTTGGTTTGCAGCGTGAAGATACCGTCATATTTCAGGGCGCGCGCCAGCGCCGCCGCCAGCACGATCGCTTGGCCCAGCATCCGCGCCACCGGCTCAGGATACGCGTGCTGGCCCAGCACGCGGTCGAGCAGCGGCCCCAACCGCACCAGCCGTCCGCGCAGCCGCGTCTCACCGACGGCGAAGGGCAGAACGAGATCGTTAGGGATGAGTTGATGCGGCATTGCTCTCACATTCTCGATGAAAAATCGCTTTGGCCGGGCTTGACCCGGCCACCCACGAATTTTGTTTTTCAGGATAACCTTATTCGTGGGTGCGCGGGCCACCCCCGGATCACGGTCCGGGGGCGCGCAAAGCGACCGTTTATATGGGTATTCTCTCTACCCTAAACACCACGCCAAAATTCCCTTTTGGGCGTGGAGGCGGTTTTCCGCCTCGTCCCAGACCGCCGATTGCGGCCCGTCGATCACCCCGGCGGTGACCTCGATGCCGCGCTTCGCCGGCAGGCAGTGGAGGAAGATGGCCGAAGGCTTGGCCTTGGCCATCAGCCGCTCATCGACGCGGAACGGCGCCAGCAGATTGTGCCGCGCGTCGGCATTGTCGTTGCCCATCGACACCCAGGTATCGGTGACGACGCAATCGGCGCCGGTCGCCGCCGCGCCGGGATCATCGGTGATGCTGACCTTGCCGCCTTCGCGCGATGCCCAGTCGAGCACCCGCTTCGGCGGGCGCAGGCCCTCGGGGCAGGCGACGCGCAGAGTGAAATCGAACTTCACCGCGGCGTGAATCCAGCTATTGGCGACATTGTTGCCGTCACCGCTCCACGCCACGATCTTGTCCTTCACCGGGCCGCCGCGCTCCTCCAGCGTCATCAGATCGGCCATGATCTGGCACGGATGGCTCTGATCGGTCAGGCCGTTGATCACTGGCACGTCGGCATGCGCCGCCAGCTCGTCGAGATGGGCGACCCGGCCGGTGCGGATCATGATGGCATCGACATAGGGCGACATGACGCGCGCGGTATCGGCCATGGTCTCGCCGCGCCCGACCTGGCTGCTCTTCTCATCCATCACCACGACGTCGCCGCCCAGCTCCTTCATCGCCACCTCGAACGACATGCGGGTGCGGGTCGAGGGCTTCTCGAACAGCATGGCGAGAAACTTGCCGGCGGCCGGGCGGCCGTTGACGCGGCCCGCCTTATAGGCAGCGCCGAGATCGAGGATGCGGCGCAACTCCGCCGCATCCAGCCGGTCGAGATCGAGGAAATGCCGGGGCGCGCTCAATGCGGGGCGTGCCCCCAATCGCGGGCGACCGCGTCGATGATGGCGACGCCGTCGTCGAGTTGCGCCTCGGTGATGTTGAGCGGCGGCATCAGCCGCAGCACATTCTCGCCCGCGCCCACCGCCAGGAGGCCGGCCGCGCGCAGCCGCGTCACCATCTCGGTGTTCGGCACCACGCATTTAAGGCCGATCAACAGGCCGCGGCCACGCGTCTCGGCGAAGATCGTGGGATGGGCCTTGACCAGCCGGTCGAGCTTGGTCCGGAACGCCCGGCCCATGCGGTTCACATGATCGAAAAAGCCCGGCTCCGTCATGATGTCGATGACCTCTTCGGCCACCGCCATCGCCAAGGGATTGCCGCCGAAGGTCGAGCCGTGGGTCCCGGCGACCATGCCGGCCGCCGCCTTCTCGGTGGCGAGGCAGGCGCCGACCGGAAAGCCGCCGCCCAGCGCCTTGGCGGTCGCCAGCACATCGGGCTCGGCGCCCGCCTCCCATTGATGGGCGAACAGCTTGCCGGTGCGGCCCATGCCGCTCTGCACCTCGTCATAGATCAGCATCAGGCCGAACTCGTCGCAGAGCTGGCGCAGGCCCTTGAGATAGCCCTCCGGCGGGGTCGTCAGCCCGCCTTCGCCTTGCACCGGCTCGACCAGCACGGCGGCGGTCTCGGCCGTCACCGCGGCGCGCATCTCGTTGAGATTGCCGAACGCCACATGATCATAGCCCTCGGCGGGCGGGCCGAAGCCGGCGAGGTATTTCTCATTCCCCGCCGCCGCCAGCATCGCCATGGTGCGGCCGTGGAACGAGCCGCCGCAGGCGATGACGCGGTATTTCTCGGGATGGCCGCTCGCCGCCTGGTATTTGCGCGCGACCTTGACCGCGGCCTCGACCGCCTCGGTGCCGGAATTGCAGAAGAACACCGTGTCGGCGAAGGAATGGTCGATCAGCTTTTGCGCGACGCGCTTCTGGCCCTCGACCTCGAACAAATTGGAGCAATGCCACAGACGCTGCGCCTGGTCGGTCAGCGCCTTGATCAGGCGCGGATTGGCATGGCCCAGCGAGACCACGGCGACGCCCGAGGTGAAGTCGAGATATTTCCGGCCATCGGCGGAAAAGAGATAGGGGCCCTCGCCCCGCTCAAAGCTGACGGGAGCCCGAGCATAGGACGGCAAAACGATTGGCATCACGGAAGTTACTCCTGCACGAAAAATAAGGATTAGCGCACGCCCGCGCGCCCACGAACGCAACCGACTAGCGTCGTCGCTCGTATCCTCGTCGCCGGTCCGACCGGCTGATTTCGTGCATCATTGCTTCTGGCCCTCGAAGAAGCGGCGCAGTATGGGGATGGCGGCCTCAAGTGTCAATGTGAGGGTCGTCGCGGTATCATGGCGGTATCACGAGGGTATCATCCTGCCCCTATGGGCGCTCATTCAGGGCGTTTTTCGGTCATCGGAAGGGTCTGTTTCGGCCCGTCGCCGCGCCGATAGACGCGCAACCGGCAGGTGCCAGCCATATCTGATCGCCATGAAGCGAAGGCAGAAGCACAGGATCGCTCCGGCCACGGCCGAGACGCGATAGGACAGGTCGAGCACGTCACCGATGACGACGATGGAGGCGCCGGCCAAGGCCGCGACGGCATAAAGGTCCGACCGCAAGATCTGCGGAATCTCGGCCAGAAGAATGTCGCGCGTCATGCCGCCGCCGATGCCGGTCAACATGCCCAGAAGGGCGGCCATCACCGGGTTGAGCCCGAACTCGATCGCCTTCTGCGCGCCGGCGACGGCGAAGAGCGATAGTCCCGCCGCGTCGAACAGAAGCACGGGGCTGCGCAGCCGGTCGACGCCGGCATACCAGAAGAAGGTGATGAGCCCGGCCAGGACCGAAACCAGCAAATAAAGCCCATCGGTGAGGGCAGCCGGCGGCACCGCGCCGATCAACAAATCGCGAGTAATTCCGCCAAAATTTCCGGCCACGAAGGACAGGACGAGAATGCCGAAAATGTCGAGCCGGCGATTGACCGCCGCCACGGCGCCGCTGATGGCAAAGACAAAGGTCCCGGCCAGATCCAGAACATGCACGAAGGTTTCAGCGGCGATCATCTCGGCCCGACCCCGGTAAGCTTAACGCATCGAGCCGAAAGCATGAAGCGGCACTCGAATGTCAGCTCTCAGCCCGCGCCGAGCCATGCCAGCGCGCCGGCAACCAAAGGATTTAGCGCGCGCCCGCGCGCTCACGAACGCAACCGACTAGCGTCGTCGCTCATATCCTCGTCGCCGGTCCGACCGGCTGATTTTGTGCATCATTGCTTCTGGCCCTCGAAGAAGCAGCGCAATGTGGGGACGGTGGCCCGGGTGTCAATGTGGGGTCGCGGTATCAGAGGGCCGGTAAGTCCGTTTGAATTTCAGCTTTTGACCCAAGACCGTCATAGCGGGTCATACCGATTGGTGGCCGCGCCGCGCCCATGCCGGCCATTGAGGCGCTACCATTGGCTTCTCCCAAAGCAGACGCCGCAGCCCGCGAATTCGTCGACCGACATGGGTAGGAAGCGGTCATTCGTGGCCCGCGAGTCGTAAGATCGCTTCACGCCGAGAGCTGACGTTGCAATACATCCAGAAAGCTTGCGGCCGCATGGGTCGAGTTCTATTAGTGATCGCCCTGCCCCCGGACACCGGAAAGGGATATGGCGAACGAAAAGCTCACGCCTTCCGCGTTCATGCGCCAGCTTCGACCCGAAAATTATTCGGACACGACCGAGCGCACCTCCTACCTGCTCGACGCGGCCGTTTTCAGCCACCACCTCGACACGATCACCTCGCGCAACCAGACTCACGACTTCGAAATCTTCTGCCGCAAGCTCTGCGAACGGGCCATCTGCCGAAACCTGCGGCCACAGACCGGCCCCGATGGCGGCGGCGACAGCAAAGCCGACTCGGAGACGATTCCCGTCTCGGATGAGATCATGGCCCTCACCTATGTCGGCGAGCCGAACGCCGGCAACGAGAAGTGGGCTTTCGCTTTCAGCGCCAAAGAGAGATGGCTGGCCAAGGCCCGCAGCGACGTCGACGGAATCGCAAAGACGGAGCGCGACTATAAGCGCATCATCTTTGTCACAAGCCGGTACGCGAAGGCGAAGGCCCGCGCCGCGCTTGAAGACGAGCTGACCAAAAAGCACGGGATTGAGGTCACGATCCATGATCGTTCGTGGATCATACAGCAGGTCATCGAATTCGACCGCAAAGACCTGGCCTACAACTACCTCCATGTAGGACAGGAGGTGGCCGACGCGAGCCGGCTTGGTCCCGCCGACTACTCCCGCAGCCGGCAACTGGAAGCGATCGAGAAGTCGTTTTCGGACCCCGACAGCTTTTCGGGGATGGAGCGCCAAGGCGTTACGGAGTCAATTCTCGCCGCCAAGCTTTCCCGTTCGCTTGAGCGCCCGCGTCCGGAGACCGACGGGCGCTTCCAGCGGGCGATCCGTCTTGGTGATGCGAATGGGACCTACCGGCAGAAGCTTGAGGCCCGCTACGAAGCCCTCTGGACCGCCGTTTGGTGGTTTGATGACTACAACGAACTGAATTCCAGCTATGACGCCTTCGAGGCGTTGGCGATCGACAGCGATCACGCGATTAATCTGGAGTTCCTCTCCAACCTCCTTCAGATGCTCTACAATACCGTGATTCACAGTGATTTCACGCGCGAGCAATGCAATCTCGACGGGCGCGCTGATCGGCTCAAAACCCGGCTTGAAGCTGTCGCTGCGAATAAGGACCGCCCGAACAACGCGCTCTGGGCTCGCACGCTATTGCTCCTGGGCCGCCTCAACGCGGCCATGCTGGCGGGCGACCGCGATGCGATCCCGCCAATTTGGCCGGAGTTCTCCAAAATTCTGGCGCAAGCCCGCGGCCTCGGCGAATTTGAAGCAACCCGCCTCGTTAACCTGATCGAGGCGGTTGGAAACGCGGCTGGCAATGACCCGGTCTACAACGTCCTGATCGAAGAAGTCGCGGACTTCATCAGCGAACGCACCGGCGAGGCCGAAGGCGCGCTGGTGCTTCTCAAGCGCGCCCAGAAGCTCGACTTCGACAACCACTTCGAAATGATCCGGCTACTCGGCAAAGCGGCGCGTCAGCTCACCAAGAAGGAGTATGCTGAGAAGCTTATCGAGGCATTGCAGCTGTTGAGCTTGGCCTACCGTAGCGCCGGCCTGCTCTGGGCCTCACGCGCCACTTGCGTTTTCGCGGCGGCGTCCATCGCCATCGAAGGCGAGGCGGATAGCCAGATCGATGTTGCGATCGTCCCGACGATCGAATTCATGGCCCGGACGGCGCTTGAGTTGCGCCATCTCCCAGACTTTCTCGAAGCCATCCAACTGCTCAACGGGTGCCTGAAGGCCTTGCCGCTCACCGAGGAGTCAGAGGAACTCCTCAAGGACCGGCTCCTGACTTTCGACATGTCGCTCGGGAGCTACTTCCTCAACTTCAAGCCCGACGAACTACGTCAGGTCGAAGGCCTTCCCGACGTGCTGGAAGCACTCGGTCTCTTCACAGCGCGCTTCGCGCTGCTCTACGCCCTTGGCTACGAGAATCAGCTTCGCACCGACGGATCACTACCGTCCGGGGAGTCCGGCGAGGCCGTGCAGGAGGTGGTCAAGAGGCTCGCCAGCCAGCCGGTCACGGATGACGTTCGCGGTCCCTTGATCACCAACCGGCCGGGGCACCACCGCTTGCAATCGATGGTCATGGGAATGACGGTCGAGGTGGCGTTTGAGGGAACAACGACCGCGACCCTCGTCGCCGAAGCTGTCCTTGCGTCCATCGAGGCCTGCTTCGCTACCGCCTTTGAACTCAGAATTCACCCTCACACCGAGCGCTATGAGATTGTCTTTGTGGAAGATGCCGCGGCGGCGGCGCCGTCGTTTGAGATCGATCCGCTGAAACCAACGGCGAAGCTCGTGTGGCCGAAGGACCTGCGGCTCACTTCATTTGAACGGTCCGCTGACATGATCCGCTTTCTCACGGAAGCTTCCCTGCTCACGATGGCTGCCAGCTGCGTTTGGCATGGCGGCAAGGAACTGGTCGAGCGCCTTGCCGGCGACCAGGCTGTTTTTGACCGCGTGACGATGATTTCGATCACCGCGAACAGCTATCATCGCCTGTTCAACCGCGATCTGTCCTCTCTCGATGACCGGTCCGAACTCATTCAGACGACTTACCCGCTTCGCGATGACCGGCCGACAATTGTCCGCGAAAAGGTCGATGATCCGGACGAGGACAACGAACAGGCCGGGCCGAAGATGGAGACCTGGTGGAAGAGCGGCAATCACCGCGACATCCAGATGCACTCGGTGATCGATTACAATCTCTGGAACGCGGCTGGATGGAAGGGGACACTCTACGCCAGCTATGGGCCACAAGCGCCGCCGGTCGTCGGTTTGCTGTTCGCGGATCGCGAGGCAGCTCGCTCGATCTTCGAGCGCTGGCGCGAGCGCTTCGGAGATGTCGACCGCAAGGATAAGATCTATCTGTCTATCGTCCGGGACGTGTCCGACGCGCATCCAGCCCACTACAACGTGCTGATCACCTCGATCCTCGATCAGTCGGAAGCCCGCAAGCCCGGAGGGGCGATGGTACTTTCGCGGTTCCATCGCATGCAACCCGACACCGACACGAATCTCCGCCGCTTTCTTGCCGACTACGAGAAGGCGGGCGTCTATCTCCTTATGCCGGCGGTCATAGAGGGTGGGAAGCCGCAGCTCCTTTCCGACGTCGCGATCCTGAAGCGGAACCTCGCCGTAAAATCGGCAAGGGACGTGGGCCTCCATGACGTCGAACAATGCTGCCTCGGCCAGAAGGCCGATGAGCATTTTGCGAAGTCTGACGTCGAGCCGTCGGTTGTCCCCTCATAGAGGCGTGCATGACGCCCCGGCCGCGCAGCGCAATTGAGTTTCACCTGAGTTGGACAGTCCGAAGGCCGACCTTCCAAACGTTTCCTCAGAGGCAAAAGTCGACGACCACAATGTCGAAGTGATTGGACTGAACGGGGGCAAGAGCTGAAAGCGGTGAGCGATGCTGACGTCCGCTTGGGGGTCGAAAGCGATCTGGATGCTTATCGGCCTAGAGTCTGATCCATCTAGATTGAAGCGTATCCGGAGTTTCTGAGGTAGTTGGCGCATTCTTGGGATGAGAAGGCGTTGAGCAGGGTTCCGATGCGTTTCCATGTTGTCTCGACGGTTCGCTCGGCGGCTTTTCGCAG
>DATCDN010000020.1:0-51510 GCA_036510675.1 Allostellaceae bacterium
ACACCCGCGCCCAATGATGCGCCCCGCCGCACGCTTCGATCCCCACCGAAGTCGGCGCCAGCGCCGCGAAAAACGCCACCATCTCCTTGCGCCGCGGCTTCTTGCGCAGCACAGGCTCCTCGTCCGCGTTCACGCCATGCAGCTGAAAAACACTCTTCGACGCATCCATGCCGATTCCGATAATCTTCTCCATGGACGGCTCCCGTGGTTTGAGATCTCAACGACCTCACTCTGGCACATCGATGCCGCCGGGGGCCGTCCACCCCAACATGGCAACCATGGACTCCGGCTTTCCGCCGGAGAGGGACGCTGTCTTCGCGCCCTTCGCACCTTTGAGTCTTCGCGGTTGCTTCTTTTTGTCGCCTGTGGGCAAAAATTCGTGGATGACCGGAACAAGCCAGATGCGGGGGCGACTGCGACAAATTCGTCGGTATCGAGGGTTGACCGGCGCGGCGACGCCTCCTAGGTTCGTCGGCGGGACACGGCCCCCCAACGGGTCGCAACTATTCTGGAAGGAATAGCGATGATGAAGCCGAACACGCGGCCCCGCATTCCCAATTTCTCGTCCGGTCCTTGTGCCAAGCGTCCCGGTTGGACGCCCGAAGCGCTGGCGAACGCGCTGACCGGCCGCTCGCATCGCGCCAAGATCGGCAAGGCCCGCCTGCAGGAAGTGTGCGACCGCTCGCGCGCGCTGCTCAACATGCCCAAGGATTATCGCCTCGGCATCGTGCCCGCGTCGGATACCGGCGCGGTCGAG
The DNA here is from genome assembly GCA_036510675.1 of Allostellaceae bacterium. Classification (GTDB taxonomy): domain Bacteria; phylum Pseudomonadota; class Alphaproteobacteria; order ATCC43930; family CGMCC-115725; genus JAATGI01. The sequence continues at coordinate 758 of DATCDN010000020.1, forward strand.
ATGGCGCTGTGGTCGATGCTGGGCGCGCGCGGCGTCGATATCCTGACCTGGGAGAGTTTCGGCCAGGGCTGGGCCACCGACGTGGTGAAGCAGCTCAAGCTGAAGGATGCGCGGGTGCTCGACGCGCCCTATGGCAAGCTGCCCGATCTGCGCGTGGTGGATTGGCGCCATGATGTCGTCTTTCCGTGGAACGGCACCACCTCCGGCGCGCGCGTGCCGAATGGCGATTGGATCGACGCGAACCGCGAGGGCTTGGCGATCTGCGATGCCACCTCGGCAGTGTTCGCGATGGATTTGCCATGGGACAAGCTCGATGTCGTCACCTGGTCCTGGCAGAAGGTGCTGGGCGGCGAGGCGGCGCACGGCATGCTGGCGCTGAGCCCGCGCGCCGTCGAGCGGCTGGAGACCTATACGCCGCCCTGGCCGCTGCCCAAGATTTTCCGCATGACCGCGAAGGGCAAGTTCAGCGAGGCGATCTTCCAGGCCGAGACCATCAATACGCCGTCGATGCTGGCGGTGGAGGATGCGATCGACGGTCTGAAATGGGCGCAAGGCATCGGCGGGCAGGCGGCGCTGAAAATGCGCTGTCAGGCCAATCTCGACGCGGTGTCGCGTTGGGTGACGCGCACGCCGTGGATCGATTTCCTGGTGCGCGACGAGAGCATCCGGTCATGGACTTCGGTCTGTCTCGAAATCGTCGATGAATGGTTTCAGAAACAGCCCGACGAGACCCAGCGCGCCGCATTGAAAAAGATGGAAACGCTGCTCGATAAGGAAGGCGTCGCCTTTGATTTCGTCGGTCATCGTGATGCGCCGCCGGGCTTGCGCCTGTGGTGCGGCGCGACCGTCGAAACCAGCGACGTCGATGCGGTATTGCCATGGCTCGACTGGGCCTATGGCGAAATCCGCAACCCCGTCGCCGCCTGAACCAGCAACCTTTTCATATACGGGAGTCTCGCCATGCCGAGAGTCTTGATCGCCGACGCCCTGTCGGCTCAAGCCGTCGCCGTGTTCAAGAATCGCGGCATCGAAACGCTGGTGAAGACCGGCCTCTCGCCGCAAGAGTTGAAGGCGCTGATTGTCGATTTCGACGGTCTCGCCGTGCGCTCCGCCACCAAGGTGACGAAGGCGGTGATCGACGCGGCGGCGAAGCTGAAGGTCATCGGACGCGCCGGCATCGGGGTCGATACCATCGACGTGCCGGCGGCGACGGCGCGCGGCATCGTGGTGATGAACACGCCCTTCGGCAATTCCATCACCACCGCCGAGCATGCCGTCGCGATGATGTTCGCGCTGGCGCGCGATCTGCCGGCGGCCGACCGCTCGACCCAGGCCGGCAAATGGGAGAAGTCGCGGTTCATGGGGGTCGAGCTTTATGGCAAGACGCTCGGCATCATCGGCTGCGGCAATATCGGGTCGATCGTCGCCGACCGCGCGCTCGGTATCAAAATGAAGGTCATCGCCTACGACCCGTTCTTGTCGGAGGAGCGCGCGGTGACGCTGGGCGTCGACAAGGTCGATCTCGACGAATTGTTCGCGCGCGCCGATTTCATCACGCTGCACACGCCGCTGACCGACCAGACCCGCAACATCATCAACGCCGCCGCCATCGCCAAGATGAAACCGGGCGTGCGCATCATCAACTGCGCGCGCGGCGGCTTGGTGGTGGAGGAGGATCTGCGCGCGGCGCTCGATTCCGGCAAGGTCGCGGGCGCGGCGCTCGACGTCTTTCCGGTCGAGCCAGCGAAGGAGAACATCCTGTTCGGCCGCGACAATGTCGTGGCGACGCCGCATCTCGGCGCCTCGACCAGCGAGGCGCAGGAGAATGTCGCCGTGCAGATCGCCGAACAGATGGCGGATTTTCTGCTCGATGGCGCCGTGACCAACGCGGTCAACATGCCCTCCATTTCCGCCGAGGAGGCGGTCCGGCTCGGCCCCTATATGAACCTGGCGAAGCAGTTGGGCGGCTTCGTCGGCCAGTTGATCGAAGGGCCGCTGAGCGCGGTGGAGATCGATTATGAGGGCCATGTCGCCGACCTCAACGTGAAGCCGCTGACCGCGATCGCGCTCGCCGGCCTACTGGCGCCGACGCTGGCGTCGGTCAATATCGTCAACGTGCCGATCGTGTGTCGCGAGCGCGACATCCGCGTCAGCGAGACGCGGCGCACCGAGCCGCCGGTCTACCAGACGCTGATGCGCGTCACGGCCATTGTCGGCGGGCGGCGCCACGCCGTCACCGGCACGCTGTTCGGCGACCGGCCGCGGCTGATCGACATCGAAAGCATCATGCTGGAGGCGGAACTCGGGCCGCGCGTGCTGTTCGTGCGCAATATCGACAAGCCCGGCTTCGTCGGCAATCTCGGCCGCACCCTGGGCGAGGCCGGCATCAATATCGGCACCTTCAACATGGGCCGCATCGAGGCCGGCGGCAACGCGATCTGCCTGATCACGGTCGATACCGAGCTGAACGACGCGGTGCTGGCGCGGGTCCACGCGATTCCGAACGTGGTGCAGGCGAAGCCGATGAGCTTTTGACACGGTTGGGGGTGAGTTGATTTTACTGCGCTGATAGCGTATTTTTCGGGGGCGAGCGTGTGGTCGGCGAAAGATATCCGTATTGAGCTATCGCACGACGAAACAGAAGGTTCGATCGGCACCGCGATTATCCGCACGCCCGTCGGTTCAGTCAAAGTGATGGCGGAAATCGAATTGGTTGAGCGGCGATTGACTTTGGCGCGGCTGCATATTCACGGATTGGACGTTGAGCGGAACGTGTTTGGTGGTCATCGGCTTAAATGGTTGTGTCAGGCTGTGTTAGAGGAGTTCGACCTCGATGAGCTCGTCATTATGGGAGAAACTCGGACAACGGGTGCCGGTCCGGGTCATCGACCGCGTCCCATCCGGTTTACCCGCACGAGTCGTTCTTGAGGCACGCCTTCCATTTCGGAGGACGGTGACCGCCGCCGAGGCGCTGGCGAAGCGTCATCTGACGCTGGCCCAGGCGAAGCGCATCGTCGAGCGGATGATGGTCGGCGAGCATGTCGCCATCGAAATCCCGATGCTGGAGAGCCGCGATGCCTTGATCCGCGAGCTCAAGGCGTGCGGCGTAAGCGTCGAGTTCCGCGATCCGCCCGACCATGTCGATATCAAGGCGATCCGTGACAGACTGGGCCTCTCCCAGGAGGAATTTGCGCTACGCTATGGTCTCGAAGTGGCGTCGCTGCGGAATTGGGAGCAGGGCCGCACCCAACCCGAACTCGCGGTGCGCGCCCTGTTTCGCGTCATTGAGCGCAATCCCGAAGCCGTCGAAGCCGCGCTCGCCGAATCGTCATGAACGATACCGTGCATCAGGGCCTTTTGCCCCAAGGGCTGCGCGATCTGTTGCCGCCGCAGGCCGAGGCGGAGGCGGAGCTGGTCGAGCGGCTGATGGCCGTGCTGGCGGGCAACGGCTATGAGCGGGTCGAGCCGCCGCTGGTGGAATTCGAGGATAGTCTCCTCTCCGGCGCTGGCGCGGCGATGGCGAAGGAGACATTCCGCCTGATGGATCCGGTATCGCAGCGCATGATCGGCGTGCGCGCCGACATGACGCCGCAGGTGGCGCGCATCGCGGCGACGCGGCTGGCCGACGCGCCGCGCCCGCTGCGTCTCTCCTATGCCGGTCAGGTGCTGCGGGTGAAAGGCGGCCAGCTCAACCCCGAACGCCAATTGGGGCAGGTGGGCGCCGAGCTGATCGGCTCGGAGGAAATCGCCGCCGATGTCGAGGTGCTGACGGTCGCGGCCGAGGCGCTGAACGCCGCCGGCATGACCGAGGTCTCGGTCGATTTGACGCTGCCGCGGCTGGTGCCGCTGGTGTGCGCGGCACTCGGCCTCGACGCCGGGCGGACCGAGCGTATCCGCGCCGCGCTCGACCATAAGGATGCGGCGGCGGTCGCGGCCGTGGGCGGCACGGCGGCGGCGCTGCTGGGCAAGCTGCTGGCCGCGGCGGGCACCGCCGATCGCACGCTGAAATTATTGTCGGGCCTGACGCTGCCGGACGAGGCGGGGGCCGAGCTGGCGCGCCTCGCGACCTTCGTCGCCGCGGTCAAGGCGCGCGTCCCGACGCTCGCGCTGACGATCGATCCCGTGGAGAATCGCGGCTTTGAATATCACACCGGCATCAGCTTCACGTTTTTCGCGGGCGGGGTGCGGGGCGAATTGGGGCGCGGCGGGCGCTATCGCACCGGCAATGGCGGCGGCGAGCCGGCTACCGGCTTCACCATCTATACCGATCTGGTGATGGAATCGCTGCCGCGGCCCGCCGCGTCGCGCCGGGTGTTCGTGCCGGTGGGCGGCGATGGCGCGCTAGCGCGACGCTTGCGCGCCGAGGGCTGGATCACGGTTACCGCCTTGGCGGAGGGCGAGGGCGAAGCCGAAGCAAGGCGCCTCGGTTGCAGCCATTGGCTGGTCGGCGGCCGCCCGGTGGCGCTGGGCTAATTCGGGGTGGCGCGCTGTTCCTCGCGCGCCAGGAAGTGCAGGCTGGTCCACAGCACGATCACCAGCGCGGTATGCGTGCAGCTCGCCGCCATGGCGGCGCCCACCGCGCCGTAACGCGGAACCAGGACCGCGCACAAGCCGACATCGAGCGCCGGCAACAGCAATTGAATGAGCGTGCGATAGCCGACATGCCCGCCGGTGATCAGCGCATCGGCGCCGATATAATAGAGCGCGTAAAGCAGCGGTAGCGGCGCCAGAAACAATAGGACCCGGCCGACGCCGTGATAATTCGGCCCCAGGATATAGACAGCGAAGGTTGAGGACACCACGATGCCGATGCCCGCGGCGACACCCAGCGCCGCGCCCACCGGCACCAGATCATGCGCGAAGGCGAGGCTGCCCTTGGTGCCCTGCGCCCCGCGCTGGAAGAAGCGCACATAGGTCGAATACATCAGCGCGCGGACCGGCACCGCCAGCACGTCGGCCACCCGAAACGCGGCGGCATAGAGGCCGGCCTCGGAAAGGCCCGACAGCGCCACCACCAGCGGCTTGTCGATGTCGCGAAAGCCGACGAAGCTGCCCATCTGCAAGGCGAAGAACCCGCCGTCCTTCCAATCCGACCAGCGCACTTGCCAGACGGGGCGCGGCAGCCGCCACAGGGTGATCAGCATGCTGAGCACGCCCGCGATCAGCGATGCCGTCGCGTAAAACCACGCCCAGGTTAGCGGGCTCGGGTCGTTCGTGGTGGTGCTCCAGATCAGTGCCGCGATCGCCCGGATCGCATAGAGCAGGATGCCCAGCCCCGCCATGTCCTGGCCGCGCTCGAACGCCTGGAAGCAATTAACCGCGAAATAATTGGCGCGGGCGAAAATCACCTCGGACAGGATGATGAGAATGATGGCGGTAAGGGGAATGCTGGGATCCGCCAGGAACGGCAACAGTAGGCCGGCGCCAAGCGTCAGGATCGGCGCCGAGAGCACGAAATAGGCGAGGGCTTCGCCGAACGCGCGCGGATATTGGTCGCGCGCGGTGGCGACCCTGCGGATCAGCAACTGATCGCCGCCCCAGCCGGAGAACGCCGCGACGATCCCGGCCATCGCCGACACGCTGACAAAGGCGCCATAAGAATCGGCGCCCATGGTCCGCGTCACCAGAATGAAGTAGGCCGCCTGCAACAGGATTTGGATCGCGATGCCGATCGTCATCACGCCGGTATTGCCGGCGATGGTGGAAGTCAGCAGCGACTTTAGGGGGATGCGTCGTAATAATTTGTTGATCATTTTGCTCTAAATCGAGACGGAGAATGTATCCGGCATCCCATTACTTTGCTAGGCAGCAATTGGTCGCGCGATCATGCCAAAAAAGGCCGCGATTGCTGTCGAATACCCAAGAAACACGTCGATTTACCATGTCGGTTAACGAATCGCGGTTCGCCGCGTAGCCAGGGGACTCAAGCCGCATCATGGCCCTTAAAGTCAGCGTCGTTATCGTCACCTTCTATCGCGAGGACCTGGTCCGCCGCACGCTGTTGAGCTGTCTTGCCCAGAACGACATCGATTTCCGCGATTTCGAAATCATCGTGGTCGACGGCTCTCCCGACTGTTCGGCGCGGTCCCTGGTGGCGGGGCTTCAGGACGAGGCGGCGCGGCGCGGCATCATCATGCGCTATCTGCATGAGCCGCGCCCCGGCATCTCGCATTCGCGCAACGCCGGCGTCGCGGCGGCGGCGGCGGACCTCGTCGCCTTCATCGACGATGACGAGGAAGCCGATCCGCATTGGCTCAGCCGCATGCTGGCGTGCCAGGCGCGCTTCAACGCCGATGTCGTGGTCGGGCCGGTCTATCCGATGTTCGAGCTGGATCACGCGGCGCGCGATCCGTTCTGGCGTTGGTATTTCACCGCCGATTCCCACCAGGTGTCCGGCGAATCGGCGAAGCGCGGCGCCGGCACGCATAATTGCCTGTTCGTCAAGAAAACCTGCTGCGCCGACGATCAGCCGTTCGATCCAGCGCGCGGCCTGACGGGCGGCGAGGACACGCGCTTTTTCCAGACCGTGCGCCAGCGCGGCGGCCGTGTCGTGTGGTGCGCCGAGGCGATCATCAACGAGTTCATCCCGGCGGCGCGCACCCATTGGTCCTTTGCCTGGCATCGCCGGATGCGCGAAAGCCAGCTGCTGTTGCAATTGTTACTGACCGAGCGCCCGCCGAAATTTTTCAGCGTGCTGCTGTGGATGGCGATCGGATTCTGCCAAGTCGCGACGTTCGCGCCGCTGGCGCTGATCGTCGCCGCCTTCAACCGCCCGACCGCCATGAAGTACCTGGCCAAGGCGGCGGGCGGGTTCGGAAAATTGTTCTGGTTCCCTGGCTTGACCTTGATCGGCTATGGCGACCGCCGTGCCACGCAACCCGTCGCGCCGCAGCCGGCCGGCGACGGTAAGGAGTCCGCGATGAAGATCAGCGTGCAAATCATGACGTTTCACCGCGACCTCGGCTTGCGCCGGGCGGTGCGCAGCGTGCTGGCCCAGCGCGGGGTGGACCCCGGCGCGATCGAAATACTGATCGTCGATAATTCGGCCGAAGCGTCGGCGCGGCCGGCGGTCGAGGAGCTGACGGTGACGGCGGCGCGGGCCGGCTATCTGATGCGCTATGTCCACGAGACGCGCCCCGGCATCGCCCGCGCGCGCAATTGCGGCATCGCCAATGCCGGCGCCGATCTCATCGCCTATATCGACGATGACGAGGAGGCCGATCCGACTTGGCTGGCCAGCATGATGGCGACGCTCGACCGCTATCAGGCGGATGCCGTCGGCGGCCCGGTGCTGCCGATCTTCGAGGATGGCCGCGCCCACGACGATCCGTTCTGGAGCTGGATTTACGATTACGACGAAAAGAAGCCGTCGGGCTCCAAGTTCCGCGCGACCGGCACCGGCAATTGCCTGTTCTATAAATCGCGCTGCTGCCCGACCGACACGTCGTTCGATCCGGCACTGGGGCTGACCGGCGGCAGCGATACCCGTTTCTTCCACGGGCTGGCCCAGCAAGGCCGCAAGGTGGTGTGGTGCGCCGAGGGCATCGTCCATGAATATGTGCCGCCCGCGCGCACCCAGCTCGCCTACGGCCTGCGCCGCCGCATGCGGCAGAGCCAGCTGTTCATCCAGACCTATTCCTGGAACAATCCGCCCAACCGGCCGGCGATCGCGAAATGGATGGCGATCGGCTTGGTACAGATGGCGATCTATGCGCCGTTGAGCCTGTGGTGGTGGCTGATCGACCGGGCGCGCGCCCAGCGCTATCTGGCCCTCGTCTATGGCGGGATGGGCAAGGTATTCTGGACGCCGCGCTTCACGCCCATGGTCTATGGATTGCGCCCCCGCGCCCGGGCACAGTAGCCCGGCGCCCCGCGCGGGGCGGGATCAGGCCAGCCCTGCGCGTTATCGGGTTGCGCGCGGCGACAAGTTACGCAAATAAGGTGGCTGTCCGCGCCACCGCCCGAAAGCCGCTCCTTGCCCGATTCCGCGCCCGACCTGCCGGCCGCCACCCCAGTCACGCTCAGCCAGCGTGACATCTACCGCGTGCTGTCCGGCGTGCTGCTGGGCATGTTCCTCTCCGCGCTGGACCAGAGCATCGTCGCGACCGCGCTGCCGGCGATGGGGCGCACGCTGGGCGGCCTCCAGGATCTGTCCTGGATCGTCGCCGTCTACCTGCTGACCTCGACCGCCTCGACGCCGATCTACGGCAAGCTGTCCGACCTTTATGGCCGGCGGGTGATGATCATGACCGCGATCCTGATCTTCGTGGTCAGCTCGGCGCTGTGCGGCCTCGCCCAGACCATGCCGCAGATCATCGCCGCTCGCGCCTTGCAGGGGCTGGGCGCCGGCGGGCTGTTGAGCATGGCGCAGTCGGTGATCGCCGACATCATCGCGCCGCGCGAGCGCGGGCGCTATCAAGCCTATTTCAGCGGCATCTACGCGCTGGCGACGGTCGCCGGGCCCGTCGTCGGCGGGCTGATGGTCGATCATTTGAGCTGGCGCTGGGTGTTCTGGATCAATCCGCCGCTCGGGGTCGTCGCCTTCATCCTGTGCCGGCGGGCGTTGCGGCTGCTGCCGGTGCCCCATATCCGGCGCCAGATCGATTATGTCGGCGCGGTGCTGTTGATGGCGGCGGTGACATGCTGGCTATTCGTGGTGACCTCGGGCGGGCATCAGATCGCCTGGACCTCGCCGACGATGGCGGCGCTGATCGGCGGCGGGCTGGTGCTGGCGGCGCTGCTGGTGCTGCAGGAACGGCGCGCGCGCGAGCCGATTCTGCCGCCGCGCCTGTTCGCCAACCATGTCGTGCGCCAAGCCTGGCTCGCCAGCTTCGTCATCACCATGGCGCAACTGGCGACCAGCATCCTGATGCCGAGCTTCCTGCAATTGGTGCTGGGGGTCAGCGCCGGGCGCTCGGGACTGCTGATCCTGCCCTATATGGCCGGCACGGTGATCGGCTCGTTCAGCTCGGGCACCATCATGCGCCGCACCGGGCGTTATAAGCCGGTGGCGGTGAGTGCGATCTGTCTCGCCACCTGCGCCATGCTGCTGCTCGCCTATGAGGCACAGGCGCTGTCGCTGCCGGCGATCATGGCGGGCATGGCGCTCCTAGGGCTGGGGTTCGGCCCGACCTTCCCGGCGATGATGGTGGCGGGCCAGAACGGCGCCGAGCTGCGCGACATCGGCATCGTCACCTCGATGATCGCGTTCTTCCGCACCCTCGGCGGCTCGTTCGGCATCGCCATCCTGTGGTCGATTCTGATCGGCACGCTGTCGTCGCAACTGGCGTCGGAGCATGCGTCCGCCTTGGGCGAGGCGGTGCTCAATCGCGCCGGCGGCGCCGGGTCGCTGTCCGAGGCGTCGCGCCTGGTGCTGGTGCCGGCGCTGGCGCATTCCTATCGTCTGGTGTTTCTTGCTTGTGCTGGCCTGTGCGCGGTCGCGGCCATTCTTCTCGCGACCATGCGGGAAAAGGCGCTGCGGGACGAACCGGCCTATGCCGTGCGCCAGCGCGTGGCGGAGTGACGCCAGTTCGCTTAGGCTGACGATCGGGAGGACATGTCATGGATTTTGGCTATTTCACGCTGAGCGACAATCACTATGAAGGCAACCGGCGCAGTGGCGCCCAGTTCATCGCCGACATCGTCGCGGAGACGCTGCATGCCGACCGGCTCGGGTATCATTCGGCCTGGATCGGCGAGCATCATTTCAACGCGCTGGGCGTCCTGTCCTGTCCCGATCTGGTGCTGGCCTATGCCGCCGCGCGGACCAAGCACATCCGGCTGGCGCCGGCGGTGACGGTGCTGCCGCTCCACCACCCGATCCGTGTCGCCGAGCAATGGGCCAGTCTCGACGTGCTCAGCGGCGGGCGCGTCGATTTCGCCGCCGGGCGTGGCTATGACCGGCGCGAATATCAGCCGTTCGGCGTCGATTTCGATGACAACCAGGCGATCTTCGATGAGGGCATGGAGATCGTGCGGCGGTTGTGGGATGCCGACGGCCCAATCTCGCATCGCGGCAAATACTATTCGTTCGACGATATCGAAATCACGCCCAAGCCGCTGCAGCGCCCGATGCCGGCCTATATCGGCTCGTTCTCGAAACCGTCGATCGAGCTGGCGGCGCGGCTCGGCTGCGGGCTGATCGTGGCACCGTTCGCGGCGGCGATTTCCTATGGTGGGCTGCGCCAGGTCGCGGACCTCTATCATGAGACTTGCGCCAAGTTCGGCACCAAGCCCGGCCGGCTGATGTGCAGCTATTTCACCCATTTCGCCGACGATCCGGCACAGGAGCAGGCGGCGCGGGAGCGCCAGGTGCGCTATTACCGCGAATGCGTGATCCCGTCCTTCCCCAGCGACCCCGCCACCGCGCCGCCCAGCTATCGCTATTTCATCGGCATGGTGGAGAAGCTGCGGACCGTGAAGCCCGAGGATTTGACCGAAAACGCGGTGCTGTTCGGCTCGGCCCAGCGCATCACCGATGTGCTGAAAAAAGTCGAGGCGGCGGGGTTCGACGAGGTGATCCTCTATTTCAATGTCGGCCTGAAACCGCATAGCCAAGTGCTCGACGAGATGTCCCGGTTCGCGGCGGAGGTGCGCCCGGCGTTCGCGTAACCGAGGTAATTGACAGACACATTATTTGATGTCACTTATGCATTGCAGTGACATAACGGATCGAAATCATGATCGCAAAAGCGAAGATTAACAATCAGGGCCGGATCGTGCTTCCCGCCGAATGCCGGGAAGCGGCGGGCATGGCGCCGGGGGCCGAAGTGATGGTCGAGGTTGTTGGCGTCGGGGAGTTGCGTTTGCGCACCAAGGCGGAGGCGATCCGCAAAGCCCAGGCGATCGTCGCGCGATATATTCCTAAGGATCGCGATCTCGTTTCGGAACTGATCGTCGAACGCCGCAAGGAAGCGGCCCGTGAGTGATGCCGTCGTCGTCGATGCTTCGGTTGTGCTGGCGTTGCTGCACGATGAACCCATGGGAAATTTCGATGGAGGGCGTATCGCGGGTTCCGCGATCAGCGCGGTGAACTTCGCGGAAGTAATGACGAAGCTTATTTCGGACGGAATGCCGAACGACGCCGCGAGCAACGCCGCGATGCAATTGGATTTGAAAATCTTTCCTTTTGACGAGCGTTCGGCTCAGCTTGCCGCGCAGTTGTGGCCGGTGACGCGCCCTGCGGGCCTGTCTTTGGGCGATAGAGCGTGCATTGCGCTTGGTTTGTCGTTGGATGCACTGATCATCACCGCGGATCGTGCCTGGGGGAAAGTGGATTTCGGCGGTCGACTGATTGTCATTCGCTGACGATTATCGCCTACCCCGATACCCACTCATCTCCTCGCCGGCGCGGGGGTCGAACCGTGCGCTGACGGGTGCGGCGAGGATCGAGACGCTGGTGACGACAAGGAACGCCACCGAAAAATCCCAGAGGCTCGCCTGCGTTTCGCCGCCTACCGCCACCGAGGTGTTGAGGACCGTGGCGGCGACGCAGATGCCCAGCGACAGCATCAATTGCTGGAAGGTGCTGTAGAAGCTCATCGCGGCGCTCGATTGGCCTGGTGAAATGTCGGCGAACGCGACGGTGTTGTACGCGGTGAATTGCAGCGACTGAAAAAAGCCGCCGGCCAGCAACACGGTATAGATCGCCCATTCCGGCCAGCCCGGCCGGAACAGGGCGCAGGTCGCGACCAGGCAGCTCGCGATGATCGCGTTCCAGATCAGGGTGTTGCGAAAGCCGAACCGGCGCAGCACCGGCCCGGCCGATGCCTTCATCACCAGCGAGCCGGCGGCGGTCATGAAGGTGATGGCGCCGCTCGCCGCCGCCGACATGCCGAACCCGACCTGCATCATCAGCGGCAGCAGGAACGGCATCGAGCCCGCCGCGACCCGCGACAGCGACCCCGCGATCAACGACAGGCCGAAGGTCGGGATGCGCAGCAGCCCGAGATCGAGGATCGGGTCGGGCACTCGTCGGGCATAGAGGACATAAAGGGTTCCGGTCACGATCCCGACCGCGAACAGCACCAGCGTCAAGATCAGCGATCCGCTGCCGTGGCTGGCGAACTCGCAGCCGAAGATCAGGCAGGACAGCGCGATGCCGGACAGGAGCAGGCCGGGAACGTCGAAGCGGCTGGAGGCCGGCTCGCGAATATCCTGGATGAACCGCGTTGCCAGCGCGAAGCCGACAATGCCGATCGGCACGTTGATATAGAAAATCCAGCGCCACGACAGATAGGTCACGATGAAGCCGCCGACCGGCGGCCCCAGCACCGGCCCGATCAGCCCGGGCACCAGCACCCACGACATGGCGCTGACCAGTTGCGCCTTCGACACGGTGCGCAGAATGACGAGCCGCCCCACCGGCACCATCATCGCGCCGCCGAGGCCCTGCACCAGGCGTGCCATCACCAGGAAGGGCAGGCTGCCGGCTTGGCCGCAGAGGATCGAGCCGCCGGTGAACAGGACGATCGCCGCGCAGAACACGTTGCGGGCGCCATAGCGGTCGGCGATCTTGCCGCTGGCCGGAATGAAGATGGCGAGGCTGAGCAGGTACGAGGTCAGCGCCACGCTCATATTCACCGGCGACACGCCGAAATCGCGCGCCATGGTCGGCAGCGCCGTCGCCAGCACGGTGACGTCGAGCTGTTCCATCAGCAGCGCCGCCGCGACGATCAGCGCGGTGGTACGGAAATTTCGCGCCGGCGTGACGGCGCCGAGCGTCGTCAGGCGTTCGCTGTGGTCGGCCGGCACCGGGCGGAACTAGGCGGCGGCGAGCGCCGGCCGGCGGCCCGTGTGCGACACGGTGCCGATGCGCAGCACCAGCAGCGCGGCGACGAAGCACAGCAGGCCGGCGAAGATGAACGCGCTCCAATAATCGCCATAGAGATTATGCACCAGACCGGCGCCATAGGCGGCCGCGGCCGCGCCGACCTGGTGGCACACCATCACCCAGCCATACATGATGCTAGCGCGTTGTGGCCCGAACGCGTTGGCGGCGAGGCGGACGGTCGGCGGCACCGTGGCGATCCAATCGAGCCCGTAGAAAATGCCGAACAGCGACAGGCCCCACAGCGACATGGTGAAGGCATAGGGCAGGAACAACAGCGACACGCCGCGCAGCGCGTAATACCAGAACAGCAGATAGCGGCTGTCGAACCGGTCGGACGCCCAACCCGAGGCGGTGGTGCCGATGAAGTTGAAAATCCCCATGAAGGCGATGATGCCGGCCGCCGTCGCCTCGGGAATGCCGTGATCGATACAGGCCGGAATGAAATGGGTGCCGATCAGGCCCAGCGTGCTGAAGCCACAGACGAAGAAGCTGCCGCCCAGCAGCCAGAAATCGCGCGAGGCGATCCCCTGGCCCAGCGCGGAAATCGTCTCGGTGATCGGGTTGACGCGCGGGATCACCATTTCCTGATGATCGGCGGCGGCGCCATAGGGCGCGAGCCCAACATCGGACGGTTTGCTGCGCAGGAACAGCGCGACGACGGGAATCGCGAGAACGACGAAGACGCAGGCGATGGCCACCGCCCAGCGCCAGCCGATATGCACCGCGACATTGGCCAGCAGCGGCAGGAAAATCAGATTGCCGGCGGCGGCGGCCCCGGTCAGCAGGCCCATCACCAAGCCGCGCCGCTTGACGAACCAGCGCGTCGACACCATCGCCGCCAGGATCATCGCGGCGATGCCGGTGCCCAGCCCGGTCGCCAGGCCCCACAGCGGGATGAGCTGCCAGGATTCGGTGATCAGTACGGTCGGCGCGAAGCCAATCAGCAGCAGGACCAGCGCGCTCAGCACCACCTTGCGCATGCCGAACCGGTCGATGAAGGCGGCGGAGAACGGGCCGACGATGCCATAGACCAGGAGGCCGATCGAAATCGGCAGTGAAATGCCGGCGCGGCTCCAGCCGAATTCCTGCTCCAGGGGGACGATCAGCACGCTGGGCGCCCCGCGCACGCCGGACGCCACCAGCAGCACGAAAAACGTCACGCCGACCACGATCCAGCCATAATGGATGCGCGGCTTCATTTCCGCCGATATGCTCATGGCCCATTGTCGCAGCCATCGTGATAAAGGCCAAGCACCGCGGCGCATGGGTGGAATGCGGCGCGTCCTCGATTCAGGGCCGGCGGCGCGGAGGGGCTAGATCTCGATCTGGCCGCCCAGCTCGATGACGCGGTTGGGCGGGATGCGGAAGAACTCGGTGGCGTCGAGCATGGTGTTCGACATGAAGATGAAGATGCCCTTGCGCCATCGCCAAATGCGCGTCTTCTTGCCGGCGACGATCTTTTCGCGCCCGACGAAGAACGAGGTTTCCAGCAGCTTGAATTGAAAATGCATGATGCGGCACTGCGCCAGCGCGCGGGGGATATTTGGCTGATCCATGAAGCCGTAATGCAGCGTGATGGTGTGAAAATTCTTGTCGAGATGGCGGATCGCGACCCGCTGATCGTCGGGGACATGGGGAATATCCTCGGTCATCACCGTCATCAGGATGACGCGCTCGGCCAGGACATGGTTATGTTTCAAATTATGTAACAGCGCGTTGGGCACCGTATTGTTGTTGGCGGTGGTAAAGACCGCGGTGCCGGGGACCCGCATCGGATGATCGGGCTTCAACGAGGTGATGAAGTTTTCGAGCGGCAGCCCGGCCAGCGCGCGCACCGCGCTCAGTCGCTGGCGCCCGGTGCGCCATGTCGTCATCACGATATAGATGATCACGGCGACCGCGAGGGGGAACCAGCCGCCTTCCTCGATCTTCAGCATGTTGGCCGAGAAAAACAGGAGATCGACCGCGAGAAAGAAGCCGAATAGCGGGATCGTCCAATACCATCGCCATTTCAGTCCCCACGTCATGTAAACGAACGCCAGGATAGTGGTGATGGTCATGGTGCCGGTGACGGCGATGCCATAGGCGGAGCCGAGATTGTCGGACGAGCGGAAGCCAAGCACCAGCGCCAGCACCGCGACCAGGAGGAAGAGATTGAGCTTCGGCACATAGATCTGCCCAATCTCATGTTCCGAGGTATGGCGAATTTCGAGCCGGGGCAGATAGCCGAGCTGCACCGCCTGGCGGGTCATGGAGAACGCGCCGGAAATGACCGCCTGCGATGCGATCACCGTAGCGGCCGCGGAAATGATGACGAGGGGGAGGCGCGCCCAAGGCGGCGCCAGCAGGTAGAACGGATTCTGCAACGCCGTCGGATCGTGCAGCAGCAGCGCCCCCTGGCCGAAATAATTCAGCAGCAGCGCCGGAAACACGAAATATAGCCAGGCGGTGCGGATCGGCTTGACGCCGAAATGGCCCATATCGGCATAGAGCGCCTCGGCGCCGGTCACCGCCAGGACCACCGCGCCCAGCAATAGGAAGCCGCGGCTTGGGTCGGCCAGCAGGAAGCGGATGCCGTGAACCGGATTGAGCGCATAGAGAATCGCCGGATGCCGCGCGATCTCGACACCGCCGAGGCATGCCAGGATGATGAACCATACCACCATCACCGGGCCGAAAAACTCGCCGACGATGCCGGTGCCGCGACGCTGGATGCTGAACAGCGCGACCAGCAGGACGACGGTGATCGGCAGAATGTAGGGCTCGAACACCGGCGTCGCGACCTTCAGGCCCTCGACCGCGCTCAACACCGAAATTGCCGGCGTGATCACGCCGTCGCCGTAGAACAGCGAGGCGCCGATCAGCCCGGCGACCAGAATCCAGCGGGCGGCGCGGCTGCCGCGCTTGGCCGAGCGCAGCGCCAGCGCGTTCAGCGCCAGGATGCCGCCCTCGCCGTGATTATCCGCGCGCATGATCACGATGACATATTTGAGCGTCACGACGATAAACAGCGCCCACGCGATCAGCGATAGCACGCCATAGACGGATTCCGGATTGACCGAGCCGACATCGTCGAAACACTGGCGCACCGTATAAAGCGGCGAGGTGCCGATATCGCCATAGACGACGCCCAGCGCGCCGACGATCAGGCCATGGCGAGCCCGGAACGCGGCAACCGGGTTGGTTTCCGGGATCGCGGCGTGGGCCATGCTATTGCCATCGCGCCGGCGGCGGCCGGACGGCGGCCGGCCGGATTGCCAAGGCGCGAAAATTCGAAGATGTCATGATTAGTCGAGGGAACGGCCGTCGTGACCGACTCTCTTGCCTCCAAAAGCGCGCCAATCTAGAGCGGCTCGCGCCGGAAATCCACTAGTGCCGTGGATCGCGGAAATTACACGAGAAATAACCGGGCGGCCGCCGCGATAGATCGCGACGAAACCGCGCGGTTTCAAGCCGCCCGGGCATGCCCCCTTAAGGCTAACGAAATCTCAATAATCTTAACCCCAAATTCCGCGCCATCGCACGGAGATCATTTTGCCGGACAAATCAGTCAGCATTCTTGCCGAACAATTGCGAATCGTCATGCGCTCCGGCGCGCCGATTTGCTTTGGCATTGTCCTCACGATGATCGCGCTCGTATGCCTTCAGAGTCAGCTGCCGCCGGCGCTGCTGGATGGCTGGGCGGCGCTGATGCTGGCCTGGCAGGGGATCAGGTTCGTGCTGTGGCGGCGGTTCAAGCGCCTCGTCACCGATGCCGAGGTCGCGCGCCAGGCGCGGCTGGTCACGCTGATCTGGACCTTCTCGGGATTACTGTGGGGCCTCTTCGGCGCGGCATTTTTCGTCGCGCCCGACTCGGACGCGCGTTTTTTCATGCTGTTCATCGTCACGACCAACATCGCCAGCGGCGCGGTGGTAGTGGCATCCTATATGCCGGCGAATGCGGGCTATGTCATCGGCATGGTGGTACCGATGGTCATCGCCTTCGCGACGCGCGGCACCTATTTCTCGTTGCTGATGGCGGCGATGTGCCTCGTCTACACGATGGTCGCGCGCTCGGCCTCGCTGTTCGGCAATCGCAGCGTGATCGACCTGATCCGCCTCGAGGTCGAGCGTTCGGGGCTGGTCGCCAGCCTGCGCGAGGCCAAGGAGGCCGCCGACCTGGCCAGCCACGTCAAATCGCGGTTCCTTGCCAATATGAGCCACGAGCTGCGCACGCCGCTCAATGCCATTATCGGCTTCTCCGACGTGATGCGCGCGCAAATGTTCGGCCCGATTGGCAATCCGCGCTATGCGGACTATATCGAGGATATCAATTCATCGGGCCGCCATCTCCTCGGCATCGTCAACGACGTGCTGGATCTGTCGAAGCTCGAGGCGCGCAGCATGCAATTGTCAAAGGACGAGATCGAGCCCGCGGCGCTGGCGCGCGATTGCGTCAAATTCCTGCGGCCGCAAGCGGACGCTGGCGATATCCACCTGCGGATCGAAGGGCCCGACATGCCGCTTCGCATCATCGGCGACGAGTTGCGACTGAAACAGGTGCTGCTCAATCTTCTGTCCAACGCGGTGAAATTCTCGCATCGCGGCGGCGAGGTGGTGCTGTCGCTGAATCCGCGGCCCGATGGCGGTCTGGTCATCGGGGTGCGCGATCACGGTATCGGCATGGATGCGGCCGGCGTCGCCACCGCGCTGCAGCCCTTCGGCCAGGTCGAGAATAGCTGGACCAAGCGGCATGCCGGCACCGGGCTGGGGCTGCCGCTGGCGAAATGGCTGGTCGAGTTGCATGACGGGCACCTGGTCATCGAAAGCGCGCCCGACGAAGGGACGCTGGTCACGGTCTCACTGCCGGCGGCGCGGGTGACGCGCGTCGAGGCCAAAGCCGAGTCTGCCGCCGCCTAAGGCCGATCCCGGAATAGCGTTGCCTCATTTGGTTGCGGCGGCCGATACTTGGGGCATGCGTCCGCCCGCGCTCATCGCGTCCCTGCTCGCCGTGCTGGTCGCGCTGGTGCTGTTGACCCGCTTCATGTGGGCGTTTTCGGACTGGAACAAGGAACAGGCCTGCGCCACCGGCGGGGGCCGCAATTGCCAGCATTATGGCGACGAAGATCGCTAACTGACGGCGACGCCGATCAATCGGCCGAGCCCGAAGGTGATGGCGGCGGCGGCGATGCCGATCGCCAATTGGCGCGCGCCCGAAAACAGGATGCCGCGCCCGGTATAAAGCGTCGTGCCGGCACCGATGATGAACATGGCGATGGCGCTCAGCGCGGCGCTATAGACGGCGGCGCGGATACCCTCGGCGAAAAACAGCGGAATCACCGGCACCAGGGCACCCGCCGCGAACAGCAGGAACGAGGTGCCGCCCGCGGTCCAGGGCGAGCCGCCGAGTTCGTCGGGATCGATGCCCAGCTCTTCTCGGGCCAGCGTTTCCAGCGCGGTGTCGGGATTACCGATGATCTGGTCCGCCAGAATCCGTGCCTGCGCCTGGGGCAGGCCCTTGGCCTGATAGATCAGCATCAGCTCCAATTTTTCCTCTTCGGGAAATTCCGCGAGCTCGTCGGCTTCGGTGGCGATCTGCGCCCGATAGAATTCGCGCGCGCTGTTGACCGACAGCCATTCCCCCATGCCCATCGAACAAGCGCCCGCCAGCAGCCCGGCGATGCCGGTCAGCAAGACGTCGTGGGCGGCGATATCGGCGCCGATCACGCCCGTGACGAGGCTGAGATTGGAGACGAGACCGTCATTGGCGCCGAGCACCGCCGCACGCAGCGAATTCCCCGAGCCGGTGCGGTGCCGGCCTTCGATTCGCGCCAGCGTGCCGCCGGAGACGCCGCCGCGCGACGGCTGCGCCATTGCCTGCATGATGCGGGCATGTGACCGCTCGGTCGCCGGCAAGCCTGCCAGCACGGCCTCCGGCTGGCCGTCATAGCCGGCGCTGCCGGTGCGCTCCATTGCGTTGATGATCGGCAGCACCGCCTCCGGCCCGAAGCGCCGCGCCAGCCAGGCGAGGGCGCGGCTGCGCCAGTCCGGCCCCCGCCGCCGATCCGGCGCGCCGAGGCTGGCGAGGCGCTTTTTCCAGAACTCGGCATGCGCCTCCTCGACTTGTGCAAGGCGTGCATAGACTTGGCGCAGCTCGGGGTTGGTTTCGGCTTCCGCCATCGCGCGATAGAGCGCGGCGCTGTTGATTTCGTCCTGCACATTGCCGCGATATCGCTTGATTGGGTCGGGATCGGCCACGCCTGTTCCTCCACCCTTGCGTGGGTAGACGTTTCACGCCGGCGCCGCAAGCGGCTAGGTCTGCGGGTGATGACTGCCCGCTTGCCGGGAGGTGAACGCGATGCCGATGACGATCACCACCGCGATGACCGCCGATGACCCGATGCGGCTGAGATCGAGGCCGCCATCCGCGCGCGGCTTGGTCAGGAGATCGCCCACCGTCGCGCCGAGCGGACGGGTCAGGATGAAGGCCACCCAGAACAGCAGCGTATGAGAAATTCGGGTGAAGAAATAGCCGGCGGCGACCAGCACCAGCGCCGCGCCGAACACCAGGGCACCGCCCTCGAAACCGAGGCCGCCATCATCCGCCAGAAAATCGCCGAGCGCGGTACCCAGCGTGTTGGAAGCGACGATCGTCAGCCAATAGAATATCTCGACCTTCGGTGAATCGATGCGCGCCACGGAGACCGAGCCGACCGAGAGATACCAGACCGCCAAGACGAGGAGTACCAGCGCGAACAAAATCGACGCGCCGCCGACATAGCCGATCCCTAGCGAGCGATCGGCGAAATCCGCCATGGTCGTCCCGACGGTGGTGGTGGCGACGATGACCGCCCAATAGAGAAAGCGGCGATACGATCGCGCCGCGATCTGCGCCGACACCAGGACCAGAAAAATGGCGAAGAAAATCAGGGTGCTGACGGCATAGCCAAGCCGCATGGTCATCGACACGGCGTCGCCGCCGGTCTCCCCCAGCGTGGTGGCGCAAATCTTGATGATCCAGAAGGCCAGCGTCACTTGGGGAACTTTGCTGGTGCGCGGTGCCGCGAGATCGTACATGTCACCATCCATTCGCGAATTGCCGTTCGGACCAGCCCGGATGCTATGATAGGGCGTGTTCACAGCCGGGAGGCAAGGTTGATTTCGGCGGAAAGCGGCGGCATCGATTGCGACATTCACCCGGCGCTGCCGAACAGCGACGTGCTGTTGCCCTATCTCGACGATTACTGGCGCGAGATGGTGGAGATTCGCACCGTCGAGAATCTGGACCTCAACTCCTATCCGCCCTCGGTGCCGCTGGCCGGCCGCCCCGATTGGCGGCCGCCGCATGGCAAGCCGGGCAGCGATCTGGCGATGCTGCGGGCACAGGCGCTCGACGCGTTCGGGACGCGCTTCGCGATCTGTAACACGCTCTATGGCGGACCCTATTTGCCCAACGATGATTTCGCGGCGGCGATGGCGCGCGGCATCAATGATTGGATCGCGGCGGAATGGCTCGATCGCGACCCGCGCCTGCGCGCGTCGATCGTGATCGCGCCGGAAAATACCGAGCTGGCGGTGGACGAGATCAACCGCTGCGCGCCCGATCGGCGCTTCGTCCAGGTGATGGTCCTGGCGGCGGGTGAGCGGCCGCTGGGCAAGCGCGGCTATTGGCCGATCTTTCGCGCCGCGGAGCGCCACGGCCTGCCGATCGGCATCCATGCCGGCAGCTCGTTTCGCCATCCGCCGACCTCTCTGGGGTGGGGTTCGTACTATCTCGAGGATTATGTCGCGCATGCGCAATCATTCCAGCATCAGGTGCTGAGCCTCGTCGCGGAGGGCGTGTTCGTGGAGTTTCCGGCGCTGAAGGTGGTGCTGATCGAATCCGGCATCACCTGGCTGCCGGCGTTTCTGTGGCGCTTCGACAAGACCTGGCGCGGGATCAGGACCGAGACCCCATGGGTCGACCGGCCGCCGAGCCGGATCGTGCGCGACCATATCCGCCTGACTTTGCAGCCGGTGGATGAGCCGCCCGACACCACGCGGTTCGAGCGGCTTCTCGACCATATCGGCTCCGAGGACATGCTGCTGTTCTCGACCGACTATCCACATTGGCAATTCGAGGGCGACGATGTGCTTCCCGCAGGGTTGTCGGCGTCGCATCGCCGCAAGATAATGATCGACAACCCGATGCAAACCTATCCGCGCCTCGCCGAGGCGCTCAGCGAGGTCGCACCATGAGCGATAGGATCTCCGAACCGACCATTGCGGCTCCGGGCGTCGTCGATTGCGACATTCACCCGACGGTCAGCACGATGAGCGAGCTCAACCCCTACCTGACCGATCGCTGGAAGCTGCACATGCGCGAGTATGGCAGCAATTTCCGCGCCGCCTTCGCCAGCGCCATGGTCTATCCGCGCTATAATCGCGACGGCGGCTCGCGCATGGATGCGCGCCCGCCCAGCGGGGCGCCGGCCGGCGCCGACCTGCCGTTCATGCGCCAGCAGCATCTCGACCCCAACCGCGTCGATTACGGCGTGCTTCAGCCGCTGCGTCCCAACGGCATCGGAATCCGCAACCAGGCGTTCGGGGAATCACTGACCGCCGCGGTCAATGAATGGCAGATCGGAAATTGGCTGGGCATGGAGGGCCGGCTCAAGGGCTCGCTGATGCTGACACGCGAGGACCCGGCGGCGGCGCTGCGCGAGATCGATCGGCACGGTGGCAACCCGGACTTCGTCCAGATGTCGGTGCTGCCGCACGGGCTGGAGCCGCTGGGTCGTCAGCGTTACTGGCCGATCTTCGAGGCCGCCGAGGCACTCGGCAAGCCGCTCGGCGTCCATGTCGGCGGCGTCAGCGGCATGGCACCGACCAGCGCCGGCTGGTGCTCATTCTATGTCGAGGAGCATCATTCGAAATGCGAGGCGATGCAGTCGCTGGTCACGTCGATGGTCATCGAAGGCGTGTTCGAGCGTTTCCCGAAGCTGCGCGTGGTGCTGATTGAGGGCGGCTTCGTGTGGGTGCCGTCGCTGTGCTGGCGCCTCGACAAGCATTGGCAGCATCTCAAATCGGAAGTGCCCCATCTGAAGCGTCCGCCCTCCGAATATGTGCGGGAGCATTTCTGGTACACCAGCCAGCCGATCGAGGAGCCGGAAGACCCACGCCATATGCTGGACGCGATGGATTGGGTCGGCTGGGACAAGATTCTGTTCTCGACCGATTATCCGCATTGGGATTTCGACGATCCGAAATTCGCCTTCGCGCGGCTGCGCCTGACGCCGGAGCAGCATAAAATGCTGTTCCGCGACAACGCGATGAATCTCTACGGGCTGCGGTAAGTGCCGGAATGAATCCCATTTCCGCTTTGCGCGGGCTTGGCCCGCGCACCCACGAATTTTTCGTCGGCCCGCCTTTGCCAGAAAGTCGTGGATGGCCGCGACAAGCCCAGCCAAAGCGTTTTGTTTTTTTCGGGACGACTTGATCCATGCCGCAACGATACGTTGTCGCCAAGGTGGATGAGATTCCGGCCGGAGGGAGCAAGGCCGTGACGGTCGCGCACCGCGAGATCGCGATCTTCAATCTCGACGGCGCCTATTTCGCGCTGCTGAATCGCTGTCCGCATGAAGGCGGCCCGCTGTGCCAGGGGCGGCGCACCTCGCTGGTTCAGTCGAAGCGGCCCGGCACCTATGATGTCTCGCGGCCCGGCGAGATGCTGCGCTGTCCGTGGCATGGTTGGGAATTCGACATCCGCACCGGGCGCTCCTATTGCGACCCGGACAAGGTCCGCGCCCGCGCCTTCGACGTGACGATCGAACCCGGCCAGCGGCTGGTCGAAGGGCTGTACACCGCCGAGACCTATCCGGTATTGCTCGATGAAAATTACCTCGTCGTGGAGATGTAAATGGACCTCAATCTCAAGGGCAAGACCGCCGCGATCACCGGCGCCAGCAAGGGTATCGGCTTCGGCATCGCCGAGGAACTGGCGCGGGAAGGGGTCGATCTGCAATTGGCCGCGCGCAACGGCGACGCGCTGACGCGCGCGGCGGACGATCTGCGCCGGCGCTTCGGCGTCCAGGTCGGGACCCATGCGGTTGATTTGGCCCAGCGGGACCCGCGCGATGCCTTCGCGCGCGAAATCGCCGGCGTCGATATTCTGGTCAATTGCGCGGGCGCGATTCCCGGCGGCACGCTCGATCAGGTCGATGAGGATCGCTGGCGCGAAGGGTGGGAGCTCAAGCTGTTCGGCTATTTCGGCATCACCCGCATCGTCTATAAGGAAATGTGCAACCGCCGCCGCGGCGTCATCATCAACATCGTCGGCGCCGGCGGCGTCATGACCGGCGCCGGCTATATCTGCGGCGGGCCGGGCAATGCCGCCGTGATCAATTTCACCAACAGCCTGGGCGGCGAGGCGATCCGCTATGGCGTGCGCGTCGTCGGGATCAATCCGGGCCCGGTCGATACGCCGCGCTTGCAGACATTGCAAAAGCAGGCGGAGGAAAAAGTCGCGCCACAGGATTTGGAAGGCTGGCGGCGTCAGCGCTTTCGCGGCATGGCCTATGGCCGGCCCGCGCACGTCAATGAGATTTCCGGCATGGTGGCGTTTCTCGCCTCCGATCGCGCGTCGTACATCACCGGCACGATGATCAATATCGAGGGTGGTTCGGTCGCGCGCGGCGGCGCGCCGGGCGACCCGATCGGCAGCAATTCCTAGGGGCTTACCGTTTGGCGACCGCCGCCGCTGTGTCCCGGCCGCTGGTCAGCGCGGCTTCGACGGTGCCCATATCGACGCCGCGATACAGCGCCTCGCCGGAAAAATAAAGAACGCCGTCCGCCGGCCGCGACAGCTCGTCCTGCGCCGCGTGGCTTTCGGGCGTGGCATAGGAATAGGCGCCGCGGGCGAAGCGATCCTTGCCCCAGTGAATTGCCCGCCCGGTGATCATCATGGCGCGGAGCGGGTCGATTGGCAGGTCGAAAATATGAGCGAGGGAAACGAGGCCGCGCTCGACCAGTTCCGGCTCCGACAGCGCCAGCAATGTCGTTGCCTTGGGGCCGGCCAGCCAGCCCGTCAGCAGCGGCTGGGGCTGGGGATATTGCGTCCACCAGGTCGGCACGAATTCGTCGGAAATCAGGAAGGACAGGCGGCTGAGATCGTGTCCTTTTACCGTGGTCCAGAACGCCGTCTTGAAGCCCAGCAACAGCTTGATCACGTCGCCATAGCCGATCTTGTCGGCGGCCGCGAGCTTCGCCGGAATGTCGGGGCGAAAGCCGATCTCGTGCAGCACCGGCAGCGGCACCGTGAGGATGATCGCGTCGCCCGTGAACGTGTCGCCGTTGGCGCAATGCGCGGTCGCGCCGCCGGCCCGCGTCTCGATTTCCTCGACCTCGGCGTCGAAATGCAGCGTCGCCCCGTGCGCCAGGCAATCGGCGCCGAGATACTCCATCAGCGCGCCATACCCCTCGACGATTCGGTGCGATTGGCGGTCGCCGCCGCTCAGCCATTCGTCGCGCAAGGCAAAGGTGCTGGCGCGCGCCGGGTCGGCGGCGTCATAGCCCTCGGTCATGCGGACGATCGAGGCGCGCAATCGCGCATGGTCCTCGCCGCCGAACCAGGTCGCGAGGAACTGGGCGATTGGCATGTCGGTGGTCAAGGCGTTTAGTTTTTCCTGCAGCAAATCCTCGCCGGAAAAAAAGATCGGTCGATCGGTCAGCGCGCTGCCGCGCTTGTCCCAGCGCTCGCCCGCCCCGGCGACCAACGTCAGTCCGGCCTCGCGCGCCAGCGCCCTGGTCAGGGGCGCGGCGCCGTGGATGAATTCGGCGCCGCCCTCCGCGCCATAGCCGAACGCGCTCGGCGCGAATTGCCAGATGCGGCCTCCGATGCGGTCGCGCGCCTCGATAATCGTGACGCGATGGCCGGCGCGCGCGAGATCGCGCCCGGCCATCAGGCCCGCCGCGCCGGCACCGACGATGATGGTATGGATGGCCGCTCCTCGCGCGCTAGCGCTCGCCGATCTTGTCGAAATTCAACCGCAGATCGTCGAACATCTTGATCGCGGTGGCGCGGCCGGCACCGAACACGCCGCCGCCCGGATGCTGAAACGGGCCGACGAGATAGAGACGCTCGATGCCCGGCACGGTGTAGTTGCCGAGCTCAGGGGTTGGGCGATGCGCGCCCGATTGATAGGCGGTGGGCGCGATGCCGTGAATGTCGCCACGGCGGAAGCTCGACGAGGTGCGCTCCATATCGAGCGGGGTATCATCGTGATGCGCCAGGATATTCGCCGGGGTGAGATTGCTGATATAGCCGCGCATGTTTTCCAGCATGCCGTCGGCGAATTCCTTCTTGCGCGAATCCCACGCCGCGGCGCCGCCCGCCGGGTGCTCATAGGGGCAATAGTCCCAGGCATGCATGGTCGCCTTGCCGGCGGGGGCGCGCGATGGATCGAGATTGGAAGGCGAGCCGAGTCCGACCAGCCGCGTGCGCGGCATGCGGCCATAGCGCAGATCGTCGAAATGTTCGCGCAGATGGTCGAGGCTGGGCGGCAGCAGCTCGATCATCATGGCCTGGTTAACCTGATCGCCGGCCTTGAATTTCAGTGGCTCGTTCAGCGCGGCATGGATCGTGAAGACGCAATTGGCGCCGATCTCGGTCTTGGCGGCGTCGCGCGCGATGTCCTGATCGACGCCCGCGACGAACTTGCCGAGATCGTGTGGATGGATGGCGCCGATGACGCTGTCCTTCGCCAGGAATTCGCGGCCATCCTTGGCCTGGACGCCGACCGCGCGCCCGCTCTTGACGATGACACGCTCGCAATCGACCCCGGTCACGACCTCGCCGCCATTATCTTGGATTAATTTGGCGAGCGCACCGGTCAGGGTGCCGCTGCCCCCCATCGGCACGCCGATGCCGTATTGCTCGAGGAAAGCCAGAAACATGAAGAGGCCGAGGCCGGTGCCCTTTTCCTCGGGTCCGACCAGATGCTCGCTGACGATGCGGATGAAATGCAGCCGGATGCGGTCGTTTTCGAACCATTCGGTGACGATGTCATAGCCGCTTTTCTGCATGACCTGGAACATGGCGCGGCCTTCGCGGCTCTGATCCATCATCGCATACATGGCGCCGACCGGGGCGGGCGGCATGAACAGGCCGCCCGTCAACAGCGGCAGATAGGCGGCCGCCAGCTCGGCGAAGCGCAGGTAGGAATCCGCGTCCTTCTGGGAGAAGCGTTGCAGCTCGCGATAATTCTTCTGGCGGTCGCGCCACAGCGGGATCGTCTCGCCATCGGGGAATACCGAAATCGTCGGCATCTCCGGATAGGTATATTTCATGCCGTATTTCGAGATCAGGCCCAGTTCGTCGTTTTTGATCAGCGGATTGGCCTGGATGAAGATATGCGCCATCGAATGCTGGTCATGGTGGAAGCCGGGCAGGGTCAGATCGCGCGTCACCACGCCGCCGCCAATCCAGGGCTGGCGCTCCAACACCGTGACTTTCTTCCCGGCCTTGGCGAGATAGGCCGCCGCGACGAGACCGTTATGCCCCGCGCCAATCACCACGATGTCGCTATTCCCGGCCATGCGCTGCTCCCTATGGGCTTACTGACGTTGTGCCGCCAGTAAGCGCGTAATTTCATCCTTCAATTTGGGCAACTCGTTCACCACCGCATCCCAAACCACACCAGATCGACGCTCCAATAGCCGTGAATCAATCGGTTACGAAACGCAACGATCTTATTCCAGTTCAGTCCCGGCCGACTGCGCCCTTCAATTGCGAATAACAGCATCCTGAACCATACGGTCGGTCATGAAGACATCATGTCCACCGACAACATAGCTTTCGATCGCGCGGATACCGTCGGCGATGTGACCGAGATAAGGCAGGTCGGAATTCACAAAGGCTGCGCCTCGGCCTCGATAAAGGGACGGAAATGGGGGCTTAGGCTGCGCTCGATAACGATGTCCACGCGTCGCGCCAGCAGGTATTCCAATTCTTCGATCAAGGCCAGGTAGTCGCCAAAACCTCGATTAGGCGCGAAATCGATCAGTAAATCGATATCGCTATCCGGCCGTTCCTCGCCGCGCGCGACAGAGCCGAAGATGCGAACGTTGCTGGCGCCGTGCCGCGTCGCAACATCCGTCAAGGCGACGCGTTGTCGATGAAGTTCGTCACGCAGCATGAACCATTCCTCTTGCTGCCATTTTAGCTTAAAGGCGCGAGGAAGAAAGCCCCGGAGGACGGATTTCCCGACGCTTCTATCTGTCGGCCGGCTATCGGAAGACCGGGAGATGTTTGGCGCGCGCTCCGACCCGCCTCACCAAATTCGCTTCACTCCATAACGATCAAAAATTCTTTCGTTCGATATTAGCGGAATTGAATCGAGAACGGATTGTGCGATCAGCATCCGGTCGAACGGATCGCGCAATGGTCCGGGGAGTGCGCCGGCATGTTGCGCATGAGAAATGGTGATCGCGAGTTCGGGGTAGTGTCTCAGTTTGAAATTTAGGCCGCAGTCTTTTTGTACGGGCCGCGCTTTGCCGGTGCGGGTTGGGCCGCGTCCATCAACGCCACCAAATCGGCCATGTCATAGAGCCGATCCGAGATACCAGCCGCCATCGCGGGCGTCATTTTGAGCGTCTTGTGCATCTTCACGAAATTGTACCAGACGGTATAGAGCGCGACCATATGGGCGTGGTGCGCGACCTTCTTGGAGAAGCCGAGCGTCAGCCGGTTAAACCGCTTCATGAAGGTGCGCATCGTGAGGTTGGCGCGCTCGACATACGAGGTGCTGACATGGGCCAGATCGGGATTGCCCTCGACCCGCGACTTGCGGATGCCAATGCATTCCGCTGGGCTGTAGCGCCGCTCGGGGTTCGGCGCTTCGCCGTATAGCTTCACGATCTGGGCGTAGTCCACGTCGCCACCAAAGGCGCCTTCGACGGCTTCCAGGTAAGCACGGTGGCCGTCCGTGGTGAGTTGCACGCGGTTCGCCAGACGCTCCCGCAGATCGTCCATGAGCATCATGGCGTATTCGCTGTCCCGCCCGCCGACCAGGTACGAGACGAGCAATTTGCTGTCGGCATCGATCGCGGTCCAGGTCCAGATATCGCCAGCACCAAGCGGCGCGGCCTTCGCCCTCGCGACGTTCTTCTGCTTCGCATAGGTGAACGACCAAATTTCGTCGCACTGCACCCGAGACGCCTTCACGTCGCGCACCCGCTCATCGTGGAACTGCGCGCAGAACTGCCCCGCCTCAATCAAGAGCTTGGTCACGGTGTTGATCGACACGTCCGCGATCCGCGAGCAAGAACGCATCGAATTACCCTCACAAAGCAAGGTGAGGATTTGGGTGCGGGTTTCAGAGGACAGCTTGTTCATGAGCCATAATCACGCCACAGGCTCCTTTTGTCAAGGATATTATTCATTTTCCCCTAACGTGGGTATAAGGGTATTGTACCAATTCAAGGGCTGTGATAAACCACCCAAACCGCTGGAAACAACGAAAAAGCCATGCCGCCACAACTGCCGTCTCCGAACCTACATCCGGGCGTTTTGCTCCTACAAGAGCTTGAGAAGCGCGGCTGGGCGCAGAGCGATCTTACCTTTGTCTTGGGCTGCCATCCGAAGGCCGTTAACCAGATCATCAACGGCAAGCAAGGCGTCAGCCCGGCGATGTCGAAAGCCCTGGGCGAAGCCCTCGGCCTTCCCTTCGATTATTTCGCCGGTTTGCAACGCACCTTCGATCTTTCGAGTGCAAGCGACCCCGACGCCGGCGTATCGCTGCGCGCCAAAATGCAAAACAATTACCCAATCCGCGAAATGATCAAACGCGGCTGGATCAAGGGCGGTGACGCCGACAAGCTGGGGCATCAGCTCGCCAAATTCTTCGAGGTCAGCGACGCCGGTAAGATTCCGTATCTCTTACATGCGGCGAAAAAGACGAACTACGAGGAAAAGGAAATCCCGCCGGCCCAGCTAGCATGGCTATTCCGTGTCCGGCGGATCGCGAAGTCTATTACGGTGCCTAAATACTCCGAACAGCGGTTGCTTGCTGCCGTGCCGCGCCTTCGCGAATTCCTTGTCGCGCCAGAAGAAGCTCGCAATGTGCCCCGCATCTTAGCTGAATGCGGCGTCCGCTTCGTCATCGTCGAGACGCTGCCGCTGGCCAAGATCGATGGCGTTTGCTTTTGGTTCGACAAAAACTCTCCCGTGATTGGACTTTCAATGCGGTTTGATCGCATCGACAATTTTTGGTTCGTTCTTCGACACGAAATCGAGCACGTTCTGAAAGGTCATGGCCGCCAATCGCCAGAAGGTATGATCGATGCCGAGCTGGAAGGCGAGCATGCCGGAACTGGCAACGGCGTGCCAGAAGAGGAGCGCATTGCGAACGCCGCAGCGTCCGATTTCTGCGTGCCGCGCGACAAGATGGAATCATTCATCCATCGCAAAAACCCCTTTTTCTACGAAAAGGATGTTCTCGCATTCGCGAAGCTCAATGGCGTGCACCCCGGCCTGCCGGTCGGCCAAATTCAGCATGCAACTGGGCGTTACGATTACCTAAAAAAGCATCAAGCCAAAATTCGACAATGCGTTTTGCCCGGCGCTATCGCTGACGGCTGGGACCAACCCCTAGATTTGGCAGATTGACCATGGATGACACACCGACACAAACTGAAGTTTTCCAAAGTCTTTGGCGCGCATACGAAGAAGAACACGATCACGCTGCCGCGAGCGCGCGTGACGTGGTTGATTGGGCTGTCCGCGAACGCGGTCTGAAATTACCGAGGGTCGATCCCCGCGACATCCTAGCCAGCCAATTGGCGCGCGCCTTACGCGAGGAATATGCGACCGACGCGAAAGGCCGTCGTTATCGCGTCAATCACGCCATGCGCGTGACGAAGGACGGCGTGCAAACCACGTTTTGGGGCGTTATGGGCTTCGCGCCGCATATCCACATGCAACGGGCCTTCACCCAGCGCCGCGAGCAAGTGATCGGCGATCTCGTTCAATTGCAGATCGACGTGGAGGTTTATAACGAGAAAATCCCAGTCACCAAACAAATCCAGCTTGTTCTTGATTTCAAAGACGACGTTGCCGAGCGCCGCGCTGGCTAAGATTTCGCCTTCTTCCAGCGAGCCTGAGCGGCGAGGCGCGCGATTTCCGCTCGCTGTTCATCCGTAAGTTTTGCAGCCCTTGCGGCCGCCCCTTTCCTGCCACCCTTCGCGCGGGCGGGCATCTTTGAAGGCTGATCTTCTTCCTCGCCCGTCGCGATCCGCATTACCTTCACGGCATTGCCGATCACGTCGGCGGGGCGCTTCTGACCTTGGGGACCTTTAGGCATCGTCGCTTTCCTCATGCTTTCCGCATGCTTTCCGCTAAGCATATATAGGAAGCCGGTCGGCAGCGCGACACCGCGTCAAGGGCGGAGAATTTCAAACTGAGACACTACCGAGTTCGGAGAAAGCTTGGCTCGCAATCGCTGAGGCGATATCGTTGGCGAACGGCGCAGCCTTGGGTAATTTGCCGATGCGGAACTTGGTGGAGATTTCCCAAGCCGAGACGGCGCTGACGTAAATCTCGTTGTCGCTATCGGCGACAGCGGCGCGCGCCGCAGGTGAAAGTTCGTTCTTTCCGGCAAACCACCAGATCAGGGCATGGCTATCCAGCAACAGACGCAAAGCTCATTCCCAGGCTGCCAGCTCTTCTTCGGGTAGTGGCTCGAAGAATTCGGGGCCGATATCGATCTTGCCTCGCATCGAACCGAATTTGCGTTTACCTTTCGGCTTGACCGGAACCAATTTTGCAACCGGCTTTCCGTCGCGCGCGATCACGACGGTTTCGCCCGCCTCGACCTGGGCCAGCAATTGCGACAAGTGCGTCTTGGCGTCGTGAGTATTGACGATTTTTTCCATTCACGTTCCTTGACTAAGATATTAGCTAACTTGCCCGCGCGGTCAACAAATTCCTGTCGCTCCAGCCGATTAGCCCTACAATCCCTGCCACCCATATAACCAGCATGGAAGCCGCCATGCCCGACACCGCCAATAATTCGTCCGCCGCCGCCCCGTCCGAATTCCGCGGCAAGGTCTATGAGTCAATCGTCGAGACCATCGGCGCGACGCCGCTGGTGCGCCTCTCCCGCATCGCCGCCGCGCATGGGGTGAAGGCCGATATTCTCGGCAAGTGCGAGTTCTTCAACCCGCTGGCCTCGGTGAAGGACCGGATCGGCCTCGCCATGATCGAGGCGGCCGAGCGCGAGGGCCGCATCAAGGCGGGCCGCACCGTGCTGGTCGAGCCGACCTCGGGCAATACCGGCATCGCGCTGGCCTTCGTCGCGGCGGCCAAGGGCTATCGCCTGATCCTGACCATGCCGGACAGCATGTCGTTGGAGCGGCGCAAGATGCTGCTGATCCTCGGCGCCGAGCTGGAGCTGATCCCGGCGGCGCGCGGCATGCACGGTGCCATCGAGCGCGCCGAGGCGCTGGTCGCCTCGCTGCCCGACGCCTACATGCCCCAGCAATTCCAGAACCCGGCGAACCCCGCGATTCACCGCGAGACCACCGCCGAGGAAATCTGGCGCGACACGGGCGGGACGGTCGATTATTTCGTCAGCCCAGTTGGCACCGGCGGGACGCTGACCGGCGTCGGGTCGGTGCTGAAGGCGCGCAAGCCCGGCGTCAAGATCATCGCGGTCGAGCCGGAGGACAGTGCCGTGCTGTCCGGCGGGCCGCCCGGCCCGCATAAGATCCAGGGCCTCGGCGCCGGCTTCATTCCCGCGATCCTCGATGTCAGCCTGATCGACGAGGTGCTGCGCATCGCCAATGACACCGCCTTTCAATTTTCGCGCGAGCTGGCGCGGGTCGAGGGCATTCCCGTCGGCATCTCGTCGGGCGCCTCGGTGGCGGCGGCGCTGGAATTGGGCGCCCGGCCCGGCATGGAAGGCAAGACCATCGTGCTGGTGCTGCCGGACTCCGCCGAACGCTATCTCTCGACGCAATTGTTCGACGGGTTATGACCGAGCTTTCCGAGGCGCAGTTCCATCGCTATGCCCGCCATCTGATCCTCGACGAGGTTGGCGAGGAGGGGCAGGAGAAGCTGCTGGCGTCGCGGGTGCTGATCGTCGGCGCTGGCGGGCTAGGCTCGCCCTTGCTGCTGTATCTCGCGGCGGCGGGGGTCGGCACGCTCGGCATCGTCGATGACGACACGGTCGATCTCTCCAATCTGCAGCGCCAGATCGTGCATCCCAGCGCGATGATCGGCGCGTTGAAGGTGGATAGCGCGCGGGCTACGGTGGCGGCGATCAATCCCGATGTGAGTGTCGAGACGCACGCGCTGCGGCTCGATGCGGGCAACGTCCGCGATCTGGTTGGTACCTATGATCTGGTCGCCGACGGCAGCGACAATTTCGAGACGCGCTATCTGTTGAACGACACATGTTATGATCTGCGGCGGCCGCTGGTGGGCGCGGCGCTGTCGCCGTTCGACGGCCAGCTCTCGACCTTCAAGGCCTATCTCGGGCCGCCGCACCCCTGCTATCGCTGTCTCTTCCGCGAGGCGCCGCCGCCCGACAGTGTGCCGCGCTGCGAGACCGCCGGCATCCTCGGCGCCATCGCCGGCGTGATGGGCACGCTCCAGGCGACCGAAGTGCTGAAGGAATTGCTGGGCATCGGCGAAAGCCTGTCCGGCACGTTGCTGATGTATGATTCGCTGCGCGCCGGCTTTCACAAGATCAAGATTCCGCGCGATCCCGACTGCCCGACCTGTGGCCATGGCTAGAGTCGGTCTCGAGATTCAGTAGCGTCGGCGACCGGTAGTGCGGCTGATCGATCGCGATCTGGTGCCGCGCCAATGCTTTCAAATCGCCGAACAGGCCGGGCGTCGTTTCGTCGATGGTGCCGGCGCGCAGGGCGGCGCACAGCGCCGCGTTCGCATTCGCGCTTCCGCCGACCGACATCGCCAGTTCGCGCCCCACGATGCCGAGCGCGTTGACCGCGACGCGCGCGAAATAGGCATCGCGCCCCGCCATTTGTTTCGCCTGCGCGTCGAGCCAATCGGCGATGGCGGCAAGAATTTCCGTCGCGGACGGGTCGCCGTTCATGCCAGTCCCTCCAACAATGTCACCAGGTCGAGTTCGGCCTCGCTGCGACGCCGGCCGATCATCAGCCGTTCCAGCGACGGCGCCTCGCCGGAGCGATGCGCCGCCACCATCATCATGCACATCACCGCCCATTTCAGCGTGCCGACCGCCTGCCAGAACAGCACCGCGCCGAACGGAACGGCACGACCCGCCTCGGCCTCATAGGCGCCGAGCAGATCGGCATAGTCACCGAAGCCGCCGACCGGGCGCTCCACCGCGCCGAAGCGCCAGGAATTGACGCACAGCCAGCCCAGATCCTCGGCGGGGTCGCCGCGATGCGACAATTCCCAATCCAGCACAGCGACGATGCCGTGCGCGGCATCGATCATCAAATTGCCGTTGCGGAAATCGCCGTGCAGGACGACCGGGTTTGGGCATGGAGGCGCGCGCCTCGTTAGCATGCGGAAGCCTAGCTCCAGGATCGGGCTGGCGCCGTCGAGCCGATGATAGATCGTCTCATAGCGCGCGATTTCGGCGGCGGCGTCATAGGTCGCGAGCGCCGCCGTAGCCGGCACGGGCATGGCATGGATGCGCGCCAGAATGCGCCCGCATTGCGCGGCGAGGGTGGGGCGGATCGTGGCGAATCGCTCGTCTGTCGCCAGGCGCCGGCCGCGCGTCTCGCCATCGACATGCGACACGATTACGGCCTCGCCCAGCCCGTCTTCCGGCTGGCACGCGCGCACGAGGCGCGCGACCGGCACGCCGGCCGCCGCCGCCGCGCTCAGCAATGCCGCCTCGTCGCGCAACGGGATCGAGTTGGTGAAGGCGCCGTCGCCGCGCTCGCCACGCTCCCGCCGGCGCAGCACCAGCCGCGTCGCGCCGCTCGGGCCGCGCACCAGAAAGCTCCAGGTCTCGAGGCTGGCGCCGGTCGATAGCCGCGACAGCGCGTCGATGGTCGCGCCGCCGGGCGTTAGCGCGGGGGCAAGCCGCGACAGCGCGGCGGTGATCGCTTCGGGGGTCATCTCGGGTTAGGCTTGGTCATCGCCCAATGACTAAACAGGAGCGCGCCTTGGACTTCAACCTGCCGCCGCCGCTGGTCGAGTATCTCGGCGCGCTCGATGCGTTCATCGCGGCGGAGATCATGCCGCTCCAGGCCGAAGACGACAATCAGCGTTTCTTCGATCATCGCCGCGAATGGGCGCGCACTGATTGGGAGCGCGGCGGCCTGCCGCGCGTCGAATGGGAGGCGCTGCTCGACGAGGCGAAGCGCCGCGCCGACCGCGCCGGCTTCCTGCGGTTTTCGCTGCCGGCGGAATTTGGCGGCAATGATGGCTCGAATTTATGGATGGCGGTCATTCGCGAGCATCTCGCCGCCAAGGGGCTGGGCCTCCACAATGATCTGCAGAACGAGCATTCGATCGTCGCGAATTTTCCATCGCTGTTGATGTTCCGCGATTTCGGCACCGAGGAACAGCGGCGCGAGTTCATTCCCGGTGCACTCGACGGCACGCGAAGCTGCGCCTTCGGCCTGACGGAACCGGAGCACGGCTCCGATGCCACGCATATGGAATCCGTGGCGGTGCGCGACGGCGATGGCTGGCGCATCGACGGCGAGAAGATGTGGACCACCGGCATGCATCGCGCGTCGCACTGCATGGTATTCGCGCGCACCGCCGGGACGGCGGGCGATGCGGCCGGCATCACCTGTTTTCTGGTGCCGTCATCGGCGCCCGGCGTCAAGATCGAGGAGTATCTCTGGACCTTCAACATGCCGACCGACCATCCGCGCGTCAGCTTCACCGGCGTGCGCGTGCCGGACAGCGCCATTCTTGGCCGCGACGGTGGCGGCCTCGCCGTCGCGCAGCATTTCGTCCATGAGAATCGCATCCGCCAGGCCGCGTCCAGCCTTGGCGCCGCCGCCTACTGCATCGCCGAGAGCGTCGCCTATGCCCGCCGCCGCAAGCCGTTCGGCCGCGCGCTCGCGGAGAATCAGGCGATCCAGTTTCCGCTGGTCGAGCTGGCGACTCAAGTCGAGATGCTGCGCCTGTTGATCCGCAAGACCGCGTGGGAGATGGACCAGATGCCGAAGATCGAGGTCGAGCGCCGGCTCTCGGACCGGGTCAGCATGTGCAACTATTGGTCAAACCGGCTGGTGTGCGAGGCCGCCGACCGCGCGATGCAAGTCCATGGCGGGCTTGGCTATTCGCGCCATACCCCGTTCGAGCATATCTATCGCCATCACCGGCGCTATCGCATCACCGAGGGCTCGGAGGAAATTCAGATGCGCAAAGTGGCCGCGTTCCTGTTCGGCTATGCGGGGCCGAATAAGATCAGCTAGCTCTGCCCGTAGACCGGGACGATGGCGCCGCTCGTTACCCGATTGCCGGGCGAGGCGAGGAACAGGATGGTGGCGGCAACCTCGGCGGGCTGGGCCCATGTCGTGGGATCGGCCTTGGGCATGGCAGTGCGATTGGCCGGCGTGTCGAGCGTGCCGGGCGCCACCGCGTTCACCAGGATATTTTCGTGCACGATCTCGGCGGCAAGCGCCTGGGTGAACGCGGCGACGGCGGCTTTGGTGGTGGCATAGGCGGTCATGCCGCCGCCCCGGCGCGGCTCGACGCCGGGTCGCGCGGTGACGTTGACGATGCGCCCGCCATTTCCATGCTTGCGTATCGCCGCCACGGCCCCGCGCGAGCAAAGGAAGCAGCTCAACAGATTCGTGTCGATCTGCTTCATGAAGGCGGCGCGGTCGGTCTCTTCGATCGGCGCCATGGCAAAGCCGCCGGCGATATGGATCGAGGCCCATAACGGGTCGACCCCGGCATAGAGCCGCGCCACCGCGTCTTCGTCGCTCAACTCGGCCTCGATCAGATGGACGCGCTCATGATCGCGCCGGGGAAAGCGGTCGGCCTCGGCCTTGGTGCGCCACGGCACATAAAGGGTCGCGCCCCGGACGAGCAGGGCATCGACGATGGCGCAGCCGAGGGCGCCGGTGCCGCCGGTCACCACGATCTGGCGGCCGGCATAATCGGCGGTGGATTCAGAAATCGATGCAGCGGCCATTGCGTTCCCAATCATTGTAGCGTGTCGGCTCCGGCCCCTTCGGGCCGCCGATTTCGCGCGGCATCTTCTCGGTGGTTTCGTCCGGCTGATCGGTCGGTTTTAGCGGCGCGGGCGTCACCGGCGGCGGATCCTTGTCACTCATGCGCTTTATTTGATGCCTCGCCATGCTTTTTGCCAAGTGTTGAACGGCGGCAGCCTTGAACGGTCGCGATGGTGGTGCCAGTTTGAGGCCATGGCCGAACCGTCCGATGCCGCGACCGGCGCCGTCCCGTCGGCCCGTGCCGTTGCTTATGATCTTCTCGCCACCGTGCTGTGGCGCCGTCAGCCGCTCGATGACGCGCTTGCCGTGCATACGGACCTGGCGGCGCTGGCGCCGCGCGACCGGGCGTTCGCGCGCCTGCTGGTGGCGACCTGCCTGCGCCGTCTTGGTCAGATCGATGCGCTGATCGCGACCGCCTTATCGGCGCCGCTGCCGGTCGCGGCCCGTCCGATCACGAATATTCTGCGCCTGGGCGTGGCGCAGCTGGTGTTTCTGGGCACGCCGTCGCACGCGGCGGTATCGACGGCGGTCGATCTCGCGGATCGCATCGGCCATCGCAGGATGAAGGCGTTGATCAACGCGGTGCTGCGGCGCCTCGCGCGCGAGGGCGAGGGACTGGCCACGGCGCAAGACGCGGCGCGCCTCAACACGCCGGATTGGCTGTGGCGGAGCTGGCACGGCGCCTATGGCGAGGACGCGACCCGCGCCATCGCCGCCGCACATTTTCGTGATCCGCCGCTCGACATTGCCTTGCGCGACCCCGTCACGGCGGATGTCTGGACGACGCGGCTGCGTGGCACGGTATTACCAACCGGCACCATACGGCGTGATAGTGCGGGTCTGGTGACGGAGTTACCAGGGTATGATGAGGGTATCTGGTGGGTACAAGATGCCGCTGCGTCGCTGCCGGCGCGGCTCTTGGGCGCGGTCGCGGATCGCACCGTGATCGATCTGTGCGCGGCGCCGGGGGGCAAAACCGCCCAATTGGCGGCAATGGGTGCCCGTGTTGTCGCGGTGGATCGCTCGGCCGTGCGGCTGGCGCGGCTTACCGATAATCTCACGCGGCTGTCGCTCACCGCCGAGTGTGTCGTCGCCGACGCGACCCGGTGGCGGCCGGCGGCGCCGGCGGCGCTGGTTCTGCTTGATGCGCCATGCAGCGCCACCGGTACCATCCGCCGCCATCCCGATATTTTGCATTTGAAGGCGCCCGAGGATGTGACCCGCCTCGCCGGGCTGCAGGCACGCCTCCTCGATAACGCGGTGGCGATGCTGGCGCCGGGCGGCACGCTGGTTTACGGCGTGTGCTCGCTCGAGGCGGATGAGGGGCCGCGCCAGGTGGAGCGGCTGTTGGCGCAAGGGGTGCCGCTGCGCCGCCAGCCGATCGAGGCCGGCGAGATCGGCGGGATGGCCGAATGTATCACGCCAGAGGGCGATCTGCGCACGCTGCCCTGTCATCTCGGCGATCGCGGTGGGCTCGACGGGTTCTATGCGGCGAGGTTGGTGAAGACCGCCGCTTGAGCGCCCGGTCGGCTACGATCAGAACAGATCGAAATATTCCCGCTGTTCCCAGTCGCTGACCTCGAGCTGGAAGCGGGCAAGTTCGGCTTCCTTGATCTGGCGGTAGCAATCGACGAACGCGGCGCCGATGCCCTCGCGCAGGCAAGCATCGCCGCGCAGCGCCGCCAGCGCCTCGCCGAGATGGCGGGGCAGCGCCGGCGCCGCCGTCTCATAGGGCGTGTCGGCGGGCGGCGGCGGTGCCAACTTGCGCGTCATGCCGTCGAGGCCGCAGACGATCTGCGCGGCCATGTAAAGATAAGGGTTGGCGGCCGGCTCGCCGGCGCGGTTCTCGATATGCGTCACCGGGTCGCCCGGCGCGCCGACGACGCGCAGCATGGTGCCGCGATTATCCTTGCCCCAGATCGCGCGGTCGGGTGCCAGCGAGTAGGGCCGATAGCGCTTGTAGCCGTTGATGGTCGGCGTCGAGAATGCCGCCGCCGCCGCCGCGTGATCCAGCAAGCCGGCGAGATAATGCCGGCCGACCGGACTCAACAGCTCGGCGCCATCCGAGACGAAGGCGTTGGCGCCGGTCTTGCGATCGCGCAGCGATTGGTGGAGATGCCAGCCGCTCGACATGATATTGGGCAGGCGCGGGCGGCACATGAAGCTGGCGTGATAGCCGTGGCGGCGACAGATCTGCTTGGTCGCACTGCGAAACAACATCATGTTATCGGCGGGCGCCATGCCGATGGCGGTCGGGAACGTGAATTCGACCTGGCTCGGCCCGAATTCAATTTCAAGCGAGCGCAGCGGCAGATCGAGCGCCGCGAGATCGCGCCGCAAAATCTCGAAAATCGGATCGAGCTGGTCGTAACGCTGCTCGGTCAGATATTGATAGCCTTGGGTCAGCAGACTGACGGCGGGAGGATTGCCGGGCTGGCCCGGCTGGCCGGCGTCGCTGGGACGCAAGCTGGGATCGTCGAGCCTGAAGATATGGAACTCGACTTCGAGGCCGGCGACGAAATCATAGCCGGCTTCGCCGAGCCGCTCGATCGCGGCGCGATACAATTGCCGGGTCGAGAGCGGCATCGGCCGGCCGTCGGGGAAATAAAGATCGCACAGCATCCAGCCGGTATGCGGCGCCCAGGGCAGCACGCGGAACGTCGCCGGGTCCGGCACCATCACCAGATCGGCGCCGCCCTCCATCTCGGCGGCACCGAAGCCGCCGCCGGCG
The DNA here is from genome assembly GCA_036510675.1 of Allostellaceae bacterium. GTDB lineage: Bacteria > Pseudomonadota > Alphaproteobacteria > ATCC43930 > CGMCC-115725 > JAATGI01. Next base: position 39,478 of record DATCDN010000020.1, read on the forward strand.
CTGAAAATCGGGAAGACGGTGCGGTTCGCCGTATCCTTCAGCAGCAGCGTCGTCGAAAAGCTCCAGCCGCTGGCCATCGCGCCTGGCATTTCGGCGGCGGTGATCGCCTTGCCGCGCAGCACGCCATGCTGGTCGGCGACGGATAACCGGATCACCGCGATGTCATCGCCGGCAATGCGCTTCAGCACCGCGTCGGCGAGCCGCTCCTGGTCATCGGTGCGGAGATTGTGGCGGGCAACGAAGCTCATGTGCGTGGTTCCGTGCGTCCCTCGACTGCTCGCGTCGCTAGCGCGGCGCTCCGCGCTCGGGATGAGGGAGATTGGTGCAGTGAGAAATGTGTCCTCATCCTGTGAGGGAAAATTCGCGGATGGCACAAAAAAACAATCCTCATCCCGAGCGTGCGCGCAGCGCACAGTCGAGGGACGCACGATGGCCGTCCAGCATCTATCGTCACAACGCCCTCCACGGCGCCACGCCGCGCCGCCGTGCATCGGTGCCGCGCCAGTATTCGTCCCATTCGTTGGCGGGCGCGATACCGTCCACCGTGATCGGCAGACTATGGTTTTCGGGCCGCGACAGGATTGGCGCTTCGCCGGCCTCGGTCTTGGCGATGGCGTCGAGCAGCAGGCGGCGATAGGCGGAGATCGCCTTGTCCGACTGGCCGAGATGCTCGCGCGCCCGGTCATGGACGCGGCCTTGGGACTCGACCGCCCAATTGTCGTGGACATTGATGTCGTGCCCCATGCCGGTGAAGGTCGCGCGCTTCTGCTCGGCGGCATCGAAGCCGTAATTGTTGGCGCGATTGCGGCGCGGCTTGTAATCCGGGAGCGCGTAGAGTTTGAGGCGCTGGGCGCGCATCTCGGCGTGATCGACGGGATCGCGAAAACTGGTGAAGATCGCATACCAGTAGGAATTTTCGTCATCGACCGGCACATGCCATTGCGTGATGGTCATCGTCTCGCTGAGCGGGATCAGCACCGCGTGCGGAAAGATCAGGTTGGTGACGCGGACATGGATTCGTGCCGCATCGAGGGTGCGCAGCGCGATCAGCCGCAGCCCGAAATCCGTGTTCTCGACATCGATGCGGGGGCGGGAGAATTCGCGCAGGATTCGCGACATCGGCATGTCGCTGTCGATCGACTTGGCGCGGAATTGTTTGCCATAGCCAGCGTTGGGGGCTTCGTCCGCGAAGAAGCGATGCAGGAACGAGGCATGCGCGGGGTCGATGCCGACCTCCAGTGCCTGCAGCCAGTTGCAATCGATATGACCCTTGAAGGCGAAACTGTAATCGTCGGGCGCGGCGAAACAATCGAGATGGGGCAGGGCGGGCGGTTCGCCGGGGCCGAGATAGGCGAATATCACGCCATTGCGTTCCGTCACGCCGTAATTGCCCTGGCGCACCCGTTCGCACAGCTTGCTGCCGTCGGGTTCCGCCGGCGTTTCGAGGCACTGGCCGCTCGCGTCGAACAGCCAGCCGTGAAAGGCACAACGCAGCCCGCCATCCTCCAACCGCCCGAATGCCAGGTCGGCGCCGCGATGCGGGCAGTCGCGATCGAGCAGGCCAAGCTTTCCCGCCTCGTCCCGGAACAGCACCAGATCCTGGCCCAGCACGCGCACCGGCTTCAGCGGCCGCTGCGCCGGCAATTCCTCGGTCAGCGCGATCGGCTGCCAGTACCGCCGCTGCAACGTCCCGCCCGGCGTGCCGAGCCCGACACGCGTCACCCGCCCATTCTGCTCCGCGCTCATCATGGCCGCGCCTCCTCACGTCCCGCGCCGAGAATGCCCTCAATAGATTCCATTTGCCAGCCGCCCGCCGCCGCGCAACCATCGGTGAAACGGTGCCGCCCCACGGGCGGCCGGGCGATGGAGGCGTGCATGACGACACCCAACGGCCCCAGAGTGGCGGCCCTGGTCGGGCCCTATCTTGCCGGCAAGACCACGCTGCTCGAGGCTTTGCTTTATGCCAGCGGCACCACCAACCGGCGCGGCACGCTGAAGGAAGGCAATACCGTCGGCGATAATTCGCCCGAGGCGCGCGCCCGCCAGATGTCGACCGAGATCAACGTCGCGGCGGCGACGTATCTCGGCGACCCGTGGACTTTTCTCGATTGTCCCGGCTCGGTCGAACTGGCGTTCGAGGCGCAATGCGCGCTGCTCGCCGCCGACGTGGCGGTGGTGGTGTGCGAGCCGACCATCGACAAGGCGCTGACCCTAAGCCCGTTGCTGAAATTCCTCGACGATCACGCCGTTCCGCACATGCTGTTCATCAACCGGCTCGACACCGCCGAGGCGCGGGTCAGCGAGGTGCTGGCGGCGCTGCAGGCGGTATCGGCGCGCCCCTTGGTGCTGCGCCAGGTGCCGATTCCCGGCAAGGAAGGCGCCACCGACGGCTATGTCGATCTGGTCAGCGAGCGCGCCTATAAATACAATCCCGGTCAAGCCTCGGACCTCGTAAAAATCCCGGATGGGGTGTTGCCCGACGAACAGGCCAACCGCTCCGGCCTCGTCGAGAAACTGGCGGATTTCGACGACAAGCTGTTGGAACAGCTCCTCGAAGATGTGCAGCCCTCGAAGGAAGATATTTATCGCCATCTGACGCAGGATTTGCGTCGCGATCTGATCGTGCCGGTGTTCATGGGGGCGGCGGCGACGGATTTCGGCGTGCGCCGCCTATGGAAGGCGCTGCGCCACGAGGCGCCGGCCGCCGCCGAGACCGCCGCGCGGCTCGGGATCGCACCGGGCGCCGACACGGTGGCGCAGGTGATCAAGACCTATCACGCGCCGCACACCGGCAAACTGTCGCTGGTGCGGGTATGGAGCGGCCAGATCGCTGACGGCGCGACCCTTAACGGCGTGCGCGTCGGCGGCGTGCTGCGCCTGACCGGCACCAGCACGGAGAAATTGGCGAGCGCCGGCGCCGGCGATCTGGTGGCGCTGGCGCGGATGGAAGGGATCGCGACCGGCACCGTGCTCGCCTCGGGCAAGGCGCCGAAACTGCCCTGGCCGGCGCTGCCGACGCCGGTCTTCGGCCTCGCCATCGGTGCCGAAAAACGCACCGACGACGTCAAGCTGACGCCTGCAATTGCGAAGCTGATCGAGGAAGACCCGACCCTGTCGCTCGAACACAATGCCGATCAGCAGGAGATGGTGCTGTGGGGGCAGGGCGATATCCACTTGCAGATCGCGCTCGACCGGCTGCGCACCAAATACAATATCGCGGCGACCGGCCGGCGGCCGCAAATGCCCTATAAGGAAACCATCAAGCGCGGCGTCGCCCAGCATTCCCGCTTCAAGCGGCAGAGCGGCGGCCACGGCCAATTCGCCGACGCCGAGATCGAGGTGCGGCCGCTGCCGCGCGGCTCCGGCCACAGCTTCATCGACGCGGTGGTGGGCGGCGCCATTCCGCGCAACTTCATCCCGGCGGTGGAGGAGGGCGTTGCCGACTATCTGCGGCACGGCCCGCTGGGGTTCCCGGTGGTCGATGTCTCGGTGACGCTGGTAACCGGCCAGTTCCACGCCGTCGACAGTTCGGACATGGCGTTCAAGACGGTTGGCCGCATGGCGATGAGCGAGGCCATGCCGAAATGCGACCCGGTGTTGCTGGAGCCGATCCACCATGTCGACATCTCGGTGCCGAATGCGTTTACGGCGCGGGTGCAGCGTCTGATCTCCGGCCGGCGCGGCCAGATTCTAGGCTACGACGCCAAGGCGGGCTGGGATGGCTGGGACGTGGTCGGCGCCCACCTGCCGCGCGCCGAACTGCACGACCTCATCGTCGAGCTGCGCTCGCTGACGCTGGGGGTCGGGACCTACACCGACCGGTTCGATCATCTGCAGGAACTGACGGGCAAGCTCGCGGAGAAAGTAATCCAGGACCGCACGGCAGCTCACGCGGCGCAGTAAGTTCCGTTACGCCGCGCGGCGCGGTTGATAACGCAGAACCAAAAGTTGATCGTTCTTTAGTGCCAACTGCGCATAGGTTCGCCCTTGATCGTCCGAGAACTCCACCTCGAAAACACCTGGCGACAAGGACTCGACAACCGTGCCGACCTGGCCGCGCAGTAACCCCTTCTCGGGCAGGTCAGCCGTAAGGGCCACAACATCGAGCAACTGAATTTTGTCGAGGCGCGAAGTCATGGTCGTGCTCCCTACAGCACATAGCAGGTAACGAATCGTAACACGTCCTGATCCGTCGGAACAATCCAGGTAGAGCGAATAGTTGCGGTCCCAACCGCCGTTACCATTGGAAAATTCAGGACATAGCGTTGCCCATGTAAGTCGGTCCCGGCCGATTGCAATTCCGCTTGGCGGTTCCAAGCCGCATCCAGGAGAGCCCGCCGAAGCAACTCGGCGTCGGTGGCGGCGATTCCGAGCCGCGATCGAAAGACGCGGGCTTTGTACCGGCCGCGTGGATGTTCGGCACTGAGACAATAATCCCGCAGCTTCGCAACCTCGACCACGATGCTGCGAACTTGCGGCGGCACGGACTTCCCCTCGCGGACGGTTTTGACTTCCAACAGACTAACCGCGATCATTCAATGACGGCACGATAATTGAGGGGGACGGGCATGGCCAACGCGCTGTTCAACGACAACAAGATGAAGCTCGGCGTGTTTGGGCCGAATGTCAGCCATGGCTGCGCCGCGACCACCGCCGAGGGGCATTTCGAACTCAACTGGGCGAATAGCCGCGACATTGTCGAGACCGCCGACCGCATTGGGCTCGAGGCGCTGGTGCCGGTGGCGCGGTGGAAGGGCTTTGGCGGCGTCACCGATTTCAACGGCGCGAGCTATGAATCGCTGACCTGGGCGGCGGCGATGGGCGCGATCTCGAACAGCGCGACCATCTTCTCGACCACCCATGTGCCAACCATGCATCCGGTCGCGGCGGCGAAACAGTGCGTCACCGCCGACCATGCGTCCAACGGCCGCTTCGCGCTCAATGTCGTGTGCGGCTGGTCGACGCCCGACCTTGAAATGTTCGGCACCTCGGTGTCCGAGCATGACCAGCGCTATGAAATGGCGAGCGAGTGGATCGAGATCGTCCGCCGTCTGTGGACCGAGGGTGAATTCAATTTCGACGGCAAATTCTATCAAGTGCCGAAAGGGTTCAGCGAACCGAAGCCGATCCAGAAACCCTATCCGCCGATCATGAATGCCGGCGCCTCGCCGATCGGCGCGCGGTTCGCCGCGAAATACGCCGACATCGCCTTCACGGTTTTTTTCGAGGGCGCGTTCGACGCCAACAAGGCTCAGGTCGATAATCTGCGCCGCGTCGCGCGCGAGGATTTCCACCGCGAGCTTCAGGTCTGGACCGGCGCCTGGGTGGTGTGCCGCCCGACCGAGAAGGAGGCGCGGGACTACGCCAATTATTACATTTACGAAAAGGGCGACTGGGCGGCGGTGGAGAATCTGACCCGCGAGCTCGGCCTCAAGGCATCGGAATATCTGACCGCCGAGCAATTGCAGCGGGTGAAGTACCGCTTCGTCGCCGGCTGGGGCGGCCTGCCGCTGATCGGCACGCCGGAACAGATCGTGGACCAGCTCCTGGAGCTGTCGCGCACCGGGCTCGATGGTGTCGTGCTGTCCTGGGTGAATTATCACCAGGAAATGCGCGACTGGGCGCGCGACGTGCTGCCGCTGATGGAGCAGGCCGGCCTGCGCCGGCCGTTCCGCCCGACTTGATCGCCCGGTTGCTTGCGATCGCGGCGGTGCTGGTGTTTGCCGCCGGCGCGGCGTTCGCGGAAACGGACGATACCTCGCCGGACAAGTCATTCAGCGGCTTCTGGCGGGTGATCGCGGCCGAGCGGGCGCCCTGGCTGGCGCCGCGTCCGCTGCGCGCGGGCGAGGCGCCGCTGCTGGCCTGGATGGTGGCCTTCGACGAGGGCGCGGTCGCGGGGCCGCCGGCGCTGGCCTGCGCGTCGGCCCGTTACGACAATCGCCAGACCATGCTCGCCGACCTCTTCGGCGGCCGCCTCGACCCGGATACCGCGTCGGAGCAAGCCTCGATGCTCGGCTTCATGCCGTTCCAGGCGCCGACCCAGCGTGTCCTCTGTGGCGCCCGCGCCGCGGAATATTATCTCGCGCATAATGGCGACGTGCTGGTGGCGTCGGGCGAAATCGTCTATCGCCTGCGCCGGCCCGATGGCGACCCACGCGAATGGCACGCGGGCTATAGCGGCCCCGGTTTCGATTGCGTCACGGCCGACCACGCCGGCTCGCAAATCGTCTGCGACGATCTGCGGCTTTCCGGCATGGATCGCACCATGACCGCCGCCTACAAGCGGCTCGAGGCCGCCGAGACCCCGGCGAGCTTCGCAACGGTGCGCGCGGCGCAGCAGGCTTGGCATGTCGCCGCGGAACAGCGCTGCGCGGCGGACGGCGTGCTGCCGGCGCATGCCGGTGATGTGGTGCCGCTGCGCGATTGCCTCGCCGCGCTATATCAGGACCGGGCGGCGCTGTTTGAGGGAATGCGGGTGGTGAAGGCGGGTGGCCTCACGCTCGAGCCGCGCATGCGCTTTGCCAGTACCACGACGCCGCCGTTCTTCGACAGCGATGCTGTCCCATGGCTGACCGGCGGTCCCACCGCCGATGCTTTCAACGCCGCGGTTGCCGAGACGCTGCGGCTCGATCGTCAGCGCATCGACGATAAGAAATTATCCGTTCCGCCCAACATGCCGGCCGATTACGCACTGTCGGCGCGGCGAACCTATGTCGTGATGCGGTTCGATGGGCGGCTGATCAGCCTGCAGATGCGCACCGCGGATTTCACCGGCGGCACGCACGATCAGCTCAATGAATTCGCGATCAACTGGGATCTGGCGGCGGGTGCGCCACTGGGATTCGCTTCGCTCTTTCCGATTGACAAGGATGGGTTGCAATTCGTGACCGATGCCGCGATGAAGGACCTGACGCGGCAGTTCGGTGACGAGCCGCCGCCGAAACAGACGGATGTCGCGACCGTGGTCGCCGACCCCAATGACTGGCTGTTCACGGCGGATGCCGCGATCGTGCACTTCCCAGTCTACACCGTCGCGAATTTCTCGCGCGGCGCGTTCGACGTGCGGATTCCGTTTACGGTGCTTAAGGATTACCTTCGTCCCGACGCCGTGGTCCTGAAAGGCGCGGCGCCGTAGGCAAATTGCGTGCTCACCGGCGGTCGCGGGACTTTGATTGGTATGCGTGCGAAACTCTCTCTATGTCCTGGACGTAAGAGAATCGAGTTGCCGCCCCCGCCCCCTGAGACGCGCGGCGCGAATAGGAGAATGCGATGCTGGTCAAATCGAAGCGCGGCTGGGAAATTCCCGAGCGAGAAGCGACGCCGGAGAGCGTCTTCACCAACCGCCGGGTGCTGTTGAAGGCGATGGGCTATGGCGCGCTGATCGCCGCCGCCGCCCCGCCGTTCGGTGCCGCCTTCGCCGCCGAGGCGGACGCGACCGATCCCTCGGCCAAGCTCTATCCCTTCAAGCGCAACAACAAGTTCAAGCTGGACCGCCCGATCACCGAGGCAAAATATTCGACCACTTACAATAATTTCTATGAGTTCGGCACCGACAAGGACATCGTCGAGCCGGCCCAGGCACTGCCGGTGCGGCCCTGGACCATTGCCGTCGATGGCTTGGTCGATAAGCCGTTCGAGATCGGCATCGACGATCTGATGAAGAGGATGCCGCTGGAAGAGCGGCTCTATCGCCATCGCTGCGTCGAAGCCTGGTCGATGGCGGTGCCGTGGAGCGGCTTCGCCCTCAAGGATTTCGTCGCGCTGTGCAAGCCGCAATCCTCGGCCACATATCTGGTGATGACCACCTTCATGAACCCTAAGATTGCCGATGGTCAGAACCAAGTGTTCTATCCCTGGCCGTATGTCGAGGGCCTGACCATGCAAGAGGCGACCAACGAGCTGCCGTTTCTGGTGACCGGCATGTATGGCAAGCCGGTGCCGAAGCAGGACGGCGCCCCGTTACGCCTGACAGTTCCGTGGAAATATGGTTTTAAATCAGTGAAGTCGATCACGAAATTCACCTTCAGCGACAAGCAGCCGCGCACCTTCTGGGAGGATTTGCAGGAGAGCGAGTATGGCTTCTGGGCAAACGTAAATCCGCAGGTACCGCACCCGCGTTGGAGTCAGGCCACCGAGCGCGTGCTCGGCACCAACGAGCGCGTCCCGACGCAGATGTGGAATGGTTATGGTGATTATGTGGCCCATCTTTACGATCAGCTTCAAGGTCAGCGGCTTTACGTTTAGATAAGTAATTAATTTCAATGGTTTATGGAAATATGGCAAATTTGTGACGGCAAAACGGCCGATAAGTCACTGGGACGAATGGGGTTTTCCGCTATTCTAAGATTCATATAGATTCACTCTAGCGTGGAGGAACCCATGGTTTCCCGTCTCGGATTTGCAGTTGTCGGTCTTGGCTTGCTGGTTTCGGCGTGCGGCTACACCACCAGCGATCGCGCCCTGAGCGGCGCCGGTATCGGTGCCGTGGGTGGCGCCGTGGTCGGGGCGATGGTTGGCGCACCGCTGGCCGGCGCGGCGATCGGTGCCGCGGCCGGTGGCGTCACGGGTGCCGCCACGACGCCATCCCAGGTCGATCTGGGCAAGCCGGTTTGGGAGTAGGCACCGCGCCCTCGATATGATTAGCTGAGGGCTTGGTTGGTGCGTTTGGAGGCGTGAATTGCGGGCTGGGCGCTTGCTGGTGTTTGCATCGGTCCTGTCGATGGTAAGCGTCGCCGCACCGGCCTTTACACGGGTGGAAGGCGAAATCTCGCCTTCCGACCCGTTTCTCCAGGATAGCCGGGGCGGCATGGTCGGTCTTGGCTTCGGCTTCGGGCCGTGGTGGGGGCCCTACGATGCCTATGCGCCGCCGGCCTATGCCTATCCGCCGCCGGTCTATTCGGTCCCACCCCCGCGATTATTGCGGCACGGAACACAGTCGCGGGCCGCATGCCAGGAATTTCACTCGACCGTCATCGTCAATGGTCAATCGCGAATCGCCGCCGGTCTCGCCTGTCCGCAGCCGGACGGGACATGGCGTATCGTGCGCTGATTGAGGCTGCGATAATTTACGCGCTGCGCGCGTCGGCGACTTTTCGTACCAGGAATTCGCGGAACACCGCGATCCGTTTCGACGATCGTAATTCCTCGGGATAGACGAAATAGGCCTCGCCCTCGGGACCGGGCAATTCCGGTAGGATCCGCGACAGGCCCTCGGCGTCGGCGGCCATGAAATCGGGCACCGCGCCGATGCCGACCCCGCTCTGAACCGCCCGCAAGATGGCGTTGGCGTTGTTGATGGTCAGGATCGGGCGGCGCTCCTGTCCTGTTTTCAACCCTGCCTCGGTCAGCCAGTTGATGTTGCGGACCGGCGGGCGGCCATCCTCGCCATAAACGATGATGCGATGGCGGTTGAGGTCTTCGACCTTCTTCGGGGTGCCGTGACGCTTCAGATAATCGGGCGAGGCATAGATGTGATAGCGCACCGACATCAAGTGCCGCTGCACCAGATCGGGCTGGCGCGGCGGGGTCATCCGGATCGCGACATCGGCCTCGCGCATCGACAGATCGAGTTCGCTGTCATCGACCAGCACGGTCAGCTGAATTTCGGGATAGAGGTCGAGAAACTCGCGAATCCGCGGCGTCAGCCAGGCCGAGCCGAACGACACCGTGGTCGTTACCTTCAGCGGCCCGCGCGGCCGGTCCTTGCTCTCTGTCAGCATGGATTCGGTCATCGCCAGCTTGCCGAACACCTCGCGAGCGGTTCGATAAAGGAGATCCCCCTGTTCGGTCAGGATCAGGCCGCGCGCATGGCGATGGAACAGCGGGACCGACAGGCTTTCCTCAAGGGCGCTGATCTGGCGGCTCACCGCCGACTGGCTGAGGTTCAGCGCCTCGCCGGCGTGGGTGAAGCTGCCGGCCTCGGCGACCGCGTGGAATACCCGTAATTTGTCCCAATCCATCGCCACGGGGCTATTCCGCCGCCCTGAGGGTGGCGTGCGAATCCTCTTCGGCGAGAAACCGCTCGGCTTCGAGCGCCGCCATGCACCCCATGCCGGCGGCGGTCACGGCCTGGCGAAACACTTTGTCCTTGACGTCGCCGGCCGCGAACACGCCCGGAATCTCGGTCGCGGTCGAGTCCGGCGCGGTGATCAGATAGCCGTCGCGGTCGAGCTCCAACTGGCCCCTGAACAACGATGTCGAGGGATCGTGGCCGATGGCGATGAAGAAGCCATCACAGGCGATTTCGCCGACCTCGTCGGTCAGAACATTGCGGATGCGGACCCCAGTGACGCGGGGCGGCGTCGGCTCGCCCAGGATTTCCTCGACGACGCTGTTCCAGACGGTGCGGATTTTCGGGTTGGCGAACAGCCGCGCCTGCATCGTTTTATCGGCGCGCAACTCGTGGCGGCGGTGGATCAGCGTCACCCGGCTGGCATGGTGGGTGAGGTACAGCGCCTCTTCGGCCGCGGTATTGCCGCCGCCGACCACGACCACTTCCTTGCCGCGAAAGAAGAACCCGTCGCAGGTAGCGCAGGCGGAGACGCCATAGCCGCGATAGACCGCCTCCCCCGGCACATTGAGCCAGCGCGCCTCCGCGCCGGTACAGATGGCGATCGTCTCGCCTTCATAGAAATCGCCCGAATCGCCGCGCGCCACGAAGGGGCGGCGCTTCAGATCGACGGCGACGATGGTGTCGTTGATCAGGCGCGCGCCGACATGCAGCGCCTGGTCGCGCATCGCGTCCATCAGCTCGGGTCCCATGATGCCCTTGCCGAAGCCGGGATAATTCTCGACCTCGGTGGTGATGGTGAGTTGGCCGCCTTGTGTCAGTCCGGAGACCAGCAGCGGCGACATAGCGGCGCGCGCGGCGTAGATCGCGGCGGTATAGCCGGCCGGACCGGAGCCGAGAATCAGGTGACGGGTGCGATGAATCTGCGATTGCGACATGATGCGCTCAAAATCCGAACATATGGTCGAGGCTGAATTCCCCCTGAGACCCCAGCAGGCCATGATAACCGAAAAGCCGGCAGGTGGAGTCTCTAATCAAGACGAAGCCGCCATCCCGGGCCTGCTCGCGTTCCGGCGCCGCGAACATCTCGCCATAGCGCCAAAACAGCGAGCCGGAACACGGGATCGCGACGCGTTTCTTCGCCACTTCCCGGCCGACTCGATCAACCAGGACCAAATCGGTGCTGCTAAACGGCAGCCACGGGGTCGAGGCCGGATAGATCAGATGGCAGATAGTGTCGAAAGGCGCCTCGCCCAACCGCAGATAGAGCCGGGTGGAGAGGCCCGGCGCGCGGCCGGAATAGGATTGCGGCTCGTCGCGATAGGTCAGCGCGGTATTGAACATATGGGCGCCGAAGCTCGAATCGGCCTGGTGGCCGCTGGCGCGGTCCTCGTACCGGAACAGGGCATGCAGCCAGCCATCGCCGGTGCCCCCCCCGCTAAAATCGTAGACCAATTCGAAATGCCCGAAACCGGCAGGTAGCGCGATACCCTCCAGCGGGCCGTCCAGATCGATGGCAATGGATTGGTCACGCCGCAGGCGGCCCAGCGGCTTGCGCAGCATTTCCGCGCCGGAGGCATCGTAGACCAGCAGCGCCAAGGGCAATTCCTGCTGGCCGCGGGCCATCGGCGTCGGCTGGACCAGCGAGCGCCACACCGCGCGCGGCAGGATCGGTGCCGGCAGGATAAAGCCCTTGCCCATCGTCGCGCCGAGTTCCGCGAGCTTGGTGTCGGGCCGCAGATCGTCGCGCTCGACATTGACATGGGCGATGCGGCGCTTGGCCGCGCGCTCGATCTCATAGCGCGGGCGCACGAAATATTTGCCGGCGCCGATTTCGAATTGCTGGGGCCAGCGCGCTTCGGGCCATAGCGTGGCGAGATCGAGGGGATAGGAGCCAAAGGGCGGGATCGCCCTGTCCAAACGCCGCTGCTCGGCATGGCCCATGAGATTAAGCGTCACCGCGCCCGCCGGGATCGGGCAGGGCAGGCTGTTTTGAACCCAGAGCGTGACGCGCTCGCCAGCAT
>DATCDN010000021.1:0-21585 GCA_036510675.1 Allostellaceae bacterium
CCGGCCCCCAAGCGACTGTTCGGATCAACGCACCAGCGGCCGGGCCCTTGCCGGCTTACGCTCTTCAAAGCAGGTATCCAACGGGCTCCGGCCGCTTCTCCACGCTACCGCGGAGCTCAACCTTCATACAGGTATCCATCCTTGTCGGGATCGCGGCGTCGGACGGATGGACCCCGACTTTCGTCGGGGTGGCGGCGAAGAAGCATCTGCCGAAATCACGCATGCTATGCCAGCCCCAACTCGCTAGCGACGCCATACCCATCCGCCAGCGCGCGCAACTTGTTCCAGGTCGCGTCCTCGACCGCGATGCCGTCGCGTCGTCGCTCCACTTCGCGAACATGCTCGATCTCGCCGGGATAGAAGATGCCGGTGCTGCCCTCGGCCAGCGGCGTCGCTTTGAGATAGCGCGCGAACTCGGCGACTTCCTTCTTGAAGTCGGCGAGCGGGCGGAAGGCATCGACCTTGAACACCGCGAGGAAGCAGCCGTCATTGTGCCGGCCGGTCGGCTCGACGCCGAAGCCCAGCCCGGTCAGCAGGCCGCACAGAATCTCCACCATCACCGCGAGGCCGCTGCCCTTATAGCCCTCGGTCGCGCCCAGCGGCAGCAGCGCGCCGCCATTCTTCAGCAGCGCGGCAGGGTCGGTGGTCTGCCGCCCATCCTTGTCGATCACCCAGCCCGGTGGGATCGACTGGCCGCGCGATGCCGCCAGCGAGACCTTGCCATGCGCCACCGCCGAGGTCGCCATGTCGAGATAGAGCGGCGCGTCGAGATCGGACGGCACCGCGATGGCGATGGGGTTGGTGCCGAGCCGCGCCTCGCGGCCGCCGAACGGCGCCACCACCTTGGGCGAGCGGCCGCTGTCGGCGGTGGCGATGCCAATCATGCCTTCCGCCGCCGCCAATAGTGGATAGGCGGCGAGCCGGCCGACATGGGACTGGCGGAAGACCGTGGTGGCCGCGACATTATTCTTGCGCGCCTTGTCGATGGTCAGGCGCATCGCGCGCTCGTTGACCACGAAGCCGAAGCCCCAATTGCCGTCGATCACCGTGGTGGTCGCGGATTCCTTGACGATCGTGAACGGCGCGCCGGGAACGATGTGGTTCCGCTTGATGCGGTCGATATAGGTCGGCACCAGGATGATGCCGTGGCTGTCATGGCCCGCGAGGTTGGCGTTGACACAGCCGCGCGCCACCGCCGCCGCTTCCTCCGCCGAGGCCCCGGCCGCTTGCAGCAGTGCCGCGCCGATCCGTTGCAATTGCTCCGCCCGGACGTTTGGCATTGGCGCACCTCTGTCGTCAGTTAACAGTTCTCAGTTATCAGTCATCAGTTTTTCACTGACAACTGATAACTGAATACTTGGAACTTAGTGCTTATTTCTTCACTGCGGAATAGGGCGCCTGCAGCTTGCCCGACACGAACTCCGGCGGGTAGAGAATCACCTGCTTGCCGGGCTGCTTGAACTGTTCGATGCCGCTGCTGTCGATGCCCTGATACTGGATGAATAGAACGCGCGATTTTTCCCATTCGCCATTCTCGGCGAACTTCACATCGCCGACGATGGTGTGGAAGGTGGTGGCGTGGATGTATTTGGCGATCTTGGTCTGGTCGAGCGAGCCGACCCCCTTCACCGCGTCCGCCAGCACCTGCAATTCGGCATAGGCGAAGGGCGGCAGGTAATAGCCGAGCGGGTCGGCCTTGCCGGCGATGGTCTGATAGCGCTTCAGGAACGCCTCGATGCCGGGGAACTTCATGGTCGGTTCGGGAACGTAGACATCGTAGACCGTGACGCCGTTGAGCAGCGGCCCCAGCGCCACTTTGATCGGCGCGAAGGCGAGGCCGATCATGCCGCCGCCGAACAGCTGGGTCTTGAGGTTCAGCTCGTGCGCGGCCTTCAGAATGCCGACGCTGTCGGTCGGATAGGAGGCGACATAGATGAGGTCGGGGTTGGTCGCCTGCACCGCGCGCACGATCGGCGTGTAATCGACGGTCGAGGGCGGATAGGATTTGTCATAGACGGTGGTGAGGCCCATTTCCTTGACCATCCGCCGCGCGCCGCCGATGACATTCTGCGCGTACTCGGCGTCGGCCGCGACCAGTGCCACGGTCTTGGGCTTCGGGGTCATCGCCATCGCGATCTCGAACCAGCCCTTCGACGGGGCGACCGCCGTATCCTTGCCGTTGGGCAGGATCTGGAAATATTTGTCGTATTTGAACTTGTCGTTCACGGCAGTGCCGAACAGGGTCATGAACACTTTGTCATGATCCATCACCACCGGCATCGCCGGCGCGATCATGTTGGTGCCGTAGGAGGAGACGACGAGGTCCACCTTGTCGACATCGATCAGCTTGGTATAGATGCCGGGCACATTCGCCGCGCTGCTCTGATCGTCATAATAGACCAGCTTCACGGGCCGGCCGAGCAGGCCGCCCTTGGCGTTGATGTCCTCTTCCCAGATCTTCATCGCGCGCAGCGATTGCGTGCCGCCGCTGGCGAGACCGCCGCTCAACTCCATGCTGAAGCCGATCTTGATCGGGTCGGCGGCGCGCGCGGTACCGGGCAGCGCGAGCAATATGGCCGTGGCAATCGCCCAGCCGGCTTGGCGTCGATTCATGCTTCCCTCCCAAAATTTTGTTGCGCGAACAATCCGACAGCGAGGCCCAAATGACAAGAAAAGTTTGGCTGGCCCCGGCTCACGCGGTCTCGACGATCCAGATGGCGCCCGGCAGCTCGACGCTCTGGCCTTTCTGATGGGGCGCCAGCGCCGCGCGGATCGACGCCGCGACGGCGGCGCGGACGCTGTCGGGCTGATCCTGCAGCGCGCGGCTGGTCGCGCCGATGGTCATGGTCTGACGCACGGCGGCATCGAGGCCGGCGCCGCCGGCGACATCGAATGCGAGGTCGGCCGGGGTGAAGCGCGGCTTGGCGAAGCCAGCTTCCGTGAGGATGCGCGTCACCCGGTCGGGATCGGCGAAGGAAAACGGCCCCGGCTCATCCGCGTTGGCGGAGGGCAGGCGCGGCACATGCTCATAGGCGGCCATCAACGGCGTCAGCATCCACTGATTCTCATTGAGCTTGCGCCAGCACGCGAACACCACGCGGCCCTCGGGCTTCAGCGCCTTGCGCAGATTGGTGAAGCCCGCGGTCGGGTCGCCGAAGAACATCACGCCGAAGCGCGAAAAGAGAATGTCCGCGAACGGCGCGCCGAACGCGTGGCCGGTCGCGTCGTCGGCGATGAAGTCGATATTGTCGAGCCCGACGGCCCGCTTGCGCGCCAGCGCGATCATGGCCGGTGAGACGTCGAGACCGATCACGCGGCCGTTGGGTCCAACCTGCCGCGCCAGCTCGATCGTGGTCGGGCCAAGGCCGCAGCCGACATCGAGCACGGTCTCGCCCGGCCGCGCCTTCGCGTGGGTGAAGAGCAGCGACGCCACGCGCGCCAGCATGATTTCGGTGCGCGCGCTTTCATCGACCCAGCGGTTGCCGCCCGCGCCGCTCCAATAGGTGACCTGATCCTGGTGCAGCTCTGTCGGGCTTTTCATCGCTGATTTCCTTGTGACGATGGCCTAAGGTTATGGCGATTATAGCCCGTCCGCGACGCATGGTAAGATTTCAAGAGAAGGCGCGATGCCCAGCACAGATATTGTCAAAGTTCCCGCGTGCGATGTCGAGATAAAGGTGACGCGCGGCGGCGCGGGCGCGCCGATCCTGTTTCTGCCCGATGCCAGCGTCGGCGCGGCATGGCTGCCGTTTCACGACCGGCTGGCGGTGCGCAACGCGGTGATCGTGCCCGAGCATCCGGGCTATGGCGGCGGCGACGCGCCGCCCTGGCTCGACCGGGTCGCCGATCTCGCGAATTTCTATCTCGATCTGCTGGACCAGCTCGATCTGCCGCCGGTGCATTTGGTCGGGGCGTCGCTGGGCGGCTGGATCGCCGCCGAGCTGGCGACGCGCAATACCAGCCGGCTGGCGACGCTGACGCTGATCGACCCTTGGGGCTTGCGGGTGGCGGGCACCAGCGGCATCGACCCGTTCGTGACCGGCGACGAGCAGGCGCTGCGCGATCTCTTCGCCGACCCCAAGGCCGCCGACGGGGTGGTGGCGCGGATGCTGGCGCCCGAGGCGGAGGATGCGCTGCTGAAGGGCAAGACGGTGACGGCGAAACTCGCCTGGCAGCCGCGCCTCCACGATCCGCACCTGGTGAAGTGGCTGCATCGCATCGACGTGCCGACCCAGATCGTGTGGGGCGAAGCGGACCGCGTGCTGCCGGTCGCCTATGGCGCGGCGTGGCGGCGCGCGATCATCGGCGCGCGCCTCGTCATCGTGGCGGGCGCCGGGCATTTGCCGCATATCGAAAAGCCCGGCGAGACCGCCGGCGCCGTTACCGATTTCATCGCGCAACCGAGGGCCGCGACATGAAAATTTTCAACTTCCACCTGATGCCATATGCTGATGCCGACCTCGATGCGATCGAGCGCAACGGCTCCGCCTGGGTGACCTATTCCAACAGCCATTACGACCCGGTGAAGGGCGCCGAGCTGTTCAACCAGTATCTCGATCAGCTCGAGCGGGCCGACGAACTCGGCTTCGACGGCGTCTGCGTCAACGAGCATCACCAGACCGCCTACGGCATGATGCCGGTGCCGGGCGTGCTGGCGGGCGCGCTGTCGCGCAAGATCAAGCATGGCCGGCTCGCCATTCTCGGCCGCGCGCTGCCGCTGGTGAACAATCCCCTCACCATCGCCGAGGAATTCGCCATCCTCGACAACATCACGCGCGGCCGCGTCATCGCCGGCTTCGTACGCGGCATCGGCGCCGAATATCATTCGATGGGCATCAATCCGGCGGAATCGAATCCGCGTTTCCAGGAGGCGCACGATCTGATTATTCAGGCGTGGACGCGGCCGGGGCCGTTCGCCTTCGAGGGCAAATATTATAATCTGCGCTACGTCAATCCATGGCCGCTGCCATACCAGAAGCCGCATCCGCCGATCTGGACGCCGTCCTCCGGCTCGATCAGCACCATCCGCTGGGCGGCGAAGATGCGCTATACTTATTGCCAGACGCTGGCGCCGATCGGGGCGGTGGCGAAAGTGTTCGACGCCTTCCGCGAGGAGGCCGACAAGGCCGGCTATCAAGCCTCGCCGGATCAACTCGCCTGGTCGAACGCGATCTATGTCGCCGAGACCGACGAGCAGGCGCGGCGCGAGGCCCGACCGCATCTCGAATCCTATTCCAATCGGTTCCTGAAAATGAACCCGGTGATGATGTCGCCGCCCGGCTACAGCAGCATCGAATCGGTGAAGCGCCAGCGCGCGATGCGCGGCACCCGGCCGCAAAGCCCCGATGAGCTGATCGACGCCGGCGTCGTCATCGTCGGCAGCCCCAACACGGTACGCGAAAAGCTGGCCGCCTATCAGGATCTGGCGGGGTTCACCTACTCGCTGACCAAGACCCAGTTCGGCACCATGCCGCACGCCATGGCGATGGCGAACCAGGCAGCGGTCGCCGAGGAAGTGCTGCCCTATTTCCGCGACCGCGCACCACAGCCGCGCCGCGCCGCGGCGGAATAATCGAAGCAGTCGCCTCATCCCGAGCGCGCCCGACGGGCGCCGTCGAGGGCACGACAACGCGGTGAGAAAATTCGAACCGCCAAGCCTGCCCCGGCCCACGAGCCGGGGACACCAAGACACCAAGTCCATTCTCGAACTAACCGAGCGCCTCCCCGGCGAAAGCCGGAGTCCATCTTTGCCGTGGATACCGGCCTTCGCCGGTAAAGGGAAAACGGTGCGAACTTTGGAAATATTCCTCATCCCGAGCGCGCCCGAAGGGCGCAGTCGAGGGACGCACGACGGCTTGCCCAGAAATGACGCCAAGGCACCAAGTCCATTCTCGATGCATCCGAGCGCCTCCCCGGAAAATACCGGTGTCCATCTTTGCGGTGGATACCGCCCCCGGATCGTGGTCCGGGGGTTCGCCGGTAAAGGGAGAGTGGTGGGGAACCTTGGCGTCTTGGCTAGGCATCGCCCCACACCGCGCGGGCGGTCTCGACGACGAGGCGCAGCTTGGCGAATTGCTCGGCGTCGGCGACGGCTTCGCCCGCCGCCACCGAGGCGAAGCCGCATTGCGGCGAGAGACACAATTGGTCGAGGGGGGCGAACCGTGCCGCGTGATCGATGCGGCGCTTGATCGCATCCGGGCTTTCCATGGCGCCGGTCTTGGTCGAGACCAGGCCGAGTACCGCCTTCTTACCCTTGGGCAGGAAGCGCAGCGGCTCGAAGCCGCCCGAGCGCGCATCGTCATATTCGAGAAAGAAGCCATCGACCGCCAGCTCGCCGAACAAGGATTCGGCCAGGAAATCGTAGCCGCCGGAGGCGAAGCCGACGCCGCGAAAATTGCCGCGACAGGTGTGCAGCGTCACCGCCATGCCGGCGGGCCGGCCGCGCAGCGCCTCGTTGATGGCGCGGATATAGGTGAGATGAATCGTGTCGCCGTCGCTGCCGATGCTGATCATTTGCGCGCGCAGAACCGGATCGCATAGCGCCGCGAAGCTGGTATCGTCGAGTTGAAGATAGCGGCAGCCCAGCCGACCCAGCGCCGCGATTTCGGCGGCATAGACGGCGGCGAGATCGGACCAGAATTCGGCGATATCGGGATAGATCGCGGGATCGACGAGGCGCGGGCCGCCGCGCCGGTGCAGGACACTGGGCGCGGGAATGGTCAGTTTCGCCGTGCCCGTGGTTGCGCCCTTGAGAAACGCGAAATCGTCGCCGAAGATGGTGTGATTGAGGGTCAGCCGTTCCTTGGCGCGCAGCGCGCTCGCGGTGAATTGGAAGGAACCTTGGGTGCTGAGGGGCTTGGCGACAAGCTGATCCAATTCCTCGATGCCGCCGATCTCGCGGTAAAAATCCCAATGCCATGAATCGCGGCGAAACTCGCCATCGGTGATCGCCTTAAGCCCGACCCGCTGTTGCGCCAGCACGCTGTCGCGGATCGCCTGATCCTCGATCGCGCGCAGCGCCGCCGCGTCGATCAGGTCGCGCTTCCTGTCCTGGCGGGCCTGGATCAGGGAGCGCGGTCGGATCAGGCTGCCGACATGGTCGGCGCGATAGGGGGGCTGCATCGGCGTTCTCCCGCGCGACATGGTGCGAGGATTGGCGCACCCTGACAAGCCTTGTCGTGGCAGAGGGGGCGGGCCGCCTCAGGCGGCGATCGTCTCCATCGGCACCTCGACCCGCACCAGCGCCGGCAGAACCACGGTGATGGTGGTGCCGTGGCCCGGGTCGCTGTCGATCACCAGCGCGCCATTGTGCAACTCGATTAATTCCTTGGCCAGCGGCAGGCCGAGGCCGGTGCCCTCATAGCGTCGCGCCAGCCGGTTATCGACTTGGCCAAACGGGGCGAGGGCGACAGTGATGTCGTCGGGCGACATGCCGATGCCGCTGTCGCGCACATCGACCAGGATCGTCTCGCCGAGATTGCGCGCTTGCAGCGTCACCTGGCCGCCCGGCTCGGTGAATTTGACGGCGTTGGAGAGGAGATTCAACAGCACCTGGCGCAGCTTGGCCGGCTCGCCCGAGACCAGCAGCAGGCCGCTCGGCCGGGTGAAATCGAGCATCAGTCCGCCGCGAGTGCATTGATCGCGCATCATGCTGGCGCAATCGGCGAGGATTTCGCCCATATCGACGGTCTCGTGATGGATCGTCAGCTTGCCGGACTGGCTCTTGGCGAGATCGAGCACGCCGTTGATGATCGCGAGCAGATGCCGGCCGCTTTGCAGAATGTCGTTGATATAGGCGGCGTAATGGGTGTTTTCGAGCGCGCCGAACATCTCGCGCTGGATGATCTCGGAAAAGCCGATGATCGCGTTGAGGGGGGTGCGCAGCTCGTGGCTCATATTGGCGACGAAGCTGCTCTTGGCGCGGCTCGCCGCCTCGGCTTCGAGCTGCGCCTCGCGATAGCGCTGCTCGCGCTCCTTGACCTCGGTGAAATCGGTGAAGAAGAAGAACTCGCCGCTGTCGCGGGTGCGGCTGCGGCTGACCCTGATCCAGCGATTGTCGGCGAGCTGAAATTCGCCGCCGTTCGCCAGCAGCGTATTGAGGTCGGGCGCCTCTTCTGGATGCAGCAATTGCTCGCGGATGAGCCGCGCCACCGCCGAAAATTCGACGCCCTCGCGGCACAGCGGCGCCAGCGGCGGGAAGAATTCACCCGTCTGACTGTTGGCGATGACGATGCTGCCGCCGGCATCGACCAGCACCATGCCTTCATGCGAGCTCTCAAGCGCATCGACCAGCCGGGTCTGGGCGGAGCGGCGCTGCGTCTGCTCGCGCGCCATCATGGTGCGGATGCCGTCGCGCATCACGCTCATGGAATGGAGGAGAATGCCGGTCTCGTCGTCGAAGCCGCGCGGAATGACCGTATCGAGTTGCCCGCTGGCGATCCGGTCGGCGACTTTGGCCGCCGTCGAGAGCGGCCGCACGATGCGCCGCGCCAGGAAAAATGTGATCGCGCCGGCGATCAGCAGGGCCAGCGCCATCGCCCCCATGGTCGTGTATTTGAACTGGGTGATCGAGGACAGGCCCTTGCGGC
The DNA here is from genome assembly GCA_036510675.1 of Allostellaceae bacterium. Classification (GTDB taxonomy): domain Bacteria; phylum Pseudomonadota; class Alphaproteobacteria; order ATCC43930; family CGMCC-115725; genus JAATGI01. The sequence continues at coordinate 8,589 of DATCDN010000021.1, forward strand.
GCTCGACGAAGCTATTGTCGGTGGTCAATTCCACCAACCGGTCGAACGCTTTGGCGATCCCCAGCGATAATTCCTGGAGCTCGCGGTTGTCGGGATTGGTGGGCGCCGACTGCCAGCGCCGATTCCACAGGCCGACCTGCCGCTGAATATCGTCGATGACGCCCCGCTCCTGCTCGGACAAGGCGCGGGTGCGCGCGACCGTCAGATCCTCGTCGAAGGTCTTGGCGAGCCGCGGCATTTCCTCGTCGATGCTGGCCTGTTCCGCGGCGCCGCCGAATTCGCGGCGGAACAATTCCTTTTCCATCTCGGTGAAGACTTGGCTCGCCGCCCGCCCGTAATTCACCGTCATCAGCGGCCGGTCATAGGTATCGGCGACGATTTGCCCGGCCGCGTCCAGCACATAGAAGCCGTACCCGCCCAAGGCGCCGATCATCAGCGCCATCGCGACAAAACCGAGCAGGATCTTCTCGCTAATTCCTCGGCGCATGTGAAACAATCTCATCCCGGCTACCGTCTTGGTGCGTTCACTCGGCGGAGCGGCCATGGGAACGGCCAAGCTTCCGCGCTTGCCGCCATTGTGCGGGCGGCATGCTTAAAACCGACTTAACGCAACTATTTTACGTTAACGGTCAGATGCATCGTGGGATGGATATGGCACTGCACATCGAAGGTACCGGCGACCGGAAACGTTACGTCGATGGTCTTGCCTGGCGGCTGTTCGTCGGAATCGACATTGAAGGTCGGCGAATAGATATAGGCCTGGTGCAGGAAGGGATCGTCGTTGACGAAGGCGATCGTATCCCCTTTGGCGATGTCGATCGTCGTGAACATGAACGCGCGGCCATACTGATCGACCCGGTGGACCGTCGCGGCCCAGGCGGCCAACGATACAGCGGTCCCCGCCATTACGAGGAATCCGACCAGGAGGGAGCGAGCGAGGGAGGACATCGGATAATGGTGTGCCAAGGTGTCGCGCCGCTGTCAATCGCGGCGGTGGCGAATCGGCGATTTAGCGGAGGCTGCCCTCGTTCAACATCCGCACCAGTTCGCTTTTGACGACCTTGCCGGCGCGCATCGGCAATTCGTCGAGGAAGACGACGCGCTTGGGCCGCTTATAGGCGGCGAGCTTGTCGCGGCAGAAATCGATCAATTCGGCCTCGGTGCAGGGTGATTTGGCGACAACGCAGGCGACGACCTTCTCGCCCCATTCGGGGTCGGGCACGCCGACCACGGCGGCGTCGGCGATCATCGGGCAGGCGATCAGCACCGGCTCGATCTCGGCGGGATAGACGTTGATGCCGCCGGACTTGATCATCTCGCGCTTGCGGCCGCGGATGAAGATGATGCCATCCGGGTCCTTGAAAGCCAGATCGCCGGTCAGCAGCCAGCCGCCGCGCAGGACCTTTGCCTGTTCCTCCGGCCGCTCCCAATAGCCGCGGAACACCGACGGGCCGCTGACCGCCAGCTCGCCGATTTCGCCTTGCGGCACCGGCTTCAAATTGTCGTCGAGGCATTCGACCCGCGTCAGCGGCGCCTCGGTGCCGGCGGATTCGAGGAGATAGCCGTACTGTTCCGGCTGCTCCAGCGCCTTCCGGTAATGCTCCGGCAGACGGAAGGTGACGAGGCCGCCCGCCTCCGACGAGGCATAGCCGAAGGAGAAGCCGGCATGGAAGGTCGGATGGGCGCGCATCGCGTCGATGACTTCGCGCTGGGAGGCGCCGTGATAGAGCCGCACCGTGCTGAAATCGGTCGCGGCGAATTGCGGCAACGGGAAACAGCGCCGCATCATCGTGTCCATCATATAGAGCAGGGTCGGCTTCTCGCGGTTCACCAGCTCGAGAAATTCCGCCGGCTCGAACCGTTCCTCCATCACGATGCGGATGCCCTTGAGGATGAACATGGTGAGCTGGGAGATCGCCATCCCGGCCGCCAGCGGGTTGGCGATGATCGCGCTGTCGCCGTCATAGAGCGGGATTTCCATCATCAGCACCGAAGCCGCCATGATGAAATTGCGGTGCGAGCGCAGACAGCCCTTGGGGGCGCCGGTGGTGCCGCTGGTGAATTTGGTGGTGAGGATGTCATCGGGATCGACGGGAATGCCAGGCTCGGCGGGCGAGGCCGCCGCCATCAGCGCGGCGAGATCGCCGGGCAGCCCATGGCCGGGACCGATGCCGATCATGGTCTCGACCGATTTCAATTGCGGCGCCAGATCGCGGACGATCGACGCGGAATCCGCCTCGGCGATGATAAAGCGCGCCCGCAGGTTATCGCAAATGAACTGCACCTCGCCGGCCACCGAGCGCGGCATGACCGGCGCGCTGATGCAGCCGATCTTGGCGAGGCCATAATAAATCTCGACGAACTCGATCGAGTTGCCGAGCATCATCATCACCCGGTCGCCGTGCTTGGCGCCAAGCGCCAACAGCATGTTGGCGACGCGGTTGGCGCTCTCATCCAGTTCGCGCCAAGTCAGGCCGCGGTCGCCGACCTTCAGCGCCTCGCGATGCGGCTGAACGCGGGCTTGATGCGCCAGGGTCTCGCCGATGGTTTCCATGTTAGTTCTCAGTTTTCAGTTGTCAGTTCTCAGTTTTGGCATCTGTTGTCAGTACTGAAAACTGTCGACTGACAACTGACGACTCTTATACCCCCACCGTCATGCGCCGCTTCTTCAGCACGCCGTTGCGATCGACCTGGGTGCGCAACACGTCCAGCTCCCAATCGGTCGGCGGCGTGGTTTGCGGCACATCCTTCGGCACCACCAGCTCGAAGCCGGTATTGGCGATGACATCGGCGGCGGTGTAGCCGGGATGGACCGAGGCGATACGCGCGCGATGCTCATCCTCGGTGAAGTCGAGGACGCAGATCGGCGACCAGATATATTCCGGCCCGTCGCGGCCGTTGAGCAGCTTGTGCCGGCTGTCGCCGCCGGTCAGCCAGCCGGGTCCGCTGACATAGTCGCATTTCTCGACGAAGATGCGCTTGGAGTGGTGCTCGACATAGACATTGCTTGGCGCCGAACCCATCCAGATGGTCCCGACCGTGCCTGGTCCGCGCACCTTGAGTTTTGGGTGCTCGCCGATGCCGATCATGTTGATGTTGCCGTATTTGTCGACCTGGATGCCGCCGAAGCCGCCCGAGCCACCGCGCTTCATTCGGCCCGAATGGCTGCCCGGCCGCTCGCCGCGGGTGCCGCCATCGACCACATCGGCGATATAAATTTTGCACTCGGCGCCATGGCCGCAACGCGGGTCCCAGGTGCCGATCGGCAGCGTGTCGAACTTGCCATTATAGACGCCGGCGCCGCCGGTGAAGAGCCACAGGTCCGGCGCCACGGTGATCTGCGCCAGCCGGTTGGCGGCCAGCGACACGGCTTGGTTGGCGCCGCCGCCGCCGGTCATCTCGCCGCCGCCGCCGGCCTGACGCGCCAGCATGATGGTGACGAATTCGGCCATCGAGTATTTGTCGGTGCCGGGATATGCGAGTTCAGCCATGGTTCATTGCCCGATTCCGTATTGGATTGAAAATCGTCCCTCTTTCGTCATTGCCGGGCTTGACCCGGCAATCCATCGGATGGACCCCCGGATCAAGTCCGGGGGTGACGGGAGTTGGTCTCCTTCGATTCATTTGCATTCCCGTCAGCTCCGCACCGCGAGGGACGAGCGCAGCTCGGTCAGGCGGCGCATCCCGCCGATCAGCTCGAGATATTCGTAATGGTCCTTCGGTCCGAGGACGTATTTGTCGATATATTCCTGGGCGCGGCCGGCGCGGGCGAGGTCGATATAGGTTTTGATATGCGCTTCGTCGACCGCGTAATTGTTGGACGAGAAGGTCGGGTGCGCGCCGAACGGCGCGTGCACGACATAATCGACCCACAGGCCCGGCACCGTGGTGTGGCTCGGGTCCTTCTGGATCACGTCGGAGCCGACGATCTCGTCGGCCTGGACAATCACCATGTCGGCCGCCTTGGCCTTGTCGCGCTCCTGCCCGGTGCCACCCCAGCATTGCGCGTTGCCATACTCGTCGCAGGCTTGCGCATGCATGATGAAGACATCGGAGCGCAGCGGCGGAATCGCCCACACCGTCTTGCCGGTGAAGGGATCGACCACCTGTTTCAGCTCGGGATTGAGCCGTTTGTGGTCGGTGCCATCATAGATGTACTGCACGGTGTTGAAGGGCTTGCCGCCGGCGGCGGCCTGGGTCCCGAGCAGGATGAACGGCTCATCCGCCTCGACGATCTCGATCGATTGCGTCTCCGCCGCCTTGCGGAAGGCGGGCGCCATGCCGAACACTTCGAACCCGACATAGGAAAGATAGAGTTTCTTCAGCATGCCGGCCGCGATCGGCAGGTCCGCCGCCAGCGAGGTGGTGATCGGCGGAATGAGGGTCATGCCCTTCGCCCCGGCGCGGATCGCCGCGCGAATGAGGCTCATCGCCGCGTCGGCCGAATGCGAGCCGGCGATGGAAAAGATTTGCTTCGAGGCGATGATCTTGCCGGCCTCGTCGAGGTCGATCAGCTTGCTCTTGCGATTGCGGTTCGCCGGAAGCTGTTCGTTCAGCGGCGTCATGAATCGGTGCTGGTGGGTCGCCATGTTGGGTGCCTGGCCGCTTCGGTTCGTTGTTGGGTCCGAAATATATTATGTTTAGGTTTCGCGGGTGACAAATGCTTTTCACTGCGCTTTCCTGCATGGGAGAGTGGGAAGATGAAAAGCGTCGACTACATCATCGTCGGTGCCGGCTCGGCCGGGTGCGTGCTCGCCAACCGGCTGTCCACCGCGCGCGGCGTCACCGTCCTGCTGCTGGAAGCGGGCGGCGAGGATCGCGCGCTGGCGCTGAAAATTCCGGTCTACGCGCCGAAGCTGTGGTTCGGCCATCATTATGGCTGGGGCTATGATGGCGAACCCGAGCCGAATCTCGACGGGCGATTCATTTCCGTGCCGCGCGGCAAGCTGCTCGGCGGCTCATCCTCGATCAACGGCATGCTCTATTCGCGCGGCCATCCGCGTGACTACGATCAGTGGCGCCAGTTGGGCAATGCCGGCTGGAGCTATGCCGACATCCTGCCTTACTACCGCCGCCTCGAGAGCGATTGGCGCGGCGACGGCCCCTATCATGGCGGGGCGGGGCCGCTGCCCGTCTCGCGGCACGACAAATCGCACAAGCTCTACGATCTGATCCGCGGCGCCGCGATTGCGGCGGGCCATCCCGAGACCGACGATTTCCACGGCGCGAAGCCCGAGGGGTTCGGCGTGCCGGATTTCACCACGCGCGGCGGGCGGCGCGGCAGCACCGCGATGGCCTTCCTGCGGCCGGCGCGCAACCGGCATAATCTGACCGTCGAGACTGGCGCCCATGTCACCCGCGTGATGATCGAGAATGGCCGCGCCATCGGTGTCGAATATGTGCGCAACGGCAAAAGCGAGGTCGCGCGCGCCGGCCGCGAGATCATTCTCTCCGGCGGCGCGATCAACTCGCCGCATTTGCTGATGCTGTCGGGGATCGGCCCCGCCGAGGAATTGCGCGCGCATGGCATTACGCCGCTGGTGGATTTGCCGGGGGTCGGGCGGAATTTGCAGGATCACGCCTCGACCGGCATCGACGTGCTGCTCAACCAGCCGATCACCTTCGTCAACCAGTTGCGGGTCGATCGCGTGGCGCGCTCGCTGGCGCAATGGGCGGTGGCGGGAACCGGGGCGCTGGCCGGCCTGCCGGTCAGCGGTATGCTGTTCGTGCGCTCGCGCGAGGGGCTGGAGCGGCCCGATCTCCAATATTTAATCAGCCCGGTGCGCCTCTTCGCCAATCTCTGGTTCCCCGGCTGGCGCAAGCCCGACGGACATTATCTCTCGCTGCGGGCGGTTCTGCTCCATCCCGACAGCCGCGGCTGGATCAAGCTGCGCTCCGCCGATCCGATGGTGAAGCCGCGCATCACCTTCAATCTTCTGGCGGAGAAAAGCGATTACCCGCCGCTGCGCGCCGCCATCCGCATCGCGCGCGACCTGGTGCGGCATGGCGAGCTGGCGAGCCTGGTGGCGCGCGAGGCCGCGCCGGGTGACGCCGTTCAGACCGACGCGCAACTCGACGCCTTCATCCGCGGCGACGTGCGTACCGCCTTCCACCCCGTCGGCACCTGCGCCATGGGCGCGGTGGTGGATGCGGCGTTGAAGGTGCGCGGGGTCGCGAGTTTGCGCGTCGTTGATGCCTCGGTGATGCCAACAATAATCGGCGGCAATACCAACGCGCCCACCATTATGATCGCGGAGAAGGCATCGGATATGATCCTGGGCCGCCCGCCGCTGGCAGCCGCCGAACTGGAAGAGGCGCGCGTACCATGATGAGCATCATGCAATTGGCTGCCCGCTTCGCGGCGCGGCAGACCGATCCCGTTTCGGTGGCCGAGGAAACGCTGGCGCGCATCGCCGCCTGCGAGGATCATGCGATCTTCACCTGTTTCACGCCCGAGCGCGCGCTGGCCGAGGCGCGGGCGGCGTCGCGGCGGATTGGCGAGGGGCGGCCGCGCGGCCTGCTCGACGGCATTCCGACCGCCTGGAAGGATTTGTTCGATCTGGCGGGTCTGCCGACATGGGCCGGATCGAAGGTGCTGTCCGAGGTGCCGGCGGAACGCGATGCGGCGGTCGTGGCCAATCTCGCCGCCGCCGGCGCGGTCACGGTGGGCAAGGTCAACATGACCGAGTTCGCCTATTCGGGCCTCGGCCTCAATCCGCATTTCGGCACGCCGCGCAATGCGCACGGCACCGACCGGGTGCCCGGCGGCTCGTCCTCGGGTTCGGCGGTCGCGGTGGCGCGCGGCCTGGTGCCGGCGGCGATCGGCACCGACACCGGCGGCTCGGTGCGCATCCCGGCGGCGCTCAATGGGATTGTCGGCTATAAATCGACGGCCGGCCGCTACGGGATGGCGGGCGTGTTTCCGCTGTCGCAAACCCTGGATTCGCTGGGGGTCTTCAGCCACACGGTCGAGGATGCGGTGCTGGTCGATGCGGCGATGCGCGGGGTCGTGACCCCAGCGCTGCCGCGCCGGCCCCCGGCGGGGGTGCGCCTTTTCATCCCGACCAACATCGTGTTCGACGAATGCGAACCCGCCGTGCGTGCCAATTTCGAGGCGGCGATCGAGCGGCTGGCGCGCGCCGGCGCCGTGATCGAGCGTGGCGCGATCCCGGCGTTCGACGAGATTGCGCGGCTCAACGCCGCTCATGGTGCCATCATCACCGCCGAGGCTTATGCGCTGCATCGTGGCCGGGTCGAGGGCGATGAGGCGGCGCGAATGGATCACCGCGTCGCATCGCGTCTGCGGCTCGGCGCCCGCATCACGCTGGTCGATTATCTCGCGGTCATTTTCGCGCGGCGCCGGCTGATCGCCGAAACCGATGCGCGTCTCGGCGATGGCTTCGTCGCGTTTCCGACGGTGCCGATCACCGCGCCGCCGATCGTGCCACTGGAGCAGGACGAGACGCTGTTCAACGCGGCGAATGCGCGGCTGCTGCGCAACACCGGCCTCGGCAACTTCCTCCATTGGTGCGGCGTGTCGCTGCCGAGTGGCGCCGACGCCGCCGGCATGCCGACGGCGCTGCTGCTGTCGGGCCCCGCCGGCCGGGACGAGGCGCTGCTGTCGCTGGCGCTCGGCTGTGAGCCGCTGGTCCGCGCCGCCTGAGGGTGCCTGTGCTTCTCGCGCGGCGGTGTCATGCCGGCGGAGTGACTTGCCGCGCCGGGGCACGGGTCGCTAAGGTGCCTCTCAATCCATAACGAGGGAGGGGCGCTATGCCCGATGTCACAATTCGTGCCAAGGATGGCGGCCAGTTCTCCGCCTATCTCGCCACGCCGAAATCGGGCCGGGGACCCGGCATCGTCGTGATTCAGGAAATCTTCGGCGTCAATCCGTGGGTCCGTCAAATCGCGGATCGCTGTGCCGCGATGGGCTATGTCGCGATGGCGCCCGATCTGTTCTGGCGGCAGGAACCGGGCATTCAGTTGACCGACCAGACCAAGGAGGATTGGGGCAAGGCGTTCAAGCTGATGGAGGGCCTGAATCAGGCCAAGGCGGTCGAGGATATTCAGGCGACCATCGATGCCCTGCGCGGCAATCCCGCCTGCACCGGTAAGGTCGGAGCGGTCGGGTATTGCCTCGGGGGCCGGCTCGCCTACATGACCGCGACCGGCACCGATGCCGATGCCGCGGTCGGCTATTATGGCGTCGCCCTCGACGGGCTGGTCGGGAATGCCGGCAAGATCACCCATCCCCTGATGCTGCACATCGCCGAGAAGGACCAGTTCGTGTCCGCCGATGTGCAGGCCAAGGTTCATGCCGCGCTGGACGGCAATCAGCATGTCACGCTGCACGATTATGCCGGACAGGATCATGCCTTCGCCCGCGATGGTGGCGAGCATTTCGACCAGGCCGCGGCGACCCTGGCCAATGATCGCACCGCCGCTTTCTTCAAACAGAATCTCGCCTGATCGGAGTCATCTTCATGGTACATGCCATTCGCTTTCATCAGGCCGGTGGGCCCGAAGTCCTGAAATGGGAAGAGGTCGAGGTCGGCAAGCCCGGTCCCGGCGAGGTCCGCGTCCGCCATACCGCGGTCGGCCTCAATTATGTCGATACCTATCAGCGCAGCGGCTTGTACCCGATGCCGCTGCCAAGCTCGCTCGGCGGCGAGGCGGCCGGGGTGGTCGAGGAAGTCGGCGCCGACGTGCCGGAGTTCAAGGCCGGCGACCGCGTCGCTTACGGCAATGCGCCGGTCGGCGGCTATTCCGAGGCGCGGATTATTCCGTGGCATCGGCTGGTGAAACTGCCCGACGGTATTTCCGACCGGACGGCGGCGGCGATGATGCTGAAGGGCCTCACCACCGAATATCTGGTCAACCGCTCCTATCCAATCCAGGCCGGCGACACGGTGCTGTTCCATGCGGCGGCGGGCGGAGTCGGGCTGATCTTCGGCCAGTGGGCCAAGGCCAAGGGCGCCACGGTCATCGGCACGGTCGGCGGCGCCGAGAAGGCCAAGCTGGCCCGCGACCATGGCTATGACCATGTCATCGATTATAGCCGCGAGGATTTCGTCGCCCGGGTCGGCGAGATCACCAAGGGCGCCAAGCTGCCGGCGGTCTATGACGGCGTCGGCAAGGACACATTCATGAAGTCGCTCGACTGCCTGCGTCCCGCCGGCATCGTGATCAGCTTCGGCCAGGCGTCGGGCAAGATCCCGCCGCTCGACACCGGCGTGCTGGCCGGGAAGGGCTCGCTCTATCTCCAACGCCCGAGTCTGTTTACCTATGCGGCGAAGCGCGAGGATCTGGTGGCGATGGCGAAGAATTTGTTCGACGTGGTGCTGTCGGGCAAGGTCAAGATCGCCGTCAACCAGACCTATCCCTTGAAGGACGCGGCCAAGGCCCATGCCGACCTCGAAGGCCGCAAGACCACCGGCTCGACCGTCTTCGTGGTGTGAGGATGGAGTGAAGGTCGCGTTACTTGAACGCGACCTTCACCACCTCGTAGGAGCGGGCGCCGCGTGGGGTTGAGACTTCGACGCTCTCGCCGACGCCCTTGCCGATCAGCGCGCGGGCGAGCGGCGAGGTCACCGACAGCCGGCTCTTGCTGATATCGGCCTCGTCCTCGCCGACGATCTGATAGACATTCTTTTCGTCGGTCTCCTCGTCGGCCAGCGTCACCGTCGCGCCGAACTTGACCAATTTGCCGGACAGTTTCGACACATCGATCACCTCGGCGCGTGCGATCTTGTCCTCAAGCTCCATCAGCCGGCCCTCGATGAAGCTCTGGCGCTCGCGCGCGGCGTGATATTCGGCGTTTTCGGAAATGTCGCCGTGCTCGCGCGCCTCCGCCAGCGCGCGGATCACCGCCGGCCGGTCGGTGGTCTTTAGCCGTCGCAATTCTTCCTGGAGCCGGTTGAACCCGGCGACGGTCATCGGAACTTTGGACATCGGGAACTCTTCCCCCAAGCATAGGAATAGGGTTACCGGCCGGGCCTCCACCCGGAATTCGCGCCCGGTTGCCAGCGCTTAACCAAGATTAGCCGGTTACCACCGGAGACGCTTCAAAATAAGATTGCAGGGAGGCGACTTCAAGATCGCCGCTCATCAAGGCGGCGATGGCCTGAACGGCCGCCCGGCTTCCCGCCACGGTCGTATAATAGGGAATCCCATTCATCAAGGCGGTGCGCCGCAGACTATAGCTGTCGTGCTTCGCCTGGGCGCCATTCGTGGTGTTGAAGACGAGCTGAACGCCGCCCGACAGCATGCGGTCGACGATATGTGGCCGCCCCTCAAGCACCTTGTTGATGGTCTCAACCGCCAGCCCCTCGGCACGCAGCAGGTCGGCGGTGCCCCGCGTCGCCAACAGCTTGAACCCCATCTCCACCAGGCGCCGGCACGGCAGCACCACCCCCGGCTTGTCGCGGTTGCGCACCGAGACGAAGACGGTGCCCGACAGCGGCAGGCTGGTGCCGCTGCCGAGCTGGGATTTGGCGAAGGCGCGGCCGAAATCGCTGTCGAGCCCCATGACCTCGCCGGTCGAGCGCATCTCCGGCCCGAGAATGAGATCGACGCCAGGAAAGCGCGCGAAGGGAAACACCGCCTCCTTGACCGCGACGCGCTGCTTGCCGGCGCGTTCGAGCGTGAAATCCGTGAGCTTGGCACCGGCCATCAGCCGCGCCGCGATCTTGGCGATCGGGACCCCGGTCGCCTTGGCGACGAACGGCACGGTGCGCGAGGCGCGCGGGTTGACCTCGAGCACGTAGACGTCGCCGTCCTTGACCGCGAACTGCACGTTCATCAGCCCGACGACGTTGAGCGCGCGGGCCAGCGCATCGGTCTGACGCTCGATCTCGTCGATCGTCTCGGGCGAAAGGCTGTAGGGCGGCAGCGAACAGGCCGAATCGCCGGAATGGATCCCGGCCTCCTCGATATGCTCCATGATCCCGGCGACATAAACCTGCGTGCCATCGGAAACCGCGTCGACATCGACCTCGATCGCGTTTTGCAGGTACCGGTCGATCAGCACCGGGCTTGACCCCGAGACGATCACCGCGCGGCTGATGTAGCGGGCGAGCGCGGCCGAGTCGTGGACGATCTCCATCGCCCGGCCGCCGAGCACGTAGGACGGGCGGATCACGACCGGATACCCGATCTCGCGGGCGATCGCCTCCGCCTCGGCGGCGGAATAGGCGGTGCCGTTATCGGCCTGCTTGAGCCCGAGGCTTTGCAAGAGCTGCTGGAAGCGCTTGCGGTCCTCGGCGAGGTCGATCGCGTCGGGCGAGGTGCCGAGGATCGGGATGTTTTCCCGTTCGAGCGCGGCGGCGAGGTTGAGCGGGGTCTGCCCGCCGAGCTGCACGATAACGCCGAGCACCCGCCCCCGGGTCTGCTCGACCCGCACGATCTCGATCACGTCCTCGGCGGTCAGCGGTTCGAAATAAAGCCGGTCCGAGGTGTCGTAATCGGTCGAGACGGTCTCGGGGTTGCAGTTGACCATGATCGTTTCGATGCCGGCCTCGCGCAGGCTGTACGCGGCATGAACGCAGCAATAGTCGAACTCGATCCCCTGGCCGATCCGGTTGGGGCCGCCGCCGAGGATTACGATCTTGTCCCGGTCCGAGGGGTCGGCCTCGCATTCGGGCGGGCTGACGCCGTCGCCCTCGTAGCAGGAATACATATACGGGGTCGCCGAGGCGAATTCGGCGGCGCAGGTGTCGATGCGTTTGTAGACCGGGGAAATGCCGAGCTGCCGGCGCCGGCCCCGCACCGCGGCGGCGTCGAGCCCGGTGAGCTTGCCGAGGCGCGAATCCGAAAACCCCATCTGCTTGAGGCGCAATAGCGCGGTCGGGTCGCTCGGCAGGCCGTCGCGCCGCACCGCCTCCTCGGTCTCGACGATCTCGCGGATGCGGTCGAGGAACCACGGCTCGAAATGGCAGGCGGCGTGGATTTCCTCGGTCGACAGCCCGTGCCGGTAGGCCTGCGCGATCAGCAGGAGCCGGTCGGGCGACGGCTTGGCTAGCGCCGCCTTGACCGCGTCGGGTCCGGTCTCGGCGCCGTCGATCGCGACCTCGTTGAACCCGTCGAGGCCCGTTTCCATCGAGCGCAGCGCCTTTTGCACCGACTCGGCAAAGCTGCGGCCGATCGCCATCGCCTCGCCGACCGATTTCATCGACGTGGTCAGCAACGGCTCGGCGCCGGGGAATTTCTCGAAGGTGAAGCGCGGCATCTTGGTGACGACATAGTCGATCGTCGGCTCGAACGAGGCCGGGGTGACGCGGGTGATCTCGTTGTCGAGCTCGTCGAGCGTGTAGCCGACGGCGAGCTTGGCGGCGACCTTGGCGATCGGGAACCCGGTCGCCTTCGACGCCAGCGCCGACGAGCGCGAGACGCGCGGGTTCATCTCGATCACGACCATCTGGCCGTTGGCCGGGTTGACCGCGAACTGCACGTTCGACCCGCCGGTATCGACGCCGATCTCGCGCAGCACCGCGATCGCGGCGTTGCGCATGATCTGGTACTCCTTGTCGGTCAAGGTCAGCGCCGGGGCGACGGTCACCGAATCGCCGGTATGCACCCCCATCGGGTCGATGTTCTCGATCGAGCAGACGACGATGCAGTTGTCGGCGCGGTCGCGGACGATCTCGAGCTCGTATTCCTTCCAGCCGAGCACCGATTCCTCGACCAGCAACTCATGCGTCGGCGAGGCGCGGAGGCCGCCGCGGACGATGTCGTCGAACTCCTCGGTGTTGTAGGCGATGCCGCCGCCGGTGCCGCCCAGCGTGAAGGACGGGCGGATAATCGCCGGCAATCCGATTTCGGCGAGCGCCGCCCTGGCCTCCTCCTCGGTCTGCGCGAGCCGGCTTTTCGGCGAGACGAGGCCGATCTTGTCCATCGCTTGGCGGAACAGGAGGCGGTCCTCGGCCTTGGCGATCGCGTCCTCCGTCGCGCCGATCAGCTCGACGCCGTACCGCGCCAGCGTGTCGTTCTTGGCCAGCTCCAT
>DATCDN010000022.1:0-25592 GCA_036510675.1 Allostellaceae bacterium
GCTAAGGTTGAGTTGTCGTGACCAGACGTTACCGAAGATCCACGATGACCAACCAGCGGATCAGCCCCTCCGGGCGGCTACGCCGCCCTACGGGCCTAATCCGCTGAAACCGCTCCTACACCACCACCTGGGGCACGACCATTGCCGCTGAGACAATTTTTTTAACCGGACAGTCCTGGGTCAAGTCCGGCGATCCATCGATGGCCCCTGGAGCAGGTCCAGGGACGATCGTTTCGTCTTGACTAAGTTCTCTATATGTTCTAAAAACCATTGCGCGAGCGATGATCGGCGAAATAATGATCGCCGGGGCGGTGCAAATAAAAAATTTGCGGAACGAAGCCATTTTCGCCGGCACGATATGGGGCGAGGCGCCGGGAAAATGGCGGAAAACTAGGGCGGCGGGGCGAGAATTGCGGGCGGGCGGTGCGCTGGGAAGGGCGACGGAACGAAGCCAATATGATGAGGAATGAAGCCAATATGATGGGGAAACGAAGCCAATTTCGGGTGGCTGCGCTCGGGGTTCCGCCGGGCGGCGGGGCTGGTAATGGCGGGGTCGAGGTCCCACAATAGGCCAAATATCTTGGAGGTTTCCGATGGACCAGCAGACCCAGACCGAGCTTGAGGCAGCCGCGTTTCGCCGCCTCGTTCAGCATCTGCGCGAACGGACCGACGTGCAGAATATCGACCTGATGAATCTCGCGGGCTTCTGCCGCAACTGCCTGTCGCGCTGGTATCGCGAGGCGGCGGCGGAGCGGGCGATCCCGCTGTCCGATCCCGAGGCGCGCGAAATCGTCTATGGCATGCCCTATTCCGAGTGGAAGGCGAAATACAGCAAGGAGGCGACCCCCGCGCAACAGGCCGCGCTCGCCCAATCGCACCCATCTTCGTCCCATCAGCATTGATGAACCAGAATCGTTTCGTCGTCCCGGCGCGGTCCCCCGGTCAAGCCGTGGTCAAGCCGGGGGAGGGACCCAGGGTTGGCGACGAATGGTTGCCCTGGACCCCGGCTTTCGCCGGGGTGACGAAAATAGGCATGGAGTCAATAAACTGGCCGGGAGAATATCATGACCGTCGCCGCTACCCGTCGCGCCAATACCGACCTTGATGCGGTGCTGGCGGTGCTGCGCCCGCGCTTCGGCGACCGGCTCACTACCGTCGCCACCGTGCTCGAACAGCATGGCCGTGACGAGGGGCACCACACCACGATGCCGCCCGACGCGGTGGTGTTCGCGCAATCGACCGACGACGTGGTCGCGGTGGTCGAGGCGTGCCGCGACTATCGCATGCCGCTGATCGCCTATGGCACCGGCACTTCGCTGGAGGGGCATGTCGCGGCGCTGGAGGGCGGCATCTGTCTCGACCTGTCGCGCATGAACCAGGTGCTGCGCATCTCGCCCGAGGATCTCGACTGCACCGTCGAGTGCGGCGTCACCCGCAAGCAGCTCAACGATCATCTGCGCGATACCGGCCTGTTCTTCCCGATCGATCCCGGCGCCGATGCCTCGCTGGGCGGCATGGCGGCGACGCGCGCCTCCGGCACCAACGCGGTGCGCTATGGCACCATGCGCGAGAATGTGCTGTCGCTGGAAGTGGTGACGGCGGACGGCCGCATGGTGCGCACCGCGCGCCGCGCCCGCAAGAGTTCGGCGGGTTATGATCTGACGCGCCTCTTCGTCGGCTCGGAGGGCACGCTGGGAATCATCACCCAGGTGACGCTGAAGCTCTATGGCATTCCGGAATCGGTCCTGGCCGCGGTGTGTCCCTTCCCCAGCATCGCCGCCGCCGTCGATACCGTGGTCGCGACCATTCAGTCCGGGGTGCCGATCGGGCGGGTCGAACTGCTCGATCCCTTCGCCATGGCGGCGGTGAACAAGCACGGCAAGCTCGATTATCCGGTGGCGCCGACCTTGTTCTTTGAGTTTCACGGCACCAAAAACGGCGTCGACGAACAGGTCGCCATCGTCAAGGAACTGGCGGCGGCGCAAGGCGGCACCGCGTTCCAGTGGGCGTCGAGCGCCGAGGATCGCAACAAGCTGTGGCATGCGCGCCACAACGCGCATTACGCGCTGCTGGCGATGCGGCCCGGCGGCCGCGCCTGGCCGACCGATGTGTGCGTGCCGATCTCGCGCCTCGCCGAATGCATCGGCGAGACCGTGGCCGATCTGAAGGCGTCGCCGCTGATGTCCGGCATCGTCGGCCATGTCGGCGACGGCAATTTCCATGTCGATTTCCTGATCGATCCGGAAAAGCCAGAGGAGATGGCCGAGGCGCGCCGCCTCAACGAACGCATGGTCTATCGCGCGCTCGCCATGGACGGCACCTGCACCGGCGAGCATGGCGTCGGCTATGGCAAGATGGATTTCCTGACCGCCGAGCATGGCGAGGGCGTCGCGCTGATGCGCATCATCAAGAAAGCCCTCGACCCCGACAACATCCTCAACCCGGGTAAAGTCGTCCGGGTGTGACCGGGCCGGCGGCTTAATCGAGTTTTTTGCCGGCGAGGTCGCGCGCCGCCTTGTCGGTCTCGGCGGTTTCGCGCAGCCGCTCGGCCTTGGGCCGCCCGAACCGGGCACGGTTCTCAGCGGCCTTCAGTTCGGCGTCGCGGCGCGCCGCCTCCTTGCGCTTGCGGCGAAGATTTATCGGCTCGGCCATTGCTAATTATCCGGGAGTTTTACGCGTCTTTAACCAATGTTCGCCAGTGTGCCGGCCATGCTTCGTGTCTATTCCTGCATCACGGGTGAACATGATATCCGGCTGGTCGGCATGGCCGGAATCATTTGTTTTCTTGCCTGTCTGACGGCGCTCAGCCTGTTCGCCCGGGCCCGCGACAGCGGGCGTGTCTCGGCGCTGCGCACCACCCTCTGGGTCGCCGCGGCGGCGTGCGTCGCCGGGACCGGCATCTGGGCCACCCATTTCGTCGCCATGCTGGCCTATCAGCCGCATTTGCCGATCGGCTATCGGCACGATCTGACCCTGGTGTCCATCGGCACCGCCATCCTGATCGCGGGCGGCGGCTTCGCGCTGGCCTTGCGGGGCACGGCGGCGAGTGTCCTGGGCGGCGCCCTGCTCGGCTCGGGCATCGGCGCGATGCATTACATCGGCATGGCCGCGCTGACGATCCAGGCGCGTGAAAGCTGGGATCCGATGCTGATCGTGGCCTCGGTCGTCATCGGCGTCGGCTTCGGCGCGCTGGCGCTGGGCCTCAGTAACGGGGCGCCCACCCTGCGCCGCCAGATCGGTGCGGCCTTCCTGCTGACGCTGGCGATCTGCGGCTTGCACCTGACCGCGATGGCCGCCGTCGTGCTGATCCCCGATCCCACCGTGCCGATGCCGGAATCGCTCGACGCGCCGCGCCTCATCGCGATGGGCGTCGCCGCGGCCACCCTCATCATCGTCGCCATCGGTCTTGCCGGCGCGGTGATCGATCGCGGCCTGGCAAAGCGCAACGAGGCCGAGGCGGTGCGGCTGCGCGCCTATGTCGCGCAACTGGAAAGCACCCAGAAGGAACTGGAGAACACCACCTTCGAGCTGAAGCGCGCGCTGACCCACGCCGATGCGGCGAACAGCGCCAAGTCGCGCTTCCTCGCCACCATGAGCCATGAATTGCGCACGCCGCTGAACGCCATCATCGGGTTCTCGGAACTGCTGGCCAGCGAGGTCTATGGCAAGCTCGGCGATTCGCATTACCGCGACTATGCCCAGGACATTCACGACAGCGGCAAGCATCTCCTCGGCCTGATCAACGACGTGCTCGACATCTCGAAGCTCGACGCGGTGACCATCGAGACCTATCGCGAGCCGACCGACCTGCCCGACCTGCTGCGCAAGGCGGTGCAGATGATGCAGCCGCAGGCCGAGCGGGCCGGTGTCACCCTGGTCGAGGCTTACGACACGACCCTGCCGGCGATGCGCACCGACGAGCGCCGCCTGCGCCAGGTGCTGCTCAACCTCATCTCGAACGCCATCAAATTCACCGGCAAGAATGGCACGGTTACGATCTCGTCCTACCGCCAGGGCGCCGGGCTGGCGATCTCGGTCAGCGACACCGGCATCGGCATCGCGCCCGACGATATTCCGAAGGCGATGGAGAATTTCGGCCAGGTCGAAAGCGGCTGGTCGCGGAACTACGAAGGCTCGGGCCTCGGCCTGCCTTTGTCGAAGCGGCTGGTGGAATTGCTCGGCGGCAGCTTCGTGCTGGAAAGCAAGCTCGGCGTCGGGACCCACGTCATCGTCTCGTTCCCGCCGGACCGCCTGCTGCAGGTCCAGCTCGCCGCCTAAAGCTCGCCCCGGCGATAGCAGTCGAGGACCAGGAGCCGCAGCGCGCTTGAGAGATTGCCCGCGCGCCCGCCATCGACCGACGCGATGAGCCCGGCCAGCGAGACGCCGCGCCGGGTCGCGATCTCGCGCAGCGCTGCCCAGAACTCCTCCTCCAGCGAGACGCTGGTGGCATGGCCCGCGATGCTGACCGAGCGCTTCTGGATCACGCCGGGCCGAGCATCCGATCGGGCCGTACCCAGCGGTCGAATTCCGCCGCCGAGACGAAGCCGGATTCGATGGCCGCTTCTCGCAGCGTCGTGCCCTCGACATGCGCGGCATGGGCGATCCGCGCCGCCTTGTCGTAGCCGATATGCGGGCTCAGCGCCGTCACCAGCATCAGCGAGCGCTGGACCAGCTCGGCGATGCGCCCGGTATCGGCCTCGATGCCGGCCACGCAATTGTCGGTGAAGCTGGTCGCGGCATCCGCCAGCAGCCGGATCGAACGCAGGATGTTGGCGGCGATCACCGGCTTGAAGACGTTGAGCTCGAGCTGGCCCTGGCTGCCGGCGATGGTGATCGCGACATGGTTGCCCATTACCTGCGCCGCGACCATGGTCAGCGCCTCGACCTGCGTCGGGTTGACCTTGCCCGGCATGATCGAGGAGCCGGGCTCGTTCTCGGGCAGGCGCAGCTCGGCGAGACCGGCGCGCGGACCCGAGCCGAGCAGCCGCAGATCGTTGCCGATCTTCATCAGCGACACCGCCAGCACATTGAGGGCGCCGGACAGTTCGACCATCGCATCGTGGCTGGCCAGCGCCTCGAATTTGTTGGGGCTGGCGGTGAAGGGATAGCCGGTATCCTTGGCGAGCCGTGCCGCGAATTTCCGGGCGAAAGTCGGCTTGGTGTTGAGCCCGGTGCCGACCGCGGTGCCGCCTTGGGCCACCGGATAGAGGCGCGGCAGGCACGCCTCGCACCGCGCGATGCCGAGTTCGATCTGCCTCGCGTAAGCGCCGAATTCCTGGCCCAGCGTCAGTGGTATCGCATCCTGCAAATGGGTGCGGCCGATCTTCACGATGGTATCGAACTGGTCGCTTTTGCGTGTCAGCGCGGCATGAAGATGGCGCAGCGCCGGCAACAGGCGCCGATGCAGTTCGGCGACGGCGGCGACATGCATCGCGGTCGGGAAACTGTCGTTGGAGGATTGGCCCAGATTGACGTGATCGTTGGGGTGCACCGGCTGTTGCGCCCCCAGCTTCGCGCCCAGCATCTCGTTGGCGCGGTTGGCCAGCACCTCGTTCACGTTCATGTTGGTCTGGGTGCCCGATCCGGTCTGCCACACGATCAGCGGAAACTCGCCGTCGAGCTTGCCGGCGATGATCTCGTCCGCCGCCGCGATGATGGCGGCGCCGCGCTTCGCGTCGAGGATTCGGAGCGCCATGTTGGTCGCCGCCGCCGCGCGCTTGACCTCGGCCAAGGCATGGATCAGGGGCAGGGGCATGCGCTCCGCGTCGGCATCGCCGATGCGGAAATTCTGGCGCGATCGCTCGGTCTGCGCGCCCCAATAGTGCGCCGCCGGCACCGCGATCTCGCCCATGCTGTCGCGCTCGATACGGGTGTCCGGCTGGGGTGGGCGCGTTCGCGATGTTCGGGCCATATCGCCCGGCACTATAGCGGCTAACGGAACAATTCGCGAAGCCGATGCAGCGGCCCGTGCGGATGCGGCGTTGCGCGGGCCTCGCGAACGAATTCCGCCCGCTGGGCCGGCGTCAGCAAGCCGAGAAACTTGGTCAGCGCGCCCGAGACATCGTGCTGGAAATCGTCGCGATTCTTGACGGCGGAATCGAGCAGCGGCGCGAGTTGGTCCTGGCCGGTCGCGGGGTCCGCGATCTTGGTCCACACCCCCATATTGGCGCGATGCATCGCCGCGCCATGCTGGCGCAGGATTTTCTGAAAATCGCGAAACGCGGCGAGTTGTGGCGGCGACAGCGCCATGCCGCCGACGATCCGCTCGAACCGGTCATGGCCGCGGCCCTCGTGATGCATGGCGGGCAGGCTGCCGGCGATGACGCCGAGGAAGAACAAATTGAGGGCCAGGGAAATCGTCAGGACCGCGAAAAAGAGCCAGCCACGACGGGACGCCCGGGTCCCGGCGGCGTCGCTCATGTGCCGCTATCCTCGTCGTCGGCGGAAAGGATGGGGGCAGAGGGGCCGATCAGCGCCTGTTCGAGAAGCTGGCCCTGGCCCTGGCTCGACCCGCCGGTGACCAGCCCGTCGTCGATGCCGATGGAAAAGCCGACGAGACTGGCGGCGATCAGGCTGGCGGCGATGCCGCTCCACGCCGCCGCGCCACGCCAGCCGGACCGCGTCCGGCGCAGCGGCACGATATTGGCCTGAGGCTGTACAATGAGGGATTGGGCGCGGGCGATGGTCGCCGCCGACGCATCGCCAAAAATCCCGTCGTCGGGGGCGGCCCGCGCCGCCCCTATATCGTCCAGCGAATCGGGGTGCTCGGCGAGCCACGCCTCGATTGCGGCCAGCGCCGGATCGGTCTCGGGGTCGCCGGTGCCACGGCCCAGCCGACCGGCGGCATAGGCCGCCAGAGTCAGCGCATCCGGCTCGTCCGCGGTTCTCCCCGCCCCGGCCTGGCCGTCACGCCAGCGGCGCCAGATCGCGGCTTCGGTAAACTCATTCCCTCCGGACATCCCTAATTCTCCATCACACCATTATTTAGGCGCCCCGCCGGCCGAACATCCCCGCCGGGCGCGGTTTCTTCCTGGGCGAAATGGGTGCGCAGCTTCAACATCGCCTTGTGATGCGTGCTGCGCACGGTTTGCGGATCGACGCCCAGCGCCTGGGCGACGTCGCCGACCTCCAGATCCTTGTCGTAAATCATGCTAAGGACCAGTTTCTGTCGCGGCGATAGCAAATCATCGGGATATTTCAGCTTTTCGGTGAATTTCGGCATCACCGACAGCAGCGCCTCCGGCACCGCGTCGATCGGGGTCGAGGGCAATTGCCGCCGGCGCAGCGCGTCGCGGGCGGTGCTGCGGGCGACGATGGTCAGCCAGGTCGACAGGCCAGCCCGCGCCGGGTCATAGGTCCGCATCAGCCGGAACCCATCCTTGCACAGGCGCAGGAAGACCTCCTGGACCAGATCCTCGATATCGCCATGCTCGCGCGCCACGCCGCGCACCGCCGACACGATCAGCCCGGCATAGCGCCGCACGAACCCGTCCCAGGCGCCCTTATTGCCGAGGCACAGCGCCGCGAGATCGACCGCTTCCGCCATGCCGGCTACTTACCGCGCCGCTTGGCGCGCGGGGTTTTGGCCGCCTTGGCCCGAAGCGCGGCCGCGTGCGCCGCGCCGGCCCATTGGCCCAGCGCCTCCGTGTCGTCGAGGGTGTCGGCCGGCACCTCGCAATAGGCCATTTCGATGATCTTGCCGCTGGGCATCTCATAAGTGAACGGTTTGGCGCCCCCAGCTATTTCGTAGTCCCCGCGATTCCGGTCATCGACGCGAAAATAGATCGTGTCCCGCGCGATCAGAGCGAACATCACCGGGCCGTTATAAATGCCCCAGCCGCCGAACAGGCGGCGCGCCGTCACCGGCGCCCAATCATGCAGTTGATCGCGGATGAACTCGGCCAGCGGATCGGTCGCGGCGCGGGGTTTCGCGGCCATCGTCACATCAGCTTGGCGAAGAAATCATTGCCCTTGTCGTCGATGACGATAAAGGCGGGGAAATCCTTCACCTCGATGCGCCAGATCGCCTCCATGCCCAATTCGGGATAGGCCAGGGTCTCGACCTTGGTGATGCAGTCCTGTGCCAGCCGCGCCGCCGGGCCGCCAATCGAGCCGAGATAGAAACCGCCATGCTTGCGGCAGGCGTCGCGCACGTCGGCGCCGCGATTGCCCTTGGCGAGGCTGATGAAGCTGCCACCCGCCGCCATGAACTGATCGACATAGGAATCCATCCGCCCCGCCGTGGTCGGCCCGAACGAGCCGGAGGCGTAGCCGGCCGGCGTCTTGGCCGGCCCGGCATAATAGACGGCGTGGTCGCGGAAATATTGCGGCAACGGCTCACCGCGATCGAGCGCCTCCTTCAGCTTGGCATGGGCGATGTCTCGCGCCACCACCAGCGGCCCGGTCAGCGACAGGCGGGTCTTGATCGGATAGCGCGACAGGGTGCGGCGGATCTCGCTCATCGGGCGGGTGAGGTCGATGTTGACGACGTCGGCGCCGAGCCGCGCCTCGTCGATCTCGGGCAGAAAACGCGCCGGGTTGGTCTCGAGTTCCTCGAGGAAGATGCCATGCGCGTCGATCTTGCCGAGGATCTGCCGGTCGGCGGCGCACGAGACGCCGATGCCGATCGGCAGGCTGGCGCCGTGGCGCGGCAGGCGGATCACGCGAACGTCGTGGCAGAAATATTTGCCGCCAAATTGCGCGCCGATGCCGTTGTTGCGGGTCAGTGCCAGGACTTCCAGCTCGAAATCGCGGTCGCGGAACGCCTGGCCGAACTTGTTGCCTTGCGTTGGCAGCCCGTCGAGATAGCGGCAGCTCGCCAGCTTCACCGTCTTCAGGTTCATCTCGGCCGAGGTGCCACCGATGACGATGGCGAGGTGATAGGGCGGGCAGGCGGCGGTGCCCAGCGTCTTGATCTTCTCGTCGAGGAATTTGATCAGCGCGGTCGGGTTCAGTACCGCCTTCGTCTGCTGAAAGAGATAGCTCTTGTTGGCCGAGCCGCCGCCCTTGGCGACGAACAGGAATTTGTACTGATCGCCCTCGGTGGCATAGAGGTCGATTTGCGCCGGCAGATTGTCGCCGGTGTTGACCTCGTCATAGAGCGACAGCGGCGCCACCTGGCTGTAGCGCAGATTGGTCTCGGTGTAGGTGCGGCGAATGCCGGCCGCCAGCGCCGCCTCGTCGCCGCCGCCGGTCCAGACGCGTTGGCCTTTCTTGCCCATGACGATGGCGGTGCCGGTATCCTGGCACATCGGCAGCACGCGGCCGGCCGCGACGTTGGCGTTCTTTAAGAGATCGAGCGCGACGAACCGGTCATTGTCCGAGGCCTCGGCATCGTCGAGGATGTTGCGCAATTGCTGCAAATGGCCGGGGCGCAGCAAGTGCTGGCAGTCGCGATACGCCTCGGCGGCGAGCAGGGTCAGCGCCGCGGGCGCGACGGTCACCATCGGCGCGCCGGCGAACGTAGCGGTCGCGACATGGTCGCTCGACAATTGGCGATAGGGCGTCGTGTCGGCGCCGAGATCGAATAGATCGTGGAAGGAAGAATCAGCCATCAGGCGGGCATACCAGAACCCCAGATGGCGTCAAGCGTCAGCGCCGGCTACTTTTTCCGGAATGCGTCCAGCGCCACCACTTCGCCCGCCTTGCTGACAGGCTTGGCGGCCGGCTTGCCGATCGTTTTCGCCAGCGGCAGTTCCGCCTGTTTGTCGGCAGTCTTCTGTTTCGCGACCTCCAGCTTGGCGGAAATCGGGCTGGTGGATGGCGCCGCCTCGGCCTCGGCGGACCCCGGAAACTGTAGGCCGAACTTCACCGACGGGTCGGCGAAGGCGGCGATCGCCGGCCACGGAATGCCGATCCGCTCCGGCCGGTTGTTGAAGCTCAAGGTGACGGCGAACCCGTCGTCGCGCACCTCAAGGTCCCAGAATTGGTGCTCCAGCACGATCGTCATCTCGTCGGGATATTTCGCGGCGAGATGCGGGGCCAGCAGCACGCCGGGCGCCTGGGTTTTGAAGGTGACATAGAAATGGTGGGCGCCAGGAAGACCATGCGTCACGGCGCGGGCTAAAGCCTCGCGAACCACACCGCGCATGGCGGTCTCAACCATCTGGTCGTATCGCAATAGATCTTTCACATCGGAGCTTTCACGTCGTCGGCTTCCTCGGTTTTATTTTCTCGCCATTATGGCCGCCGTTGCCGGCGGTTGGCAATGAATTGGAGGGCTTCTGTTGCCCGGTGCCCTCCGGACCGCGCTAAGAGTTAAGCCCTATTCCCGTTGGGGAAATTAGGCCGCAACTGCCTCAGCAGGAGCGAAATTGTCGTTCGCACCTAAGGTGTGACCCGATAGCGGCGGTATCATGCCGAGCGAAGATCGCATCTTTACCACGCGCGTCGATCCTGTTTCGCCCCCCTAGAGATGGTGGAGGCGCCGGGTACCGCCCCCGGGTCCGCAACGCTTATGCCATGCGCGGTTTATCGCCATAGTCGGTTGCCCGACGAATCAAATATAAGACATTTCGGGGTAATCGCAATGGCGCGGAGGGATTAACCCAAGCTTTCGGCGATGCAATCGACAAACTTCACCGCCTGTTCGATGGCGCTGCTCGCTTCATCCAGCGAGACGATCGCGTCCGGCCCTACTTCATAATCCGCGATCGACTTCAGAACATAGGCCTCGGCGAGAAACGCCGTGAATTGGCCGAGTATCGCATCGTCCTTGGCCAACTCTGAAAATAGTGTTCGCACGCCGCGATGGGTCTTGGCGACTTTACGTGTTCTTTCGAAAATCACAGCCTTGGCGGCATGAAGCCCGGCGAGATAAGCGTTCTGTCCCGCATCCTCGCCGATGCCGGCCGCGAGGATTGTCTTGGCGTGCGTCAAGCATTCGCGCGCTTTATCGATATGTTGCTTCGCTTCGGGGGTCACAAATCGACGCCGTCCTGACGGATTTCATGCATCAGGGTGGTACGGTCCCGATAGGCGCCCGCGCGGTAGGGTTTGGCATCGATGAAGGCCCCATCCTCGGCGAGGAAATCTGTTTGGAGCGTCGCAAGGCGTTTGATTTCCCGCCAGCGATTGTCCATGTCCTTCAGGAATACGGCGAGGTCATAATCCGAATCCTCATTGGAATCGCCGCGCGCCCGTGAGCCGAACAACACGATCCGCTCGATGCGGTCGCCATACATTTGTTGGAGGGCGACGCGAACGCGTCTTAGGATCGGATCGTCAGCCACCTTGGCGGACATGGTTATTCTCCAAATCGTGTCTGTGAATTATCACGATCCCCGCCAAAATGCGAGTGGACGAGTCCCTGTTTGAGTACGCCGGCGACTCATGATTAGAGTCCGTTCATGCCGCTGACCCCCGAACAGCTCGCCGAGATCGACCGGCATCGCGCCGCGACTCAGCCCACCCGCCGCGCCACCGTCCCGGCGCTCGAAGATATTCTCTATCAGCCGGTGCCGGTGCTGGATCACGGCTTCGTCCGCGTCATCGACTACATGGGCGACGATGCGGCGGTGGTGCAGGCGGCGCGCGTCTCCTATGGCCGGGGCACCAAGCGGATCAGCGAGGATCGCGGCCTGATCCAGTATCTGATGCGCCATCGCCACACCACGCCGTTCGAGATGTGCGAGATCAAGTTCCATGTGAAGCTGCCGATCTTCGTGGCGCGGCAATGGATCCGCCATCGCACCGCCAACGTGAACGAATATTCGGCGCGCTATTCGATTCTCGACAAGGAATTCTACATTCCGGCGCCGGAACAGCTCGCGGCGCAATCCAAGAGCAACCGGCAGGGGCGCGGCGATCTGCTCGACGGCGCGGAGGCGGCGCATGTGCTTTCGCTGCTGCGCGACGATGCCGAGCGCGTCTATGCCTCCTATGCCGCGATGCTGAACGAGGATGAGGGCGGCGGCATCGCCGACGGCCACCGCCAGGGTCTCGCGCGCGAATTGGCGCGGATGAATCTGTCGCTGAATTTTTATACGCAATGGTATTGGAAGACCGACCTGTTCAATCTGATGAACTTCCTCGCCTTGCGCGCCGATGCCCATGCGCAATATGAAATCCGCGTCTATGCCCAGGCGATGCTCGGCATGATGGAGCGCTGGGTCCCGATGACCGCCGAGGCGTTCTATCAATACCGCATGGGCGGCGCGCATATCTCGCAAAAGGGCCTGGCGGTGGTGAAACGCCTGCTCGCGGGCGAGGCGGTGAGCCAAGCCGAAAGCGGCCTCTCCAAGCGCGAATGGACGGAGTTGATGGAGACGCTCGGCCGCGAGGCTTAGTCGCGCGCCATCCAATAATCGGCGCGCGGGTTCATCACCCGCCGCCACAATGGCGGCACCAGCGCCAGGCACATGATGATTCCGAACCCATGGGGCAGGGTGGGCGCGGCTGCGTCGTGCCGCAGGCGCGGATAGGGCTCCGTTGGCGCGCGATGGTGATCGGAATGACGCCCACCATTCAACAGCGCCCAATTGCTGAATCGGTGCGCCACGTTCCAGGCATGGACGCGGCCGAAGGGTTCGATCGCGCCGTCGCGTACCCGCCGCGCCAGCCCGTAATGGACGACATAATTGAACAGCTCGAGGATGAAGATCGCGACCATGGCCATCACCAGCCAGCACAGCACCGCGTGCCCGCCGCCGGCCAGCGCGGCAATGCCCAGCATCGCTGCCGCACCAGCGAGATAGCCAGCGACCTCGCGCGGCGCGATCCGGCCGCCGATCCTTATCGCGAAATCGAACTGGCGCGCCGCCGAACGCAGCGCGAAGCGATAGCCGCTTTCGTCGCGCCGGGTCAGCGTCGTTCTCTTCGGTGCCGGCATGGCGATGATGGCCTTGGATGTGGGCGCGGCGGAAATGCGCATAGAACAGCGTGGCGAGCGCGGCGACGCCGAGCCATCGCTCGATCCGGCGACGGCTGTGAATCAGCTCATGGGCCGCCAGCATGCCGAAAATGCCGAGGACGATGCCGCAGGCCGTGCCCAACCCCACCGCATCAATCACCGGCAGGCGCGCGCTGTCCCCGACACACCACGCGATCAGCGCGATTTGCGCCGGCACGAACAGCCATAGCGGCAGATGCGCCAGTCGCCCGGCGGCGGCGGGGGCATCGTTTCCGGTCGCTTTTCCGCACGCCGCGTCCAGTGCCACGAACACCAGCGGTATCGCCGGCACGATCAGCCAGGGCGAGCCGCCGGCGAGCATCGCCGCTGGAACGGCGGCGAGGAAAGCATGCGGAATGAAGGCGGAGATTTGCATCGGGTCGATCGAGGGTAGGGTGCGATCACGAATCCGCGAAATCAACTGGATGTGACTTCCGCGCGCGTGGCGCCGCGCGTTACCTGCATGATGATATCTTCCCGACGCGTCGCCGCCGCCATGGTGAGTGGCATGGCCGCGCTCACCCTGCTGGCGAGCTGCGTGCCCTATCCGCATCCGCGATCGGCCGCCGCCCTGACCGCTCCGGCATCGGTGACCCGCGGCGAATATCTCTTTGCCGCCGCGAACTGCGCGGGCTGCCACACCGCCGACAAGGCGGCGCCGCTCGCCGGCGGCCGCGCGCTCAAGACCGCGTTCGGCACCTTCTATACGCGCAACATCACGCCCGATCCGGTGCATGGCATCGGTGCCTGGAGCGATGCCGATTTCATCCACGCCCTGCGCGACGGCGTGTCGCCCGACGGCGACTATTATTTTCCGGCATTTCCCTTTCCGTCCTTCACGGGCATGAGCGATCGCGATCTGCTGGACATCCGGGCCTATCTCCTCACGCGGCCCGCGATGCCGCGACAGAATCGAGCCGACGACAGTGCAGTCCCGCGTCCCGCGATGGCGATCTGGCGCACGCTCGAATTCACCCCTGGGCCGTCACGGCCCGATCCGGCGCGAAGCGCGACGTGGAATCGCGGCGCCTATCTCGCCAACGCGGTCGCGCATTGCGGCGAATGCCACACGCCGCGCGACCTGCTGGGCGGCTTGGAGAACGAGCGGCGTTTCGCCGGAGCGCCAGTCGAGGGCAGCGACAAAGTCGCGCCGAACCTCACCGAGGATCGCGACCACGGCATCGGCAAATGGTCGCTGGACGATGTCGCGACGGTGCTGGCGAATGGCATGAAGCCCAATGGCGATTTCGTCGGCCAGCCAATGTCGGAGGTAATCGACGGCACCGCCAAGCTCACCGAGGCCGACCGGCGCGCAATCGCGACCTATATCAAATCGGTAACGCCAGCGCGTTGAGCGGCAAATCGCATAAAGATAGCATCTTTACTATCGATGCGGATTGCGATAAGGTCGCCTTATGAGTGTACATCCGCTATTCGGTTCCGAGCCGGGCGAGCGCCGTATCGCGCCCGCTGGCCGCGCCGCGACCCTGTCGGCGCAGATCGTCGTCGAAGTGCGCGAGGCGCTCAACGAAAAACGACTAAAGCCGGGCGATTTCCTGGGCGGCGAAAAGGACATAGCGAAGCGGCTGGGCCTCAGCCGCATCGTCGCGCGCGATGCGCTGCGGACGCTCGAGGCGCTGGGCGTCGTCGAGATCAAGGTTGGCGCCGGCGGCGGTGCGCGGGTGGCGCACGGCAATCCGCGGTTGTTCGCGAACGCGCTGGCGGTGCAGCTCGATCTTGCGGGCGCCACCGTGCAGGAAATTATGGACGCGCAGCGCGCCATCGAGACGCTGGCGGCGGAACTCGCGGCCGAAAACGCCACCGCCGCCGATCTCGCCAAGCTGCGGCGGCTGTTGGAAGAGGGCGCGGCGGTGATCGACGATCACGACAGTTACACCCGCGCCTGCGAGCAGTTTCACATCGCCGTCGCCGAGGCATCGCACAACCGCGTGCTGCTGATTCAGCTCATGTCGCTACAGCACATCTCGCATCCGCGCCGCAATCTGACGCTGACGCGGAATGTCGCGCTGCACATTCAGGAGGCGCACCGCCAGCTCGTCGATCTGTTCGAGGCGCGCGACGCCGGTGCCGCCCGCCGCCTGATGGATGACCATGTCAAAATGATTCGCGCCCGCCGCGTCGCGGAACGGCGCGATGACCAACCCATCCCCAGAATCGTGAAAGGATAAGGAGGAACCATGAGCAAATTCATCATCGCCCCGCATATGCGTCTGCATGAATGGGTCGCCGAGGAGAAGGGCTATTTTCGCGACGAGGGCCTCGACTATGAATTCCGCGACGTGATCCCGCAGCAGGCCGGCAAGTCGAAGCACGATCTGGGCGACAAGGTCGGCGCCTATCAGACCTTCGAGGCGGGCCGCACCTGCGACGTCAGCGGCGCCTGCCACTGGACGGTGAACGTGGCGGCCTCGACGGGTCACGGCAAGCTGTTCGCCGACGCCTATTCGGTGTCGACCGCTGGCCTGTTCGTGCCGGCCGATAGCCCGATCAAGACCCCCGCCGATCTCGCCGGCGTGCCGATTTCGGTCGGCTATCAATCGGGCAGCCACTATTCGACCATCCAGGCGCTTGAGCAATATATGCCGCTCGCCGACATCAAGCTGGTGTTCTCCGACGGGCTGCTGTTCAGCCGGATGGAACGGCTGATCGACGGCACCGCGCCCGCGGTCTCGGTGTTCAGCGGCCCCTATTACTTCCTCGAACAGCTCGGCTTCCGCAAAATCATCGATACCACGTTCATGATGGCTTCGATGATCACCGGCGATCCCGATCCCGAGGATGTGCGCAAATATTTCAAGGCCCTGCGCCGCACCCAGCGCGACATTGACCTGCGCCCCGAACTCTATACGCATTATTACCGGAACGAGTTCCCGGCCCGCTTCCACGACCAGATGGACCCAAGGCGCTGGGGCCCGGGCGAGCGGATCGTCTTCGAGCCCTATACCAAGGAGGTGTTCGAGGAATCGTTCGAGTGGATCGCCGAGCGCGGCATCTTCGCCGACGGCACCATGGGCACGGGCAATTACGAATCGTCGATCGTTACCCTCGAGGCGGCGGAGTAGCGACAAATTCCTTTTCTCGTCACCCCCGGGCTTGACCAGGGCTTGACCCGGGGGTCCAAAGCAAGCGACGGAATTATCCGTGAACCGCCTTGGATTGCCGGGTCAAGCCCGGCAATGACGATAAGGGAATAGGCGCCGCCCGAGTTTTTCTTCATGCCATCGTCATTGATGTTGCGCTAAACCCTCATCATCGCGATCGGGGGATGGCCGTATGATCGAACTTCCGCGTCGGCGGTTTTTGCAGGGCGGCGCCGCGCTCGCCGGCGCCGCGTTGCTGGACCTGCGTGCGCGACCCGCCGGTGCGGCCCAGGGCAGCCTTCGCGACATCGATCATTTCATCATCCTGACCAAGGAAAATCGCTCGTTCGATCATTATTTCGGCACGCTTGCCGGGGTGCGCGGCTTCGATGACGGCGCGGCGCTTCGCCTGCCCGGCGGGCGGCCGGTCTTCGATCAGGACGATGCGGCGGCCCACCGGCTGGTGCTGCCATTCCATCTCGACACCAGGCGCACCAACGCCCAGCGGCTGCAGGCGACGGATCATAGCTGGCGGGGCCAGCATGCCGCCTGGAACGGCGGCCGCATGGATCGCTGGATCGACGCGCACCGCGCGGTCGATGGCGCGCATGCGCCGATGACCATGGGGTATCTCAGCCGCGCCGATCTGCCGTTCTATTACGCGCTCGCCGACGCGTTCACCATTTGCGATGGCTATCATGCCTCGGTGCTGGGGCCGACGCATCCTAATCGCTATTATCTGATGACCGGAACGATCGATCCCGATGGCCGGCAGGGCGGGCCCGCGCTCGACAATACGCCCCGCGATTTTCGCTGGGAGACCTATCCCGAACGGCTGGAGCGCGCCGGCATTTCCTGGCGCATCTACCACGACATCGACGATTACTACTGCAACGTCGTGCGGTTCCTCGCCAGCTTCAAGGCGGCGGCCCCCGGCTCGCCGCTCTATCGCAACGGGCGGCTCGACCGGCCGTTCTATGAGTTCCTGTGGGATTTGCAGACCGGCAACATCCCGCAGGTCAGCTGGGTGGTGCCGCCCTCCTTTGCCTCCGAGCATCCCGATTACCTGCCGGCGGCCGGCGAGGATCATACCGCCCAGATACTGGCGGCGCTGTGGTCCAACCCGAAATTATGGGCGCGCACCGCGCTCATTCTCAATTACGACGAGAATGACGGCCAGTTCGATCATGTGGTGCCACCGACCCCACCACCCGGCACGGCGGGGGAATATGCCGGCGGCCTGCCGGTCGGGCTCGGCTTCCGGGTGCCGTGCCTGGTGATTTCGCCCTGGAGCAGGGGCGGTTTCGTGTGCGGCGACACGTTCGACCATACCTCGACCCTGCGGCTTCTGGAGACGCGATTCGGGGTCGAGGTGCCGAATCTCTCCCCGTGGCGCCGCGCCGTCACCGGCGATCTCACCGCCGCGTTCAATTTCACCCTGCCGCCGCGCGCCGATGTGCCGACCCTGCCGGAGACCGAAAAGGCGCTGTTAGTGGCCCAGCACAATGCCATGGCGCTGCCGCCGCCGCAGCCGCCCGCGACCCCGGCGATGCCTCGGCAGGAGCCGGGTGCCCGACCGCGTACCCATGCCGCGTGACGGCACCCGCCCGCGACCTTGCGTCGCTTGACCTTCCGGGGGGCGCCACTTATGGTGCGCGCCGTTCCGGCGCCGGGGTGGCCGGTACGCGTTACGTCAATGCCACGATGCGGACGGTTCGCCGATGGATGAACGCGACCCGCTTGCCTCTTTGCGGGACCTGGGCAAGGGACTTGAGAAGGCGCGACAGGGGCGCGACGGCGGTTCGACGGCGCGGCGCGCTACTCTGAGCCGCGACAGCCAGAACGCGCTCGGCTTGGCGCTGCGCATCGGTGTCGAGTTGGTGGTGGCGGTGGTGATCGGTGCCGGAATCGGCTGGGCACTCGATCGCTGGTTGGGCACGCGGCCCTGGGGGATGATTATCCTGTTCTTCCTCGGCATCGCGGCGGGTTTGGTCAATGTCTACCGGACCATCTCCGGCATGGGCATGGCGATCGGTTATCGGCAGCGCGCCGCGCCGCCGGCGCCGGGGGCGGGGTTCGACGCGGACGACGAGGACTGAGAGTGGTGGCAAAAGAAAATCCCCTCGCACAATTCACCATCGACCGGCTGATACCGATTCACATCGGCGGCATCGATGCCTCCTTCACCAATTCGGCGCTGCTGATGGTGATCGCGGGCGTCCTCTTGACCGTGCTGATGCTGGTGGCGACGCGCAAGGCGGCGCTGGTGCCCGGGCGCTGGCAGTCGGTACCCGAGATGCTCTATGAGTTCGTCGCCAAATCGCTGATCGACGACAATATCGGCTCCGAAGGGCAGCGCTATTTCCCCTTCGTCTTCACCCTCTTCATGTTCGTACTGCTGGGCAATCTCTTGGGCCTGGTGCCCTACAGCTTCACCTTTACCAGCCATATCATCGTCACCTTCGGCATGGCGTTCGTCATTTTCGTCGGCGTCACCTTCATCGGCCTCGCGCGGCACGGCTTCCATTTTCTGACCTTCTTCGTGCCGCATGGCGTGCCCAAGGTCTTGCTGCTGCTGCTGGTGCCGATCGAGGTGCTGTCCTATTTCATCCGCCCCTTCACCCTGGCGATCCGGCTATTCGCGAACATGATGGCCGGCCACACCATGCTGGTGATCTTCGCCAGCTTCGTGGCGCCGCTCGGCGCGTACTATCTGATCCCCGGCCTGCTGCCGGTCATGATCGATGTGGCGCTCATGTTCCTTGAGCTTCTGGTCGCGCTGCTGCAGGCGTATGTCTTCGCCATCCTGACCTGTCTCTATCTGAACGACGCCATTCACCTTCACTGACCCTCTCCAAGCAAAGGACCCATCATGGATCTTCAAGCGGCCAAAATGATCGGCGCCGGCCTCGCCTGTATCGCGCTGGTGGGCGCCGGTATTGGCATCGGCAATGTGTTTGCCGCGCTGATCGGGGCGCTGGCGCGCAACCCGGCGGCCCAGGTGACGCCGTTCGCCTTCCTCGGCTTCGCGCTGGCGGAAGCGACCGGGCTGTTCGGCCTCGCCATCGCCTTCCTCATCCTGTTCGTATTCTGATCCGCGGCAGCTCAAGCGCCGATCGGGCGGACCATGCCGCAACTCGACTACGCCACCTTCCCGCCGCAGCTCATCTGGCTGGCGATCACGTTCGTCATCCTCTATGTGCTGATGTCGCGTATCGCGCTGCCGAAGGTTGGCGGCATCATCCTCGCGCGCCGCAACAAGATCGATGGCGATCTCGAAAAGGCCGGTGCGATGAAGGCCGAGGCCGAGGCGGTGATCGCCGCCTATGAGCGCGCGCTGGCCGGCGCGCGTCAGGCGGCGCAGGCGACGCTGAAGGAAACCACCGAGACGCTGGCCGCGGCCGCGGCGGCGCGGCAAAAAGTCCTCGGCGACAAGCTGGCGGCCCAGACCGCGATCGCCGAGAAGCGCATCGCCGACGCCGCCAGCGCGGCGCTCGCCGATCTGCGGACCGTCGCCGCCGAGGTGGCGCGGGTCGCGGTTGGCCGGCTGACCGGCGAGACCATCGACGACCGCCGCCTCGGCGCCGCCGTCGAGCGCGCGGCGGCGGAGCGCGGCTGATGGAAATTCTGCACCAATCCGAATTTTGGGTGCTGATCGCGTTCCTGATCGCGCTCGCCGTGCTGGTCTGGAAAGTCACGCCGATCATCACCAAGACGCTCGACACGCGCACCGCGAAGATCAAGGCGGACCTCGACGAGGCGGCCCGGCTGCGCGACGAGGCGCGCCGCACGCTCGCGGAATTTCAGCAAAAACAGCGCGCTGCGCTGGTCGAGGCCGAGGGCATCGTGGCGCAGGCCAAGATCGAGGCCCAGCGCGTGGCCCAGCAGGCGGAGCGCGACCTGGCGCTGGCGCTGGAGCGCCGCCAGAAACAGGCGCTGGAGAAAATCGCGATGGCCGAGACCAAGGCCATTGCCGAGGTGCGCAACCAGGCCGTCGATGTCGCGATCGCCGCCGTGCGCCGCATCCTCGCCGACGATCTCAGCGCCGCCCGCAAGGGCACCCTGGTTGATGATGCCATCGCGGATCTGTCGCGGCGGCTGAATTAGGTTTCAGTTTTCAGTTATCAGTTTTCAGTTATCAGTTATCAGTTATCAGTTTTCAGTCATCAGTTTTCAGTCATCAGTTTTTTCAACTGACAACTGACAACTGACGACTGACGACTGACGACTTCCTATACCGTCAGCCCAGCGTCGCAGATCACCGTCTGGCCGGTGACCATCGTGGCACCAAAGCCCAGATAGACGATCAGGTCGCCGATCTCCAGCGGATCGGCGCGTTTCTTCAACAACGATCGATCGATCGAGCCTTTACGCTGTTCCGGCGTCCACTCGATCTGCCATGAACTATCGACGCCGCCGGGTGCCACCGCGTTGACGCGCACCTCGGGCGCGAGCCCGCGCGCCAGATTCTTGGTCAGATTCACCAGCGCCGCCTTGCTGGCGCCATAGGGCATCGAGCTGCCGCCCGAGCCGGTGCCGGCGATCGACGCGGTATTGACGATGGCGCCTCGCGCCGCCTTCAGCGCCGGCGCCGCCGCCTTGCTGCAACGGAATGGGCCGAGCAAGTTGGTGGCGAGAATCGTCGCCCATAATTCCTCGGTGACGAGGTCGAGCCGCGACATATCGACGGTCTGGCGCACGCCCGGCGTGCCGGCATTGTTGACGAGGAGATGGAGCCCGCCGAGCTGGTCGATGGCGCGGCCGATCATCGCCACCGCCGAATCGGCCTCGCCGACATGCCCCGGCGCCGGGATGATCTTCAGCCCCTCGGCCTTCAGCTTGTCCACCGCCTCCATGCCGCGCGGATCGTCGGGCAGGAAATTCAGCGCCACCGTCGCGCCCGATCGCGCCAGGATGGTCGCGGTGGCGAAGCCGATACCCGATGCCGCCCCGGTCACCAGCGCGGTCTTGCCTGTGAGTTCGTACTTAATCATTCGACCATCTCCCTTGAAAGGCTCCCACCCGCCAACGCTGTGCATTGTCTTCCCTCCCCCGCTTGCGGGGGAGGGTTAGGGTGGGGGCCGCGGTTCCCATCCTGGCGGCGCCAACTCGAAGCCGGCGAAGTCGAAGGCCGGCGCGACGGTGCAGCCGACCAGCGTCCACGCGCC
Organism: Allostellaceae bacterium; assembly: GCA_036510675.1. Taxonomy (GTDB): domain Bacteria; phylum Pseudomonadota; class Alphaproteobacteria; order ATCC43930; family CGMCC-115725; genus JAATGI01. The sequence goes on from DATCDN010000022.1 coordinate 21,159, forward strand.
GAGGCTGCGTGCCGATTGCCAGGCATGCGGCGGCACCACCGCCTGCGGGCGCTCGCCGGCCGCGAGATCGCTGCCCAGCCGCACCCGTTCGGCGCCGATACCGAGTTCCAGCGCGGCGCCGGCATACCAGTGCCAGATCTCCGTCGCATCGATGCGATGCCAATGCGAGCGCTCGCCGTCCCGCAGCAGGTAATAGATCGCGGTGACGGCGGCGCGGGTGCCCGGCGGCGCCGCGTCGCGATGGGTCTCGCGATACCAGCCGCCTTCCGGGTGTGGCCCGAGGCCGAGCGCCGCGATGATCGCCTCGGCGTCCCGCATCAGGCGTCGCGCGGCACCGTGAGCTGCATCGATTTGCGCTTGCCGAATTCCTCGAACCAGGCGGCGAGCTGGCGGTGCCGCATCCGCCAGCCCTCGGAGGCGAAGCGGAAGTCGAGATAGCCAAGCGCGCAGCCGACCGTGACGTGGCCGATGGTCAGCGGCGCGGCCAGGGCACCGGCCTCGCACTCGATCTCCAGCGCGGCCAGCGCGCCGCGCACGCGCCGCATCTGGGATTCGACCCAATCCTGCCAGCGCATGTTTTCGGGGCGCAGATTTTCGTAGCGCACCAGGATCGCCGCCTCCATCAAGCCATCGGCCAGCGCCTGCTGGCGCAGCGCCGTCCAGCGCGCCGGGCCGGCCGCGGGAAACAGCTTCGCCCCGTCGTGCAGCGTATCGAGATATTCGCAAATCACCGGCGAATCATAGAGCACGGTGCTATCATCCATGGTCAGCGACGGCACCTTCACCAGCGGGTTCTCGCGGGCCACATCCTCATTGGGCTTCACCGGCGAGACCGAGGTCGAGACGCGCTCGATCCGCTCGCTCAATCCGGTTTCGAGCGACACCACTACCACCTTGCGCACGAACGGCGAGGCGGCGGCGAAACGCAATTTCATCATGACGGCTCCTCTAGAAATTGTCCTTGCGATGGCGGATCTCGGCGAGCGTGGCGACCGGGTCGCCAACCGTTCCCGCCAATTCCTGCAACGCCGGCTGATCGGCACGCAAGAACGGATTGGTCAACAGCTCCTCCGCCAGCGTGCCCGGCACGGTCGGCAGATTGTTGGCGCGCATCTCGTCGATCCGCTTCGCCCGCGCGCGCAAATCGGCATTGCCCGGCTCGACCGTCAGGGCGAAGCGCGCATTGTTCTGGGTGTATTCATGCGCGCAATAAATCCGCGTGTCGGGCGGCAGGCGCTTGAACTTGCCGAGCGAGTTCCACATCTGCGCCGGCGTGCCCTCGAACAGGCGCCCGCAGCCCATGATGAACAGCGTGTCGCCGCAGAACAGGGCGCGCGAATCGGCGAACCAATAGGCATTGTGGCCCCTGGTGTGACCCGGGACATCGAACACAAGCGCTTCGCGATCGCCGAAGCGATAGGTGTCGCCGTCGCCGACCGCGATATCGATGCCGGGGATGCGGTCGCGGTCGGCGCGCGGCCCGACGATGGTGCAGCCGGTCGCCGCCTTCAATTCGAGATTGCCGCCGGTATGGTCGGCATGGTGATGGGTGTTGAGGATATGGGTGAGCTGCCAGCCCGTCTCTTTCAGCGCGTCGAGCACCGGACCGGCCACGGAAGGATCGACCGCGCCGGTCGCCGCGGTGTCGGGATCGCGGATCAGATAGACGTAATTGTCGCGCAGCACCGGAATCTGTCGGACGATCAATTCGGTCATGGTTTCTCCTCGATGCGCGTACCCTAATTCTTCGCGGCGGCGCATGCTACACTCAAACCATGTTCGGCGATGTCGTCGATCTGCGCGATTTTTATCAGGGACGCCTCGGCCAGGTGGCGCGGCGGCAATTGCGCGCGCGCATTCGCCAGATCTGGCCGGATGTCACCGGCATGCGGGTGCTGGGGCTGGGCTATGCCACGCCCTATCTGCGGCCGTTCCTGGGCGAGGCGGAGCGCGCCTTCGCGCTGATGCCGGCTAGCCAAGGCGTGCTGGCTTGGCCGGCGGGCGAGCGAAATCTGGTGGCGCTGTGCGATGAAGGCGAATTGCCGCTCCAGGATTATTCGATCGACCGCGTGCTGCTGGTGCATGGCCTCGAATTCAGCGAGCGCAGCCGCGCGTTGTTGAATGAAGTATGGCGGGTGCTGGCGGGCGGCGGGCGTCTTCTGGTGCTGGTGCCGAACCGGCGCGGCCTGTGGGCCGTCAATTCCGGCACACCGTTCGGCCAGGGCAACCCCTATTCCCACGCGCAATTGTCGCGCCTGTTGCGCGAGGCCCAATTCACGCCGGAGCGCAGCGATGCCGCGCTGTTCGTGCCGCCCGCGACCCGCTCGCGGATGCTGATGCGCTCCGCCGGCGCGTTGGAGCGGGTGGGCCAGCGCTGGTTCAATCGCTTCGGCGGCGTGGTGATGATCGAGGCCACCAAACAGCTCTATCGTCCCGTCTCCGAGCGTGCGGAAAGCCGCCGCGCGGTCTATGTTCATGCCAACGCGCCCTTGGTTCCCGGGAGGTGACTTATGTCCAGCAATCTCGATTCCGCCGCGCTTCTCGCCGAGGCCAAGGCCATGCTGCCGCAAGCGGTGGCGCTGCGCCGCCGCATTCACGCCCAGCCGGAACTCGGGCTACAAAATCCGATCACGGCGGGAATCGTCGAGGAGCAGTTGAAGGGCCTCGACGTGCAGATTGCGCGCGGCAAATCGACCAGCGGACTGGTCGTGTCGCTGGCGGGCAAGGGCCGGGGCAAGACCATCCTGCTGCGCGGCGACACCGACGCGCTGCCGATGCCCGAGGATACCGGCCTGGCGTTTTCCAGCGAAGTCGCGGGCCGCATGCATGCCTGCGGCCATGACGCCCACACCTCGATGCTGGTCCATGCCGTGCATCTCTTGCATCGCCACCGCGACGATTTCGCCGGCACGGTCAAATTCATGTTCCAGCCCGGCGAAGAGGGATTTCACGGCGCGCGCCATATGATCGAGGACGGCATGATCGAGGCCGACGCCTGCTTCGCCATGCACATCATCCCCAATATCACCGCCGGAACCCTGGCCGGCAAGGCGGGCGCGATGATGGCCTCGGCCGATCGCTGGACCATTGTCGTGACGGGGCGCGGCGGCCATGCCTCGGCGCCGCATGACGCGGTCGACCCGGTGCCGGTCGGCTTTGAGATCGGCCTCGCGCTACAGAACATGGTGACGCGCCGCCACAGCGTCTTCGACCCGGTGGTGGTGACGGTGGCGCGGGTCGCGGCCGGCACCACCAACAATGTGATTCCCGAAACCATCGAGCTTGAAGGGACGCTGCGCACCATTTCGCCAGGCGCGCGCCAAAGCGCGTGGGAGAACATCAAGCGCGTCGCCGAGAATATCGCCGCCGCGCATCTCTGCACCGCCGAGGTGACGATCGAGGCCGGCTATCCGGTGACGATCAACGATGCCGGCTTTGTCGATTTCGCCCGCGCGGTGGCACGCGAGGTCGTGGGCGAAAGAGGCTTTATCGACATGGCGGCGCCGGTGATGGGCGCCGAGGATTTTTCCTATGTGCTGCAAAAAATTCCAGGCTGCATGTTCGTGCTGGGCGTGATGCCGACGGAGCGCGACGCCAGCGGCCAGATCGCGCCGGTCCACTCCAACCGCATGATGCTGAACGAGGATGCGATGGCAACCGGCATCGCCATGCACGCCGCCGTCGCGACCCGATTCCTGGCGGTTTAGAGTCCGATACACCCAAATTGAAACATTTTTTCCCTTACCGGCGAACGCCGGTATCCATCGTGCCGTTGCACCATGGGTCCCTCGGCTTGACCCGGCTTGACCGGGGGATCACGCCGGGACGATGATTTTTTCTTGGTGACGTGACGTCCCAGGCTTCGCCTTCGCCGGGGCGGGATTTGGATTCCACGCTTTCGCGGGAATGACGAAGAAGCGCCGTTTCAATCAGGATGAATCCGACTCTAGCCAAGCCTCCTTTTTTCAAACTGCCTTTCGATTTAGGATATGGGCACCCATATTCCGTTGCGGATGGCAGGTAGAATGAAGACCACGGTAGAGATTTCCGACGGGCTTCTGAGCGAGGCAAAAAAGCTGGCGGCGCGCGAGGGCGTCACGCTTCGGACGCTGATAGAGCGTGGGCTACATCGTGTCGTGCTCGATACCAAGAAAACTGGAACCCCGTTCAAGCTGCGCCGGGCCGGTTTCAAAGGTAAAGGTCTGCAGCCGGCGTTTCGTGATGCCTCGTGGAATCGGGTCCGCGACCTGATCTATGAAGGTCGCGGCGATTGATTGCAGTCGATACCAATATTCTGGTCGTGCCCCAGGTGGTGGTGTAGGAGCGGTTTCAGCGGATTAGGCCCGTAGGGCGGCGTAGCCGCCCGGAGGGGCTGATCCGCTGGTTGGTCATCGTGGATCTTCGGTAACGTCTGGTCACGACAACTCAACCTTA
>DATCDN010000023.1:0-3379 GCA_036510675.1 Allostellaceae bacterium
GCTAAGGTTGAGTTGTCGTGACCAGACGTTACCGAAGATCCACGATGACCAACCAGCGGATCAGCCCCTCCGGGCGGCTACGCCGCCCTACGGGCCTAATCCGCTGAAACCGCTCCTACACCACCACCTGGGGCACGACCAAAGCGGGCGATGTGATCGACCTCATGAGAAATCGATTCGCGCGCTACGCCGTCGATGGTCCGCTGAATCTCAAACTTGTGTTTTCGCCAGCCATGATCGTGCAGCGCCCGCCGAAGGCGTTGCGTGCCCTTCGTTTCGCCCCCGCCGGAACCGACTATTTCTTCGATCGGTATGGTCGACCCGATCAAAATCGCCTCTAGCTGTTGGGCGACTTCCGGAAAGTCGACGCTGAGAATCGCCTCCGCATGGGAGTGGAATTCGACCTGAAAACCCTTCTCTCGAAGTAAGTCGAACATTAGACGGCGGCCGCCCGCGCCGTTTCCTCCGCCAACAGCGCCTTCTTGTCGGGCTTGCCGATTGGCGTCATCGGCAGGGTGTCGCGGAATTCGACGGTGCGTGGGCGCTCGATCGGCGAAATTTTGTCGCGCAGGAAGTCGAGAATTTCCGCCTCGGTGATGGTCTCGCCGGCGCGCGGCTGCACCACCGCCTTCACGCTTTGCCCGCGATAGGCATCGGGCACACCGAAGACAATCGCCTGGGCCACTTTCGGGTGGTGGTACAGCGCCTCCTCGATCAGGCGCGGATAGACCTTGTAGCCACTGGCGATGATAATGTCCTTGATGCGATCGACGATGAAGAGATAGCCGTCCTCATCCAGATAGCCGACATCGCCGGTGTGAAAGCGCCCGCCCGCCATCGCGGTCCCGGTCTCCGCTTCCTTGTGCCAATAGCCTTGCATCACCTGGGGCCCGCGCGCGCAAATCTCGCCGCGCTCGCCCTGGCGCAGCACGGCAAGCGGATCGTCCGTCGAGACGATGTCGATGATCGTGCCCGGCACCGGCAACCCGGCCGAGCCGGCACGCGCCGCATCGAGTGGGTTGATGGTCAGCACCGGCGCGGTTTCCGAAAGCCCATAGCCCTCCATCAGCTTGCAGCCGGTCGCCGCCTCGAACTTGGTCTTGACCTCAAGCGGCAGCGAGGCCCCGCCCGAGACGCAGATGCGGATCGACGAGAGATCGATGCTCTTGGCCTTGGGATGGCTGTAGATCGCGGTATAGAGCGTCGGCACGCCCGGCAGATAGGTCGGCCGCTTGCGTTGGATCAGCGCGAACAGATCGCCAATGGTGAAGCGCGGCATCAACAACAGCTCGGCCCCGCAGGCGAGGCCGATATTCATCGCCCCGGTCATGGCGAAGACATGGAAGAACGGCAGCACGCACAGCACGCGCTGGATCGCGCCGGGCATTTGTTGCAGCCAGGTCAGGCATTGCTGGGTGTTGGCCCAGAGATTGGTATGCGTCAGCATCGCGCCCTTGGGCACCCCGGTGGTGCCGCCGGTATATTGCAGCACCGCGACGTCGCGGTCGGGATCGATGGCGGGCGCCGCGAACGCGCCATCATTGGCGGTGAGATCGCGGAAATCCTGATGCTTGCCGTCGCGTGGCCAGGCGGCGGTATCGCCGCGCTTGAACAGGCGATAGAGCACGCCCTTGGCCGCCGGCAGAATGTCGGGCATGCGCTGAACCACGATCTTGCGCAGCGTGCCATCCGTCAGCAGCGGCGCCGCCAGCGCATAGAGCTGCTTCACGTCGAGGGTGATCAGAATCTCCGCGCCGGAATCCGCCACCAGCCGGCGAATCTCCGGCGCCGCGTAAAGCGGGTTGAGATTGACCACCGTGCCGCCCGCCAGGCTGACGGCGAAATAGGAAATGACGTAGGTCGGGGAATTGGGCAGCAGCAGGCCGACCCGCGTGCCCTTGGCGACGCCGATCGCGGCCAGCCCCTTGGCGGCACGGCGAACCGACTCGCCGATCTCGCGGTAGGAATAAGCGCGGCCGAGGAAATCGAGACACGGACGGTCGCCATGCGCCGCCACCGCGTCAAACAGCAATTGGTGGATCGGCCGGCCGAGCATCGGGGCATGCCAGTCGATGCCCGCCGGATAGGATTTAAGCCAGGGCCACGGCTCGGCTTCTTCGATCGTCATCCCGTAATTATAGAACTCTGCCGCGCGATGGGGAAATATCGTGCGTCCCTCGACAGGCGCTTCGCGCCAGCTCGGGATGAGGTTAGTGCAATGAGAAACATCACCTCATCCCGAGCGCGCGGCACCGCGCCAGCGGTGCGAGCAGTCGAGGGACGCACGGCCGTGCCTTCGGTAACTGCCCTTTCGTCTCGAATCGTCTAATCTCGCGCCATGGTGCTCCGTCTCGCCTTCATGGGGACCGCGGATTTCGCGGTGCCGAGCCTTGCCGCGCTGATCGACGCCGGCCACGACATCGCCGCTGTCTATTCCCAGCCGCCGCGCCCGCGTGGCCGGGGACACCGGCCGCTGCCGTCGCTGGTGACGGCGCTGGCGATGGTGCACGCCATTCCGGTGCGCACGCCCGAACGGCTCGACGCGGCGGACTTCGCCGACTTGGGCCTCGATGTCGCCGTGGTCGCGGCCTATGGGCTGATCCTGCCGCAAGCGGTGCTGGATGCGCCGCGTCGCGGCTGCGTCAATGTCCATGCCTCGCTGCTGCCGCGCTGGCGCGGCGCCGCGCCGATCGAGCGCGCGATCCTCGCCGGCGACAGCGAGACGGGTGTCACCATCATGCGGATGGCGGCGGGCCTCGATACCGGGCCGATCCTGCTCAGCGAAAGGGTGCCAATCGGCGCCCGCGCCACCGCGCCCGATTTGCACGAGGAATTGAGCCGGCGCGGCGCGGCATTGTTGCTCGACGCGCTGGCGGAAGGCGCCATCGCCGCGCGCCCCCAGCCCGAAGTGGGCGTGACCTATGCCAAGAAGCTGCGCCGCGAGGAAGGCGCGATCGACTGGCGCCGCCCCGCCGTCGACATCGACCGGCTGGTGCGCGCGCTCAATCCGCGCCTGCCGACCTGGTTCATGCAAGGGGACCAGCGCATTAAGCTGCTCGAGGCGCTGCCGGTCGCCGGCACGGGCGCGCCGGGCACCGTGCTCGACGAGCGGCCGACCGTGGCGTGCGGCGACGGGGCGTTGCGCCTCTTGCGCCTGCAACGCGAGGGCCGCGCCGCGACGGGTGCCGCCGAATTTCTGCGCGGCCATGGGCTGCCGCCCGGCACGATTTTGCCATGCCCCGCTATAAGCTGACCATCGAGTATGACGGCACCGGCCTGGTCGGCTGGCAGCGCCAGGCCAGCGACGCGTCGGTGCAGAGCCTCTTAGAGCGCGCGGTCACGCTCTATTGCGGCGCGGACATCACGGTGCATGGCGCCG